>CAZACK010000054.1:0-34114 GCA_964483455.1 uncultured Solibacteraceae bacterium
TGGCGTCGGAGGCGTAAACGAAGCCGCGGTACATGTAGTTGCTGGTGTCGAACAGGATAAACACGTTCGTGCCCACCAACGCGTCGGCGCGGCCCTCCAAGCCAGGCGCATCGGGGTTCTCGCCACCGCCGAGCAGAGGACGGGTGCTCCCGTCCGGCAGCACCTGCATCGCCGGCCGGTTGCCCTCCGAAAAGGTGGCGATCCTCTGCACAATCCCGTCCTCGAGGATGCGGAACTCGGAGGGCTTGAGGCCGTTGATGTAACGGCCGCGGCTGTCGGTCACTGTGAAGGTCAACACGACCATGTCAACTTTCACCCGAAAGATCGGACGCTCCTGGGCGACGGCGCCCGCGGCCGGCAGCAGCAGAGCAACTGCCGCCGCCTTGTTGAGAATGCTCACTGGCCTCATGTTGCGATCTCCCGCTATTGCAAGGAAGCTTTTTGCTCGGCCGCCATTTGACGCCGCGCCTTCGACCGGATGTCTTCACCGACGGCGCGCAGGGAACGGAGCACCGCCGGCCAGTCTTCCAGGTGGGTGGCGAAGATCCGCTCCACGGTCTGCTGGGTCCATTCCGGAATCAGCACGTTCAACTGCCCCGGAGGCAGATGGACTTCGTCGGCCAAGGCGGCCCAATAAAGGGTATTCGATTCCCAGCTTTCGGCCATGATCCGGCTCGAGTATCCCATCAGCGTCGGGAAGGTCCTGAGATACAGCAGCTCAGGCTGATAGGAATTGGTGAGAGTCGGCTTCGGCGTTCCGAACGCGCGCGACACGGCTTCGTAGTTGATGCGATCCGGCACGGCGGCGGCGAGCCGGCGGATCTCCTCGAGCGGAAAGACGGCGGAATCCTTAGCCTGCGCCGCAGCCTCGCGGGCGATGGCGAACGACTCGGCCGGAGTCACATTGTCCAGCGCCGCCCGGACCTCCCCCGACTCCAGAAGCTGAGCGGTGCGCCGGACCCTGGCCGGCGGCGCCCGCCGGGCGAGCATCTCCAGCACCTGGCGGCGTCGCTCCGGATCGAGGACCGCTTCCGCCAGCAGCGACTCGGCAGAGCGGAGGTGCAGACCCACCCAGTGCATTTGCGCCGGCGTCACATTCCACCACCGCGGAATCTTGGCGCTGAGAATCATTTGCGGCGCCAGGTCCCCCCAGATCAGCGCCTGCTCGCGGGTGGGAATCATGAAGTTCATCTCCGCTTCGGCCAGCGCGTAGGGCAGTCCGGACAAGGAGCCCACCAGCCGGCCGCCGGCGCTGGACGGCCACCCGCTTCCGAATACTTCGGTGCTCTTCCAGGTGTTCCCGGTGCCTTGGATGCCGAGGAAGTCATGGGTGCGCACGAAGAGTGGATTCGTCAGCAGCACCTGCGCCCCGGGCGGCGCGTAGTGAACGTAGTTCATCCCGACCAGCGCATCTCGGAGGAACGGCGTGAGCAAACCGCGGGCCTCGCGGAGCGCGTCCGCATTGCCGGCGGCGCGTTCGATCACGGCGCGAAGCTTCAGCTTGCGCTGCGCTTCGACGTGCTTTTCAGCCCAGTAGCCGAAGGAGAAAGTGTTCTTCTCGACACCCGTCAGCGAAGAGCGCGGCGCCTGGATTTCCGCAATCCTCGCCGACAGGCGGTTGAGCAACGCCGTGTTGATCTTCTCCCCGCGGGCGAGGGCTTCCAAATGGTCCGACAGCTCAAAGATCGTCGTGAGCGGCACCAGCCGCTGCGCGTCGAAGATCCTTGCCATCTCCTCGACCACCCGGTTGTGCGCCTCCTGGTTGTTGGGATTGGCGGTTCCCGCCAACAGGTTCAAGAAGCGGTCTTGAGGGGACGCGTTCTCGGCGGACCGCGTTGCCTTCAGCAGGACCTCGACGCCGGCGCGGCCGGCGTCAAAGACGTCGCGGGTGTTGCGAATCGCGGTGAAGCCTGCCAGAATGCCGGCCAGCGCCTCATCCGCTTCCGCCTGCCGGATTGTTTCCTGGCGGCAGAAAATCTGCCACAGGCCCACCAGCGCCTGCATCGTCCCGGCGGTGTCGGCCCTCAGGTTGGCATTGCCGACATCATCAATTTCGTCGGTCAGATCGAGGTACTGGAGGATCGTCTTGTCATTAACCGAAGGGGCGTCGCTGAAGATGGAGTACTGCGCGCCGATCGAGCGATAGGCGCGCGCCAGGCGGTCTACCGTCGCCGGCTCCAGCGGCCGGGATCTCCGCCGGTTCAGGTCGCTGATCGCCATGAAGATTCGCAGCGGCTCGTTCTCCACCGCCTTCCGGCACAGGGCGAACATCGCCTCCAGAACGTCGTCCGGCGAGCTCCAGGTGGTCGCCAGGCGGGTCAGCTTTCCGTCGTATTTTCCATGCGGGTGCTTGATAAAGAGATTCTTCCAGACGTCAAGCCCGCCGGGGATGTGCGGCTTGCCGTCAGCCTCCAGGCGGAGCCTGGTCGTCAACAGGATCATTTCCGTGTTGGCGCGGAATACGGGGCGAGCCGGACCGGGGCTGGTAACCCGTCCGCGGATGGCCATGTAGAAGCGCTTCATGCGCTCCGGTTCCGTGAGGTAGTCCTTCACCGGGCCGTCGATGCGCGCCAGCGCATCGAAGAAACTCGCCATCCAGCCGTCATCCTTCGAAATGAGTTTCTCGAAGAATGCGGCGCCGGGCTCCGTGGGCGCCCCGACCAGTTCTTCCCACATCTTCTCGGTCCGCGCCCCGCCGGGGACCTGGGCTTTGCTGTTGCGGATCTCGAACATACCGCCATAGAAGTCGAGCACGTGGGCAAAAGCCCTGAGGCGCGGCCCGGCGACGGAGTCGCGGAGCTTGTCGGCGGTCTCCCGGTCCAGCTTTGACAAGCCGAGGTACAGCCGGCAAATCGACGGATCCGCCAGGAAGGCGTCGATGAACTCCGCCGGCTGCTTGTCTTCCCTCGCCTCCAGCCAATAGTCCGGCCCGTAGAGAACCGGCACGCTGGTCCGCTGGTACTCGTAAGAGAAAGGCCGGTTAGTCCGCAATGCCTGCTCCAGTTCGGCCAGCGGGAAGCCCGAGTCGATCGTCAGGAACGCCCGAGTGGCGTTCACTGTCTCCAGCACCAGGTCGCCGCCACAAGCCCCGCGCATGCGGTAGCCAAGGATTCGCAGCAGGTCCGCCGTCTCCCTGGATTCGCAGGTCTCCACTCGGATGACCTTGGCGGCGCCCGCGAACTTGTCCAGTTCCCGGGCCTGCGAGAGATAGCGGACCAGAAGCTTCAGGTACTCGGTTTGATCCAGGCCCTCGTTGCTGCTGGAGGCTTGATACCCGTTGGTGATCACGTTGCGGGCCACGCCGGCCAGCAGTTCTCGCAGACTGATCTCCTGGGAAACGGCCGCCATCCGCGCGAAGGAATGGAACGGTCCGGGAATCTCGATGTATTGCGATTTTTCTTCCGGCAGGGCCTCGGGCAAGGACGCCTTCGGCCAGTCCGTCCCCCCGGCCGTTCGGTATTCCTCGAGATTCCGGGCGGCGGCCCGGCTGTCTCCGGCCAAAAGGGAAAGCAACACGAGCCGGCGCGCGGTGGCGGCGCGTTCCTTCGGGCCGCCGGACCTCTTCAGGAGCGCAAGCAGCTCTTCGTAGGCCGGCCGGGCCTCAGGATCGTTGTAGCGGTCGAGAAAGGCAGCGTAGGCCGCCATGGCGGCCGCATCCCCCGGAGCGCTTTCGGCTGCCCTACGCAGCGCGAGGCGGGCTTCGGCGGACTCTCCCCTTCGCTCCAATTCCGCTGCCTGCTCGATGGGGCTCTGCGCGAACAGCGTGAGGCCGAGGTGACCCACAAGAATTGCGACAACCAACTTCATGGCGGCTTGCCTCTCCAGATTCGTCCTTTGAAGCTAATGTACCACTTCCAGCCAATTGGGGACGATGCAGCACATTGTACGTCGTTCGTTCCATACACGGAGAACTGCGAATGTAAACTTCCAGTGGGCCGGCGCGGCCGTCGCCGGGCCACAGGCGGGTCTTCGCTTCGCCGCGCGCTACTTCTCCAACCGGTAAATAGTCAGCCCGGACAGGAGCTTCGGGTAGAAATCGGTCGATTTCTGAGGCATGACTCCGCCGGAGAAGGCGATTCGGGCCACGTCGTCAATCGGCGTCGGCTCCAGCAAAAAGGCGATGTCGGCGGCGCCGCTCCGGACCTCCCCGACCGCCGCTTCCGCCCCGCGGACGTAGCGGACGTTCTGCTCCTCCCGGACGGCGTCCTCGTCGATTCCAAGCAAGTCCCGCAGGATGCGCTCGTGGAGGAAGGGGACCTCCAGGTCGCCCGCCCGGCGGACAGATTCCAGACGAAGCAGGCCAGGCTCGCCGCCGATGGCCACGCCGATGCGAATCAGCGCCGGATGGGGCTCCCGCCACGCGCGGCGCAAGGCGTCGAGGTCCGGCAGGGTCTCGATCCGGAAGGCGCGGCCGGCCTTCTCGCGAAAGCCGGCGGCATCGACGCCGCTCACCAGGCGGTGCGTCGCCAGGATCTTCAGCCCCGGCGAGTGCATGTTCACGAAAGTCATCATCACCCGCCGGCCATCCTCCAGTTCGGGATGTTCGTTGCGAAAGGCGAGCGCGGTCTCGTAGCGGTGATGGCCATCCGCGATGAGCAGCTTCTTGGGAGCCATCTGTTCCTGGATGCGGGCGATGACCGCCGGCCCGGCGATCTTCCACAGCCGGTGCGACGCCTTGTATTCGTCGGCCAACGCGGCAAGCGGCGCGTCCCGGGAAACACGGTCGAGGATGGAGTCGATCTCGCCGGACGGATCGGGGTAGAGCATGAAGATCTGGCCGAAATGCGCCCGCGTGTGACGCAACAATTCCAGGCGGTCCTGTTTCGGACCCGAAAGGGTACGTTCGTGACGGTGCACCACGCCGCCGGAGTAGTCCTCGACGGCGCCCAGTCCGATGAAGCCCTTCCGCACCAGCCGCTCGCCGGTGTCCGGTTCGGTGAACTCCTGGAAGTACGCAAACAGGGCGGGCTCCTGCTCCCGTTGGAGGATGCCGGCGTCGATCCATTCGCAGAAGTGACGCGCGGCACGCGTATACACGTTTGCCGCCGCGTTGTCGTCCGGAAGCCGCTCGCCAAGGATGATCCGCACGAGGTTGTGCGGGCTGAGACGGAGATAGCGGGCCTGCATCTCCGGCGAGATCTTGTCGTAAGGCTGCGTGACCAGATCCTCCAGCCTGCCGGCCCGCTCATGATAGCGGTAAGGCTGAAACGGAAAGACGGCTGCCATGAGAGAAGTGAATTCCAGAATAGCAGGGAGGCGGGAGAAACCGCCCGCGCCACCCGGTTTCCTCCAACTCACTCGGGCGTTTTCCCCCTCCGTCTCAGGCTGCTTGCCGAGATACATCCCGCGCGCGCGCCGTTACACTTCCACGTAGAGACTCCGCACATGTCTGTTGCTGTTGATCGCCGGCAAAGGAAGGGATTCGCTCTGTTGACCACCGGGGCGTGCCTGGTGGCGATGGTGGGCGCGCTCGGGCTGAGCGTCGACATCAGCCGGATGTATATCGTGCGAAGCGAGATGCAAGCGTACACCGACGCAGCCGCCCTGGCGGCCGCGCTCGAGCTCGACGGCACCGCGGCCGGCCTCACGCGCGCGCAAAACGCCGTGGCTGCCAGCACGAACCGCTGGAACTTCGGTACGACCGCGTTTGGCGGAACGCAGACCGACTTTGCCGCTGACCTCGGAGGCCCGTGGTCGGCGAATCCGAGTTCTCCCGCCGGGTACCGTTACGTGAGGGTGCGGGCAACCGCCACCGTGCCCCTGTACTTCATCAGCGCCGTGGCGTCGGCGCAAACGGCGACTGTGAATGGAACCGCAATCGCCGGGCAGGTCCCGAAGACGTATTTCCCGGAAGGCGTGCTGCCCTTCTCGCCTTATGCGCACAACAGCGGCCAGCCGGACTTCGGATTCATCCCTGGAGAGCGCTATACGCTCCGCTGGGGTTCGAATCCCAGGGTGGGAATCAATGTCTGCCCGGGCGACGACGCCCCGCAGTGGGTGGCGCAGGCCGAGGCTGGCGGCGCCGATGAGCGCGGCTACATCGAGGAGACCAGTTCCGCCATTATCCGCGCCGCCATTGAGCAGGATTACATGACCCGGCCGCTGGAGGTCGGCGAGGCGGTATTCATGACCGGCGGCAACAAACAGACGCAGCGCGACAGCCTGCAAAACCGCGTCGGTCAGGACACGGACCCGCTTTCGGCCACCTACGCTGAGTATGAAGCCAACGACACGGGCAACGGACGCCGACTCGTCGTGGTACCGGTCAACAACGGGCATCCGGACAACATCGTGCTCGGCTTCGGGTTGTTCTTCCTCTTGCGGGCCGAAGAATACCCGCAGGGCGGCAACCAGCCTTTCTGCGCCGAGTTCATCGGGCCGTACGTGCAGGGGAGCCGGCACAAAGGCGCGGGCGGCCCCGGCGCATACTCCGTGAGGTTGGTGCAGTGAATCGTGCCGCGACACGAACGGCGAGAAGGCGCGGAAACACGATGCTCGAGTTCGCGCTGTCGTTCGGCTTCCTGTTCTCCGTGTTCGCCGGCGTCTTCCAGTTCGGCTACGCCTACTTCGTCTACAACACGCTGGAGAGCGCCGTGCGCGGCGGCGTCCGGTATGCGTCCTTGCTCGTTTATGATTCCGGGACCTCGACCCCTTCCGACGCCTACCTGACCGCCGTCCGGAACATGGTCGTCTACGGGAGTCCGGATGGCGGCGTCCAGCCGGTCGCCCCGGACCTGACGCCGGCCAAGGTTAACGTGACCGTCACGTTCGACCGGAATGTGCCGAAGGACGTTTCGGTGTCCATTGTGAACTACACGCTGAACGCGGTGGTGACCACCTACCCGTTGAACGGGAAGCCAAAGCTCACCTTCGCGTACATGGGCAGGTTTGCTCCTCCCTAGCTTAGGAGGGATGCGTGAGGAACGATAACAACCGCCGCCGCGGCAACGGACTGGTGGAGGCAGCCCTGGTGCTGCTCGTCTTCCTGGCGACGCTGATCGGCATATTCGATTTGGCCCAGGTGCTTTTGGTGCACCAGACGTTCACCGCCAGGCTGCGGAGCGCCGCCCGCTACGGAGTCGTCCGCAACTTCGATGCGGACTCGATCCGCAACATGGTGCTGTACAACCAGCCAACCGTGCCTGAGGGAGCGACATCCGGGATTTGCGGGCTCACCGCCGACAAAGTCGCTGTGACGCGATACGACGCCGGGACCAGCGCGGAGCGCGTCGTGGTCACCATCGCGAACTTTCCCTACCGGCTCTTCTCGCCGTGGATCGGCCGCACCTTCACCGGCCGTCCGCTGGTCGCCAGCCTGTCGATGGAGACGCCTTAGTGCCTGGTCGTACGACAGACCACTTCCTCGTAAACAAATCATTCATTCTGGCCCGCCGATGGACGCCGATAGGTCCTGCGTTGTGCTCCGCGTTTGGTCGCCGCGGAAAAGTGCGCCTGGCCCCTTTTTGCGATCTAATGGAGGATCATTCCTGGAGGTTCAAGATGAGGAAAGCTTCGCTATCCCTGATGATGGGCGCGCTGCTGGCGGCACCCGCCGCGCCCGCCGAAAGCGGCTGGAGGAGGATCTTCGACGGCAAGACCCTCAACGGCTGGAAGGCCAGCGAGCGGCCCGAGAACTGGAAGGTGGAAGACGGCGCCATCGTCGGCCGTGGCGACCGCAGTCACCTGTTCTACATGGACGAGCAGTGCGAGAACTGCGAGTTCAAGGCGATGGTCAAGTTGAACAGGGGCGGGAACTCCGGCATGTACTTCCGAGCCGAGTTCATGGAAGGATGGCCGAAGGGCTACGAGGCGCAGGTGAACAACAGCCACAAGGACCCCAAGCGGACGGGGAGCCTGTACAACCTCGTCGACGTCACCGAGCAACTGGTACCGGATGACACCTGGTGGGAGCAGCATATCATCGCGGAAGGCAACCACATCATCATCAAGGTGAACGGCAAGACGGTCGTGGATTACGTGGACGAGAAGAAGACCTACACAAAGGGCTACCTGGCGTTACAGCAGCACGACCCCGGCAGCGTGGTGATGTACAAAGACCTCATGCTGAAGAAACTGCCCGCCAAGTGAGAGGGACAAAACACCCGAAAGGGGCGGTTCGCCTGATCCCGGCCGGTCAGCTCGAAGACGGCCTTCACGACCCTCATATTGCGCGGGAGCGCTGCGCGTTTCAGGCGCGATGATTCCGGTCGTCCGCCGCTTCTCTACCGCTCGCCGCCAGCCGAGGGCTACCGCCCCTCCTGCTTGTACGGCTCTATCAACACCTCCCGGCCGACGTTTCCGCCGGCTGCTTTGGTGCACTTTCAGGAACCGTTACACCTCGGTTCCATTATGATTCTATCCGAACCAAAAACGTTGTCAAGAGTACGAAGCACCTATTTTCATATCTGAAGGCCCGATGCTCGGCGCTCGCGGCTCATCCCATCAGACCCAGCCGGCGCAGAAGCGCGTCAGGATCGGGATCGCGCCCCATGAAGGAACGGTACAGCGCCGCCGGGTCATCGCTGTCCCCGCGGGAGAGGATCCGCTCGCGGAACTGCATGCCCGCTTCGCGGCTGAAGATGCCGCCGTCCTGAAAACGAGTGAATGCATCCGCATCCAGAACTTCCGCCCACTTGTAAGAGTAATAACCAGCGGCGTAGGCGACCGGGTCCGAAAACAGGTGCGTAAAAGCGGCGAGCATTGCGTGGCCGGCCGGCAGCGGCGCCGGCGAGAACTCCTGGAGAATGCGGCGGCTGTATTCGATCACGTCGCCGTCGTTCTCCGGCGAGTACTCACGATGCAGCATCATGTCCACAAAGCCGAAACCGAGCTGGCGCATCTGGGCGCTGGCGCTTCGGAAGTTCCGCGCGCGGCTCATCTTCCCGAACAGATCCTCGGGAATCGGCTCGCCGGTCTGGTAGTGACGCGCGAACAAGTCGAGCGCTTCCCGCTCCCAGCACCAGTTCTCCATGATCTGCGACGGAAGCTCGACGAAATCCCAGGCCACGTTCGTGCCCGCCTGGGCGCGAATCGCCGCGCGGCTCAGAAGCTGGTGGAGCAGGTGGCCGAATTCGTGGAAGATGGTTTCCACTTCGTCGTGGGTCAGCAGCGATGGCCTGCCGTCGGCCGGCGGTGTCAAGTTGCCGCACATCAGCCCGAGGTGCGGCCGGAATCCGCCGGCCGCGGGCACCCCGGTAATGAGCGAGTCCATCCACGCGCCGCCGCGCTTGTTTTCTCGCGGATGCCAGTCGGCGTAGAAACAGCCGAGCAGCTCCCCGCTCTCATCGTGCACCGCGTAGTATCTCACCCGCGGATCCCAGGCTTCGACATCCGTCTGCTCGGTGACGCGGATCGCGAACAGGCGGGCGGCGATATCGAACAGCCCCTGGATCACACGCTCCAGCGGGAAATAGGGGCGCAGCGACTCCTGGTCGAACTCATAGAGCGCGGCCCGCATCTTCTCCGCGTAGTAGGCGATGTCCCAAGGCTGAAGATCCGGCGCGTCGGAGCCCTCGGTTCGCCGCCGGAACGACTGCAACTCCTCGGTCTCCCGATGGAAGAACGGCGCCGTCTTGTCGCGCAAGTCGCGCAGGAAGGCCATGGCGCGCTCGCCGGTCTTGGCCATGCGATCGGCGAGCGCCAGGTCGGCGAAATCCCTGAAACCCAGCAGCCTTGCCTTCTCCCTCCGCAGTTGAAGAATTCTCGCAATGAGGGCGCGGTTATCCAGCGGACCGCCGGACGCGCGAGCGCTGTGCGCCCGATAGACGCGCTCCCGGATCGAGCCATCGTCGAGGTAGGTCATCAGCGCGACGTAGCTCGGCGCCTGGAGGGTAAAGCGCCAGCCGTCGATCCCTTTCGACGCTGCGCTCTCGCGCGCCATGGCGAGCGCGGAAGGCGGCAAGCCCGCTAATTGTTTCTCCTCGGTAATCACGAGCTCGAAAGCATTGGTTGCGTCCAGGACGTTCTCGGAGAACTTCGTCGTCAGCCTGGCCAGCTCGACTTCGATCTCGGCAAGCCGCCGCTTGCCGGCAGAGTCCAGCTCCGCGCCGTGGCGGCGGAACTCGTCCATCGTCTTGACGAGGTACCGCCGCTGAGAGCCCTCGAGCCTGGCGGCCTCCTCCGAGCTTGCGAACTCGCCCAGCGACCGCCAGAGCCCCTCGTGCAACGGAATGCCCGCGTAGAACTCGCTGGTGGCGGGCCGGACCGCATTGTAGGCGTCGCGCAGCTCGGGATACGTGGCCACGGATTCGAGGTGCTTCACCACGGCCATGGCGTAATCCAGCCGCTCGGTCAGTGCGTCAAGCGCCAGCATCGTGTTGTCGAAGGTGCGGGCGCCGTCGAGGCCGGCGAGATCCTCTCTTCGCCGGACAGCATCCTCCAGCAGCGCGCGCACCGCCGGCTCGACGTGCTCCGCGCGAATCCCGTCGAACGGAATCCGGAACCGGACTTCAAGCAGGGGGTTGGCAGGGTCAATGGGTTGCATGGGAGATTCGGGTCAGGCGGCGGCCCGCCGGTGCGCGGATGGCGGGTTCGCGCGTCTGGTCAGCAGCCAGGCGCCGGCGGCCAGCAGAATCAGGGCGATCCACTGCGTCACCGAGAGCGGCCCTCCGAATGGATTCCCCTGGCCATGGAAGCGCAAGAACTCCACCACGAAGCGGCCGAGCGAAGAAAGCACCAGATAGAGGCCGATCACGGAACCCGGCCGCCGCACCGGCGAGAACCGGCGGTACAGAATGACAAAGATGATCGCCTCCAGCGCCGCTTCGTAGAGCTGGGTCGGGTGGAGTGGCCTGTGGAGCGGAGTGCCGAAGAGGCGCTCCGCCACGGGATCGGTGAACGTCACCGCCCAGGGACGGCTGCATTCGATGCCCCAGCAGCACCCCGCGGCGAAACATCCGAGCCGGCCGATGGCATGGCCCAGGGCGATGCCCGGCGCGAAGGCGTCCGTCGTCGCCAGGAACGGCAGATTCTTGCGGCGCATGTAATACAGCCCGACCGCCAACGCGAGAACGAGCCCCCCCTGGAAGACGCCGCCCGCCTGCAAGGTCGACAAGGAGAAGATCTCACCCGGATTGCGGCTGTAGTAAGTCCAATCGAATGCGAACATCAGGACTTTCGCGCCGGCGATCCCCGCGAGCGCGCAATAGACTCCAAGGTTTACGATCTCCTCGGGATCCGCTCCATCCCGCTTCGCCAGCCGTGAGGCGACCCAGAGCCCGAGCAGGAAACCGGTGGCCACCAGCAGCCCGTAGGTGGGCAGGAAGAAATCGCCGAACTTGAATAGTTGAGGGAACATTTAGAATTTCAAACCGCAGGGTCGCGGAAGACGCAGAGGAAACATGAAGTCAACTCTCGGCGCCCTTTGCGTGTCCGCGGTTGATCCGCCTGGAAAGCCACAGGTCCAACAGCAACAGCCCCGCCCCGACGGTGATGGCGCTGTCGGCCACGTTGAACGCCGGCCAGTGATACTGTCCGATGAAAAATTCCAGGAAGTCGGTCACGGTGCCGTGCGTAATCCGGTCATACAGGTTCCCGAGGGCTCCTCCGAACAACAGCGACAGGCCCGCGCCCAGCGCCCGGCTGTGAGAAGGCGACGACGGCTGCCACATCACGCTCGCCACCAGCGCCAGCACCAGAATCGAAAGGCCGACGAGAAAGAACGTGCGCCACTCGGAATCGGAGTTCGCCAGCAAGCCGAACGCTGCGCCGCGATTCTCCGTGTGCACGATGTGGAAGAAGCCGGGGATTACGACATACGTGTCCCACGGCGACACGTGCGATCGGATAATCCCTTTCGTGACGCGGTCGAGCAGGAAAACGGTCGCGGCCAGACCGAAGGCGACCAGGCGGTGCGACGTCATACGGATTGGCAATCCACGATCGCCGCCACCGCCTCGGCGCAGGCGGCGCACACCGTCGGCAAGTCGGGATTGGAGCCGACGTCGGTCGTGTACTTCCAGCAGCGCTCGCATTTGACCCCGTTGGCCCGATCGATATGGATCGAAAGCAGCGTGTCCGATCGGCTCTCCAGCAGCACCTGGGAGACGATGAACAGGGAAGGCAGCTCGGTTGCGTACTGTTCGAGCAGCGGATACAGCTTCCCGTCGGCCCTCAGGTGCACGCGCGCTTCGAGCGGCGCTCCAATGAATTTCTCCCGGCGGGCAGCCTCCAGGCTCTTCAGGACACTTTCCCGTACCTCCATGAGGCGCTCCCAGTTCTCGGCCCGCTTGCGGTGCTGTTTCGTGAGGCCCTCGGTGAGTTCGGAAGGCTCTGGGAAGAGCGAGAGGTGGACGCTTTCCGGCGCGCCCGCCGGCTTGCGGAAATTCGCCCAGACCTCCTCGGTGGTGAAGGTCAGGATCGGACAGAGCAGCCGCACGAGCGCGTAGGTCAGCCGGTACAGCGCTGTCTGGGCGCTGCGGCGCGCCCGAGATTTCGGCGCCGCTGTGTAGAGCCGGTCCTTGAGAACATCGAAGTAGATCGCGCTCAGGTCGGTGGTGGCGAAATCGTAGACCGCGTGGTAGACCTTGTGGAACGCGAACTCCGCGTACCGCGAGCGGCAGCGCTCCACCAGGTCCTCGGCGCGAAACAGGACCCACTGGTCCAGCTCGAGCATTTCCGAAGGCGGAAGCGGGTCTCGCTCCAGATCGAAGTCCGACAGGTTCCCGAGCGCGTAGCGGAAGGTGTTGCGGATCTTGCGGTAGGCCTCCGACAGCCGCGCCAGGATCGTCTCGGAGATCCGCACGTCTTCGGTGAAGTCCACCGACGCCACCCAGAGGCGCAGCACCTCGGCGCCGTACTGCTTGATGATCTCCTCGGGCTCGATCACGTTGCCGAGGGACTTGGACATGGCCCGGCCCTCGCCATCGAGCGTCCAGCCGTGGCAGGCGCACTGCCGGTAGGGCGAGCCGTTCTTCAGCCCGACGCCGACCAGCAGCGAGCTGTGGAACCAGCCGCGGTATTGATCCGGACCTTCGATGTAAAGATCAGACGGCCACGGCAGGGAATCGTCCGGCGTGAGCACCGCCAGGTGGCTCGAGCCGGAGTCGAACCAGACGTCAAGGATGTCACTGCCTTTGCGGAACTTCGCGCCTCCGCACCGGCCGCAGCGGGCGTCCGGGCCGAGCAACTCCTCCTCGCTGCGGTCATACCAGACGTCGGAGGTGTGCGCGGCGAACTGGGCCACGACGCGGTCCAGATACTTCCGGTCGGTGAGCGGCTCGCCGCACTGCTCGCAGTAAAAGGCGATAATCGGCACGCCCCAGACACGCTGGCGCGAGATGCACCAGTCGGGCCGCTGGGCAACCATGTTCGAGATGCGCTCCTCGCCCCAGGCCGGCAGCCACCGCGCTTTCCGGATCGCTTCCAGCGCCTCGCCGCGGAGGTTGTTCTTCTCCATGCCGATGAACCACTGCTCGGTGGCGCGGAAGATGGTCGGGTTGTGGCAGCGCCAGCAGTGCGGGTAGCTGTGCTCGACATGGCCTTCAGCGAGCAGCGCGCCCCTCTCCCGCAAGATCCCGATGACGACCGGATTGGCCTCCCACACCGTTTTTCCGATCAGTTCCTCCGGCAGGCGGCCCTCGGCGCCCTCGGCGTGAAACATCCGCCCGGCGGCATCCACCGGGCAGAAGGTGGCGATCCCGTACTCCTGCGCCGTGCGGTAATCTTCCTGGCCGTGTCCTGGCGCGGTGTGGACGGCGCCGGTGCCCTGCTCCAGCGTGACGTGCTCGGCGAGCACGCCGGCGGAGTCCCGATCCAGGAACGGGTGGCGGAACACGGAGCGGTCCAGCGCCGCGCCGGGAAATCGCGCCACCGTCCTGGGGTCGATCCAACCGCACTTGTCGGCTGTCGCTTTCACCAGATCTTCCGCCACGATGTACACATCGCCGGCCACTTCGGCCGCGACGTACTGGTATTTCGGGTGGAACGCCACGGCCATGTTGGCCGGGATGGTCCATGGAGTCGTTGTCCAGATCACCGTCGCAACCCGGCGTCCCGCCAGCGCGGGATCGATGCTGGCCGGATCGGAAACCAGCGGAAACTTCACCCAGATCGACGGGCTGGTGTGGTTCTCGTACTCGACCTCGGCCTCCGCCAGCGCCGTGCGGTCCCGCATGCACCAGTGCACCGGCTTCAGGCCCTTGTAGACGTAACCTTTGTCCAGGAAATCGACGAAGGCCTGCGCGATGACCGCCTCGTACTGCGCGCTCATCGTCAAGTACGGATTCTCCCAGCGGCCGAAGACGCCCAGCCGCTTGAAGTCGCGCCGGTGCAATTCGACGAACTTTGCAGCGTACTTCCGGCATGCGTTGCGGATCTGCGCGGCGGACATGTGGGCCTTGCGCGGACCCAGCTCCCCGTCAACCTTGATTTCGATGGGCAGGCCGTGGCAATCCCAGCCCGGCACAAACGGCGCGTCGAAGCCGGCCATGCTCTTCGATTTGACGATGAAGTCCTTGAGGATCTTATTGAATGCCGTGCCGAGATGTATGTTCCCGTTGGCGTAGGGCGGCCCGTCGTGCAAAACGTACGACGGACGTCCAGCGCGCGTCTGCCGGATCTTCTCGTACAGCTTCATCTCTTCCCACCGCGCCAGGATCTTCGGCTCCGTCTGCGGCAGGTTCGCCTTCATCGGGAAGTCGGTTTTAGGCAGATTGACGGTGTTCTTCAGCTCGACGCTCTTCAGGTCCATGAATGGGGGTTCAATCACTATGGTACACGAGGCTCCGGGCGCACTGGCCCGCCACGATGCGCATGCACCCGCCAATCGGTCCAAGTAAGATTGGAGGACGCGATGAACAGACCCGCAACAACCATCCTGGCGCTGCTGGCCGCGGGCTCCACCCTGCCCGCCCAGAAGAAGCCGGTCACTCTCGATGTGATTGCGGAACTCAAGCCGGACACGCCCATCTCCCCGGTGTGGTCGCCGGACGGCAAGCGCTTCGCCTACCAGAAGGACCGTTCCGTCTGGATCTACAACATCGCCGCGCGTCAGGCAACGAAGCTGGTTGCGACCGAACGGCTCGAGTCCGCCGCAGTCAAAGGACCGAAGCCGGAAGCCTTCCCATGGGAGAACCGCAACGTCAAGGAAGAATCCATCCAATGGTCGCGGTCCGGCGACAGCCTGCTGATCGCCGCCGCCGGCGATTTGTTCCTGTTCCGCCTCGCGGCCGGCGGCTGGATCCAACTCACCGCCACCTCCGCGCCCGAGCGCGACCCGAAGCTCTCCCCCGACGGCCAACGAGTCTCGTTTCGCCGGGGCAACGATCTGTACTCGCTCGACATCCGGCGCAAAGAGACGAGCCGGCTGACCACCGACGGCTCCAAGACGCTCTGGAACGGCCGGCTGGACTGGGTGTACCCGGAGGAACTGGAACTCGAAACCGCCCACTGGTGGTCGCCGGACTCGACGCGCATCGCCTATCTCCAGTTCGACTTGAGCCGCCAGCCGCTCTATCCGCACGCCGACCTGCTCAGCCTCCAGCCCGTCTACGAGCCGCAGCGGTATCCGAAAGCGGGCGAACCGAACGCCGACGTGCGCCTGGGTGTGGTCCCGGCCGGCGGCGGCCGAACGCGCTGGCTGGACACCGGCGACACGCGAGATTCGCTGGTGGCGCGCGTCGCCTGGACGCCGGACAGCCGCTCCGTGTTTGTCCGCCGGATGAACCGCATCCAGAACCGGCTGGATCTGCTCCGCGTCGATGCCCAGTCCGCCCAGTCCTCGCCGGTCCTGCGCGAGGAGGATCCATACTGGATCAACGTCGGACACCACTTGCAGTTCGTGAAGAACGGCGCGGAGTTCCTATGGGCGAGCGAGCGCGACGGATTCCGGCACCTCTACCGCTACTCCATCGACGGGAAGCTACTGGCGCAAGTAACGCGCGGCGATTGGGAGGTGACCGACCTCGTCTGCGTGGACGAGCCGCGGGCACAGGTCTACTTCGTCTCGACGGAGAAAAGTCCGCTGGAGCGCCACCTGTACCGCGCGGGATTGGACGGCGCCGGCAGCGCACGGGTCACGGAACAGGCCGGAGTGCATGACGTGTCGGCGTCTCCGGACTGTTCGTCCTACCTGGACACTCACACAAGCCTTGCCGGGCCGTTCCGCCAGACCATCCATAATAGCGACGGAACGCAGGTAGCTGTCGTCCACGAGGCGGACCGATCGGTGCTCGACAAGTACGAGATTCTGCCTTGGGAAGTCGTGGAGGTGAAGACTCCCGGCGGCGCTGTATTGTACGGCCGCCTGCTCAAGCCGGCCGGGTTCGGGGCGGGCAAGAAGTACCCGGCCATCGTCGATGTGTATGGCGGGCCGCACGTGCAAGTTGTCAGTAACGCCTGGCCCGGACTGGGGTGGGTCCAGGCGATGGCACACAAGGGTTTCGTCATCTGGCAGATGGACAATCGCGGCTCGGCCTTCCGCGGACACAAGTGGGAGTCGGCGATCTTCCGGAACCTCGGCGCCAAGGAACTGGAAGACCAGAAGACCGGGGTGCAACACCTGATCTCTACCGGTTTTGTCGATCCCGAGCGCATCGGGATTCACGGTTGGAGCTACGGCGGTTTCATGACTCTGAACGCCCTGCTTCATGCGCCGGAAGTGTTCCGGGCGGGAGTCGCCGGCGCGCCGGTCACCGACTGGCGGAACTACGACACGATCTATACGGAACGGTACATGAGCCTGCCCGCGGACAACCCGGACGGCTACCATCGCGCCTCACCGGTCCACTACGCCGCCAACCTGAAGGGAAAACTGCTGCTCATTCACAATTTCGAAGACGACAACGTGCTGTTTCAAAACAGCCTTCAGATGGCGGATGCGCTCCAGCGGGCCGGCAAGCAGTTTGCGTGGATGATCTACCCGCTAAAGGCGCACGGGTTGAGCGGGAAGGCGCGGAGACACGCGATGGAAGCAGCCACGGAGTTCTTTGAGAGGAATCTGAAGTAGGGGGGACGCCTCATGCCAATCCGCATGCATCAAACGTGGTGCAGAAGTTATCAGCCGCCGATGAACGCCGATGAACTGCGACGCAAGTGCCCACTTAGACGCCGGCCGCTCGGTGTCAATGATCGACCTCACACCGAGCGGGACTGTCAAAGCCGCAGATGATTCATCTTCAGCCACAGAGGCACGCTGGCAGGATCGGAAAATCCTTCATCCTTATCGGCGTTCATCGGCGGCTGAGAACCAAGCCAGCCAGCGTCGCGAAAGACAACCCCAGGCGGAGCCGCTACCGGCTCCGGCTGCCGCCGCTCCCGGAATCGCGCGCGATCGGCGCACTGGATGAACTGGAGGAGGTCGTGGGCGCCGAGGCGCCGATGGCCATCGTGCCGGAGTTCCCGGTCGAGGTTTGCGTCACCGTGGAATATCCAAGATTGGGATTGTAGCTGCCCCAGCCGCCACCGCCCGAGTGATAGGTTGGCGGCACGTAGAAAACGGTGTACACGTTCCCCGGGCTCCAAAAGCTCCAGCCATACGGGCTGTAATAGGTGCCTCGCAGGGGCACGTAGGTGTACATCCCGAAGTACGGGTTCCACCACCAGCCGCGGCGGGTCCAGTAAACCCCGCTGTCGGCGATCTGCTTGGCGGCGGAGATGTTGGCCATCGCCAGGTATTCTGCCCGCCGCCGGCTCCAGCGGTCGAGCGCGTCGGTCTGCGCGGTATCGAACTTCTCGGCGATCATCGTTCCGTCGAGCAGCAGTAGTTTGCCCTTCTTCACGACAACCTTCTGCCCCCTGGCGGACACCACCGCCTCGCCCCCAAAGACACGCAACTGGGCGGGCTCGGTGTCGAACCGGTAGACACCCTTCTCGGGCAGCCAGATGGTGGTGTCCTTATACACGACGGTGACCGCACTGCTGTCTTGGTCCGTTTCCGGAGCTTCGATGACCATGCTTCCCTGGAGCAGCTCCACGCGGCAATCCGTGAGCCGGGTGGACAGCATCTGCATGGAGGATTCTTCGGCAAGACGCAGGAAGACACCGGGGTTGAGCAGCACCTCGACTCGTCCCAACTCCGTGCGCAGCACCTCGTTCTCTTTCAGTTGGGGAAACTGGCCGAACTTCGGATCGGCTCGGGAGTCGCCCACGAACACCTTGCCTTCGACGTAGTGCACCAAGCCGGACTGGGCGGAAATCACCGACTGGCCGAGCGCCGGCAGGCAAACCACGACCAGCGCCGCCGCCATCAGCAGGACCACACGCGCGGTTCTCATCGCCCACCCCCTTCTTCGATCATGCTCCGCCTGTTCGACGGAAGTCAAGCAATTCCGGTTTCGGGGTTTTGGGGGCGAAACCCCCGGCGCCCGCTCTTCCTACCGGCGCGGCGGGCGCAGGAGAAGCGTCACCGCGGCGCCGATCACGGCCAGCACCGCCAGCTCCCAATAGACTTGCCGGTACCCCGCGGCGAGGTCGCCACCGAGGCGTGCGCGATCCATAATCCCGGCGAAGTAACCGGGCACGACGAATCCGCAGACGCCCCAGGCCGAGAACAGGAGCCCGTAGTTCGCTCCCACGTGCTTCGGGCCATAGAAATCGGCGGTGAGCGAAGGCATGAGGGCCAGGTAGCCGCCGTAGGAAAACGCGGCCAGGCAGAGACCGGCCAGGAGCACCCAGAAGCCGGCGGCAGAACGCAGGCACCCGAGGCAGGCCACCACCGAAAGCGAGCACATGGCGAGCACCGCCGCCTTTCGACCGAAGCGATCCGAGACGCTCCCCCAGGCAAGCCGGCCGGCTCCGTTGAAAACGCTCATGACCCCCAGAGCGGCGCCCGCCGAGATGGCGGGGCCGGCGCCGGCCATCTCTCGAAGCAGCGGCGTCGCCTCGCCGATGGCGGTGAGGCCGACGGAGGTTCCCAGGAAGTACACCGTCCAGAGAGCGTAGAACTGCCATGTGCCGAGCATCCGGCGCGGAGGTACCTCGGCGTAGGTGGCGCGTCCGGGCGGAGGTCTCCAACCGGCGGGCCTCCAGCCTGGCGGCGGCACCCGGTAGAACTGGGCCGCACCAATCACTCCGGCAAAGAAGATGACCGCGAGGATCAGGAACGTCCTCGGAATGGTCGCAGGGAACAGTTGCGGCTTGTCGCCGATGAGGGCCTCGAGAAGTGGGCCGAAGACGAGCGGGCCGGCGCCGAAGCCCATGACGGCCAGGCCGACAATCGTGCCGCGCTTGTCCGGAAACCACTTGATGCAAGTCGCGATGGGCGTCACGTACGCGAAGCCGACCCCAAAGCCGGCGATGACCCCGTAAGCCAGAATCAGCCCCCCGACGGTGTCTCCGATCCACGCCGCGAGCAGGCATCCGGCCCCGAGCAGGAATCCGCCGGCGCTCGCCACCACCCGCGGTCCTTTCCGGTCCTGCCAGAACCCGGCCAGGATCATGCCGGCCGCAAAAGCGAGCAGGGAATACCGGTAGGGGGCGATGGTCTGTGCCTTGGTCCACCCGTGCAGCTCCGCCAGCGGCCCTCGAAACACCGACCACGAGTAGAGAACGCCGAGCAGAACCTGCATGAAGACGGCAGCGGCTGCGTAACGGATTCGATGTTCGGAAGCAGCAGCCGGCCCAGCGGACATTCGCAATATTGTACAGGAACGGCTTCCCGCCGAGTCGTCAATAAGGCGGCGCCAGCCGCTGGAATTCAAACCCGCGGGGATCCAGCCCGCGCTCCGCCAACTGCCGCAGGCATTCCTCGGTCGTGTCGCCGATCGCTTCGATCCGCCGCAGCGGCAGTGTCTTCGGATCGTAGACCTCGAGGGCGATGATCTTGCCCGCCAGCCGGCTTCGTTCCTCAAGAGTCAGCCTGTCCAGTGGGCGGCCGATCATGGCCTTGGGATCGATGGGGGGAGCAAAGGGCATGGAATGTGATTGTAGCGAAGTGTCCGCCGCCTCAGAACATCTCCACGCGGCCGGACGCGACGTCAGCCCAGGGAATGAGCCCATCCAAGCGAAAGCCGGGCTCTTACCTGGAGGCGAACACTGCGGCGGCGGACGAACCGGCGCACCTTCCACAGGAACTCGCTCCCTTTCACCTCCACAATGTCGCACAAATCTGCGCGAACTGCCTCGCCTCGGGATTCGGCACTTGTCCGGCTGGGGGCGACGAACCCTCAACGTGGATTCGCAAACGCTACGCGGTCCATCGCGACCGATCGAGTCCGCTTCTTGACCGGTCGTCCATCCTGTAATACAGTCGGTAATACGGTCATGGCGATTCGAACCGTGAGACTCGACCACGAAGCCGAAGCCACACTGCGGCAAATCCGCGAAGCCACGGGGTTGTCGCTTTCCGAGGTGCTGAAGCAGGGGCTCCGATCCCTGAAACAGCAGCTCCGAGACGCATCGGGGCAGCGCCCCTATAACTTCTACGAGCGGCTCGATCTCGGCCCCGGTGGATATGCGAGCGTACCCTCTACGGAGACGCGGCGCGGCGTGGCTAGGGCCCTTCGTAAGAAGCTGCGAAAATGATTCTCGTCGATACAGGGCCGTTGGCCGCCCTCTTCGATCCCCAGGACGAACAGCACAACCGATGCCGCCGGATCCTGAAGGAAATCCGTGACGCCATTTTCACCACAACCCCTGTGCTCACCGAGGCGTTTCACATGCTCGGACCGGCCAGCATCGGCTCCGATCGTCTAAGGGAGTTCGTCGAAAACGGTGGGTTGTCCGTGTGGTTTCTTGATCGAGCGTGGTTAACTCGAGCCTTCGAACTCATGGAGCTATATGCTGATCATCCGATGGACTTGGCGGACGCATCGCTGGTTGCCGCCGCCGAAGCGCTGGGCACGCGGAGAGTCTTCACCATCGATCGCAAGGACTTCCAGACGTATCGCGTACGTCGCGGGCATCGGCACTACCCGGTGGAGATCGTCTCCTGATACATCGTTCGTCGTGGTGCGTTCCCCCCCGGCTCAACCCTGCGCCGGCTGCCGCTAGTACAGCCGCACCCCTCGCGGACCCGGCGGACCCTCCAACTGAATGGTGTCCACGAACCGCACCTGGCGGGAGGCGAGCGTCATCACCAGCGAGTGCGTCCGGCAGCCCTCGCCGAAGAACCGGACTCCATTGAGCAACGGCCCCTCGGTCACGCCGCAGGCGGCGAAGATGATCTTCTTCCCCGGAGCGAGGTCGCGGGCGTGATAGATGCGTTGCGGATCGCGGATGCCCATCTTGCGGACGCGCTCCTCCAGTTCCGGCGTGTCCACCAACAGCCTGGCGACCATCGCCCCGCCCAGGCAGCGCAGCGCCGCTGCCGTGATCACGCCCTCCGGCGCGCCGCCGCTTCCCATGACGGCATGGACGCCGGCGCCGCGCACGGCCACCGCGATGCCCGCCGAAAGATCTCCGTCGCCGATCAGCTTGATCCGGGCCCCGGCGGCGCGGATCTCCTCGATCAGCGGCTGGTGCCGCGGCCGGTCGAGCACGGTGATCACCAGGTCCTCGACGCGGCGGTCCAGGCACCGGGCGATCGTCTTGAGGTTGTCCTTGACCGGCGCCTCGAGGTCCAGCGCGCCACGGCAGGCCGCACCGGCGATGATCTTCTGCATGTAGCAGTCAGGGGCGTGCAGCAGGCCGCCATGCTCGGCTGCCGCAAGCACGGTGATCGCATTCGGCGCGCCGGTCGAGCAGAGGTTGGTGCCCTCCAGCGGGTCCACCGCGATGTCGTACGGCGGCCAGGTCACTCCCGGCGGCGCCGCCGCCCCGACCTTCTCGCCGATATACAGCATCGGCGCCTTGTCGCGCTCGCCCTCGCCGATGACGATGCGGCCGTCGATCGGCACGTCCTCGAAGGCCCGGCGCATCGCCTCCACCGCCACATGGTCCGATTCATCCTTCTCGCCGCGCCCCATCGTCCGGGCGGCGGCGATGGCCGCCTGTTCCACCACCCGCACCAGCTCCAGCGACAGGTCGGACGGCGTCTGTTCGCCCGCCGGCTCATTCACGTTGTTCGCCATCGGGTCCCTCCGATTCATAGACATCGTAGCGTGCTTAACAGGGGTCCGACTGCGCCCTGTTAAGATGAAAAAAATGTCCTACGATCTCGTGATCATCGGCAGCGGCCCGGGCGGTTACGTGGCCGCGGTGCGCGCCGGCCAGTACGGTCTCAAGACCGCGCTGGTCGAGAAATCCCCCAAGCTCGGCGGCACGTGCCTGCACGTCGGCTGCATCCCGACCAAAGCGCTGCTGCACACGGCGGATGTCTGGGATGAAGTCCGGCACGCTCCCGAGCAGGGCATCCTCTGCGACAACCCTCGCCTGGATTATCCCAAGACCATCGAGCGCAAGAACCAGATCGTCGCCAAGCACGCCAAGGGCGTCGAGTTCCTGATGAAGAAGAACAAGGTGGACTGGATCAAGGGCTACGGCGCTCTCCGCGGCAACGGCAGGGTCGAGGTGCGATCCGCCGACGGCAAGCAGACACTCGAAGCGAAGAACATCATCATCGCCACCGGCTCGGAAGCCCGCATGCTCCCCGGACTCGAACCCGACCCGGACTACGTCCTGACCAACATCGAAATCCTCGACATGACGGCGGTGCCGAAGACGCTGGCCATCGTCGGCGCGGGCGCGGTCGGCGTGGAGTTCGCCTCCATCTTCCACCGCCTGGGCACGAAGGTGACGCTGCTCGAAATGCTGCCGCGAATCGTTCCGCTCGAGGACGAAGAGGTCTCGAAGGAATTGGCGCGCGTCTTCAAGAAGCAGGGCATCCGCGTCGAGACCGGCGCCAAGGTGGAGAACATCCGGCGCTGCGACGGAGGCGTGCAGTTCGCCGCCACACTGGCCGGCGGCAAGCGCGAGGAATTCGCCGTCGAGAAGATCCTGGTCGCCGTCGGACGCAAACCCAACACGGAGGACATCGGCCTGGAGAACACGCGCGTCGAAGTGGACCGCGGCTTCCTCAGGGTGAACCAGTGGCAGCAGACGGCCGAGCCGGGCGTGTACGCCATCGGCGACGTTGTGGCGGGCACGCCGCTGCTGGCGCACGTGGCGTCCATGGAAGGCCTGGTCGCCGTCGGCCACATCGCCGGCAAGCGGGTCAAGCCGGTCGATTCGCGCAAGATTCCGAGCTGCACGTACACCGAGCCGGGCATCGGCAGCGTCGGCCTCACCGAGGCCAAGGCCCGCGAACTCGGCTACCAGGTAAAAGTCGGCAAGTTTCCGTTCATGCCCAACAGCAAGGCCACCATCCTCGGCCGCCACGACGGCTTCGTCAAGGTGGTTGCCGATGAGAAGTTCGGCGAGATCCTCGGCGTGCACATCATCGGGCCGCAGGCGACCGAGCTGATCGCCGAGGCCGTCGGAGTCATGGAGGCCGAGGCCACCGTGGACACGCTGACCTCCACGATCCACTCGCACCCCACTCTCTCCGAAGCGGTGGGCGAGGCGTTCAACGCCGTGTACGGTCTGGCGATCAATGCGTAAGTGCGAGCTTCGCGAGCTGGGACGCCTCGAATACGGCGAAGCGTTCGAGCTTCAGCGGAGTCTGGTCGAGCGACGCAAGCGCGGCCTGATTCCGGATCAACTGTTGTTCGTCGAGCATCCGCACGTCATCACGCTCGGCCGCAACGGCCGGATGGAACACCTGCTGGCCGGCGAGGAAGCGCTGCGGCGGGCGGGCGTGGCATTCTATCCGACGGATCGCGGCGGCGACATCACGTATCACGGGCCGGGCCAGCTCGTCGGTTACCCGGTCCTCGATCTGCGCGAGTGGAAGCGCGACGTGGTGGCTTACGTCCGCGCCATCGAGGAGGTGATCCTCGGCGCGCTCGGCGAGTTCGGCATTGCTGCCGGCCGCATGCCGGGCTGGACCGGCGTGTGGGTGGACGGCCGCAAGATCGCCGCCATCGGAGTGCACATCAGCCGCTGGGTCACCTCGCATGGCTTCGCGCTGAACATCGACACGGATCTGAAGTACTTCCAATACATTGTCCCTTGCGGGCTCACGCAGCCGGTCACTTCCATGGCCGAACTAGGCTGCGCCGCGGGCCGCCGGGAAGTCGCCGAGGCGCTGGCGCGCCACTTTGCCCGCGTTTTCGAGTGTGAGATCATTCCAGCAACAGAGGAAGAAACGGAGAAGCTTGCATGGTCGACGTCGTAATGCCCCAGATGGGCGAGAGCATCGTCGAGGGTACGCTGACGAAATGGTTGAAGAAGGGCGGCGACCGCGTCGAGCGCGACGAGCCGATTTTCGAAATTTCCACGGACAAGGTGGACACGGAGATTCCGTCGCCGGCGGCCGGTGTGTTGTCGGAGATCATTGTTGAGGAGGGCAAGACGGTGGCGATCAACACCGTGGTCGCCCGGATCGACGAGGCTGGCGGAGCCGCAGTCGCGGTGCCGGCCAAGCCGGCCGCCGAGCCTCCTCCGCCGGTGCGCGCCGCCGTTGCTCCACCGCCACCGCCGCCCGCCGCGCCCGCTCCGCCTGTCGCGGAAGAGGCGCTCGGCCCGCTGTCGCCGCTGGTTCGGAAGATGGCCCGCGAGCACAACATCGATCTGCGCCAGGTGCAAGGGACGGGCGCCGGCGGCCGGATCACCAAGCAGGACGTCGAGGCGTTCCTCGCGGCACAGGCGGCGCGTCCCGCCGCCGCTCCACCGCCACCGCCGCCACGTCCGGCTCCGCCGCCCGCCGCTGTCCCGGCGCCCCCTCCGCCGGTGGAATTGCCGCCGCTGCCCCGGCCCGAGGCCGCCAAGGTGCGCATCGAGCCGATGAGCACCATGCGGGCGAAGATCGCCGAGCACATGGTGCTCAGCAAGCGCACCTCGCCGCACGTCACCACCGTCCACAAAGTGGATATGACGAGGGTGGCCAAGATGCGCGAGCGGCACAAGGACGAAGTCCAGGCGCGGCACGGCTACGCGCTGACGTACCTGCCGTTCGTCACTCGCGCGGCCGCTGAGGCCCTGCGCGCGTTCCCCGTCATCAACGCTTCCATCGAGGGGAACAACATCCTCTACCACAACGAGATCAACATCGGCATCGCCGTGGCGCTGGACAACGGGCTGATCGTGCCGGTGATCCGCCACGCCGACGAGATGAACGTGCTCGGGCTCCAGCGGGCGATTGTCGACCTGGCCACGCGGGCGCGCTCGCGCCACCTGAAGCCGGACGAAGTCCACGGCGGCACGTTCTCGATCACCAATTTCGGCAGCTTCGGCAGCCTGTTCGGCACGCCGGTCATCAACCAGCCGCAGGTGGCCATCCTCGGCGTCGGTTCGGTGGAGAAGACGCCGGTGGTGGTGGACGACGCCATCGCCATCCGCTCGATCTGCCTCATCGGCCTGACGTTCGACCACCGGCTGATCGACGGCGCCGTCGCCGACCAGTTCATGCAGCGGCTGAAGTCGGTGCTCGAGAACTGGTCCGAGCAGATCCTGTAGTTCCGCCAACCGATGGAAAGCGAACTCGCCCGCCCTTTCCTCGATGCCTCCGTCCGCCGTCTGAATCAACTCGCCGGCCGGATCACCGGCTGCCTCGACCGTCTCACGTCCGAGCAGATCTGGGCCCGCGGGACGGAAAACGAGAACGCCGCCGGCAACCTGGTGCTTCACCTGTGCGGCAACGTGCGGCAGTGGATCGGCTACGGAGTCGGAGGGCTGGACGACGTTCGTGTCCGGGACCGCGAGTTCTCGGCCCGCGGAGGCGCAAGTCCGGCCGAGCTGAAGCTGGCCCTCGAAACCACCGTCCGGGAGGCGGTCGCCATCATCGAGAAGACGACTGCGGCGCAACTCCTCGACGTGGTCACCATCCAGAACTACAGGCTCACGAAGCTCGAAGCCATCTACCACGTCGTCGAGCACTTCTCCCAACATGCCGGCCAGATCATCTACGCAACCAAACAGTTCACGGGCGAGGACCTGGGGTTCTACCGGCACCTGAGCCGGCCCGGGCATTCCGAGACGACGCCGTAGCTGCGGTCCCACGCCGAGACTGACCATTCCGGCGCGTGCAAGCGTCCGGCCGGAGTATCATGAAAGGGATTCGGATCGACGGCGAGACCGGCCTGGAGTTCGTCTTGTAGTTTTCTCGTATCCGCATGATTCCGAACCGCTTGTAAATCATGATGGCGTGCTTCTGCAATCGAGATGACCTCATCGCCTTCCGTGCCCGGTGGAAGCAGGATGGCAAGACAGTCGTGTTCACGAACGGCTGCTACGACATCCTTCACCCCGGGCACATCCGCTTGCTGGAGCAGGCAAAGTCGTTGGGTGACATCCTGATCCTCGCCCTCAACACGGACTCGAGCGTCCGGCGGTTGAAAGGGCCAAGCCGGCCGCTGGTACCGGAGGGGGAACGCATCGCCATGGCGATGGCACTGGAAGCTATCGACATTGTTACTATTTTTGACGAAGATACGCCGAGAGAACTGATCGCAGCAGTCCTGCCTGACATCCTCGTCAAAGGCGCCGACTGGTCTCATTTCATCGCGGGGCGAGAGGAAGTCGAGGCTTCTGGCGGTAGGGTCCAGACCATTCCCTTGGAAGCAGGTCAATCTACTACTGGAATCGTTGAAACAATCCTGGAACGTTCGCTTTGACCCACCCCGCCGTCCGAGACCTCTTCCAAAGCCTGGCGAGGCATCCCGCTCTTCAGGAGCTTCTGCGGCGCTTGAGCACGGGCGAGAAGCGGCTGAGCCTGACGGGACTGGCGGGGACGGCCAAGGCGCTCTATGCGGTGCTCTTGTGGCAGGCTCTGGAGCGGCCGGTGCTGCTGATCACGGGCGCGGCCAGACAGGCTGAGGCGCTGGCGGAATCGGTGGGTGCTTTCTTCGATCTGCTGGCGCCTTCACGCGCCGGGGGGCGGCCGCAGCTTCTGCCGGCCCTGGACGTTCTGCCCGGCCAGAACCTGTCGCCGCACAACGAGATCAGCGAGCAGCGGGCGATCGCGCAGTGGCGCTTGGTTTCCGAGCATGTGCCGGTGACTGTCCTGCCTGTCGCCGCCGCCCTCCTGCGCGCAGAAACCCCCGACTTTTACCGCCAGCTTGCCGCCGCGCTTAAGGTCGGCGACGAGATCCCCATGGAATCCTTGATCGAGCACCTGGAGGCGATCGGCTACCAACGGCGCGAGCCGGTCGAGATGGTCGGGGAATACTCGGTGCGCGGGGGTATCCTCGATGTGTTCCCGCCGGAGTCGCCACTGCCGGTGCGCATCGAATTCCTAGGCGATGAAGTGGAGTCGATGCGGCGGTTCGATGTCGAGACGCAGCGGTCGGTGCTCAAGGTCGAGGATTGCACTCTGCTGCCGCTGCTGGAAACGCCGCAATCCCGCGAGGTGCTGGCCACGCTTGGCGAGATGCTGGGCCGCGAGGAAGCACAGGGCGGAGAGCTGACGTTTGCGGGCTGGGAGTTTCTGGTTCCGCTGGTTCGCCCCCGCGAGCACTCCGTCTTCGACCTCGCCTCCAACGCGATCGTGATCTGGGACGAGCCGGAGGAAATACGAAGCTCGGCGGAGCGTCTTTGGAAACGGCTGGAGCTGGCCGCCGAGACGCGTTGTCCTCCGGAGCGGATCTTCTTCCGATGGGAGGATCTGCATCCGGCGGAGGCGCCGCAGATTGCCCTGTCCGAGCTGGCGCTGGAGGAAGAAGGCTCATTGCACATTCCGGCACGGCCGAGCGTCGCCTACCACGGCAACATGCAGGTGGCGATCGCCGAAGCGCGCAACATCGTGGAGAGCGGAGGCCGGGCGGTCTTCTTCGCCGCCTCGAACGGCGAGCTGGAACGGCTAGCCGACATTTTCCAGGAGTACGCCATCCCGTACCAGCTTGGAGTCGAACCATCCGCGGGTACGCCGTCGTACCTGGCCGGGCGGGCTTATCTTGCCGGGGACGTGGCCGGAACGTTCCTGGTGAAGGGACTGATCCGCCGAGGGGTGGCGTTCTCCGAGCCGGCCATCACGCTCATCGGCGCCGAGGACCTGTTCGACGTATCCGAACTGGTCGCCCGCCCGTCGGCGCGGCAGCAGTTGGCTCGGTTCTCCGCCGAGTTCGTCGACCTGAAGCCCGGCGACTACGTGGTCCATGTCGAGCATGGCGTCGGCCGGTTTCTCGGCCTGCGGGAGATCGCCCAGGGAGAGCAGAAGGGCGACTACATGCTGCTCGAGTACTCGGGCGAAGCGAAGCTCTACGTCCCGCTGACCCGCATGGACCTGGTTCAAAAGTTTCGAGGCGCGGGCGACGGGGCGCCGGCGCTCGACCGGCTCGGCGGCGTCACCTGGACCCGGACCCGCAACCGCGTCAAAGCGAAGATGCGCGACATGGCCGACGAACTCTTGAAGCTCTACGCCGAGCGCAAACTCGCCCAAGGATTCGCCTACTCGGACGACAGCAACTGGCAGCGCGAGTTCGAGGAAGCCTTCGAGTTCACCGAGACACGCGACCAGCTCACGGCGATCCAGGAGATCAAGCGCGACATGGAACAGCGCCAGCCGATGGACCGCCTGCTCTGCGGCGACGTCGGCTTCGGCAAGACGGAGGTGGCGATGCGCGCCGCCTTCAAGGCGCTCGGCGACGGCCGGCAGGTCGCTGTTCTGGCGCCCACCACGGTCCTCTGCTTTCAGCACTACGAGACGTTCAGGAGCCGCTTCGCCCCTTTTCCGGTGCGGGTTGAGATGCTGAGCCGGTTCCTCGCCCCGAAAGAACGCCAGGCGGTCCTCTCGGACCTTTCGGCCGGCAAAGTGGACATCGTGATCGGCACACACCGCCTCCTGTCGAATGACGTCGAGTTCCGCGACCTCGGTTTGCTGGTGGTGGACGAGGAACAGAGGTTCGGCGTCCGCCACAAAGAGCGGCTGAAGCAGCTTCGCAAGAACGTGGACGTGCTCACGATGACCGCCACGCCGATCCCGCGCACGCTGCACATGTCGCTGCTCGGGCTTCGCGACATGTCGGTGATTGAAACCCCTCCCAAGGACCGGTTAGCGATCCACACCGTGGTGGCTCACTTCAACCCCGAGATGGTGAAGGCGGCAATCGAGCAGGAAATGAGCCGCGGCGGCCAGATCTTCTTCGTCCACAATCGCGTGGACACCATTTGGGACCGCGCCTCGCTGATCCGGGCGCTCGTGCCGTCCTGCCGCGTCGGAGTGGGACACGGCCAAATGAGCGGGCCGCTGCTCGAGAAAGTCATGCTCGGTTTCATGAAGCACGACTTCGATCTGCTACTTTGTACTACTATTATAGAAAATGGGGTCGACATCCCGCTTGCCAACACCATCGTCATCGACAACGCAGAGAGATACGGGCTCTCGGAGCTGTATCAGCTCCGGGGCCGGGTCGGGAGGTCGAACCGCCGGGCATACGCCTACCTGCTGGTGCCTGGCGACACGGAACTGTCGGAAACGGCGCGCAAGCGGCTGGCGGCATTGCGCGAGTTCAGCGAGTTGGGCGCTGGCTTCAAGGTCGCGGCGCTGGACCTGGAGCTGCGCGGAGCCGGAAACCTGCTCGGCGGCGAGCAGCACGGGCACATCAATGCCGTGGGCTTCGACACGTACGTGAAACTGCTGGAGGAAACGGTTCGCGAGATCAAGGGCGAGGAAGCGCCGCTGGAGGTACACTCGACGTTGAACCTCGGCCTGGACATCCGGATCCCGCCGGAGTATATCGCCGACGAGCACCAGCGGCTGCGGATCTACAAGAGAATCGCAGGCGCGACCACCCGGGAGGAGGCCGAGCGCATGCTGGCCGACCTGGCGGATCGCTACGGCCCGCCGCCCGAGGCGGTCTCGAACTTGCTGGAATTCTCGCTGCTCAAGGCAATGGCCGAGCGGCTGGGCATTCAGTCAATCGACCGGCGGCAGGGGTATGTGAATCTTAAGTTCCACCCCGAGTCTCGCATCGATCCCTCCAAGCTCATGGATCTCGTGAGCCGTACGCAGGGCGCGCAGTTTACGCCGGCGGGAGTGCTTCGAATCCCGGCCGCGGGTGCCAACGTGAGGCAGATCCTGAGCGGACTCCGGGACCACTTGGGGAGTCTGAATGTCCGGTAGCGGGGATTGGCAAGCTTGGTAGCTGGACGCGATATTGTTCACTTGGAGGAAACGCCTCCAAGTTGCGCTTGTTTTGTGCAACGAGGTACTAGCCACCACCGGTTTCCGGCGAGCTGCTCCGCGCGGAGCAAACCGTCAACCGGCGCAGCGGGCAGGTCTCCAGCTCGTGCAACTCGTCATCGTTCTTGTCGAGCGCGATGTGCAGCAGTTCGTGCAACAGCAGATCCTGCCTCTCCTCAGGCGTCGTCAGGCGCCAGGTGCCGTTCACGAACCGGCCCTGCTGGAAGTAGCCCCGGTTCAGCACGACGTTCCTGGTGCGGACGTACGCTTGTCCTTCGTGATAGCCGAGGACGAAGGCGTCGGCATCCACCTGGCGCGCCAGGTCGCGGAGGCTGTGGTCGGGAGAAGATGGCCGCCCGGCCACTTCGCTGAACCGCAGGTTCCCCTCCAGTCCGGCGGCATTGTAGAAGCGGGTCCGCCGGGCCTCCGCTACCAGGGCGTCCAGATCGATCATGGCCCCGGAGAACGCGTTCCGGCAATCGCGTTGCTGCCGGATGGTCTCGATTCTCTGGAGAAGGAGCTTGCGGGCCGTCATCGTCGTGCCGGCCGCCCGTTCCAGTTGAAGCGCCCGGCTCGCGGCGCCGGTGGCGCCGGCCCACGGCAGTGTCAAGAGCAGAATCAAGAGAACGGCCTCGCGCAACATGGACCACCTGTTTAGCAGTATCCACGCCGGAGGCTGTGGTATTCCGCCGCACAGGAAGGCCCCGGAGGAGGACGAGGGAACGGCGATACGGCCTCGCCGCCCGAGCCTGCAACACCCTCCGCCGGTATTCGATAATAGGATTCATGATTTCCTGGCGCTTCTCGATTGCCCTGGGCCTGTGCTCGGTCGCGGCTGCCGCCGATGTGCGCACGCTGGAGATGATTGTCGCCAAGGTCAACAACGAGATCATCACCAAGACCGAGCTCGACCGCGAACGGAACAGAATGCTCGCCGACATTCGGCAGCGCGGGTTGACCGGCGCGCAGGCCGAGCAGTCCGTCAAGGAGCGGGAGAAGGATCTGCTCCGGGACAAGATCGACAGCCTGCTGCTGGTGCAGAAAGGCAAAGACCTGAACATCAGCGTGGACGCCGAGGTCAGCAAGTACCTGGCCGAGATCCAGTTGCAGAACAAGATTGCCGACCAGGACAAGTTCCAGCAGTGGATTCGCGAGATGGCCGGTGTTCCATTTGAAGATTACAAGGCCGAGGTAAGGAACAACTACCTCACGCAGCGGGTGATCGGCCAGGAGGTGGGGTCCAAGATCAACGTTCCCAAGCAGGAGCTGGAAAAGTACTACAACGACCACAAGGACGAGTTCATCCGGGAGGAACGCGTGTTTCTGCGGGAGATCCTGGTTTCCACGGCGGGGAAGGCGGAGGCGGAGGTCCCGGCGCTCGAGAAGAAGGCCAAGGACCTGGTGGAACGCGCGCGGCGAGGCGAACGGTTCGGGGAGCTGGCAAGGGACAATTCTGACTCGGAAAGCGCCAGGAACCAAGGGCAGCTCGGCGCCTTCAAGCGGACCGACCTGAACAAGCAGATCGCCGACATGGTGTTCGATAAGGACCGGGGGCACGTCACCGATCCCATCCGCGTTCCCAACGGGTTCCTCATTCTGCGGGTGGATGCCGTCCACAAAGCGGGCCTGGCGGAGTTCGAGGAGGTCCAGCCGGAGATCATGGAGAAGCTGTACCCGCCGAGGATGATGCCGGCATTGCGGGAGTACCTGACCCGGTTGCGGGAAGAAGCGTTCCTGGAAATCCGTGATGGCTATGTGGACTCGGGCGCGGCTCCAGGAAAGGACACCTCCTGGAAGGACCCGGCGCAACTCAAGCCGGAGACTGTAACCAAGCAGGAGGTGGCGAGCCAGACCCGGCGCAAGCGGCTGCTTTTTGTGCTCCCGATGCCCGGCACGAAAACCACCGGCAGGAGGAGCTCGAACTAGAATCCGCGCGGACCGCGCGGGCGGCCTCCGCCCACTCGATGAAGTCCCCTTACATTAGCGAACTGGAACCGAACCAGGTGGTAACGTCGACCTTCCTGGTGCAGTCCAAGGAAATCCGCCAGAAGAAGAGCGGCGAGCCGTACCTGTCCCTGCTTCTCGGCGACCGCACCGGCGACGTGGACGCCAAGATGTGGGACAACGTCGGCGAGGTCATGGACACCTTCGATCGGGACGACTTCGTCCGGGTCAAGGGGCTGTATCGCATTTTCCAGAACCGGCCGCAGCTCACCATCCATAAGATGCAGCGGGTGGACGCGGCGGAAGTCGATCCGGGGGACTACTTCCCGGTTTCCGAGCGCGACCCCGAGGAGATGTTCGCCGAGCTGCGCCAGGTGGTGGCCGGCGTGGGGAATCCGCACCTGCGCGGGTTGCTCGAAGCTTTCCTGAACGACGACGAGATCGCTTCCCGGCTGCGCCGCGCACCAGCCGCCAAGTCCGTCCACCACGCCTATCTCGGCGGCTTGCTTGAGCACATTCTCTCGCTGTGCCGGCTCTGCCGGTTCACCGCCGGGCATTACAAGCACATCGACCTGGACCTTCTCTTAGCGGGGGCCTTGCTTCACGACATCGGGAAGATATACGAGCTGAGTTACGATCGCAGTATCAGTTACACGACCGAAGGCCAGTTGCTCGGGCACATCCAGATCGGCCTGCGGCTGATCGCGGAGAAGGTGCGCGCCATCCCCGACTTCCCTCCCAAGCTGCGCACCCTGCTGGAGCACATGATTCTAAGCCACCACGGGCGTTTGGAGTTCGGCTCGCCCAAGGTGCCGCTGTTCGCCGAGGCGCTGCTGCTGCACTATCTCGACGACATGGATTCGAAGATGGAATGCATCCGGGCGCTTCAGGCGCACGACAAGCTGGTGGAGGGAGAGTGGACCGGATACAGCTCGCCGCTGGATCGCAGCATTCTCAAGAAGCTCCGCTATCTGGAGGCCGGTGAGGAGGAGGCAACGGCGCCGGCCGCGCCGCCCGATCCGCCACAGCCGCGAACCCCGCCGCCCCGGCAAGCAACGCTGTTCGCCGAAAAACTCCGCGACGCCCTCGCCAAGGAAAGCTGATGCGCCGGCCGGCCCCTCCGCGCGACATTCCCCCGCCGCTCGAACTGGAATGCCTGAAAGCCCTCTGGCAGCTTGGCGAGGGGAACGTGAAGGATGTCCGCGACGTGCTCGCCAAGCGCAACCTGGCCTACACCACCGTCATGACGCTGCTCGACCGGCTGGTGAAGAAGGGCGGCGCTTCGCGGCGCAAAGTGGGCCGGTACTTCGTCTACAGCCCGTCGCTGTCCCGCGAAGTTCTGCAACGGCTGGCGGTGCAGGAACTGGTGGATGCCTTCTTCAACGGCTCCCGCGAGGAACTGCTGGCCTATTTGGGTGGGCCGATCATCGAGGCCGCTCCGGCCGTTGCTGCCGCGGAAACCCGTGGGCTGGATACCGTTCTGTTGTAGCTCACCACTCGAGGCCGCGGGCGCGCAGCTCGCGTTCCAGTTGCTCCGCCGACTCGAACTGCACGGCGTCGATTCCGTGGCGGCAGGCGGCCTCCACGTATTCGGCGATGTCGTCGGTGAAGAAGATCCGCTCCGGGGCGCAGCCGGCGGTGGCGATCGCCGCCGAGTAGATCCTCGGGTCCGGCTTCATCGCGCCGACGACGTGCGACAGGATGCGGTCGTCGAAGTGGCGGAGGATCGGGTAGTTTTCCTCGAGCATCTCGTAGTGGATCGCGTTGGTGTTCGACAGCAGCAGCAGCCGGTACCGGGCGCGGAGCGCCTTCACCATGGACTCGGGAATGAGCGTGTCGGGCAGGAAGATGCAGCTCCACAGGCGGCGGAATTCTTCGTAGCCGGCCTCGACGTCGAGCGCCTTGGTAACGGCCGCGACGAACTCGCGGGGGGCCACTTGTCCGGTTTCGAGCTTCGGGACCAGGCCGGTGGCGATCAGCCGCCGGCGGATCTCATCCGGAGGGTGCGGGCAGACCCCGGCCAGGGCCGCGTAGCCTCGCTCGATTTCAAACGGGACAAGGACCTTGCCGAGGTCAAAGATGACGGTCTCGATCATGGATCGCGGAGACTGGCAGGATGCTGACTATTCCAGCATA
>CAZACK010000055.1:0-34031 GCA_964483455.1 uncultured Solibacteraceae bacterium
GACCGAGAATGCCGAAGCCGCCAAGGATCTCAGCACCTGGTCGAGCACGGCGTCGATCCCACGCGCCGGCGTCTGTTCGCCATCGACGGCTCGAAAGCTCTGCGCATCGCGACGAATGCCGTGTTTGGCGCCGAGGCACCGTTCCAACGGTGTAGGAACCACAAGCTTCGCAACGTGCTGGGGCGGCTACCGCGCGAGCAGCAAGCACAGACGGCTTTGCTGATGCGTGCGGCTTGGAAAATGAACCAGAAGGATGGCCTGGCCAAGTTTCGCCAGATCGCCGGCTGGCTGGAGCACGATTATCCGGATGCCGCCGCGGCGCTGCTGGAAGGTCCGGAGGAGCGCTTCACCATTAACCGGCCGGATATCCCGCGCTCGCTGCATCGATGCCTGGCGACCAGCAACATCGTGGACAATCCCCATTCGGGAGTTCGCGACCGCACCCGGCGTGTATGCCGCTGGCGAGCGGGCATGCCGGGGCGCTGGTCTGCCGCTGCGTTCCTGGGAATCGAAAAGTCGTTCCGCAGAATTATGGGCTATCGAGATCTGTGGGCTCTCAAAGCGATCCTCGATGGATCGCAGCCAGCCACGCGGCAAGGGTGGCACAAAATGACCATGAACCGCCGCGTAACCTTCAACTGCGCTCAGGACACCGTCTGGACGCCTTCGAGAGGGCTGTTTGAAGACACAACGACGTCGGCGTTAGGCTTTGAGGCTCTGCACTCCCAACTGCGCTTTCACGCAATCGTCAAGAGCGTCGGACTGGAATGTGAACGACACCGCCGGCAACGTCGCCGGGCATTGCTACGCCTGGAGAACTTCCGCCCACGATGGTGAAGCGCACCAGTCGCTAACGCGCGTAGCAGACTTTCCCGCTCAGCTCCAGTTGCACAGTGAATGGGCTGTCGCTGGTGGTCGTCCCGTCCAGGAATAGGTGACCAGTCGCCCCCGCGAATCTGCCGGTACTGGCAGCCGGATCAATTCGCCCCAGACTTGCTGTCACGCCCGTTGCGTTGTCATACAGGATCACAAAACGAGCCTTCAATTGGCCCTGATGAGTCGTGATCGTAAGATCGTTCATGAACGAAAACGTAGTGAGGTCATTGGTCGGGAAGGAACCGCCCAAAAACACGGCGCTTGCTGATCCGGTGAGGTCTCCAGCGTTGGTCACAGGGCCCACGAAGCCTGTCCCGTCGAAGGCTTGAGTCACTTGGCCCTTGGCGTCTTTGCAATTGCTTTGCGCCGTGGCGGACGGCGATGTCGAAAACACGGCCAGTCCCAGAATGGCGGTTCCGACGGCTTTCAGTCTCAGTGATGTTCGGTTCATCGCGGTTCTCCTCTGAGGGTTTGCATTGGTGCTGCGGAGACGAACCTAGCGCCGGAGGCCGATGAAAGTAGTGATACAACGGTGATAAATTGATGAAAATGCGAAGAGCCGGTTAGATCATTGGCGCGCCGGCTGCCAGCCCGAGGAGGCGTCTTGAGGAGTCCCGGTCCGGTCCGCGACGATAGACCGCGGTCGAGGTTCAGTTTCGGGGAGTTCACGCTGGACCTGGATGCCGGCTTGCTCCAGCGCGGCGATCAGGAGCTCCAACTCCGCCCAAAGGCATTCGCGGTCCTCGTCTACTTGGTCGAGCGACCGGGCCGACTCGTGAGTAAGACTGAGCTGTTCGAGGCGGTTTGGCCCGACGTCGCCGTCACGGACAACTCCCTAGTACAATGCGTCCGCGAAATCCGGCGAGCCGTAAACGATGAATCGGAACAATTGATCCGCACAGTTGCGCGGCGCGGCTATGTCTTTACCGCTCCGGTCGCCACGCCGATGATAGAGTTTCCGCGGGAGGTTGCGTCCGCGCCGCATCCAATGGAAGCGCCCACGCAAGCGCAGCGGACGTTCCTCCCTGAGCAGACCACTTCACTGCGAAACCGGAACTGGATCCATGGGACCATAGCGTTACTGGCGATCGGCGCTTTGGCGGCCCTGGTGGCCCTATGGCTCCGCCCTCCGCCCCGGCGCCAAGCTGCATACCAGCAGATCACCAACTTTTCCGACTCCGCAGTCTCTCCAGTCCTTTCACCCGATGGCCGTATGCTCGCATTCATCCGCAGCAGCGAGTGGTGGCTTTCGAGCGGCCAGATTTGGGTGAAGCTGCTGCCCAACGGCGCGCCGGTCCAGGTGACGCGTGATCCCCGGCCAAAGTACGGCCTGTCCTTTTCACCCGACGGATCGCGGATCGCTTACACCGTCGTCGAAGGGGGCGTCTGGAAGACGATAACGGTGTCTTCGATCGGAGGTGAACCGAGTCAGATGCTGTCGAACGCCGCCGGCTTGACCTGGCTCGACACCGAGCACGTCTTGTTCTCGGAAATAAGAACCGGCGTTCACATGGGAGTGGTGACGGCGAAGGAAAACCGCTCGGAACACCGGCCCATCTACTTCCCGCGCGACGAACGTGGCATGGTTCATCTTTCCTACGCCTCACCCGACCGGAAGTGGGCGCTGGTTGTGGAGATGAATCCCGTCTGGCAGCCCTGTCGCGTGGTTCCGTTGGACGGGAGTTCGCCCGGCTGGCAAGCCGGTCCCAAAGGGAAATGTACCTCGGCGGCATGGTCGCCGGACGGCAGATGGATGTATCTCGGGGTAGATGTCGATGGCCAGCGCCATCTCTGGCGCCAGCGATTCCCACACGGAGTATCTGAGCAGGTCACGTTTGGTCCGACCGAGGAGGACGGGATCGCCATCGCCGCCGACGGAGACTCGCTGATTACCTCGATTGGTATCCGTCAGGGCGAGCTCTGGATTCACGATGATCGCGGTGATCGCCAGCTTTCGCTCGAAGGTCACGTCCCGACCCTCGATGAAACCGGCCGATTCGGGGCGGCGCCCAGGTTTTCACAGGATGGCAAGTCTGTGTTTTATTTGAGCCGCGAAGCCTCGGGGGCGCCGTTCGAGTTGTGGCGCGCTGACATCGAGTCGGGAAGGAGCGTGAAGATTCTCACGGGATTCTCTGTCCTGGAGTATGACCTGTCAAACGCGGGGGACGAAGTGATTTTTTCAACGCACCCTGCGGGGCAGACCGTGCAGATCTGGCTCGCGCCGGTGGACCTGAGCCGGCCTCCGCGCTTGGTGTTATCCGTTGATGGAGACTCGCCCCATTTTGGGCCGGACGGCTCGATTCTGTTCCGGATGCACGAGGGCGCCAGTCACTACCTCGCGCGAATGAACCGTGATGGCTCGGGCCGCGCGAAGGTGGTCCCGTATCCGATCGGGAACGTGCAGCATCTTTCTCCGGATCGGCTATGGCTCACAACGATTTCGCCGTTACCGGATGGACGCGCCGGCACATTGGCTGTGCCCACGACAGGGGGTGCCGCACAACTGATTTGCCGTGGAGGATGTGCTCCTGTGAACTGGTCGCAGGACGGGCAATTTTTGTATGTAACTCTGCCGCAGGGAAAGACCGCCGCGATTCCGTTACGTGCAGGAGAGACGTTGCCCAGGCTGCCGCCTTCCGGACTCGGCGGACTGGACGTCCTTGCCGCCTTTCGAGGGGCTCGCCTCATTGAGGCGCGTCGCATATCTCCGGGACCCGACCCGACCGTTTACGCGTATGTGAGGGCGGCGGTCCATCGTAACCTTTTTCGCATTTCGCTGGACAGGAACTAGCGGAGCGCGGAAAGGCCGGGATGCGCGTCCTCGGAAGTTGGCTCGAAGTCTGGTCAGCGGGAATCTGAGATGCCTTGATTCTCCGTTTCGCGATGACCTCAGCGTGGATTCGAACCCGATTCCAAATGGACTTGTCCCTTTTCTTGAGACAAACGGTTAAGACTCAAAATCCATTGAATGGAGAATTGAGTCATGGGATTGTCTCGTAGGCAGTTCACGAAGGAATTCAAGCTGGCCGCGGTGCGGCGGCTGGAACAGGGGATTTCGATCGCGGAAGCGGCCCGGGCGTTGGAGGTGAACCCCAACGTTCTGCACCGCTGGCGGCGAGAGTTTCGCAAAGGGCCAGGCAATGCCTTCCCCGGCAACGGGACCAGGCGCTGGTCGGAGGGCCAGATCGCCGAGCTGGAACGGAAGGTGGGGCAGCTCTCGGGGGTAACCTCAAAACCGGCCATACGGGGTCACTTCAAAACCGGCCATCGGAAGCCGATCCAGAACACATAATTTATACCCTGCCGGAGACGCTTCCGGCAAGCTCTTTTTGGGCGGCTGCCTCGCTTTCTTGGCGTTGCGGTGAGCGCCCGAAGGGCGCGAGCCGTGACGCGTTGGTTTTATGTTCCGATAGGGGGGAATCGTTGCCGGCGCGGTGGGAATGTGGAAATTGCCCCCCCCGGGCGATTTCCAAGGGGCGGTGGGAAACGTGGGAAACCGCACTTTGGTTTTCCACGTTTTCCAGGGGCCCGGCATTTCCACCACGCTCTGCTGAGTCTCCGCCTATGCCCCTTCTTTGAGTCACTGTTTTCATGGGATTACCTCATCCGGCCGTGGCGGCGATCTTGGTTCGCCAACTGCGTGGGCCGCACTTGAGCAGGTGCCCGTGGTGCAGCAGCCGGTCCAGCATTGCGCCGACGGCGGCGGCATCGCCCAGTAGCTTGCCCCAGTCCTCGACCGGGCGGTTGGAGGTCAGCAGCGTGCTGGCCCGTTCGTAGCGGCGCATGACGATCTCCTGCAGATCCTCGGCCGCCGTCTGCGGCAGCTTGCGCATGCCGAAGTCGTCGAGGAACAGCAAGGGAACCGTGGTGATCGATTCCATGTATGGCTTGCGCGTGCCGTCGAGGACGGCCTCGGCAAGCTCCTCCAGCAAGATGTGGGTCTCCCGATAGAGGACGCGAAAGCCCTGTTGGATGGCGGCCTGCCCGATGTCCTGAGCCAGATGGCTTTTACCCGTTCCGCCCGGCCCGAGGAAGAGCGCATCTTCGCGCCGGCCGATGAACGCACCGGTGGCCAGGTCGAAAACCAGACTGCGGTTGATCTTGGGGTTGAAGCTGAAGTCGAAGTTATCGAGGGTTCGGTTGGGATCACGGAAGCCGGCCTGCTTGCGCCGGCGTTCGAGCAGCCGGTCCGAGCGGCGCGTCAGCTCATCGGAGACCAGACACGAGATCAGGTCGATGGGCGCCATAGGTTCGGCCTGGGCCTGGCGCAGCCGGGTTTCCAGCACGGCGGCGATGCCGCCGAGGCGAAGCTGCCGCAGCGAGCGCTCGAGCTCAATCAGATTCATGGTTGGTTCTCCTCCTTGGTTTTGTCGGCGATGAAGTCGCGGTACAGAGTGAGCTGGCGGATCAACGGATCGACTTGCCGCAAGCTCAGAGGGTTGCTGGGACGCCGCTCGAGATAGCGGCGGACAAAGCGGTACTCGAACACTTCCACTTCGAGGGCGGCGGCGCAGGCGTCGTCCACGCTGGCGGCGCCATACTTCTTGGCCAGCGAGAGCACACCCAGGATGCGGCGCACCGCGGGTTCGCCTTGGTGGCGGTGCATGCCTTGGCAAAGCGCCCCGATGTGGTGTCCAGCTTTTTCGGTTCGGGCCAGCAGTTGTAGTATGCCGAGCGGCGTCTTGACGGGCCGGTCTTCGTCCTTGATCCGATGGCCGCCGCGCTGCTGGCGCAGGTGCTGGCGCAGCAGTTGGCCTGTCTGGGGATCGAGCAGACGAACGTGCCGCTCATCCCACTGGACCGGAACACGCCGGCCGATCCAGCCCGGCGGCGCGCCATAGTAGGCGGCCTCGACCTGGACACAGCCGTCCGGATGCACGGTGCGCTCGCCGAACTGGTAATCGCGGAAAGGCTCCACAGGCAGCGGCAGCAGCGCGGGTTTCTCCTCGGCGAACATCGCGGCGACCTGCCGCTTGGTGGTGCCGTGGATGCGGGTGTCTGCCCAGTGCTCTTCCCAGCGGTCCAGGTAAGCTTGGGCCGCCTCCAGGCTTTCGAAACGGAGCCCCTTCAGGGGCGTTCTCTTGGCATGGCCGACTCCGGCTTCGACCTTGCCCTTTCGATCCGGATCGCCGGTGCGGCACGGCAGAGCGACGATGCCATAGTGCGTGAGCATGTCGCGGTAGAGGGGGTTCAGCGTGGGATCGTAGATGTCGGCGGCCAGCACCCCCTCGCCCAGGTTGTCGAGCACGACGACACGGGTAACGCCGCCGAGCCCGCGTAAAGCCCGCTCATGCAGTTCGACCCAGATGCGGGTCGTGGAGCGGAAGGTCAGCAGGCGTACCGACTTGCGGCTGCAGCCAAGCGTCAGCACGAACAGGCGCGTGCGCTGATAGCGGCCGTTGGCCGGGCCGCGGACCATCGGGCCGGTGCCGTAGTCCACCTGCATCTCTTCGCCGGGCGCCGTTTCTATCACCACGCGGGCTTCCGGAGGCCGGGAACCACGCAACTTGCCGGCGAAGCGCTTGACGCTCTGGTAGGCCCCACGGAAGCCGTGATCGCTCACCAGGCCCTGCCAGATGGCCTTGGCATTTCGGCCCTTGGCAAGCCCGGCTTCGATGATTTCGCGGTAGGGCTCGCAGGCGCTGGCCGTGGGACTGCGGCCGGGCGCCGGCGCTGGTTCGGGGACGGGGGCCGCTGGGGCGCCAGAGTCGGGGGTCACCTCTATGGCCGGTTTTGAATCCGGGCCAGGGTCGGGGGTCACCTCATTGGCCGGTTTTGCCGGCGGCTGCCGTCCCCACCGGCCTGGTGGCCTGGGCTCGATTCCGGCGGCCCGCAGATAGTCGCCCGCGGTCTCGCGGCGCACACCGGTAGCCCGTTGGCTATGCCGCAGCGTCCAACCCAGCCGCCCCAGGGCGATGATCTGTTGCTTGTTTTCTTCGCTCAAGACATTGCTCATCTCGACGGAGGGTAAACCTCCCATCGTGGTCAATGTCCTGAGTCAGCTCCTATGGCCGGTTTTGAGGTGCACCTCAATGGCCGCTTTTGGGTGTCCCCCGAGGCACGCGGCACGCGAAGAGTGTCCGTTACGAGCAGAAGTGGCCGCTGAAGGGGAGGCCGGAAGGCGGAGCCGGCGGACGCCCGCTATAGCCCCACAGCACCCGCCATGGAAACAAGGTCTACCGATTCTGCCGGCGCCGGGCCATGGCCGGCGGACAGCTTCCGAATACCGGTGGGAATTGAGCCAGTTCAGTTGACAGCTTTTTCCAACTGGTGAAGATCTGTCAGATTCCGTGAATCCTCTTGAGCCCCGGCCAACGGTCGAAGTCCGCGTCGAAGCTGAGAATCGACCGGATCCCATGGCGCTCCATGACCGCGATGTGGACGCTGTCGCGGGAGGACAGCAATGCGAGATTCTGCACGATCTCACCGGCCCGCAAGACGTCTGTCTTCTCGATTGGAAGAACGTCGTCCACGATGTCCAGCAGCAGTTGGAACGCCGGCCCAATCGCTTCTCGTTTGCCGATGGCGGCGTAGCGACGAAGGATCTCCTGAAGCACTTCGGCGTCGGTCACGAGGCGTTGTCCCGCCGCGATCAGGCGCTCCAGCAGAAGCTGAGCTTCACCCTTGTGCGGGTGCGGAGCACCGATGAGGTACATCGGGATATTGGAGTCGATAAAGATCAAGCTTGATAGCCCCGCTCGATCTCGCTGAGCATCTGCTCGATGTCCGCGGTCGGAAAAGAGAGTTCGGCGCCGCGCCGGATAGCCTTCAGTTTAGCTTCGGGATCGTTTAACGGCTTTTGCTTCCGCGCCTCGCGCAGAGCACGCCGGACCCACTCCCCAACCGTCAGCCGCTCGCGTCGAGCGAGACGCCGAATTTCGGTCATCTCCTGATCGCGCAACAAGACCTGAAGTCTCTTACTCACAAAATGAGCATAGCATGCTCATGAGATGAGCAGAGGGATGTCGCGATTGGAGAATGGTTTGAAACCACACGGCGGATGACGCGCTGGAGCTGCGCCCGTACCGCGAGGTGTTCGACGAGGAGTCGTTGTCCAACCGTCGGCAGTTCGGGGAGATTCGCCGCCGCTTGTGCCAGCCTGCGGGTTTCATAGTTGCAGACTCCTCAGATACCGCACGCTCTCCGGAATCTGCGACACCGCGTCGGGGTGCTCTTCTTCGATGAAGTAGTGCTTCATGCCCGCCCGCTGCGCTTCCCTCAGAAACGACTTCCAGTCCACCATGCCCGTGCCGAGAACCACACTATCCTCCTCGGCCACGTCTCTCGGATGGACGTGAAGCGGCGTTCCCTTCCTCTTGTCCTTGATGTGCGACAGCGGGAACCGGCCCGGGTAGCGGCGCAGCAGGCCGGCCGCATCCTCGCCGCCGTGGACCACCCAAAACGTGTCCAACTCGAACTCGACGCCGGCCTCGCGGGTTCCACGGACCAGGGTGTCGAACAGCGTCCCGTCGGGTGACGGCTGGAACTCGGGACCGTGCGGATGGTAGCAATACGTCAGCCCCGCCTTGCCCAGCGCCTCCGCCCACCGGTTGAACCGGCCGATCGCCATGCGGCACTCCTCCGGGGTCAGGGCGTTTCCACGGGTCGGAATGTTCCCGCACACGACGTACTTGACGCCGAGGATCTTGGCCTGCTCCGCCACCTGATCCGACCTGCGGTCGAACTCTGCCCAGGCGGCGATCATCGACTTGGGTTCAAGACCGGCTTTGGTCAGCTCCGCGAAGAACACCGGCGCCGTCAAGCCATACAGGCCCGATACCTCGACCTCCCGGAATCCCATCCGGCGGACGAGCGCCAGCGTACCAGGGACATCTTTCTCCAAGAGTTGCCGGAGGCTATAGAGCTGAAGCCCTATCGTCCCAGCGAAACCCGCTCCGCGCACCACTCCTGCCGCCGAAGCCAACTCGAGGGCAAATGCTCGTCGCGTCACCATGTTCCCCACGGTAGCAGATCGGGACGTGACAGACTGACATTGGCATGATATCATTTAGATATAAAGGAGGTATCAATGATCAAAGAGATTCCCCGTACCGCGGTTGCTGGCGTGCCGATGGCGATTGTGCTGATCGCTTTTCTTTGCGCGTGCATCTATGGTTTCGTCTTCGTCAACCAGAACGTGCCGAGAGGGGAGCAAGCGTCGCTGGTCATTCTGCTGGCCATCCTCACGGCGCTGGACCTTCTGCTGCTGGCGGGCCTGTTCATGGTGCAGCCGAACCAGGGCGCGGTGTTGCTGCTGTTCGGGAAGTACAGCGGCACGGTCCGGAAGGCCGGTTTGCAGTGGGCGAACCCGTTCTTCAGCAAGAAGCACGTTTCGCTCCGGGTACGGAACTTCGAAACCGGGCGGCTGAAGGTCAACGATCACGAAGGCAATCCGATCGAGATCGCGGCGGTGGTGGTCTGGCAGGTGGTGGACACGGCGGAGGCTTCGTTCCAGGTGGACAATTACGAGAACTACGTCCACGTGCAGAGCGAGGCGGCGCTGCGCAACCTGGCGACCAACTACCCGTATGACTCGCACGAAGAGGCCGTCACGTCGCTCCGCGGCCATACGGCGACGGTGGCGAAGCACCTCAAGGAGGAAATCCAGGAGCGGCTGAACGTGGCGGGTGTCGAGGTGATCGAGGCCCGAATCAGCCACCTGGCGTACGCGCCGGAAATCGCCGCCGCGATGCTACAGCGGCAGCAGGCGGGAGCGATCATCGCGGCCCGGCAGCGAATCGTCGAAGGCGCTGTCGGCATGGTGGAGATGGCGCTCGACATGCTTTCCAAGCAGAAGATCCTGGAGCTGGACGAGGAGCGGCGCGCGGCGATGGTGAGCAACCTGCTCGTGGTGTTGTGCGGCGAGCGGGCGGCCCAGCCGGTGGTGAACACCGGGACCATCTACCAGTAGGCGGGTGATGGCGGGGCGCAAAACGTTTCCGTTGCGGATCGACGCGGCGCTGTTCGAGCAGTTGCGGCGCTGGGCGGACGACGAGTTGCGGAGCGTCAACGGGCAGATCGAGTTCGTGCTGCGCGAAGCGCTCCGCCAGCGCGGGCGGACGAAGGAAGACGATCGGCCCCCGATGAACGCCGATGAACGCCGATAACTCAGGCCGGGCGAGGGGCGAGGTCGCGCATCACCGCGTCGAGCACGCCGTTGATGAACGCGACGGATTCCTCGCCGGAGAACCGCCGCGCCAGCTCGAGGGCCTCGTCGATCACCACCGCCGGCGGCGTTCCGGCGTTCGTCATTTCGTAGACGGCCAGCCGCAGGATGTTGCGGTCGACCACCGGCATTCGTTCCAGGCGCCAGTGCTCGGAGTGGCCGGCGATGCGGGCGTCGATTTCAGCGACGCCGGCGGCCGTTCCCCTCACCAGCTCTTCCATGAACGGATCGTGCGGCCGGGCCTCTTCTCCATCTTCCGAATACAGCGAACCAACGAAGGCGGCGATGGCCTCCTCAGACGGCTGGTTTCGGATGTCGATCTGGAACAGGATCTGGAGTGCGCGCTCGCGGGATTTGTGACGGGACGGCATCAACGACTCACGTGCCGTTCCGCAGCCGCCGCATGAGGTTGCCCATTTCGACGGCACTCATGGCCGCGTCGTAGCCTTTGTTGCCGCTCTTGGCGCCGGCGCGGTCGATGGCCTGCTCGAGCGTGTCGCAGGTGAGGACGCCGAACGCCACCGGCACGCCGTTCTCCATCGCCGTCTGCGCCAGCCCCTTCGAGGCTTCGGCGGCGATGTAGTCCCAGTGCGGCGTGTCGCCGCGGATGACGGCGCTCAGGCAGACGATGGCGTCGTGCCGTTTTTGGAGAGCGACTTCGCGGGCGACGAGCGGCAATTCCCAGGAGCCGGGGACGCGCACGATGTCGATGTCGTCGGGATTGGCGCCGGTGCGCGACAGCGCGTCGAGGGCCCCCGTCAGCAGGCGCTCGGTGACGAAGCTGTTGAAACGAGTTACCAGAAGCGCGAACTTCAAGCCTTTCGCGTCGAGGTGTCCTTCGATGGTCCTGTTCGCCATGTCTATTTTCCCTTGAACGCCGGTTTGCGCTTCTCCAGAAACGCCCGCATGCCCTCGGTCCGGTCCTCGGTGGCGGCGGAAATCGCGAAACCGCTCGCTTCGTAGTGTAGACCATCCTCGAGGCTCATGCCGAGGCCGCGGTCCACCGCGTCGATCGCCAGCGCCATGGCGACCGGGCCGTTCTCAAGCATCTTGCGCAGCAGGCTGCGGCAGAACGGCAGAAGCTCCTCGGGCGGAACCACGTGGTTCACCAGGCCGATGCGAAGAGCTTCGGCGGCGTCGATGGGCTCGCCGGTCAGGAGCATTTCGAGCGCCCTTCCCCGCCCCACCAGTCGCGGGAGCCGCTGGGTGCCGCCGTAGCCGGGGATGATGCCCAATTTCAATTCCGGCTGCCCCAGCCTGGCGGTGGCCGAGGCCACCCGCAGCGTGCAGCTCATCGCCAGCTCGAGCCCGCCGCCGAGCGCGTAGCCGTTGATCGCCGCCACCGACGGTTTCGGCAGGGTCTCCAGCCGGCGGAAGACCCGCTGCCCGTAAAGCGAAGTCTCGCGCGCGGCCACCGGGTCGAGGGTGGCCAGCTCCTGGATGTCCGCTCCGGCAGCGAACGCTTTCTCGCCCTCGCCGGTCAAAACAAGAGCGCGGACGGCGGCGTCGGACTCGGCGCGCGCGAGCGCATCGTCCAATTCGCGAACGGTCTGCTGATTCAGCGCATTGAGCTTCTGCGGCCGGTTGAGCTTGATCAGCGCGATGCCGTCTTCGGCGGGCTCGAAGACGATGTTGGCGTAACCCATGTGGGATAATCGGGATTCAGAGCCTCATCATACCGCATGGATCCCCAGTACATCCGAAATTTCTCTATCATTGCGCACATCGACCATGGGAAATCCACGCTCGCCGACCGCCTGCTGGAGCTGACGGGGGCGCTTTCCGAGCGCGAGATGATGGAGCAGGTTCTGGACTCCATGGACCTGGAGCGGGAGCGCGGGATCACCATCAAGGCGCACGCCGTCCGCCTCGATTACGTTGCCGATGACGGCAACCGTTACCAGTTGAATCTCATTGACACCCCCGGGCACGTCGATTTCACGTACGAGGTTTCGCGCAGCTTACAGGCGTGCGAAGGCGCGCTTCTGGTGGTGGACGCCTCGCAGGGCGTGGAGGCGCAGACGCTCGCTAACACGTATCTGGCGCTGCACCACAACCTGGAGATCGTTCCGGTCATCAACAAGATCGACTTGCCGGCGGCCGAGCCCGAGCGGATCAAGGAAGAAATCGAGCACGTCGTCGGGCTGCCGGCGCGGGACGCGCTGCTGGTCAGCGCCAAGAACGGCGTCGGCATTCACGAAACTCTCGAAGCCATCGTGCACCTGGTTCCGCCGCCGCCAGGCAACCCCGACGCTCCTCTACGCGCGCTGATCTTCGACTCCTGGTTCGATTCCTACCGCGGCGTGATCACGCTGCTCCGCGTCGTCGACGGCCGGCTGCGCCTCGGGCAGAAGATCCGGCTGTGGTCAAACGGCAGGACTTATGAGGTCGAGGGGCTGGGATTCCAGTCGCCGAAGCCGGCGCCGTGCGAGGAACTCTCGGCGGGCGAGGTCGGTTACCTGGTCGCCAACATCAAGACGGTGTCCGACGCCCAGGTGGGAGACACGGTGACCGACGACAGGGAGCCAGCCTCGGAACCGCTGCCGGGATTCCGGGAAGTCAAGCCGATGGTGTTCGCGGGCCTCTACCCGGTGGAGTCGCACGAGCACGGACTGCTGCGCGACGCTCTCGAAAAGCTCCGCCTGAACGACAGCGCGTTCAACTTCGAGCCGGAGAACTCGGCGGCGCTCGGCTTCGGATTCCGCTGCGGCTTTCTCGGGCTATTGCACCTGGAGATCGTTCAGGAAAGGCTGGAGCGCGAATTTCAGATCCACCTGATCACCACCGCGCCCGGCGTTCGCTACCGCGTGACCAGGAGCGATGGCGAGCTGGTGGAAGTGGACAACCCGACCCGGTGGCCGCATGCTTCCCTGATCCAGCAGGTGGAGGAGCCGGTCATCGAGGCGACGGTGATCACCCGCGAGGAGTACCTGGGTGAGATCCTGAAGCTGCTCGAAGAGAAGCGCGGCTCGCAGAAGAAGTTCGAGTACATCGGCGGCGGCCGCGTGCTGCTGGTCTACGAGCTGCCGCTCAACGAGATCGTGCTCGACTTCTACGACCGGCTGAAGTCGTCCTCGCGCGGCTACGCCTCGCTCGACTATCACCTGGCCGGCTACCGGGTGTCGCCGATGGTGAAGCTCGACGTGCTGGTGGCGGGCGAGCCGGTGGACGCCCTGTCGATGATCGTCCACAAGGATCACGCCTACGAGCGCGGCAAGGCGCTGATCGAGCGGCTGCGCAAGCTGATCCCGCGGCAGATGTTCGAGGTCGCGCTCCAGGCGGCGATCGGGGCGAAGGTGATCGCCCGGGAGAACATCCCGGCGATGCGCAAGAACGTGCTGGCCAAGTGTTACGGCGGCGACATCACGCGCAAGCGGAAGCTGCTGGAAAAGCAGAAGGAAGGCAAGCGCCGCATGAAGCGGGTGGGCCGGGTGGACATCCCCCAGGAGGCGTTCTTGGCGGTGCTGCGGGTGGGGGGCGAGGGGTAGGAGGCGCGCGGCGCCGCCGCAAATCTGGACCAACGACCGCCGGCTGCTGGAGGCAGCACCGCACTTCGGGCTGGCCGGCAAATCGGTCTGACGCAATCTCCGCGCTCCAGCGGCCGTGTGCTAATCTTCAGTGCGGTTACCCCCAGGAGCGTGCCCCATGACCATCTTGCCGACGCGACGCCAGGTCCTCCAGGTCGCCGTTGCCGGAGCGGTATCGGCTGAGGCAAAGAGAAGCACGGCCATTCGCTACATCAACCCCTCGATTCCGAAGGTTGCGCGGCCGGACTACCGGGGCCAATCGTATGAGGCCCTGGCGCCGGACACCCTGGATCTCCAGGAGATGGCCCGGCTGACCATCAACTGCCTGACCGAGGCGACCGACCCCGAAGCCGACTACGAGATCTACTGGTGGGTGATCTTCAACAGCAACCCTCCCATGATGCGCCACGACGAATCGGACGTCGTGCAGGCGAAGTTCATGGAAGCGCTGCCGCTGCTGCGGCTCGTCTCCGGCAGCGTCCAGAATCCTCACGTGGAGCAGCGCTGGATGGAAGTGATGCGGCAGATGCAGGGACCCGACGGCCTGCTGTATTACCCCAAGATCGGACGGCCGTGGTATCGAGCGGCCACCGGTCCTCAGAATCCCGACGAGGATCTTTACGAGACGCCGGGCGACCATTACGCCACCCCGGTGATGATCGGCAGAATGCTCGGCGCCATGACCGTTTACCACCTCCTCACGGGCGAAGCGTCGTGGAAAGAAGCCGGAGCGCGGGTCGCCGAAGGGCTCCGCACGCTGGCCGTCCCCGACGGGCGCAAGGCAAGGTTCGCCTGGCATACTTACGGAACGGGCGGCCGGTACTTAGCCAGAGACCCGAAATCGGCGGTGCACAATCCGGCCACTTACGCCAGTTGGGCAATCCAGGGACTCACCAATTACTACCGCTTCACGCGTTACGAGCCCGCGCTCGATCTCGCGGCCGGGCTCTCCCGGTGGGTCATGGAGGACTGCAATCAGTTCGACGGCAACGGGCGGTTCCTGTACAACTTCCCGGACTTCCGGATGATCCACTTCCATGGCCACACAATGATCCTGCTGTCGCTGCTCGATTACGGCCTGGCCGCGGGCGACCGCGATGCCGTCGAGTTTGCCCGCCGCGGCTTCGAGTACGCGCTTACTAAGGGCGAACTCAACCTCGGATACTTTCCCGAATGGGTCGACCTCGAGGCGCCCTGCAATCTGGAAACCTGCGAGGTCGCCGACATGATCGCGCTGGCGTTGAAGCTCAGCCGGAACGGTGTCGGAGACTACTGGGACCACGCCGAAGCCTGGCTGCGAAACCTGTTCGCGGAAGCGCAACTGCGGCGGGCCGATTGGGTCTACTGGCTGGGCAAGCGGAGCGCACCTTCCGCCGTTCCGCCCCACTACTCCACGGAACGGGTGGTGGAGCGAAACCTCGGCGGCTTCGGCGGAATGATGGCGCCCAACGACTACTTCCCGCCGCGGAGCCCCCACGAGCGCGGCTACCGCGATGCCGGAATCATGCACTGCTGCACCGGAAACGCCGCCCGAACCCTGTACTACGCGTGGGAGCACGCGCTGACGTTCGACAACGGCCGGCTCGCCGTGAACCTGCTCGTGAACCGCGCCTCGGCCCAGGCCGACGTGGACAGCCATATTCCCTATGCGGGGCGGGTGGACGTCAAGATGAAGCAGTCGGCGGACCTCTCGATCCGGGTTCCAGGATGGGTCAAGCCCGAGGAGTGCGTTGTCGCCGTGAACGGCAAGACGCGCCCGTCCGCGTTCTCCGGACGCTTCGCCCGCGTGGGCGGGGTGGCCGAGAATGACGCCGTCAGCTTCAGCTTCCCGCTGCGCGAAACGACCAAGAACGTCAGCATCGAGAAACGGATCTACACAATTCTGCTTCGCGGAAACACCTGCGTGGCGATCGACCCGCCGGGCGTCAACTGCCCGCTGTTCCAGCGCGACCACTTTCGCGAGCCGGTCACACGCTGGCGGAAGATCACCCGCTTCGTCGGCGACAAGGCGCCCGCCTGGTGAGGTCACAATGATCCGCTTCCTGACGCGCGCGGTTCGGCGCCAACGCCTCACACCTGTGCCGCGACCGTGAGCGAGCCGAGCCCGGCGATTAGCGCGAAGGCCGATCGGCACAATTGGAACATCATGTTCCAAACACCCGCTTTTTGTTCTTCACCCTCCTCTTGAATCGCAGAGTCCGTCGTCTTATATTGCCAGGGAAGGAGTTGCCATCATGCAAACCTCTCGTCGTGTGTTCCTCGGCAAGTCGGCGGCCGCTTTCGCCGGTCTTGCCGCCGGCCGAGCCGCCGGCGCGAATGACCGCATCCGCGTCGGCTGGATAGGCTGCGGGGGAATCGGAAAGGTCGATATCAAGACCTTCCTCGACAACCCCGAAGTCGATTGTGTCGTGCTGTGCGACGTGGACGACAACCAGCTCGCCAGCGGCCTCGCGCATATCGAGAGGCTTCGCGGCATGCGTCCAGAGGCGGTCAAGGATTTCCGCCGGGTGGTGGAACGGAAGGACGTGGACGTGTGCCTGGTGGCCACACCCGACCACTGGCACGCGCTGCCCACCATCTACGCCTGCCAGGAAGGCAAGGACGTGTACGTCGAGAAGCCGCTGGCGACGAGCATCGCCGAAGGCCGCGCGATGGTGGAGGCGGCGAAGCGCCACCAGCGCGTGGTCCAGATGGGCACACAATGGCGAAGCGGCGACCACTACCGCGAGGCGATCGAAACGGTGCAAGCCGGCCGCCTGGGGAAGATCCGGCTGATCCGCGCCTGGGCCTATCTCGATTGGGTGGGCGGCATCGGACATCCGCCCGACGGCGAGCCGCCCGCCGGCGTGGACTACGACATGTGGCTTGGACCCGCCCCGAAGCGGCCGTTTAACAAGAACCGCTTCCACTTCAACTTCCGCTGGTTCTGGGATTACGCCGGCGGGCTTATGACGGACTGGGCGGTCCATCTGCTGAACCTCGCGCTGTGGGCCATGGGGCCGGCGCCGCCGGTGACGGTAACCAGCTCAGGTGGGAAGTTCGTCGTGGACGACAACTCCGAAACTCCAGACACTCAGATGGCCGTGTACGATTTCCCGACTCACACGCTCATCTGGGAACACCTGATGGTGGGAGGCGTCGGGCCCGGCAACCGGCCGCACGGCCTGTCGTTCACCGGCACCGAGGCCACTCTGATCGTGGACGGCGACGGCTGGGAAGTGATTCCCGAGCCGAGGAAGAAGAAACTGCGGACGTTCAAGCGGCCCGTGGACCCAAACGACCGGGGCGCCGACGGGCGGCCCGCGCACGTGCGCAATTTCCTTGATTGCACCCGCTCGCGGCAGCAACCGGTGACCAACCTGGAGGTCGGGCATTTCGTGAGTACCGTTGCGCACCTCGGCAACATCGCGTTGCAATCCGGGAGTAAGATCAAGTGGCAGCCTGGGGAAGAGCGCGTCGAGGGGTTGCCCGAGACGAACATGTTCATCACCCGCGCCTACCGAAAGCCGTGGGCGCTGCCGGGAGGGAAGTCATGACGCGACGTCGGTTGCTGGGTGGGAGCTTGGGACTGCTGGCCGCCTGCGGGCGGGCGGCAGCCCGTGACAAGAAGTGGTCGGCGAACCGGTTGGGCGTCTTCTGCCACCTGGGCACGGATGAGACCACCGCACGGAGGACGCTGGCGGCGGCGAGGGCCGCCGGGTTTCGCTATGCCCAGATCCAGTTCCCCTGGCCGCGCGTCGACGAGTCGTTTCTGAAGGCGCTGCCGGGCTGGCTGAAGAAGGAAGGCGTTCGGGCCGAGGTGCTCGGCGCCTACGTCAACTGCTGCCAGCCGGAACTGGTGATGATGGAATGCCGGCGGCAGGACTTCGAACGCGCCATAGACCTGGCGCCCCAGTTGGGCAGCAGCCGCCTGGTGGCCTGGACCGGCAGCCATTCCACCGACCTGATGAAGGCCGACGCGCTCAACTACACGCCCGAGGCGTCGAATGCCATCGTGCGCTTCCTGGAGCCTTACACGAAGCGGCTGGAGCAGGCCAAGCTGATGGTGGCGCTCGAAACCTACGTGACGCTGGCCTGCCCGGACGCGCCGTCGCTGACCGCGCTTCTCAAGCGGCTCCCGGCGTGCGTCGGCGCGGTGATCGATCCGCCGAACCTCACCATTGTGCCGCGCTACCAGGAACGCGAAACCGTGCTCGGCGAGATCTTCGAGTTGTTGGGCGATCGCGCGGCCCTGGTGCACTTGAAGGATTTCCGGCTGGCGGCGGACGGACGGTCGTACGAATTGCCGGGGCCGATGGACGGCGAGCTGAACTACCCACTGTTTGTCGAGAAGATCCTGACGCTGCCGGACTCGGTTCCATTGGTGGCCGAACACATCAAGCCGGAGCAGTTCGCCGACACGCGGCGGAGACTGCTGCCGCTGTTCGAGAAGGCGGCGCGGGCAGGCAAGGCGTAGGGGCGGCGCGGAGAGCCCGCCTTCCGCCTGGGGCTGGTGTCGCCATCTGCGACAATAGCTCTAGCGCATGCCATTCAACCCATCGGCCTACGGGAAGGAAGTTGAGGAGATCCTGGCGCTGGACGGCAGCGGACAACGGTTGATGCCGCTGGCCCACGGCCGGTGCTCGTTGGAGGAGGCGCGGCGCCGACTGGGGAGGGTCTCGGCCAACGCGCTGTTTCCGAACGCGCCCGCCCCGGAGGCGGCCCTCAGCGGCCTGTGGTTGTACTTCTCCTGCCTGGAGGAGTCGCATTCCCTGTCGCAGAAAATTCAGACGCCGGACGGCAGCTTCTGGCACGGGATCATGCACCGACAGGAGCCGGATGCGAGCAACTCCGGGTACTGGTTCCGGCGCGTCGGAAATCACCCGGTGTTCGGGCGGTTGCTTGAAGAGGCCCGGCTCATCGCGCAGGCAATCTCCGAGGCGGGCGTCTCCTTCGGCCCCACGTGGGATCCGTTCGCGTTCATCGAGCTTTGCGAGCAAGCGCGGCGGGAGCGGGGTTCGCCTCGCGAGCGGCTTGCTCTCGAAGTCCAGAGGGCCGAATGGCAGTTGTTGTTCGACCATTGCGCCAGGAGCAGCCGCGCGTGAAGAAGTTCCTGACCGGCGTCGCCGTTCTCATCCTGCTGCTCGCCTGGTGGATGTATCGGCGAGGGTCGGCTCCCCCGGAGGTTCCATTCGCGAAGGTGAAGCGCGAACGGCTGATCAGCACGTTATCGACGAACGGCCGGGTGGAGCCGATCGAATGGGCGCCGGTCCGGGCGGAGCGTCCAGGGCTGGTGGAAAGGGTCTTCGTCGAGCGCGGGCAGCGCGTGCACAAAGGCGAGCCGCTGGCGGAACTCAGTGCGCGGGAAGCGAAGGCAGATCTGGCGGCTGCCGAAGCCCGCATCCTTCTCGCGCGCGCGGAACTCGACCTGATCGAGCGCGGCGGCAAGCCCGCCGACCGAGCTGTCATCGAAGGCGAACTGGCAGCGGCAAAGCTCGAATTGGAGGTGGCGCAAAAGGAACATGCGGCGCTGGCGCGGCTCTCCGACAGGCAGGCGGCGACGCGGCAGGAGGTCATCGACGCCGAGCGGCGTGAAGAGCGTGCGCGGGCGCAGGTCCAGTCGCTCGAGAGCAGGCGCAGCGCGCTGGTAAGCGAAACCGACCGGACGGCCTCGCAGGCCAAACTCCAGGAGGCAGAGGCGGCGGCGATGCTCGCGCGCCTGCGCATCCAGCAGGCGGTGATCCGTTCGCCCATCGCCGGCATGGTCTACGACATGGCCGCGCGGCCCGGCGCGTATCTGAACGCCGGCGACCTGGCAACTAATGTCGGGCAACTGGAAAAGGTCCGCGTGCGCGTGCATGTGGACGAGCCGGAACTGGGCCGGGTAGCCACAGGAAGGCCGGTGACCATCACGTGGGACGCTCTGCCTGGACGCGTCTGGAAGGGCGCCGTCGAGAAACTCCCGACGGAGATCGTCGCGCTCGGAACGCGGCAGATTGGGGAGGTGGTCTGCGCAGTGGACAATCCGGACGGCGGGTTGTTGCCGGGGACGAACATCAACGCCGAGATTCTCTCCGAGGCCGTGGACAATGCGCTGACGATCCCCAAGGAGTCGCTGCGGCGGGCATCGAACGAAGCGGGAGTGTACGTACTGGAAGGCGACAGGATCGTCTGGAGGAAGATCTCGCTCGGCGCTTCGAGCATCACCCGCGCGCAGGTGCTGGAGGGTCTCCAGGAAGGGGATTCCGTGGCGCTGCCTGCCAACCGGCCGCTGGCCGGCGGGATGGCGGTACGTCCGGTGTATCCGTGAGGCAGGCGAAACCGCTTGCCCTACCGTTGCGGATAACAATATCGCTTACTACGGATACGTTTACCCGCAGTAAGCCGGTTAGTATTCGGGAGACTGTCGATGGATAGCGCTCCGGTACGGTGGCGGTGGCGGCCTCTGCTGACGCTGTTGCTGGCGGCGCCGGCAATCGCGTCGGAATGCCGCTTGTTTCTCGCCGACCAGTCCGACTGGAACGCCAAGCTCGGCTTCTATCTCGATTTCGAGAACCAGACGGCGGGCAGCGCTCCCTGCCGGCTGAGCTCGCTCAAGATCGCCCTCGGCGTGGCCGACGGCGCGCAATGGCGTTTCCTGGTGCCGTCACCCGCCTGGCAACTGGAGCGCGATTACGTATTGCAGGCGGTCATCGGCCCGGCTTCCTCGGAACTCCGGCTCGACGGGCAACTCCTCGGGCAATTCATGGGCGGTTTCCAGCCTCACTACACTGTGGACCTGTCCGCGAACCTGGTCCCGTCGTGGGCCGCCGGCACAGCGGAGTATCTGATTGTCCAAAAGAGTCTCACCGTCGCGAGCAGCGGCGGGAAGACTTTGACTGTTCCGCTGGAAGAGCAGGCTGCGAGGCCGCTACCGTTGATGCTGCTCGCTCCCGGCACGGCGGAGCTCGTTCCGTGGTCCGCTCCGGTGGGCGAAACTCTGACGCTGACGGCGACGGTTCGATTTGTGGCCGCACCCGATCCCATCGAGTTCGCGCCGTACGTGGATCGCTACGGCCAGAGCCGCTACGGCGACTGGCCGCAAAAAGTGAAAAGCGAAACCGAACTGGCCCCGGCCGCCGAATTCGAGGAGCAGAAACTAACCGAGTGGAGCGTGCCCTCCGGCTACGACACCTATGGTGGAATCACCTTCGCGGGCTGGAAGGAGCAGCTGACCGGCTTCTACCGCGTGACGAAGCGGAACGGCGTCTGGTGGCTGATCACGCCCGACGGCAATCCATGCTTCTACATCGGGGTGACCACCGCGCCGGCGCTCGACTGGGACCGGACGCCGGTCACCGGCCGGACGTGGTTCTTCGAGGAACTGCCGCCGAAGACGCCGCCCTGGTCGGCCGCCTGGGGCGTGAACTCCTGGGGCCAGACCGACGGCACCGAGGACGTCGCTTTCCACGCGGTGAACATGATCCGTAAGTACGGCCCGGACTGGTCCGCCAAAGCGAATGACCTGACCGCGCGCCGCCTCAGGGCTTGGGGATTCTCCGGCCTGGGAAAATGGTCCACCGACACGGGCGGCCTGCCAATCATCCCGGTCCTCTACTTCTGGGACGTTCCGAACGTCTCCCGTCATCCGGACATCTTCGATGCGGCGATCCGCGAGCGGCTGCGGGCTTCGCTCGGGGCGCAAATCCTGCCGAGGAAGAACGATCCGCTGGTGGTGGGCTGGAGCGTGCACAACGAGTACGACGACATCATCACGCCGGAGGAGATTTCGGAGATGCTCGGCAAGCCGTCCACGGTGGCGGCCAAGCGCGCGCTGGTGGACGAGGCGCTGGCCTCGATTTACGGCGGCAGCGTGCCGGCGATGGCGTCGTCGTGGAGGGTGCAGGCCGCCTCCGTGGAAGGCCTGTACACCGCCATCCCCTCGCCGCCCGCGGGCGACCTCGAAACGCTGCGGCGGTTCTTCGCGCGCCGCTACTACGGCTTCCTCTACCAGACCATCAAGGAACTGGATCCGAACCACCTCTACTTCGGCTTCTGGATCGTGCCGAACTGGTGGATTAACGAAGAGGATTGGCGGCTGATCGCGCCGTACTGCGACGTGATCGGCTATGACCGCTACGCGTTCCAGTTCCCGGATGGGTTGACGGACAGGCTGTTCCGGGAGACAGACAAGCCGGTGCTTCTCGGCGAGTTCTCGTTCCCATCGACCTACAACATGATGCGCGGCTTCGGCGCGTATCCGGCGGTGCGAGCGAGGGACGATGCGGCGGCAGGTGATTTGTATCGCCGCTACCTGGAAGATGCGCGGCGCGATCCGTACGGCATCGGGGTGTGCTGGTTCCAGTATCGCGACCAGCCGGTCGGCGGCCGCGGGCCGGGCCACGGTCCGGCCCTGGTGTACGGGGAGAATTACGCCTTCGGACTGGTGGATGTCGCCGACCGGCCGAAGTACGATCTGGTCGAGCGAATCCGGAGCGCCAATCTGCAAGCGCCGCTGGGGAGGCTCGCGGCGCCCGACGTCTACTCGCCGCCGCCCGCCGCGCTGAACCAGGGCGGCGCGGTGAACGTGGCGAGCTATGCAAGCGGCGCAGCGGTCGCTCCGGGCAGCCTGCTGGCGATTTTCGGGACGGGCCTCGCCTCCAGGACCGAACGCGCCGGCGCCTCGTGGCCGGTCTTTCTCGGAGGCGCCAAGCTGACGCTTGGCGGCCACCTCTTACCGCTGTATTTCGTGTCGCCGTTGCAGATCAACGGGCAGGTTCCGTGGGAAGCGGCGGGCCTGGGCGAGGCGATGCTCAGCATCGAATCCGACGGGCTCCCCGGGAACTCGATTCAAGTGAAGCTGGCGCCGTTCGCGCCCGGAATCTTCTCAGCGGACATGTCCGGGGCCGGCCAGGGCGCGATCCTGATCTCGCTGGAAGGCGTGCCGGCGGCGCCGGCGGGGTCGCCGTTCGGAGGGCATCCGGCGCGCCGCGGCGACTACATCTCGATCTACTGCACCGGTCTGGGTCCAGTTACGAATCAGCCGCCGACGGGTGCGCCAGGACCGCTCGATCCGCTGGCCTGGACCATCGTGCAGCCGGTGGTCACCATCGGTGGAGTTGAGGCGGAAGTCAGTTACTCGGGGCTTGCCCCCGGCTATGTCGGGCTGTACCAGGTGAACGTCAAACTGCCGGCCGGCGCGCCGGCGGGCGACACCGTGCCGGTAGTTCTCCGCATTGGCGGGGTGAACTCCAACACCGTCACCATCGCCCTAGCCGACTAGAGAGGGTTCTTCCTCGGACCGCGATGAGCGCCGATGAACACGGATAGCGCCTTCACAATCATCGGCGTTGATCGGCGTTCATCGGCGGCTGAAGAAATCTGAGGCGGAGCCTCGTCAGGCCGTCCCAGGTGGGGAATCCCCGTTTGTATTCTCCCTGTCCGCGTGGCGTCGCCTCCCGTTGGCTTCGGGTAAACTGGATTCCCTATGAAACCTCTCGCATTGTTATTCACCGCGCTGGTGTGTGGATGTTCCTCAGTGGCCGTCGAACCCGGCTTCACCGCCCTGTTCGACGGCAGGTCGCTTAAGGGATGGACCCTGGTCGGAAAGCACGGCCGCGGCTACGTCGTCGACAAGGGCGTGCTTGTCTGCCCGGCCGATGGCGGCGGCAATCTCTACACCGAAAAGGAGTACTCGGATTTCGTCTTTCGCTTCGAATTCCGCATGGAGCCTGGCGGAAACAACGGAGTGGGCATCCGCGCTCCGCTGGAGGGAGACGCCGCCTATGCCGGCATGGAAATCCAGATTCTCGACGACGGGCACGAGAAATACAAAGGCTGGCTCAAGCCGGAGCAGCACCACGGATCGGTCTACGGCGTGATCCCCGCCCGGTCCGGTTTTCTCAGGAAGGCGGGCGAGTGGAACGAGGAAGAGATCATGGCCGACGGGCGGCGCATCCGGGTCACCCTGAATGGCGTGATCATCGTCGACGCCGACCTCGATATCGTCCGCGAACCGCAGGTCCTCAAGGAGCACCCCGGCCTGTCACGCACAAGCGGCCATGTCGGGTTCCTCGGTCATGACACGCGGGTGGAGTTCAGAAACATAAGGATCAAGGAACTGACCCATTGATGCGATGGGCCGCTAGCTCAATCTGTTAAGATTGGGAGTCTTGCTCGCCATGCAACCCTCTGCTCCCAGGGAGATCGTTTGTGCGCACAGTCCGGATTCCGATGACGCCTTCATGTTCTACGGACTGGCGACCAGGAAGGTCCGCTCGAAGCTGACCACGTTCCGCCACGTATTAGAGGACATCCAGTCGTTGAACCAGAGGGCGGTCGAGGGACGGTACGATCTGACGGCCGTTTCCTACCACGCCTATCCCTACATCGCCGACAAGTACGTCCTCATGGCGAGCGGGTCGAGCGTCGGCGACGGATACGGACCCCTGCTGGTCTCCGCCCGCCCGATGGAGGCCGCGGAAATCAAGGGCAAGCGCATCGCGGTGCCCGGCAAACTGACGACCGCGTACCTGGCGCTCAAGCTGTTCCAGCCCGATTTCGAGCCGGTCGTGACCCCGTTCGACCGGATCCTCGACGCCGTCAAGGACCGGGCCGTGGATGCCGGCCTGGTGATCCACGAAGGACAGTTGACCTACGCGAGCGGCGGCTTTCATGCGGTGCTCGATCTCGGCGCGTGGTGGAAACAGCGGTACAGTCTCCCCTTGCCCCTTGGCGCGAACGCGTTGCTGCGCTCCCTGCCAGCCGAAATCCGAAGCGAGTGCTGCCGGATGCTGCGTGAGAGCATCCAGTACGCGCTCGACAACCACGAAGAAGCTCTCCGGTACGCCTTGCAGTTCGCGCGGGACATGGACCTCAGCCTCGCCGACAAGTTCGTCGGCATGTACGTCAACCACTACACGGCGGACTGCGGCGAGGAGGTGCCAAAGGCGGCGCAGAAGCTGCTTGACCTTGGGTACGAGGCCGGCGTGATCCCGAAGAAGGTCGAGTTTCTGGAGTTCGTCCGGTAGCGGCTCCCGGTGCTGGCCCAGCCGCAACCCGAGCCGGCCCTTCCCCGGCGCTATCTCGCTCTCGATGCGATGCGGGGATTCGTGATGCTCGTCCTGGTCTCCCACGCCTTCGGGCTGGGTGAACTGAAAGATCCGAACTACCAATGGCTGGCGGCGTTCTTCAACCACGTGAAGTGGGAAGGCCTGATCCCGTGGGAGCTGATCATGCCGTCGTTCCTGTTCATGATCGGCACGGCCCTGCCGTTCGCACTCGCCAGGCGCAAGGAGCACGGCGAGGGCTTCATGGGAGTGATGGGGCACGCCTCGATCCGGACATTGAAGCTGGCCCTGCTGGGGCAGTTCCTGACGTGCTATCACGCCGGACGCTGGGCGTATGAACCGTACGAGACCCTCACGCAACTGGGCCTGTCTTACTTCGTCTGTTTCCTGATCCTCCAGCGGCGGTTCCGCTGGCAAGCGGCGGCGGCGGCCGGATTGATGCTCGCCAATTGGGGATTATACGTGGCGTTCCCCGGTTCCGGCGGGCCGTTCTCCGGCGCGGACAACGTGGGCGCGCGGTTCGACATGGCCGTCTTCCGGTTGAACCACGGCTGGGACTGGTCGTCGATTAACTTTCTCGGCAGTTCAGTGACGGTCCTGTTTGGAGCCTGGGCGGGAACTCTTCTCAAGGCCACGCGTCCCGCCGGCTCAAAGCTGCGAATTCTGGCGGCCGCGGCGGCGGCGTGCTTCGTGCTGGGCTTCGCCCTGGCGCCGGTCAATCCAGTGATTCACAAGGCCTGGACGGCGTCGTTCACGTTCTTCCATACCGGCATCGTGGTCCTCGGGCTGGCGGTCTTCTTCTGGCTGTTCGACTCGAAGGGATGGAGAAGGCCCGCGTTCCCGCTGGTTGTCGTGGGGACGAACTCCATCTTCATCTACATGCTCTGGCAGTTGTTCAACGGATGGATCGACCGGACCGCCGCCATCTTCACCGGCCGGTTCGCGCTTGCGGGAGCGTTCGGGCCGGCCGTGCAGGCGTGCCTGTGCGCGGCGGTGATGTGGTGCGCCTGCTATTGGCTCTACCGGCGCGGGATCTGTCTCAAGTTGTGAGGCAACATCCCGTTGCCGGCGACGTCGCTCGGATAGGATAGAAGTATGCGACGTTGTGCAACCGGTCTGCTTTTCCTTATTCTTGCTACGTTCCACTGCCACGGCCAGGAAGCGGGCGGCGCCGATCCCAAAGTGCGCCGAAAAGCAGCCAAGGAATTGGCTCGCCAGGGTTCCGACGCGATTGCGCAGCTAAGAGAGATGCTCTCGGATCCGGACGTGGAAGTGCGGATCGAAGCCGTGAAGTCGATCGTCGGGATCGGCACCCGGCACAGCCTGGAGCCGCTGGTTCAGGCGACCCGAGACAACGATTCGGAGATCCAGGTGCGGGCGACCGATGGGCTGGTGAACTTCTATTTGCCGGGCTACGTCAGAACGGGCCTGACCGCCAGCCTGAAACGCGCCGGCAACCGGATCAGCGGGAAATTCACCGACACGAACGATCAGGTTATTGGGCTGTATATCGACGTCCGGACGGACATCATCGAAGCGCTCGGCAAGCTGGCGCGGGGCGGATCGAGCATGGAGTCGAGGGCGAACGCCGCCCGTGCGCTGGGCATTCTGCGAGGGCGCGCGGCGGTGCCGGACCTTCTGGAAGCGATTCGGACGAAGGACACGCAGGTCATCTACGAGTCCCTGGTCGCACTCCAGAAGATCGGCGACCGAAGCGCCGGGCCGAAAGTCGAGTTCCTGCTGCGAGACCTGGAGCCAAAGGTGCAGGTGGCGGCCATCGAAGCCGCCGGGCTGCTGGCGAACCGCGGGGCGTTGGGACAACTCCATGAGGTGCTCAATCGGACTGAAAAGCCCAAGGTGCGGCGGGCCGCTCTGGCGTCGATCGCGATGCTACCCGATCCTACGAACCGCGAACTGCTGCGGCGGTACCTGAGCGACAAGGACGGAGAGTTGCGCGAGTCGGCCGCGGAAGGACTGGGCCGCATCGGCGATTCTTCGGATCTGCCGCTGCTGGAGAAGGCCTTCGCCGAGGAGAAGAAGAACTCGCCCCGCGTCTCGGCGGCGTTCGCGCTGGTGATGCTGGGCCGGACGGAGATGTCCGAGCTCAGCCCGCTTCAGTACCTCATTAACACGCTGAATTCGAGCGTTCGTGCCGGCGAGGCCAGAGCGCTGCTCACGGAGGCGGCCCGGAAGCCGGAGATTCGACGGGTGCTGGAAACCTCGCTGGCACGGGGCACGCGCGACGAGAAGACGGAACTCGCCTGGGTGCTGGCTCATAGCGGCGATCGTGAAACGATTGCCTACCTGGAACCGCTCACGCGCGATCCGGACACCGAGGTCGCCGAAGAGGCGATCCGGGCCTTGCGTACGCTGAAGGCCCGGCTTCCCTGACAGTCAGGCGGCTCGCTTTCGGGCTCGCCTACTTCGACTTCCTCTGCTTCTGCTGGCCGACGCGGATCTTGAAGTGCTGCTGCTTGGATTCCTGGTAGGCCTTGTGGTCATGCCGCGCCACGGCGTCCGCAATATAAGCGTCCACGTCCGTGTCCTTGGGAAGGACGGCCATCAGGGTGAAGTTCTCTTTGCACTCCGGACAGAATGGCCGGAAGCGCTTCACGTTCGGAATTCCCATAAGTCTTCAGTCTAGCATGGGTTGCGAGACATCCGGTCCGCCTTTGAACCCAACCGCCTGGGACCAGAACATCGTTCAGACGTGCGCTTCTCCGAGGATCTCCTCCCGCGGCGAGCCGTGTCGCACCATGATGTAGACCAGATACGCGTAGAAGGCGAGCACGACTAGCAGGACAATCCAGCCCGGTGTCCAGCCGATGCCGGCCGTCAGGTGGAGTGCGGCAGGCTCCAGGCGGATCAGCCCGAACCCCACCGATCCCACCACCTTGAGAAGCCACGCCGCTAGGAGGATGAGGAAGATCCAGAAGTAGTTGCGGCGGAGCCGGTGCGCCATTGCCTGCGGAAGGGAGATGGTGAACTTGGGGCAAATGAGGCTCGCCGCGAGTTCCTCGAGCCAGGCGCCGTCCGGCGCCGCCGACGGGGAGAAGACCTGGGCATGGTAACCGCGTTCGAACAGCCTCGTTCTCCGGCGGGAGATTTCGAGATAGCGGTAGCGCCTGGATTCGATCAGCAGCAGCAGGAACACGATGGTCATCGCGAACAGCAGCAGGCCATGATGCTGCTGGGGCTGGCTGAGGGATACGGACAGGACCGCCGCCACAGTCGCAATGGCCCAGTTCGTCGTTCGGTCGACCCGGTCTCGCCAGCTCAAGCTGCGGGAAATCTCGGCGCGGTAGTAATGGGCGAAGGCGTTGACCAGCGCGCCGGAGGCCGCTGTATAGACATTGCGGATGTCACCGGCAGCCGCCAGCAGCCGGGCTGCCTCCGGGTCGTCCGCCAAGCGAGGGGCCATGTCGCGCCTCGATGGTATCATACCGGTTTGAAGGGAGCGCAATAGTATTCGGCGCGGCAAGGTCTATCTGGTGGGCGCCGGTCCCGGCCATCCGGAATTGTTGACCCTGAAGGCAGCGGACCTGCTGCGCAAGGCCGACGTCGTCCTCTACGACCGCCTGATCCACGAAGAGGTGCTGGCGTTCTCCAAGCCCTCGGCCGAGCGGATCTACATGGGCAAGCCGCTCGGCAAGCACGACTCGCGGCAGCAGGAGATCCACGAGCTGATGGTGCGCAAGGCGCGCGAGGGCAAGCTGGTGGTCCGCTTGAAGGGCGGCGATCCGTACCTGTTCGGCCGCGGCGGGGAGGAGGCGGAGTACCTGGCGGCGCATCGAGTGCCGTTCGACGTGATTCCCGGCGTGTCGTCCGCGCTGGCGGCCCCACTGAGCGCGGGGATCGCCCTCACGCACCGCGACGCCTCGTCCGCCGTCGCCATCGTCACCGGACACGAGGCCAAAAAACAGTCGAGCTTGCTGGATTGGGGCGCGCTGGCGAAAATCGAAACGCTCGTGTTCCTCATGGCCGTGAACAACACGCGGGTCATTGCCCAGGCGCTGATCGATCACGGACGCAGCCCGGCGACGCCGGCGGCGATGATCCAGATGGCGTACTGGCGCCAGGAGCGGGTCGTGACAGGTACGCTCGAAACCATCGCCGGCGAAGTCGAGGGCGGCGGCATCCAGCCACCGGCCACCCTGGTCATTGGAAAAGTGGTCGAGATGCGGGAGAAACTGCTGAAGGCCGAGCGCGACCTGAAGCGGCGGACCGACGGCGCCGTCTGGTTCGACTCCGCGCCTCCGCCGGACCAGATCCTGCGGCTGGCGGCGGCGGGCATGGGAAGTCAGGTGCTGCGTTTCGCGCTGGCGATGAATCTCTTCGACGAGTTGGAGGAGGGGAAGACGGCGCCGATGCTGGCGCGCCGGTTCGGCTTGAACACGATTGCGCTCGAAGACCTGCTCGAAAGCCTGGTCGCCCTGGGGCTGTTGGAAAGAAGCCAGGACGGATACCGGAACCTGGAGCTGTCATCGCTGTATCTGCGAAGCGGCTCGGTCCGAAGCCTGCGGCCGGCCCTGCTCTACCTGGCGGGCCATTCGAGCCATTGGGAGGCGCTGGGACGTTACGCGTTGAACGGCCCGCGGGCGCTTGGGAGCAACGGACTCGACGAGGCGTATTTCGACGCCTGCGAGTCGCTGGCGCGGTTGCCGGCGCCGGCGGTGGCGGAGAAGCTCGACCTCGCCGGCGACGGCCCGGTGCTGGTGGCCGGCTGGGGATGCGAGGCGTACCGCGAGGCGATCGCCGGCCGGTGGCCCGGCCTCGACTGCCGCATCGAGAACCCGTTCCTGTCCAGCGACGGCGCGCCGGACTCACTCGGGGACCGCGGGCATTACGGCGCGATCCTGCTCTCCGGCATGCTTGCCTCGTGCAAGCGGGGGCAAGTGCAGAAGCTGCTGAAGGCGGCCGCGGACGCGCTGCGGGACGGCGGCCTGCTGGCGTTGCACGACTCGTTTCTGCCGCCGGGCGCGCTGCCGCCGCCCGAGGTGGTGCTCGGCGCGTTGGGCCGCCACATCACGCGCGGGACGTGCCGCACGTGGTCGGTCGAGCGGCTGCGCGGGGCGCTGGCCGGGCTCGGCTTCGCTGGCGTGCGCTGGGAGGTGCTGCCGGCGGGCTCGGTGCTGGTTACGGCGCGAAGAACGGCGGCGCCATGAGTTTCCTCGTCAACCTGGTGCTCGAGGGACGCCCGGCGCTGGTGGTCGGAGCGGGCGCCATCGCCGCCCGGAAGGTGCGAGACCTGCTCGCCGGCGGGGCGCAGATCTCCGTTGTTGCTCCGGAAGTCTGCGCCGAGATCGAGGATCTGGCGCGGTCAGCTTCGGTGACGCTTCTCCGCCGGAGCTACGAGCGCCAGGACCTGCGTGGGATGTTCGTGGTGGTTGCGGCTACCAACGACGAGGAATTGAACGCCAGCGTTTCCCAAGATGCGCGGGCGCTCGGCATCCTGGTCAATGTCGTGGATCGTCCGGCGTTGTGCACGTTCACGCTGCCGGCGGTGGTCCGGCGCGGCGACCTGACGCTGGCGGTGGCCACCGATGGCCGCTGCCCGGCGTTCTCCTCCGCGCTGAAGGAAGAACTGGAATCGAGCTACGGGCCGGAATACGCCGACGCGCTGGACCTGCTGGCGGAACTGCGCCGGGAGATGATGGCGCGCGGCTGGAGCAGTCCCCAAATCCAGCAGGCCATCGCGGGGATTTACCGCGCCGGGCTTATGGAGCGGATTGCGTCACGGGATTGCAGCGGGGTCGCGGCGCTGTTGCGGGACAGATTGGGCGAGGAGTTCCCGGCGCCGCGCTGGCTGGCGGAAAGGTCAGAGCCGCCGATGAACGCCGATGAACGCCGATAGATGCGGGTGGGCTTTTCCCTGGCATCGGCGTTCATCGGCTTTTATCGGCGGCCAAAGGGAACCATGAAGAGAGTGCTGATTGTGGGCGGCGTGGCGGGAGGCGCGTCCTGCGCCGCCAGACTTCGCCGGCTGGACGAGACTCCGGAGATCATCCTTTTCGACCGCGGCCCGTTCGTGTCGTTCGCCAACTGCGGCCTTCCTTACTACGTCGGCAACGTGATTTCCGAGGAGAGCGCGCTGCTGGTGGCGACGCCCGAGCTGTTCCGCCAGCGATTCAACATCGAGGTGCGTACCGAAAACGAGGTGACGGCCATCGACCGGGAGCGCCGGGAGATCGAAGTCCGCGAGCTGAGCACGGGACGCGTGTATCGGGAGGCATACGACGCGCTGGTGCTTTCCCCGGGGGCGTCGCCGGTCCGGCCTTCGTTGCCCGGAGTCGACCTGCCCGGCATCTACGCGTTGCGGACGATTCCGGACAGCCGGCGCATTCGCGATTGGATCGAGACCCGCCAGCCCAAGCGGGCGGTGGTGGCCGGGGGCGGCTTCATCGGCCTGGAGATGACGGAAAACCTCGTGAACCGCGGGATCCAGGTCACTATCGTCGAGAAGCTGCCGCAGGTGATGGGGTCGCTCGATCCGGAGATGGCGGAGCCGGTTTGCCGCCACCTGGAGAAGCACCGCGTCGCACTCGAGCTGGGCGACGGTTTGGCGGGGTTCGAACGGCGGCCGGACGGCGGCCTTACGGTCCGCACAGAGTCGGGCCAGTCGATTCCCGCGGACCTGGTGATCCTGTCCGTGGGCGTCAGGCCGGAGACGAGGCTGGCCGAGGCGGCGGGGCTGGCGACCAGCGACGACGGCGGCATCCGCGTGGACGAATCGATGCGCACGAGCGACCCGAGCATCTGGGCGGTGGGCGACGCGGTCGAGGTTCGCGATGTGGTGACCGGCCTCACGCACCCGGCGCTGCTGGCCGGGCCCGCCAACCGCCAGGGGCGCATCGCCGCCGATTCCATTTGCAGGCGGCCGGCGAAGTTCCGCGGCGTGCAAAACACCATCGTCTGCGGGTGTCTCGGCTTGACGATGGCGCAGACGGGCGCGACCGAGAAGGCGCTGCGCCGGGCCGGCATCGAGGACTATGAGGCGATCTACCTCCATCCGGGCCATCACGCCGGGTACTTTCCGGGGGCCCGGCCCCTCCACTTGAAGCTGATCTTCAGCCGGCGCGACGGCCGGGTTCTCGGGGCGCAGGCGGTGGGCGAGGAGGGCGTCGAGAAGCGCATCGACGTGATCGCCATGGCGATCCAGAAGCAAGCCACCGTGTTCGATCTCGAAGAGGCCGAGCTGTGCTACGCGCCGCAGTTCGGCGCGGCCAAGGATCCGGTGAACGTCGCCGGGATGATCGCCGCCAATGTGCTCCGAGGCGATCTGATGCTGGCTTCGTGGAGGGAATTGCCAGGCACGGAGGCGCTCATCGTGGATGTGCGCGAGCCGTTTGAATTCGCGGCCGGCCACCTGGACGGGGCGGTCAACATTCCATTGAGCGAGCTTCGAGTGCGCTATCGCGAGCTGCCGCCGGAGCGCGAAATCTGGCTGAACTGTGGGGTCGGGCAGCGCTCCTATTACGCGGTGCGTTTTTTGACACAGCATGGGTATCGGGTGCGGAATCTGTCTGGAGGCTACCAGACGTATTGGGGCTGGTATCCGTAAGGCAGAATCTTACCGAGCCGCCGATGCACGCCGAGAGAGACAGCCGACAGGAGGGCTGAGATTCGGATGCGTGATCTCCCCCGCAGAAATTTCCCGCGCGTTGCGAATCGCAACAGTTCGCGTGATTTCACCCAGGCGCTGGCGGACACCGTCGAATCAACTACATTTCCTGTTCTATCAATCACTTGCAGATTTTCAGATATTAACCTCTAAAAACCTCTTGCATTCGGGCTCAAGTGGGTTTAAATTGAATCTGGTTAAAGGTTTCGATGGTTCAAATCAGGGCTGGGTCGCCGGCAGCGACGGAAGAGGCCAGCGACCTGAGCATCGACTTCCTCAGCAGCGCCCGGATTTTCGCGGCGGCGGTCCGGGACGGAATCGAAGGCGAGGTGCTGCGGAAGGTGGCGGGCGACACCCTGACCTATTCCCACCTGAAGCTGCTGTACCTGGTGGCCCACACGGTCGGCTACACGATCGGCGACGCCGCGCGGTTCTTGAAAGTCAGCAACGCGGCCGCCAGCAAGACAGTCGACAAGCTGGTGCGCCGCCGCCTGTTGAGGCGGACGGAGATCCAGTCCGACCGCCGGGCGAGCCGTCTTTCGCTGACCGAAACAGGACGGAAGCTGCTGGAGTCCTACGAAGCCGAACGCGCGGCGCGGGCGGCGGAAGTGTTCGAAAAGTTCACCCTCGAGGAGATGCGCCAGACCTCCAACCTTCTGGAGCGCCTGGCGGCAGCAATTGTCAGTACGAGCGCGAAGCCGGACGAGACGTGCATGCAGTGCGAGGTGTATTTTCGCGATGAGTGCAAGTTCGGGGAGCTCAGCCGGCGCATTTGTTTTTATCAACTACACAAGAGCAAGAGCCAGGGCCAGCCGGACTCCCCGGCTGCTGGTCCGATTTGAACAACAAGAAGGAATGGTGTCCTGATGCCAAGCTACGTAAACGTAGAGAAGTGCGATGGGTGCAAGGCGCTGGACAAGACCGCTTGTCAGTACATTTGCCCCAACGACCTGATGGTCCTGGACAGGGACAAGATGAAGGCATACAACCGCGACGTGTCGATGTGTTGGGAGTGCTACAACTGCGTCAAGATCTGCCCGACGCAGGCCGTCGAGATTCGCGGCTATGCCGACTTCGTGCCCCTGGGCGCTTCGGCGACGCCGATGCGTTCCACGGACTCGATCCTATGGACCGTGAAGTTCCGAAACGGCTCCATCAAACGCTTCAAGTTCCCGATCCGGACGACGGCCGAGGGCGGCGCCGTGCCGGCGGGCGACTACGAAACCAACGGAGACCTCAACAGTCCGGCGCTGTTCACCGAGCCTGCCTCCACCGGGCTGCCCGAGGTCTGGACGCTGAGGAAGTAGGAGGAGAAAGATGGCGAACTTCGAGACTGTCGTTGTCGAAACCGACCTGCTGATTCTCGGCGGCGGAATGGCCGCCTGCGGCGCAGCCGTAGAGGCGGCCTACTGGGCCAAGAAGAACGGCCTGAAAGTGACGCTGGTGGACAAGGCCGCCGTGGACCGCTCCGGCGCGGTGGCCATGGGCCTGTCGGCCATCAACCAATATGTGGGTCTGCGGGACGGCAAGAACACGGTGAAGGATTACGTGGACTACGTCCGCAACGACCTGATGGGCATCACGCGCGAGGACCTGGTGGCCAACATCGCCCGCCACGTCGATTCCACCGTCCATCTCTTCGAGAAGTGGGGACTGCCCATCTGGAAGGACGAGGAGGGCAACTACGTTCATGAGGGCCGGTGGCAGCTCATGATCAACGGCGAATCCTACAAGGTGGTCGTCGCCGAGGCGGCCAAGAACGCGCTGTTGCAGAGCGGCGTGGGCGAGATCTACGAGCGCGTGTTCATCGTCGG
>CAZACK010000056.1:0-2533 GCA_964483455.1 uncultured Solibacteraceae bacterium
GTCGGTCCGACCAGCGGGCCCGGGCCGGCGATGGCGGCGAAGTGGTGGCCGAAGAGGATCCACTTGTTGGTGGGCTCAAAGTCGTGGCCGTTGCGCAGCCGCTCGGCGGGCGTCGCCCGGTCGTCGTTGAGCGCCATGACCTTGGCGGCGATGAACTTCGCGTAGAAGCGAAAGCCGACGAGGTAGGTGCAGACGGCGGCCAGCACCAGCCATATGCTGTTGACCGGCTCGCGCCGCTCGAGCGCGATGCCCGCGAGAAAGAACGCCGCCGCAATCGAGATGGCGGCCCACAGCAGCCGCCCCGGAAGTTTTTTCATCGCCCCTCCGACCACCCGCCGCCTATCGCCTGGGCAGTCCCTTCAGCATGGCCCTCGTATCGCCGCCCTTTGGCAGCAACACCGATTCGACCGGCTTCCAGTTGTTGTCCACGGCGCCGATATAGCGGGCCGAGTCGCGATCCGCGCCCATGAGGATGACGACAAACCCGCGACCGCGATAGCGGAGCATCCGATACTGGATTTCGCCTCTGGAATCGAGCCAGGCGTCCTCGTCCGGCGCGCCCAGCCTGCGGACCACGGCGTGGTAGTCGTCGGCCGAGGTAAGTCCGAGGTGGGACTGCTCGACGCCGCGGTAACTCACGATGCGCCGCGAGAGGCTCACGACAACCACGCTGGCGAGCACGCCGAGGAGCAGTGCGGCGCCGATCAAGCGGCTGACGCGGCGTTCGGGGCCGGGTTCCGTTCTGATACCGACCACGTGCACGGGCGCGTCCGTTCGCGGAGGCGGCGGCGCAGGGCCTTGGTTGACCGCCCGGGGCATCTCGATGACGCGGCGCTCATGCGGCCAGACCGATCCCCCTTTGTACTCCAGCTCCTTGAGCAGGCCGACAATCATGACCGGTTCGTCAACGCTGGAAATCTCGCCGAGAAACCGCCGCGGGATCCAGAGTTCTTCTCCGGTCTTGGTGTTCATCACGAGGATCTCGGACCAGGTGGACCGCCGCAGACGAAACTCGTTGTGGTCGATGTTGAGGATCGGCGGATAGAACGAGAACGGTCGGTGGACGAGCGGTTCCTGGAGCGGCGGGATCGGCGGTCCGGACATGCGCCGCTTCTCATCATAGCGTAGTGCCCAAGTTGCCAGACTCCGTGCTCACGGGCGACATTCATGGATGTGGGGCACCGGTTTGCCCCGGCTAACTGCCGCTGCGGTGCTTCTGTGGGGCAGTCCCCCTGGATAGCAGAGGGCGAACACGCCGCCCCACAGTTGTTGGTTCGCGACCCGGTCGCAAAACTGAACGGATCAGCCGTTGCTGGCAAGGAGGCGTTTCACGACGCCTGCCGCTTTTCGATCCGATGATCTTCCTGCCGCGCAAGAATGCCTGGTTGGCCATATTGCGGGGCGGCCACCGCGGCGGCGGCGATCTCCACCGTACCGTTGGGATCGGTTCGGGAGCGGATGCAGTCGAGGAAATTCTGCTGGTGCAACTCTGCGCTGTCGCGGTTCTCCTCCGTCAGGACCAGTTCCTCCTCGACTCGCTGGGACCACGGCTCGGGCGATTCGCCGCGAATGCGGGGGGGATTGCCGACTCGGCGAACGCGGTCGCATCCTGCTTCCTCCCGCTTGCGGATCAATCAGTCCGCTTCATCCCACGGTCAGTCCAGCGATCTTGAATATTCCGGGGTTCTCACCGCTTGTGAGGTCGGCATAAAGGTCAAGGAATTCCGACCCGGGGCGTCAGGGTCCTGCCGTGGCTGTTCGTGAATTCGGTTTGGACGGCCACTACCTTGAGGGCGTTGCCGGTAACCGGGAAGACGGCGCGCAGCAGAAACATGCCGCCCATGCCGGCGGTGTCGAAGTACTGGCGGAAGGCGGGGGCCACTTCCACACCGATGGTTCCCGGGGCGATAACGTTCCAGTCGCGATCGAAGAAGGTAAACGCCACCCGAGAAGCGGTGCGGGAGGTGTCGAATCCGGTCAGCTTCACTTCCAGACCCGACGCCGAGCGGAGCACGCTGGTCGAGTCCACCACCACCGCCGCCGGCGGGATGACCGCGGTCTGCTCGACGGTGTGCTTCCCCAGGCGCGCCGTGAGCACCAGTGTGCCCGCCGTTGTGCCCGTTTGGAATTCGGCCGCCGCTTGGTTGCCGAACGCGGCGGCATCCAGTCCCTCGGCGACCTGGAAGCGGACCGTCGGCGTGTTGGTCGCCAGGAACAAGACCGCGGGATCGCTCCCGGTTCCCACCGCCGGCCTCAGGTCGATGGACAGCTCGCCGCTTCCCGTGTAGCGCGAGGCGGATTCCAGCCGCACGCTGACCCGAGCTTGCTGGCCGCCACTCAGTGTCTGCGGCTCGATGAGGATCTGCGGCTTGGGATAGTCGGGGACGATGCCGATGCCCTCGAGTGGGAAGCTGCGCTGGTCGAACTGCAACGAGCCGGCGGCGATCCCGGCGGCCTTCGGCTCGAAGGCGACCTCGAAGGTCGCGCGCTGCTGCGCCTCCAGTGTCAGGGGCGCCTGGAGGCCTACCGGCCC
>CAZACK010000056.1:2633-33148 GCA_964483455.1 uncultured Solibacteraceae bacterium
TGAAGCCGGCGCCGGCCACGTTCATCACCGCCCGGAGGGTGGCGTCGGTTGGGTTGCGCACGCGGAACGCGGTGTCGAGGAAATCTCCGACAGTAACCGTACCCACCGAGTAGGTTTCAGCAAGGAGTTGTTCGGTTGTTCCGGAAACCACGAAGTACTGGAGTTGGGCTGACAGCCCGGGGGCCAGCAGGAGAGCCAGGGCTAACACTCTCCTGTGGCAGGACTTCGGCCTGCCACGCGGCCCATGGGGCCGCGCCACCGGGGGCGCTTCTAGGCGGAGAATGTCCAAGCTGCTAAGCCCGCTCATGGCCGCGCCTCGGGCAGCCGGTAAAGGGCCGGCCGGATGGTGCGAACATCCAGCGCATAGGATGCCGGTTCGGTTCCCTCCACCACCACGTGGATCCACTGTCCGCCCATGAGTTCGAGCGCCTCTACCGGGGCGCTGGTTGCCAGTCTGATCTCCTCCCCGGTTGGTTCTCGGATGGTGATTTCGGCGCCGACGGCGAACACGAGCCGGCCGTCCGGGAGGATCAGCAATGGGGTGGAGACGCCGTCGAGAACGGCCTCATGCTCCACAGCGCCGGTTGACGCGGACACATCCAGCGACCAGACTCCCTGGTCACGACGGGTCACCAGGCGAATTCGATCTTCGCCCACAAAGCCAGCGGCGACGACGTCGCCGGCGAGTTCGAGCGGATCGAGCGCCAGTACACGCAACCGGCGCGGAATGCCCCTTGGCGGCGGGCGCCGGCGCTCATCGGATTCGTCCGTCTCCGGCTGCGTTGCTGCCGGCGCCCACACGATGAGATCGTGGGTCTCCGGCACAAGCGCAAGGGCACTTGTTCCGTCCGCACTGAACGCGAACACCGCAGGGCTGCCTGGGGCGTCGTGCTTGTGGAGCAAGTTGCCTGGTTCGTCCAGCAAGAAGAGGCTCTCTTCCGTTTGTATCCATCGGAGTGTCTCGGAGAAGGCTGCCGCGGTGGCATGGAAGCCGGCCGGCGGGCCCGGAACAAAATTGCCGGCCAGCCCGTAGATCGGGCGCACGGCTCCAGCCCGGTCTCGCACAAAACCGACCGTAGGGGTGGTGATCCCAGACTGGGCAGCGATCATGACAAGCAGCAGAAGCGGGTTCATTTCGGGGGTCCAATGGTGATGGAAGGTGGTCCGATGGTGACGCCCGAATCAGCCGGCTGTCCGGAGGGCGAACCACGCCGGCTCACCACAAACCCGGCGGTAACCCCGCCGGCCGCGGCGCCGGCGGCGATCAGGAACGGGGTCAGCCAGCGCCGGCGAGGCTTGAACGGCGGCAGGGCAACGTCCCGTGGGCCGGCGGGGGCCGCTTCGGTTGGCTTGGCGGTGGGCACAGGCTGACGGCCTGTCCCACCTTGGCTGCGTTCGATGCTTTGCGCGACGAGAATCCCGGCTCGCGTCTCCCCTTTGGCTGCGGTCACCCGAACATGAAACGGCCCGGCGATCGTGTTCCAGCGCGCGCCACCGACAGCCGCACGTCCGTCCCTACCGGTGATGATCACTTCGCTCGGGAGTCCGTTGGCGAACACGCCGCCCGGCCCGATGGAGGGGAGGCGGAAGCTCACCAGCGCTCCCTCGACAGGCCGTCCCGCTTCGTCGATGACCTCCACCACCAGCGGCTGCGACCCTCGCCGGCCGGGTTGGTGAACCGCGCCTTCGCCCTGGAGCACGCGGATCTCCAGCCCGGCCGGCTGTTGGGGAGCCGCCTGCGCCGGCAGCCACAGCGGCAGGCACGCCACACACACACTTCTCGCCAGTGCGTTCATGGGACTTGACGGCCCGACTTGTGTTACTCGCTCACCCGGAGCAACACCACCGTAATATTGTCCGGGCCACCGGCCCGAATGGCGGTGTCAATGAGATAGTGGCACTTGGCCGCCAAACTTCGCGAAGAATTTAGGGTCGCGGCGATGTCCGCCTGCCCGATGGCGCCGTGGAGGCCGTCGGTGGAAAGGAGAATCTGCATGTTCGGGCGAAGCTGGAGTTCATACTGCCGGGTCCGGAGCGGCGCGCCGGCGCCGACGGCCATGGTCAAAACGTGGCGGAGCGGATGGCTGCGGAGGTCGTCTTCTTCGATGCCGAGTGGCCGTCCGACTTCATGGACCCACGTCTGGTCCTCGGTGACCAGGCGCAATCCCTCCTCCTCGAGGGCGTAAGCGCGGCTGTCACCGACGCTGGTGATGACAAGACGGTCGCCGACGTCCAGGGCGGCCAAAAGGGTGGTCCCCATGCCGCGCAGCGTGTCGTCCTGGGCAGCCTCTTCCCGGACGCGGCGGTGTGCTTCCTGGAAACAGCCGAGCAGCGCATCGCCGTCTCGCTGAGGACTGTTGCGCAGGAGTTCCGCCACGGTTTCGGCGGCCAGCTTGGAGGCATGCTCGCCAGCCAGCGCGCCCCCCATTCCGTCCGCCACGAGATACAGCCCAATCTCCGGCAGGACCAGGAGGTAGTCTTCATTGTTCTTGCGGACACATCCCGCGTGGGTCGCCCCGAACGCTTCCAGCATCGGCCTTCTGATTATAGTAGAGGTTGGTTGGTTGTTCGGTTCGCCGGTTGTTCGGCTATTCGGTTGTTTGGTTATTCGGTTGGGCGGTTGGACGGCTGTGGTTTGAATGTCACGTCTTTCTGAGCTAGCCTGTTCTTCAGAGGCCCATGGGACAAGGGATGCGTGGCGTTTCCATGCGAGTTCTTCTGGCCGCACTCGTTCTCCTCGCTTTCACGGCCCTGGCCGTCCTCCCTCACGTCTCACACGACGAGACGCGCGGTCGTCCCTGCGCGTTCTGCCAGGTGGTACAGTCCGCGGTTCCTGTCCCCGCGCTCTCCATCGGATTCCAGCAGCCCGCGGCGGAGGGGTGGCTCGGCACGGCTGATACGACCGCCTGCTGTCCGGCGCCCACCCTGAGGAGCGGTTCTACCCGTGCGCCGCCTGCATGGCTCATCCCAGGCTTTTCCACGCGGCTCCATTCCAAGGAGCTGGTTGGTATTGGAGGAAAAAGGATGAGTCCATGCGGATCGACAAGAACGGGCTTGCGAAGATAGTCGCGCCATTCATTCTTCTTGCCAGTGGCCCGGACGTATTCGCCCAGGCTTCCGGGGTTTTGCGCGGTACGGTGCGTCTGGCGGACAATGGCGGCCCGCTGCATCACGCCAGCGTCCTCCTGGTGCAGCTCGGACAGACGACCGAGACCCGGCCCGACGGCACGTATGAGTTCACGGGGCTCCCCCCCGGTCAGTACGACGTCGTCGCTCACATGCACCCGCTGACGGATCTTCGCAAGACGGTGGAGATCCCGCCGGAGGGGACGGCGGAACTCGACTTCGAGCTTCGGATCGCGCCCGTGCATGAGGAGATCACCGTCACCGCCTCGGGCAAGGAGCAGACGACGCTCGAGGCCTTTCAGTCAGTCCTCACGCTCGAGCAACTGGACCTGGCGTCAAAGAGCGCCGTGTCGTTGGGAGAGGCGCTGGAGCGCGAGACGGGCGTGGCCAAGCGAAGCAGCGGTCCGGGGACCAGCCGCCCGGTGGTGCGCGGCTTTGACGGCGACCGGGTGCTGATCCTCCAGGACGGCATCCCGACCGGCACGCTGTCGTCGCAGTCCGGCGACCACGGCGAACCGGTGGATCTCAACTCGACCGAGCGGGTGGAGGTGGTCCGCGGCCCGGCCACCCTTCTGTACGGCACCAATGCCATCGGCGGCGTTGTAAACGTGCTCACCAACCACCACCAGATCCACCAGCATCCGCACGAGGGAGTGCGGGGCTTCCTCACCGGGACTGGCGGCTCGAACAACGCGTTGGGCGGAGGCAACGGCGGCTTCGAATTCGGGAAGGGCAAGTGGCTGTTTGCCGCGACCGGGGGCGGGATGCGAACCGGCGATTACTGCGTCCCGACGGGCACGGTGGTGAATTCGGAGACTGAGAGCAGGAATGCCGCCGGTTCCGCGGGATGGTACGGGAACCACGGGTTCATTCATGTCGGATATGGCGTGGCCGAGGGGCGCTACGGGATACCCGTCGCGCCGGAGGGACTGGAGCACGAAGAGGAAGAAGGACCGGTCGACCTGAAATGGCGGCGCCACAACCTCCGATTTACCGGCGGCTACCGCGACCTTGCCTCGTTCCTCGATCGTCTCACGCTGAACCTGAACTATAGCGACTGGAATCACAAGGAACTGGTCGAGGAGCAGGTCGGGACTGAGTTCTTCAACCGGCAGTTCGTCTACCGGGCCGTGTTCGACCAAAAGCCGGCCGGCAAGCTGTCGGGGAGCTTCGGCGTCTCCGGCCAGCATCGATCCTACGAGGTACAAGGCGAGGAGCAACTCACTCCGCCGGTGACCCAGAATGCGTTCGCCGTGTTCGGCCTGGAAGAAATCGTCCTGGAGCGGTTCCGAGTTCAGTTTGGCGGCCGGTTGGAGAACAACCGCTTCGATCCCGCCGGCCTGGAAGCTCGTTCCTTCACCGGGTTCTCGGGCTCGGCCGGGGTGAATGTTCCGCTTTGGCGCGACGGCGCCTTCGTTGCCGCCTACAGCCACTCCTACCGCGCGCCGGCGATCGAGGAACTTTACAACTACGGACCACACCACGGGAACCTGGCCTTCGAGATCGGCAATCCGCGCCTGGGGCGCGAGCGGAGCGATGGGATCGACCTGTCCTACCGGCACCGCGCCAGCCGTGTGCGCGGAGAAGTGAACTTCTTCTACTACCGGCTCGGCGACTACATTTACCTGGCGCCGACCGGCGCGTTCGAGGAAGGGCTGGTGGTCGCCAACTACGAGCAGTCGGACAGCCGCTACACCGGCGCGGAGGCGCGCCTCGACGTCGCGCTGCATCCGAACCTGTGGCTGAAGCTGGGCTTCGATTCCGTCGATGCGCAGCTTCGCGAGAGCAAGATCCCGCTGCCGAGGATTCCTCCCGTCCGCGGCCGTGTGGGCATCGACGCCCGCCTGGGCGGGCTTAGCGTCCGCCCGGAGCTAGTGCTCGCCGGCCCGCAGGACCAGCTCTATTTCAACGAGACCCGGACCGCGGGCTACGGCCTGCTCGACCTCAACGCCTCGTACACGGTCGCCAGGCAGCACGTGTTGCACGTGCTGTCGGCCACCCTGTTCAACGCCAGCGACCGGCTCTACCGGAACCACGTCTCACTGATCAAGGAATTCGCTCCGGAGATCGGCCGAGGATTCCGCATCGCATATACGGTGCGGTTCTTCTAGGCCAGGCATGGTGGCCCATGGGGTCCGCCCCACACGCTAGAATTGCTGCGATGCGTTCCCGTGTCCCTTTACTACTTTTGGCGATGATCCTTGCCGGCTGCCGCCGGCAGCCCTCCGAGACCTTCGGGCAACTCGTAGAGGAGGCAGTGTATCAGAGCCTGGCGTTCTCGCCCGTCTCGGCGACCCAGGCCGGCTACCACCGGCACAAGGACCAGAACCTCGACGAGATGCTGGACGACTTCAGCGAGGCCGGGCTCATCGAGCAGCGGCAGTATTACCGCACGCTGCGTGACCGGCTGGCGAAGGCCATCGAGCCAGCTCGCATGTCACCAGAGGACCAAGCGGACTTCGACATCCTGAACGACCAGATCTCGCTCCGGCTCCTCGAACTCGATGAGATCCAGAGCTATCGCCACAATCCGACCGTCTACGTCGAGCTGATCGGAAACGCGCTGTTCAATCCGATGGTGCTCGAGTATGCGCCGAAAGAACAGCGCTATCGCCATATCATCGCGCGCCTGGAGAAGGTCCCGGCGCTGCTCAGCCAGGCAAGGCGGAACCTATTGGATTCGGCTCCCATTTGGACGACGGTGGCCCAGGAGGAGAATGACGGCAACATCGCACTGGTGGACAAGGGGCTGCGCGCCGCCGCCCCGGAGCCGCTGCGGGCCGATTACGACCGCGCCGCCGGCCCGGCGCTCGAGGCTCTCCGCGCCTTCAACGCGTGGCTGAAGGACCATCTGGCCAGGCACACCACCGAGTGGCAGCTCGGCAAAACAAAGTACACACCCAAGTTCCGGTACGTACTCGCCACCGACGAGACACCGCTCCAGGTGCTGGCCGCGGCGGAAGAAGACCTCCGGCGAATCCGGCAGGAGATGTTCAAGCTTTCGCTTCCTCTGCATGCAAAGATGTTCCCGAACCACAAGGATCCGGTCGATCTGAACCTGATCGTCGGGGAGGTGCTGGGGAAGATCGCGGAAAAGCACGCCACTCGGGACACGTACTTTTCGGACGCCAGGCGCGATCTGGATGAAGCGCGACGGTTCGTACAGGAGAAGGGTCTTCTGCCTCTGCCGCCCAGGGACAACCTTCAGGTCATCGAGACGCCGGAGTTCATGCGGGGCATTTATGCCGTCGGCGGTTTCTCCCCGGCGCCGGCGCTCGAGCCGCAGCTTGGCGCGTTCTACTGGCTGACGCCGATTCCCGGTGATTGGCCGCGGCAGCGGACCGAGTCGAAGCTGCGGGAATACAACGATTACGCCCTGAAGTTGCTGACCATCCACGAGGCGATGCCGGGGCATTACGTTCAGTTCGAGTACGCCCATGGCGTCGAGCCTCGGGCGCGACGTCTGCTGCGTGGCGTCTACGGCAGCGGCCCGTACGTGGAAGGGTGGGCCGTCTACGCGACTGAGATGATGCTCGACGAGGGGTACCTCGACAAGAGTCCCGAGCTGCGGCTTGCCTTCCTGAAACAACAGTTGCGGATGATCGCCAATGCCATCCTCGACGTGCGGCTCCAGACGATGTACATGAGCGACCAGGACGCCATGGACCTCATGCTGAAGCAAACCTTCCAGGAGGCGGAGGAGGCGACGGCGAAACTGCGCCGGGCGAAGCTGTCCTCCTGCCAGTTGCCGACGTACTACGCCGGCTGGCGCGAATGGGTCCGGCTGCGGGAGCAATACCAGAAGAGCAAGGGGGCGGCGTTCCGGCTCGCGGAGTTCCACGAGCGGGCGTTAAAGACTGGAGCGATCCCGATGCGGTCGCTGGGGCGGCTGCTGGGGGGCTGAGCGCGGCTCGCGAAGAGTAGCGTCGGTTCGCCCCGGCGCTGATGGCCGGAGACGGCCTCGCGCGAAAGCTGGGACTTGCGCCCAAGCATGTGGCTCACCACGGCCGCCGTCGCGCCGAGGCACTCCTCCGCCGGCGCCGTCGACGGTTCGTCACCGGACTTGATCGCGTCCATTCAGTTGTCCAGATTCATCTTCCGCACAAGCGCGGCGAACCGCGGATCGGAACGCAAAGCATCGAGCCTGGGATCGACTTTGAGGTTGGCTAACTGCGGCTGGCAGTCGCGATAGCTCCGCTCCAGTTGCTCCAGCGCACGCTCGTTTTCACCAAGGGCCAAGTGAATGTGGGCCAGTTCGTAGCCGCCGATGAATTCGCGCTTCGACCGCTCGAGGAGTTCGCTCAGGATCCCGCGAGACTCCGCTTTGTTGCCCTCGAGCGCCCGAAGCCACGCGACCGTCTCGGACGGCGGATCAACCGCCGACGCCTCGCCGAATCTCCCCAGTTGCGCAAGCGAAGCCGCGAGTCCCATCCGGGCGTACAGGAAGTCCGGCTCCAGTTCCAGCGTCTTCCGGAACTGCTCGACCGCCAGGGCGTACTCGCGGCGGAAGAAACGGACCCATCCGGCCATGGTCGCAATGTTGGCGGACAGCGGCAGGGAGTAACGAGCCTGTTGGATTTCGCGCAGCGCCTCGTCCAACCGCCCATTTGGCAACAGGTAGTACGCAGCGTAAGTGTGGCGGCCCCATCCGCTGTTCGGGTCAAGTTGGCTGCCGCGTTCGAATTCCTGCCTGGCCCGCGGCCAGTTTCGCTCGTAGATCCCGTGCACCAGCGCGAGGACGTGATGCGGCCCGGCCATTTCGGGATCGACTTTGAGCGCTTGCCTTGCCCAGTGTTCCGCCTGCGGGAACAGATCGGCTGGACGAGCGCCCCAGTAGAATCCCTCGGTGATGTACGTGTCCGCGAGGCCGGCGCAGGCGGGCGCGCAGTTCGGATCTTCCGCAATGGCTTGCCGGTAATACTCTCTCCCCTTGACAATATCGCTTCTCTGCCACCTCAGCGTGAGATGGCGGCCCCTGAGAAACGCTTCGTACGCATTCGGATTCTCGCGCGCCTTGTTGGCCAGCCGCGCCTGCTCGCCGGGCGTGAGCCGCACCCGGACCTCATTCGCGATGGCTTGGGCGACGCTGCTCTGCAACAACAGGACATCCCGCAGGTCTCCCTCATAGCTTTGCGCCCACAAGTGACGGTCCTGCGTGGTTTCGATCAACTGAACGGTGATCCGGACGCGGTCGCCGGCGCGCAATACCGAGCCTTCCACCACGTGGTGCACGTGCAGATCGCCGGCAATGGCCCGCACCGGGTCCGGCCGGCCCCTGTAGGCCATCGAGGTGGATCGAGAAATCACGCGCAGCGCCCCGATCTTGGCGAGGTCGGTGATGATGGCGTCGGTCATGCCGTCGGTGAAGTACTCTTGCACGGGATCGCCGGATAGGTTCTGGAGCGGCAGAACGGCGATCGATTGGCGCAAGTCCGGCCGGCTCGACGGATCTTCGGATTGCCGCGTCAGCAAAGCGATGCCGGCCGCGACGATCAACACGGCGGCCGCAAGCGCGGCGAGGGCTAAGGTCTTGCTCGGGGGGCGTCGCGCCTCTTTGCGCGCGGTCTTCTTCTCCAGCGCCGGCTCCAACAGCTTCCTGAGATCGGTGGCCAGATCGGCGGCGCTTTGGTACCGGTCGGACGGGCTCTTGGCGAGCGCTCTCCGCACAATCCGATCCAACTCCGGCGGCGCTCCCGGGCGTAGCGACGTCAACGGCTCCGGCTCGTCAGTCAAAGTAGAGGCCGGCCGCTCGTCCACGGGGAAGGGAAGTCTCCCGCCGATGGCCTCGTACAGCACCACGCCCAGCGACCACAGGTCGGATCGCCGATCCGCCCTTTCGCCGCGAACCTGCTCCGGAGACATGTACGCCGGCGTGCCGATCAACGTCCCCATACGGGAGGTAGAGGCCTCATGTTCCGAATAGGCGAGCCCGAAATCCGTAATCATCGCCCGGCCGTCGGCATTGAGCATGATGTTGGCGCTCTTGATGTCGCGATGCACGACGCCGTTCTTGTGGGCCGCGTGCAGCCCCTGCGCCGCATCGATCACGATCCGCAGGGCCTCCTTCAGGTGCAGCGGGCCGTCCGCAATCTTGTCCTTGAGCGTCGGCCCGTCGACAAACGCCATCGCCAGAAAAAGCTGTCCTTGCGTTTCGTCGATATCATGCACGGCGCAGATGTTGGGATGATCGATGGCCGCCAGCGCCTTCGCTTCCCGGACGAAGCGGGCGCGGTGCTCCTCGCTCAGACTGACGTGCGGCGCCAGGAACTTGAGAGCGACCACCCAGCCCAACTTCAGGTCCTCCGCCTTGTACACCACCCCCATGCCGCCATGCCCCAGCGAGTCGAGGATGCGGCATTGACTGATCGTCCGGCCGCACAGGTCAGCCATGATGCCGCTGACAATGGCGCTGGCCGCAAGGAAGAACGCCCGCCTGGCCGGTCCGGGCACTGCCTGATCCGCCAGGCCGTGGAAACGCGGCTGCCTGTCCCTGCATGGCGCACTTCTCCCCCGTTGTTCGCGTAGTGAATCGGAGGTAGAAAGACGCAGTTCACGGATGCCGGGCTGGTTGCTCTCTCGGTGGCTGCATTCCTGCTGGTCCCGGAGGGCAGTACAAGATCAAGCGCCGGCATGCAGGCCGACAGTAAGGCTGTCGTGCCGGGAGTGGAGATCCGACTTGGGATTGGCCCGTACTTCGTCCAGGTGGCCGCGGGCCGCTTGCGGTCCGCGGACGAGTACGCTCGGGAACTCATCTCGGCGCCGGATCTCAGCAATGAGCCGGTCGTCGTTGTGGATGGAAGCCGCCGAATGCGCTTGGCGGAGCGTGGCCGGTCTCCCGGCGCGGCGATGCTCGGGGACGTCCGCGCGGAGCCTCGCCTGGATGGCGGCGCTTTGCGGGCAATCACTGAGTGTCCGCCAGATAACTAAGAAGTGTTTCATGAGTTCCGGCAGAATCGGGCTGTTGTGTATCTCGTTCCTGTCTCTTGCGGCCGCGCAAGAGACGCTCCCCGCACGTACGCCGCGGAGGCTCACGCGCGCTGGCACGACTCGCAGGCCAAGGAGTAGCGGAGCTTGAGCGGCGCGGAACGTGCTGTTCCGGCGCTCCCGGCTCCGGCGACTGGCTTGGGTCCGCTCGCCCGCTCACAGCGCCCCGCGGCTCGACAGCGGCGTGGGTGATCCATGACCGCCGGCGGCAGACTACTCGGGTATTGCCCGAGTCGGCATGGAGGCCTTGGTGGTCTGGGACGGGCGCTTCCAGCTCTTGCGCTTCTGGAATTCCGCAAGCGCCGCCTGCGCCTTCTCCATTTCGCCCGCCTGGCGGTACAGCCTGGCCAACGCGTACAGTGGATCGGGGTACTTGGCGTCAAGTTCGGCTGCCCGCGCCAGTTCCAGGATGGCCTCGGGCGCCTTTCCCTTTTTCTCGAGCAGGATGCCGAGGCGATAGCGCGCCTCGGCGAACTTCGGGTTAAGCTCCAGTGCCTCGCGCAAATAGGGTTCAGCCAGGTCGAGCTTGCCGAGCTTCAGCAGCATGACCCCCAGGTTGAGCGGCGGCCAGGGGGAGCTTGGCTTCTGCACCCGATTCAGCCGGACGGCCTCTCCGTAGGCCCGCTGCGCCTCCTCGAATTTCCCCAGCGCTTCGAGGTTCAGGCCGAGGTTGTCGTGGGCCTTCACGAAGTCCGGCTTGAGCGAAACCGCCCGATTCAAGTTCTCGGCGGCGGCGGCGAATTTCTGATCGTCGTAGTCCAGGCGGGCAAGCCAGTACGGGTACAGCGCGACCTTCACATTGGCGGCGGCGAGCTTCTCGAGTTCCGGACGCGCCCATTCCCGCCGGCCCAGGGCGATGTAGGCCATCGCCAGGGTGAACCGGCTCGTGTCGTCGAGCGGGGCGAGCTTCTCGGCCTTCTTGTAAGCGATCGCCGTGTTCATGTAGTCGCCGTCCAGGAAGAAGACCCCGGCCGCCAGGACCAGGAGTTGAGGCGAGTTCGGATTCGCATTGATCGCTTCGACGAGCAGTGCCTCGGCCCGCTTATAATCCTGTGCCTTCATTGCCGCCTCGAATGTGGCGCGGCGCTCGGGCGTGAGCGGCACGGGCTGATCCAATCCGGCGGGCGGGGCGGGCAACGGCATCTGCGCGACGGCCAGGGACCGCGCGGCAAAGAGAAGAGCGACGATCGTTGTCTTCGGCACCCTTGATCTGATTATGAATCACTTCCGGGAGGCTCGACCTCCCACAGATTCCGAATCGGACGGCGGTGGCTGCGGCGCATCGCGGCAAGGGAGTGAAGGACTCGGAAAATCAGCGTTTCGCCTTGCGCAGTTCAAGGGCGCCCAGAACAAGGAAACCGGCGGCAATCAGCCACCGGAAAACGACGGTCCAGAGCGGCGCGCCCAGGAGCAAGGCTCGGGCGCCAAGGAGAGCGAAGCCGGCCCCGATGCACAGGTACCACCAGGGCACGAGCCGGCGGGCCACGCACCCCATTCTCGCCGATCGGCGACAGCCGTAGCGGATCAACCTGCACACCTCCAGCCGCGAGGCGAGGAACGAGCCGGCGGGCGCGGCGGCGGTTCAGCCTCCTTCCCCCAGCAGAATCCTCAGCCTCTCGAACCCTGCCCGGCTCACTGGCAGCTTAGTGCCGTCCTTCAGCACCGCCACCCTGCTTTCTTTACTGTAAGGCTCGATTTTCGAAACCCGTTCCAGATTTACTAAGTACGACCGGTGGATTCTCACGAACCGCGATGGATCGAGCGACACCTCGAGGCTGGTGATCGTCTGCTGTTTCAGGACCGTCTTGCCCCCGGCCTTCAGCGCCACGTAGTCATCCTGCCCCTGCGCGTAGTCGAGTTTCTCGACGGGGATGACGAGCACCGACGGCCCGTCGCGCACCACGATGCGCTCCGCATGCCGGGCGGCCGGCCTTGCCGCCGCGGCCAGTTCGGCGGCGGGCATCCTCCGATCCAGCCGCACCCTGGCCTGCGCCAGCGCGTCTTCGAACCGCTTTGCCGAGAAGGGCTTCAACAGGTAGTCCACGGCGTGCGCGTCGAACGCCCGCATGGCGTAGCTGTCGTATGCCGTCACGAAGATCACGGCCAGGTCGGCGCCAACCAGCTCCAGGACTTCGAAGCCATCCAGCTTCGGCATCTGAACGTCCAGAAACAGCAGGTCCGGCTTCAGGTCGTTCACCGCCTTCACCGCCTCGAAGCCGTTGGCGCACTCGGCGACGATCTCGATCTCCGGATGCGCGCCTAGCAGCTCGCGCAGGTACGCCCGCGCGAGTTCCTCGTCATCGACGATCGCCGCCCGGAGCCGGCTCTTCATACCGCTTCTCCCGCCTGGTCCACCGTCTCGGCAGGCAGCCGCAGCTCCACCCGGAACCTGTCTTCGCCGGCCCGCGTTTCGAGGCTCGCCGCCTCGCCGTACCTTGCGTGCAGCCGGTTCTTCACGTTCTGAAGCCCGAGTCCGCTCCTGCTTCGCGGAGGGGCGTCCGGGTCGAAGTTGTTCTCGATGGAGATCTCCAGGCGGTTCCCGCGCAACGCTGCCCGCATGTCAATCCGGCCGTCGTGCGCGACCGTGGCCACGCCGTGTTTGACCGCGTTCTCGACCAGGGGCTGCAACAGCAGCGCCGGCAGCGCGCAGTCCAGAGCCTCGCCGGCGATTTCCTCCCGGAGCGTCATCCGGTCGGCGAATCGCACTTGCTCCACCGCCAGGTACTTCTTCGCCAGCGCCAGTTCCTCCCGTAGCGGAATCGTGGTCCGGCTGCCCAGGCCGAGGCTCGCCCGCAGAAAGTCCGCCAGCAGGATGCACATCTCCCTCGCCCGCCCCCCGTCCACCCCGGTGAGCGCGCTGATCGAATGCAGGCTGTTGAACAGGAAGTGGGGATTCACCTGCGCCTTCAGCGCTCGCAACGCTGCCTCGCGCGCCAGCACCCGCGCCTCCGCCGCGCGTTCTTCCGCCTCCTGGGCCGCCGCCAGCGCCAGTAAGACATAGTGAAATGCCACTGAGAGAAGATAGTAAGTGACCCCGGTCGCGAGTAATAGCGGCAGTTGCCCATCCAGCCGCGCGCCGAGGTTCTCCAGCGCCCCGGAGGCCGCGGCCGCCTTCGCGATCAGCCTCGTCAGGCCCAGAAATAGCCCGCTCGCGGTGCCCGCCGTCAGGGCGTACGTCGCCACCAGCCGAGCCACCGACGATCGCCGCAGCGGCAGGACCCGGCAGAGGTATTGCGAGGAGCGGCAAACGAACGCATAGGCGGCGCAAGCCGGAACCGCGACAACCGCCGACTCCGCCCAGCCCAAGCTCCCCGGCAGCGCCAGCAGAGCGATCAGCAGGATGGTGAGAGGAACCCAGGCGAGATAGAACCCTCGTCCCGCCCGCTGTAAGAAGGAAGCCTCCACCCGTTTCGCCTCAATTCACGACCCGCACCGCGCCGAGCAGCGCCGTCCCGTGCACGATCAGCCGACCCTCCTCCGCGCCGGCTGTGGCGCGTCCCGTGCCGTCGTAGTACCTGCCGAGAATCGGCATGCCCTGCACGCGGATCCGCCAGCCCCGCGGCACCCGAATATCCACCACCCCCATCACAGCGTTGGCGCGGATCACCGCTCCATTCTCTCGCAGCGCGGCCTTGCTGAGATCGAGTGTGCACTTGCCCAGGACGGCGGTGGCGTCGGCGCCAGCTAGGTCCAGGGCGTCGCTGCGAATCCCGCCGCTGCCGAGCATCTGCCAGGCCCGCAGCCCCGCTTCCGAGGTCGGCGGCTCCAGGCGCCACACGATGGCTGGAAGCGCCGCCAGCACGACCAGCAGGCCGAGCAGCACTCGAGCCAGCACCTTCCAATTGATCAGCCCTTCCATCGCCCGCTCCCTGAAACCGGTGACAGGCTACGTAATCCCCATATTCCGGACCACGACACCGCAATGGAACAGCCGCCGGGGTAAATGGGAATTGTGTAGCCTGTCACCGATTTCTCCTAGTTCTTGATCTCGATGCCGCCGCACATGGCGAGCCCTTTCACGATTAGCGTCTTCGGCCCTCCAGGATGGTCGGGTTTCGGATAGTTGGTCTTGTCCTCGAATCCGCCGAGCACCGGGGTGACCCTTGGGACGATCCGCCAGTGCTCCGGCGCCCGCACCTCGACGCCGCCGAAGATGGCCGCCACGTCCAGCACCACTTCGTCCTGCGCGATGTCAGCCTTCGTGAGGTCGATCTCGAAGCCTCCGAAGATGGCCAGGAGCTTGCCGCCGCGAAAGTCCTTGGTGTCGCTCCGGATCTTCTGCCCGCCGAACATCACCCACTCGTTGAGGCTCGCCTCCAGCGCCGGCCGAATGCGACCCGGTCCCGTCACGGCCCGCCAGAGGAGCGCCACGCCGACCGCGATCACCAGGATCGGCCACGCCGTGGACCAGTCGAGGCGGATGATGTCCAGGTTGCTCAATTGGAAGAGCGCGCCCACCACCACCATCAGTGCGCCGCCGACCTTGCCGCCCTCGCCCGGCCGGAGCAAATGCGACAGCCCCGCGGCGACCAGCAGCATGGGCCAGAACCGGAAAAGCCGCCCGCCCTCAATGACCCCGAGCCGGTCCAGGAACAGAATCACTCCAACCGTGATGATGATCATCGCCACTACTAGGCTGGGCGCCGACCTCGGATATCGTGTTTCGTCCATCGTGGTCTCCTTTCTCAGAGTACGGCTCCGCGCCTCCGCCCTCATCGCTTTTTCGGTGAACGCCCGCCGGTTACCGGTGAACGCCGCTCGCGCAACGCCGGGGCGGGCGGCTGCGTCCGTAAAATGAAAGCATGGCCTGGTTTCTCCTCCTTCTCTTGCTGCTCCCGCTCCCGGCCGCCTCGCAGGCCAAGCGCCCCAGGAAGGCGCCCGGCAAACCCAAACCACCGGCCGCCGAGACCATGAAGTTCCCAATCGAAACCCTCGCCGTCGAGGGCAACCGGAATTACTCGCAGGAGCAGATTCTCGCCGTCGCCGCCATACGCGTCGGTCAGCCGGCGGGCAAGGACCTGTTCGAGGCGGCGCGCGAGCGGCTCATGGCCACTGGCGCCTTCGAGAGCGTCGGCTACGGCTATCAGCCTTCCAAGAGCGGCAAGGGGTACGCGGCGACGATCCAGGTCGCCGAGATTGCCCAGGTCTATCCGTTTCGCTTCGAGCGTCTCAACGCGGCGGCGGATCAGCTCCTCGCCTGCCTCAAGAGCTCTGACCCGCTGTTCGCCGACAAGCTGCCGGGCACACAGCCGGTCCTTGACCGGTACGCTCGGGCGATCGAAACTTGCCCGGCGGCGAAGGACCTGGGAGACAAAGTCGTCGGCAGGGTCATCGCCGACGAGGCCGGGCAGACGATCATTACGTTCCGTCCCGCCACGCCGCCGCCCGTCGTCGCCGAGGTCCACTTCACCGGAAACAAGGTGATCCCGACGACGCTGCTACAGAACACCATCGCGGGCGTGGCCATCGGATCGTCGTTCACCGAACAGCGGTTCCGCCAGTTGCTCGACACGAGCATCCGCCCGTTGTATGAAGCTCGCGGGCGGGTCCGAGTGGCTTTTCCCAAGGTCGCCGCGGCGCCGGCGCAACAGGTCAAGGGGGTGGTGGTGAGCGTCGAGGTGGACGAAAGCCAGGTGTATCAGCTCGGCGAGGTGCGACTGGCCGGCGAGAACCTGCCCGGGGAGCGCCTCCGCAAGGCAGGCGGCTTCAAGACCGGCGACGTCGCCAACTTCACCGAGATTGCCGCCGGCGTCGAGCGACTCAAGCAGGTCCTTCGGCGCAACGGTCACATGAAGCCCGAAACCCGAATCGAGCGCCAGATCAACGACCAGAAGAAGACGGTGGACATCACCATCCACGTCGAGAAAGGTCCGCAATACGTCTTCGGCAAGCTCACCATCGAGGGCCTCGACATGCACGGCGAGTCGGCCATCCAGAAGCTCTGGGCGATCAAGCCCGGCGCCCCTTTCGACGCGGATTATCCCGCCTACTTCCTCCAGCGCATCAAGGACGACGGCGTCTTCGACAACCTGAAGGAAACGAAGTCAAAGCAGGACGTGGACGAGAAGAAACTGACCGTGGATGTGACGCTGACTTTTCGTTGAAGACGGCATTCTCGGACGCTTGCGAAATATAGGGGATGGGTCGATGCGGCGGGACGGCTACAAGTCTGCTGGCTTCAGGCCGGTCTTCTTCGCCAGGACTCTCATCACCGCCGGGCCGAGCGTGATGCGGTCATGGTATGCAAGCAGAACATCGGGCCAGGAACCGTTCCGCCGTGTTCCAGGCGATCAGCAATGAGGCGCAGCGCCAGTGCTTGCACGGCGACAGTTGCCTGCTTCTTGGTTCGCCCGTACGACGTCACGCCCGGCGGGGCTGGAATGTCCGCGAGCCAGCGGCCATCCTCCTCACGGTAGTATTCGATGGCCAGCGAGAAACCATGTTCCACTGATGCCTTTGGCATGGCTCCATAATGCCACCACGTCGTCGGCCTCCCGGCGATGGGGCCACGACTGCGCTATCGGCGGCGCGCCTGCGAGCGATTCTTCACAACCCGCCGCGGCGACTCTGCTATCGTGAAAAGTTGTGTCGTCTCCGCTGAACGTTCACCTGGAGCAATACGAGGGGCCGCTGGATCTGCTGCTGGACTTGATCCGCAAGCAGCAGATCAACATCCACGACATCCCCATCACCCGGATCACCGCCCAGTATCTCGAATACTTGCAGCAGGCGGCCGCGCTCGACATCGATCTCGGCGCCGAGTTCATCTACATGGCGGCGACGCTCATCCATATCAAATCGCGGCTGCTGCTCCCGCGCGACCCCGAGCTGGAACGAATCTCGCCCGAGGACGATCCCCGCCGCGAGCTGGTCGACCGCCTGCTCGAACACGAGCGATTCAAAACCGCCGCCGAAATGCTCCAGCAGAAGCGGCTCATCGAGGAGCACGTCTGGTCCAACCCGCAGATCCAGGCGTTCCTCGACGACGAGGAGCCGGGCCTGGCGGTCACGCTGTTCGATCTGGTCCGCACGTTCCAGCAGGTCCTCGAACGCGCCAAGAGCCGCCCCGTCTACGACGCCGGCGGGCCGGACGTGAGCGTGCCGGAGATGATCCAGTATCTCAAGTCGCTGCTCGAGGAGAACCCGCGCGAAACGCCGCTGTCGGTCACCGAGCTGTTCGAGCGCCAGCCCACGCGCCGCGCCCTGGTCGCCCTGTTCCTCGCGATCCTCGAGATGGTCAAAATGCAGGCGGTGCTGCTCGTCCAGAAGGACGCCTTCGGCGATATCTTCATTAAGAGGAGCAAGCGTTTCGCTGACGCCTTCGCCTCGGCCGACACGATGGAAGCGATCGAGAAGGGATACAACTAGGAGTTGATGGAACCGATCGAAGAGAATTCGTCCGCCGGCGTCGCCGAGGCGCCCGCCGGGCCACTGTTGATGGAGACCCAGCCGCCGGCCATGGACCAGGCCGAGGCGCGCCTTCAGGCCATGCTCGAGGCCATCGTCTACGTCACGGACGAGCCGCTGGCGGCGCGGCAGATCGCGGCCGCGCTGGGCGAGCCGCTCGACCGGGTCGAGGCGGCCCTCGCCCGCCTGGTCGCCGAGTACGACAAGCCCGAGCACGGGCTGAGCGTCCGCGAAGTCGCCGGCGGTTACCAGATGGCCACCAAGGCCGAGCACCACGACGCCATCCGCGCCTTCGTCAAGAACCTCATGCCGCCGCTCAAGCTGTCGCTCGCGGCGCTGGAAACCCTGGCCGTGATCGCTTACAAGCAGCCGGTCACCGCGCCGGAGATCCTGGAGATCCGCGGCGTGCAGGGCGCCGGGGTGCTTAAGACCCTGCTGGATCGCAAGCTCATCACCACCACCGGCCGCAAAGACGTCGTTGGCCGCCCCATCCTCTACAAAACCACCAAGGACTTCCTGGTTCAGTTCGGCCTCAAGGACTTGTCCGAGCTGCCGACGCTCAAGGAGTTCGAAGAGCTGCGCCGGATGGCCCTCGCCGACGACGAGCCGCCGGCCCCTGCTCCTATCGATCCCCAGCCCACGCCCGACAGCACGCCGCCCGCAACCGGCGAGCCGCCACCCGCAACCCAAGTACCCGACTCCTGATGCCGGAAGAACGCCTTCAGAAGATCCTCGCCCATACCGGCCTCACCAGCCGGCGCAAGGCCGAGCAGCTTATCGTCGAAGGGCGCGTCACCGTCAACGGAAGCGTGGTCTCCGAACTCGGCAGTAAGGCCGACCTGGAGCGCGACCGCATCGAAGTCGACGGCCGCCGCATCCGCCCCCCGCGCCGCCATGTCTACATCGCCTTCCACAAGCCGGATGCCTGCGTTACCACTGTCCACGATCCGCAAGACCGGCGGACGGTGATGGACTATCTCGGCCGCGTGCGGGAGCGCGTCTTCCCCGTCGGCCGCCTCGATTACCACAGCGAGGGCCTGCTCCTGTTCACCAACGATGGCGAGTTCGCCAACCGCCTCACCTCCGCCGCCAGTCATGTCACCAAGACGTACGTCGTCAAGGTGAACGGCGCGCTCACCCGCGAGCAGGAACAACAGTTCCGCGACGGCGTGCCGCTCGGTGGCCGGCGGACCGCGCCCGCCGGGCTGAAGCTCCACAAGCCGGGGGTGAATCCGTGGTACGAGGTGCGCCTCATTGAAGGCCGCCAGCATCAGATTCGGCTGATGTTCCGCCACTTCGGCCGCCTGGTGGAGAAGTTGCGGCGCGTCCGCATCGGGTTTCTCGATCTCGGCTCGCTGAAGCCCGGCGAATTCCGCCCGCTCGATCCGCGGGAAGTCGAGCGCTTCCGCCGCCTGTTGCGGCTCGATCAACCATGACCATCCCCGAGCTTCTCCGCTCCGCCCGCGTCATCGCCGTCGTCGGCCTATCCAGCCGCAAGTTCCGCCCAAGCTATGGCGTGTCGGAGTACATGCAGCGCGCCGGGTACCGGATCATCCCGGTCAACCCGAGGGAAACCGAGGTCCTCGGCGAGAAGGCCTACCCCGATCTCGACTCCGCCCCCAGGCCGATCGATATCGTCAATATTTTCCGCCGCTCCGAATTTGTCCCGGAGATCGTGGACGCCGCCATCCGCGTCGGCGCCCGCGCCGTCTGGATGCAGGAAGGCGTCGTTCACAAGGAGGCGGCGGCCCGCGCCCGCGCCGCCGGACTTACGGTCGTGATGGACCGCTGCATCCTCCAAGAGCACCGGATAGTCCAACGAGGCTCCGCCTAAGGCCGACCAGGATCTTCAGCCGCCGATAAACGCCGATGATTGCGAGGGCCCCATTCGCGTTCCTCGGCGGCTGGTACGTTCTTCACATCTTCTCAGTTCTGCACGGAACGGAAGCCGTCAAAAGAGGCATTTAGGGTATTAAGCTGTTGCAATTCCAATGGCGAATGACCTACTCTCAATGGAGAGCCGCATGTTTCGCCGCCGCAAGACTGGCCCACCCGCTGCCTCCGGACAGTGCCTCTTCTTGTCCCCCGAGTGGATTCATGCGGTCGCGGCCGCCGTCCGGCGCGCCTTGAGCAGTGACCTGTACTTCCGTAACCTCGCCTCCATGTTCACCCTGAGGTTCGCCTGCCTCGTCCGTGATCTGCCGCCCGAACTGCGGTCTGCGTATGGCGGCGAGGCGGCGGTGATCGTCGTGAACCTGCAAGGCGGCAACGTCCGGAGAGTTGAGGTCCGCGACAAGGTGCCTCAGGACAATATCGACCTCGTCATCACCAGCGACTACCGCGTGGCAAAGGGGATCCTCCTGGGGCGACTCAGCGCGCCGGGCTCGTTTCTCAGCGGGAAGGTGCGGGTGCAGCCAGTCAACGGGATGCGGCGCCCGCTGTCGATCGCGAAGTCCCTGGTAACTGCAAGCGAAGTGGTGAAGATCGCCCGCCAGATCCCCGCCGATTTCTGAGAACACCGGCATCAACTGGCCGCGCATGATGCCTCCGGGATTCGACTGGCTGTGCAGGTTGAAGTAGTACTTGTGAGGGTTTGCCAGAATGGCCATGACGCTGCCGAGAGTTGCTGGATCGGTGACCTCCATCGAGCGGAACAGGACGCCCGTGCCCGGCCCGGCCTGCACCGCGCCGCCAAAGCTCGAGCCCACGGCGGCCCCGCCGTTTTCCCCCTCGCCTCCCGTGTGACCATGCATGTTCACCAAAGTCTCGGCGTCGTTCAGCGCATACGCCACTCGAAAGTCCGCCCTGGCCGAGGTGAGGTCGCCCGTGTCGGACTTCTTGAGAATGAACTCGATGGTCACATCGGCCATCCCGCCGTTGCCCGCCACCGCCGATGTTTCATGAGACGAGCTGGCCACCGCCTTCAGGCGGACGGCCTCCGTCGTCTGCGCCGCGGCGACCATCGGCTAGGCCGCCAGGGACACGAACGTCATCAACTTACGCATAGAACCCTCCTTGGATGTGTTGTGATGGCTGCAAACTCCCAGGTTTGACAGCCAGCGCAACACGCGGCCTGCCGCCGTCCAATAAGGAAGATGTTAAATCCGGTGTTCACTCTTGGGAACTACTCGCCGATGATCTTTACCAGCACGCGCTTCCGCCGGCGGCCGTCGAACTCCCCGTAGAAGATCTGCTCCCACGGGCCGAAGTCGAGCTTGCCCTTGGTCACGGCGACGACCACTTCGCGCCCCATGATCTGCCGCTTCATGTGGGCGTCGGCGTTGTCCTCGCCGGTGTCGTTGTGCCGGTACTGCGACACCGGCTCGTGCGGCGCCAGCTTTTCCAGCCACCGGTCGTAGTCCTGGTGCAACCCGCGCTCGTTGTCGTTGATGAACACCGACGCCGTAATGTGCATGGCGTTCACGAGCACAAGGCCTTCCTGAATCCCGCTCTCGGCCAGGCATTTCTCCACCTGGGGCGTGATATGGATGAACGCCCGGCGCGACGGCGCCTCAAACCAGAGTTCCTTTCGATAGCTCTTCATGGTCCACGCTAGAATCGGGGTTATGCCCCGTGCTCTCCTATTATTCCTGACCTTCACCATCGCGGCGTACGCGCAGAAGCTCCCCTTCGACGTCCACGCGCTGATGAAAGTGGCGCGCCTCAGCGATCCGCAAATCTCGCCCGACGGGAAGCGCGTCGCGTTCGTCGTCCAGCGCGTCGACCTCGACAAGAACACGAAGCCCTCCCACATCTACGTTGTCCCGGCGGAAGGCGGCTCGCCGAAGCAGATCACCACCGAGGGCGACCGCAATGAGCGCCCGCGCTGGTCGCCCGATTCCAAACGCATAGCCTTCATCTCCAACCGCGGCGGCTCGGCCCAGGTGTGGCTGATGGACCCCGACGGCTCGAGCGCGAAGCCGGTGACCAGCCTCGCCACCGAGGCCGACGGCGTGCTGTTCTCCCCCGACGGCAAGAGCCTCGTCTTCACCAGCGGGGTCTACCCCGAGTGCTCCGACGACGCGTGCAATCGGAAGAAGCTCGAAGCCGAGAAAGCCTCGAAGGTCAAGGCGCGCATCTACACCTCTCTGCTCTACCGGCACTGGAACGAATGGCAGGGAGCGCGGCGCAAGCACATCTTCGTCGTGCCCGTGGACGGCGGCGTGGCGCGCGACCTGACGCCCGGCACGCGTGATGTTCCGCCGTTCTCCCTTGGCGGCCCGGACGACTACGCCGTCTCGCCGGACGGCGCCGAGCTGTGCTTCGTCATGAACCCCGATCCCGAATTGGCCGTCAGCACTAACTCCGAGCTGTACGTCGTGCCGCTGGCGGGCGGCCAGCCGCGCAAGATCACCACCAACGTCGGCGCCGACAACTCGCCGCAATATTCGCCCGACGGCAAGTCCATCGCCTGGCGCGCGCAGCTTCGGGGCGGCTATGAGAGCGACCGCTGGCGGCTGGTGGTCGCCGACCGCGCCACCGCCGAGGCGAAGATCCTCACCGAGAGCATGGACCGCTCGGTGGGCAGCTTCACTTGGTCGCCGGATTCGACACGCATCTTCTTCACTGTCGAGGACCGGGGCCGGCAGGTCATCCAGATGATCCCCGCAGCCGGCGGCGGCGTCCGCGTCATCGCCAGCGGCGCCAGCCACCTCGGCGACGTGCAGCTCTCGGGCGACGGCAAAACGATGGTCTACACCGAGCAGAGCGCCTCCCGCCCGGTCGAGATCTTCAAGGCCCGCTCGGAAGGCGGCGCCGGCGTGCCGCTGGCCCGCCTGAACGACGAGCTGCTGGCCAGGCACCAGCTAACCGCCGCCGAAGAGTTCTGGGTGGACGGCGCGGAAGGCGCCCGCGTCCACAGCTTCCTGGTGAAGCCGCACGGTTTCGAAGGCGGCCAGAAGTATCCCGCGCTGATGCTGGTTCACGGCGGGCCGCAGGGCGCCTGGGGCGAGGAGTGGGCCTACCGCTGGAACGCCCAGGTCTTCGCCGCCGCCGGCTACGTGGTGGTGATGCCGAATCCCCGCGGCTCCACCGGCTACGGCCAGAAGTTCACCGACGAGATCAACGCCGATTGGGGCGGGCGCGTCTACCGCGACCTGATGGCCGTGGCCGACTACGTGGCCGGCCTGTCCTATGTCGACCCGCAGCGCATGGCCGCCGCCGGCGGCTCCTATGGCGGCTACATGGTGAACTGGATGCTCGGCCACACCACCCGATTCAAGGCCTTCGTCTCCCACGCCGGCGTCTTCGACCTGCGCAGCAAGTTCGGCGAAACCGAGGAACTATGGTTCCCGCTCTGGGAGTTCCGCGGCGCGCCCTGGGAGACCCCGGAGACTTACGTCGAGTGGTCGCCCAGCCACTTCGTCAAGGAGTTCAAGACGCCGACCCTGGTCATCCACGGCGAGCTCGACTACCGCGTGCCCGTCGGCCAGGGCTTACAGCTATTCACCGCCCTCCAACTTCAGAAGGCGCCGTCGAAGTTGCTCCTGTTCCCCGACGAAGGCCACTGGATCTTGAAGCCCCAGAACAGCGTGCTCTGGTACCGGACGTTCCTCGACTGGATGGACATGTGGGTGAAGAAGGGCCTGTAGAACGGTTACGCAGTTGCATGGTCAGTCGGTTGATCGGTTGACGAACCGGGAGAAGTCTCATTGCCTGAAGCTAGGGTTGATGGGCAGCCCGGACATGTCCATGACGCGCAAGATCAACGCTGTTACCGCCCGAACACAGTTCGGGCGAGTCATGGACCGGGCCGTCGACCACAACGAACGGTTTCTGATTGAGCGCAACGGCGAGCCCGCCATCCTCATCCTCACCGTTGCCGATTTCGTCAGAACGCTTGCGCCGCCCCCCGGCTGGATCCAGAAGGCCTGGGATCATTCCAAGCGGCACGGCCCCGACAGACTCATCCTGGAAGACACCAACGCCGAGATTGCCGCGACACGCCGTGAGCGGCGACAACGCCACGTGCGACCCGGCGCATGATTCGCCTGGTCCTTAACACTAACATCCTGGTTTCGGCCCTGCTCCAACCCGAGGGGCCACCCGCCTTTGTCTTTCTGATGGGGCTGTCCGTGAGAGTTCCGATCTGCGTCTCCGATGCAGTCTATGCCGAGTATGAAGCGGTGCTGCGACGGCCGCGGTTCAACATTCTGCCGGAAATCATTGACCAGACTCTGGCCAGCCTGCGAGTACTCGGCCTTTGGGTGAAACCCAAGGCGACGGCTCACGCGGCCAGCAACCCGGACGACGACATGTTCCTGGACTGTGCCGAGCCGCTGAGGCAGACTACCTTGTCTCCGGCAACGTCCGGCACTATCCCCCGCGTTGGGGGGACACGTTGATCGTCACTCCGCGAGAATTCCTGGATGTGATTGCGGACGCGCAGAGACGTCCCGAGGCTTCGCGATAGGTGGTGTCCGGCTGGTGCGCCGGCGAGCGCCGGCCTGCCTGCTACACGCTCGCTTCGAGCGCCTTGCGCAGCAGGTCCAGCGCCGTGTGCGCCGCCAGCGTGCGGACGCGCGAGCGGTCGCCGAGGAAGCGGAAGCGGCGCGCGCTCGAGCCTTGGGGGTGGGCGAGACCAATGCAGATGGTTCCGGCGGGCGCCTTCTCCGTTCCTCCTCCCGGCCCGGCGACGCCGGTGACCGACAGAGCGTGGGTCGAACCGGTGCGGCGCGACGCCGCCACCGCCATCGCTTCGGCGACCGGCTCGCTCACCGCGCCGTGCTCCTCGAGGAGCTGCGGATCGATGCCGAGGAGTTCGCTCTTCAGCCGGTTCGAATAGACGAGGAAGCCGCCGAGGAAATAGTCCGACGATCCCGGAACGTCGGTGATACGTTCGGCGAGCAACCCGCCGGTGCAGCTCTCGGCGACGCTGAGCGTGGCGCCGCGCGCCCGCAGGAGCCCTCCAACGACCGCCTCCAGCGGATCGCCATTACGCGAGTAAATCCGATCGCCAAGCAGCGGCTCGATTTTGGCGCCGAGTTCGGCGACAAGCAGCGCGGCTTCCTCGGCGGTGGCCGCCCGCGCGCGAAGGTGGATCTGGATGTCGCCGGGCGCGGCCAGAATGGTCGTCACGGGGTTCTCGTACTGCTTGTAGACCGGCGAGATGAGCTGGTCGAGATCTGATTCCGGCATGCCCGCGACACGGAAGACCAGCGTGCGAATGGCAAGCGGCGGCGCGAGCCGCTCGAGGCGCGGCAGGCAGTCGCGGGCGAACATCGGTTTCATCTCGGGCGGCGGGCCGGGCAACAAGACGATCGAGCGCCCCTCAACGTCGAGCCACTGGCCCGGCGCGGTGCCGTTGTCGTTTTGGAGCGCTTCGGCGCCCTCGATGAGGTAAGCCTGGCGCTTGTTGATCTCGGCCATGCGCCGGTCCATGCGGGCGAAGCGCCGCTCGATCGAGTCGCACAGATCCTGCCGCCAGACCAAACCGCGGCCGAGCGCGTCGGCAACCGCTTCGCGAGTAACATCGTCCTCGGTGGGACCCAGCCCGCCGGTGAGAATGACGATTTCCGATCGCGACAGGCAGGCGCGCACGGCCTCGGCGAGGCGCGCGCGATCGTCGCCGATCACCATCTTCGCCACGACCTCGATGCCGATTTTGTTCAGGTGCTCGGTGAGAAACAGCGAGTTGGTGTCGAGCCGCGACGGGGTGAGCAGTTCCGAGCCGACGGCGATGATCTCAGCGTTCATGGCTCCTCCAGTGGTGTGAATCCGATCCGCCGCCGCGGCGAGGTTGGCGACCGCTCCGGCAGCAAGGCAGGCAGCGTCGCGGAGTGTCCATGAATCCGGTGGTATGCGGCAGCGAGAATGTCTTACGGCAGCGGCTTGCCCTGGATGTCCACGTCCACCCGGAACAGCGCGTGGTTGGTGGCGACGATCAGCGAGCGTGAAGGCGTGAAGGCGAGGCCGACGATGCCAGGCCCCGAGAGGAACAACTCGCCCTTGCGGCTGCTGTCGATTCGCACCACGCCCTTGCGGCCTCCCGTCGACGCGGCCACGTACAGCCGGCCCGCTGCGTCGAACGCCAGCCCTTGCGGCCGTCCGAGCCCGCGGTAGTAAATCTCCGAATCGCCGGCGGGCGAGATGCGGTGGATGGCGTCGAAGCTCGACGTCGTCGGGCCGGCGACATACAGGTGGCGGTCCGCGCCGAACGCGAGGTGATAGGCCGCGATGGAAGGCTCGATGGTGGCGAATACATAGATCTGGCGATCGCGGCTGATTTTGAAGATGGTGCCGCTGCGGTCGCCGACGTACAGGTTGCCTTCGTCGTCGAAGGCCAGTCCGGTGGCCACGCCCATGCCTTCGACATAGACGGACATCTGGCCGCCCGGCGTCACCTGGTACACAATGCCGTCGTAGCGGCTCGAGACGTACAGATAGCCTTCGTCATCGAAGGCGAGGCCGGTGGCGTTCATCAGCTCCGACAGGAATGGCTTGACGTTGTAATTGAGATCGATCCTGTAGACGGAGACGGGTGTCTTCTGTCCCCGGGAACCGCTGAAGGTCGTGAAGATGTTGCCGCGCGAGTCGATCGCCGGGTTGGCCACCGGGTGAAGGCCGTCAGCGATCTGGATGCCGACCTCGCAGGCGTACGGGGCACTGGCGTGTTCACCGTTCTGCACCGTGAGATCGCCGACGGTGGCGCCGTCGGGGACCTTCACGATGATGAGGGACGGCGAGCCGAAGACGATCGGCGTTGCGACGTCGCCCAGCCTGACGCGCGGGCGGTGTTCCTTGAACAGAGCCCTGCCCCGGATGTGCAGTTCGCCGCCGGCGATGGCGGCGGCGGGCTGGACGGAGTCGATGTGCGGCCGCCCTTCTGGATCCTTGCGAGACGCCATTAATACAGATTGAAACATCCCGCCGCGAACATTACAACCGCGGCGTTGAGCCCCGCGGCGACGTCATCGGCGACGATGCCGAGGCCGCCGGGCAGCGACTCGGCGCGGCGCACGAGGAACGGCTTCCAGATGTCGAACAAACGGAACAGCGCGAACGCCGCCAGCCAGCTTTTCCAGTTGTGGGCGGTCAACCCGGCGAACGCCACCCATTGGCCGACAATTTCGTCGGCGACCACGAACTGCGGGTCTTTGGTCCCGCGCGCGCGGGCCACGACGCCGGCGCTCCACACGGCGGGCACGATCGCCGCGACGGCCAGCAGCGCGAACTCCTTCTGTCCCCAGCCGTGATGCGTCGCGAGCAGGATCGCGGCGGCCAGGGCGGCGAGCGAGCCGGCGGTGCCCCGCGCCGCGGGCAGGCAGCCGAGGCCGGCGCCGCCGGCAATGGCGGTGGCCACGATTTCGGTGAGCCTATTCATCCTTGTGCCGATCGGCCCCGGCCGCTTCGTCTTCCGGTTTCAGTGGAGCCTGGATCACGTACTTTTCCGAAGCCCAGTTGCCCAAGTCAATGAGGCGGCAGCGGTCGCTACAGAAGGGCATGAACGGCCCGTCGAGGGTCACGTCCTTCTTGCAGATCGGGCAGTTCATGGCCGGCCCTGGGCGGCGGGGCGCGGGTTGTGGCCGGAAGGCAGAATGCGAAACAGACTGGCGGGCGCGGGCGCCTCGATGTCGCGCGGCTCCAGCAATGTGCCGACCAGGTCGTAGTCATGGCCGGCGGTGATTCGCAGGCGCCGGAACTGGCCTGCCCGCGGCTCGCCGCCCTCGCAATCGCTGATCAGGCAGACGCCGTCGATCTCAGGCGCCTGCGTGGCCAGGCGCGCTTCCCAAAGCAGGTCGGTCTCGCTCGACGGACCCTCGACCAGCACCGTAGCTTCCTCCCCGATGCGCCGGCGGTTGTTCGCGCGCGACACCGCGCGCTGGATCGCGAGCAGGCGGCGCCGGCGGTTGTAAATCGCGCGCCGGCTGACCTTGCCGTCGAAACGGCAGCTCGAGCTGGTTTCTTCATCCGAGTAGGAGAACACCCCGAGGTGATCGAAGCGGGCGGCTTTGACGAACTGGCACAGCTCCTCGAAGTCGCGGTCGGTTTCGCCGGGAAAGCCGACGATCATGCTGGTTCGGATGGCGACACCGGGGATGGCGCGGCGGATGCGGTCGAGCAGCTTGAGGAACAGCTCGCCGGACGCGCCCCGCTTCATGCGCTTGAGCACGGCGGCGCTCGCGTGCTGGAGCGGCATGTCGATGTACGGCGCCAGCGCGTCGTGTTCGGCGATGGTGTCGAGCAGCCTCTGGGTGACGCGGTTGGGGTAGGCGTAGAGGAACCGGATCCACTTGCGATGTGGCGTCTCGATGCGGGCGAGGCGCGCAAGCAGGTGCGCGAGGCCGTCCTTCACGCCGAGGTCTTCGCCGTAGGACGTCGTGTCCTGGCCGATAAGGTTGATCTCGCGGACGCCTTGTGCGAACAGGCGGGCGGCTTCGGCAACGACGGATTCCGGGCGGCGGCTGCGGAACCGGCCTCGGAATTGCGGGATGACGCAGAACGTGCAGGGGTGGTCGCAGCCCTCGGCGATCTTGACATACGCGAAGTGGCGCGGGGTGGAGAGCACGCGCGGCGTGAGGTCGTGGTACAGGTACGGCTCGAAGGGGTCGGACGCGGCGGGCCGGCCTTCGCACAGCGCGACCACGGCGTCGAGTTCGTTGGTGCCGAGCACAGCGTCCACCTCGGGGATGCTCTCGCGGATCTGGTCGCGGAAGCGCTCCACCAGGCAGCCGGCGACAATAAGCCGGCGGGCGCGGCCGTTCTTCTTGAACTCGGCCATTTCGAGGATGGTGTCGACGGACTCCTGCTTGGCCGGGTCGATGAAACTGCACGTGTTGACGACGATGGCGTCGGCCTCCTCGGGGCGCGGGGTAAGTTCGTGGCCGCGCTCGGCGAGCCGGCCCATCATGACCTCGGTGTCAACCAGGTTCTTCGGGCAACCCAGGCTGACGAATCCGACTTTCAAGGCGTGTGTCCGAAAAGCTGAAGTGGGGAAATTTCAGCATAGCATTGGGATTTTGGGGCCGGTTGACCGCGTAGTCGCCCTCGCCTCGCGGACGTCCTGCATGCGGTTTCGGAGAATGTCAGTATCCAGCCTGACGATGCGATTGAGCCGCCATTGCGTCTCGGCCATGTGGCGCACGAGGGTTTCTTCGACGACGCCTTCGGGCTCGAGGTCATCCTGGAGACCGCTGAGCAGGTCGAGGAAGTCCTGCTCGTTGCCGGCATCCGTTCGGGTTTCCTCACACTCCCCTGGTTAGCCGCTCATCGATGCTCCGCGCGGCGCGGGCGCCCTCGGCGACTGCCTGCACGACCGTGGTTCCACCGTTGACAATGTCGCCGGCGGCGAAGACTCCCGGCCGGGAAGTTTCGAATGACTCGGCGTTGACCCACAGCATCCCGCGAGAGGTGAGGCGAAGCCCGGACAGGGCCGCCTCCAGTTCGGGGTGGATGCGCTGGCCGATGGCCTCCACGACGAGATCCGCGGGCAGGATGTGCTCCGTGCCGGCGATGCGCTCGGGAGTGCGCCGGCCGCTGGAGTCCGGCGCGCCGAGCCGCGTGCGGGCGACCATCAATCCTGCTAGCACCCCGGCTTCGTTGACAACATAGTCCAGGGGCTGGGTCAAGATCAGAAAATGCACGCCTGCGCGCACCGCGTGGTCGCGCTCCTCCGGCCACGCGGGCATCTCGACAAACGAGCGGCGGTAGACAATCGACACGTCCGTCGCGCCACCGTGAAGAGCGGCCGTTGCCGCGTCGATGGCCGTGTTACCGCCTCCGAGAACGAGCACCGTGCCAGACACCGGTTGCCCGCGTTTCGCCGCGGCGAGGAAATCGAGCGCTCCGATCACCCCGGAAGCCGGACGGGTCTTCGCCGGAAGGGGAACCGAGGCCGCCAGCCCGAGCGCGATGAGAACGCCGTCGAAGCATTCCGCGCAGACATGATCGAGGGTGTAGCTTCGGCCGAATCGGACGCCGTGGCGTCGCTCGACGTGGCCGCTGGAGGCCAGCACGTCTTCGATCTCGCGGCGCAGGATCGAGTCCGGAAGCCGGTCCGCGGGTATGGTCTCGCCGGCGATGCCGCCAACGGCCGGGGCGGCGTCGAAGAGAGTGACGGCATGACCGAGCGAGGCGAGAGTCGCGGCGGCGGAAATGCCGGCCGGGCCGGCGCCTAGCACCGCCACTCGTTTGCCGGTGGCGGGAGCGCTCGGGCGAGGCTCCGCCGCCCACCCCTCTTCCACCGCTTTCCGGCTCACCCAGCGCTGCAAGTGCCGGATCGGGACGGTTTCGGTGTAGTGGCGGTTGATGCAACCGGCCTCGCACAGGGTTTCCGCGGGGCAGACGTAGCCGCAGACGGCCGCCAGAACGTTGGCCTCGCGGAGTGTTTCGTAGGCCGCGCGAAAGCGGCCGGCGGCGATGTGGCCGACGAATTCCGGGATGTTGACGCGCGCCGGGCAGCCGCCGACGCAGGTCGGGTCGTTGCACTGGCGGCAGGTCTTCGCCATCTCGGTGATGGTGTCGAGCGCTTCGGCTCGGCCCGCTTTGTAGATCGGCTCGTAGATGGCGGCGTCGCGCGGGACACAGCCGGTGCGGCCGCCGTCCCGCATGATCTGGGTGCAGGCGGAGCAGGCGACGCAGACACGCTCGGGATCAAGCCGGCCCTGATCGGCCAGGTCGCGAGCAAAATCCGGATAGGCGAACGCCAGGCGGCCGAGGCCGACCAGCGACACCCAGCCGTCGCGAACGTGGGCCGCCGCGACATAAGGGAAGAACTGGCGGAGCCAGGAATAGCCTCCGCCGACGACCGGCAGCCAGAACACTTCCCGCTGCACCTGCCGGACGATCGACACGAACCGGGCCACGCCTTCCAGCGGTGATTCCGCGGGAAACGGCGCGCCGGCCGTGGGGAGATCGAAGGGCCGGTTGACGTGCGGGTTGTAGTAAGGATTGCCGACGGTGATGTTGACGACGGGCACGCCGCCGGCGGCCAGGTTTCGGACCAGCTCGATCGGCTCCGTCAGATCCGGCTTCGCCGGATCGTTGCGATCGACGCCAAA
>CAZACK010000057.1:0-31963 GCA_964483455.1 uncultured Solibacteraceae bacterium
GGCGGCTACTACCGCTTCTTCGGCTACATGAACCTGTTCGTCTTCTTCATGCTGATGCTGGTGCTGGCGAACAACTATGTGCTGCTGTTCGTCGGCTGGGAAGGGGTGGGCTTGTGCAGCTACCTGCTGATCGGGTTCTTCTTCCACAAGAAGTCCGCCGGCGACGCGGCCAACAAGGCGTTCATCGTGAACCGCATCGGCGATGCCGGCTTCATTCTCGGCATGCTGCTGCTGTTCGCGGTGGTCGGCTCGGTGCGCTTCGTGGATGTGAACCAGGCGCTGGCCGGCGGGCGTTTCTCGGCCGAGACCGCCGGGTTCGGCATCCTCAGCCTGACGGCGCTGCTGTTGTTCGTCGGCGCCACCGGCAAGTCGGCGCAGTTCCCGCTGTACGTCTGGCTGCCGGACGCCATGGAGGGCCCGACTCCGGTTTCGGCGCTGATCCACGCGGCGACGATGGTCACGGCCGGCGTTTACATGGTGGCGCGCTCCAACGCGCTGTTCAGCCTGGCGCCTTCCACCATGACGGTGGTGGCGGTGATCGGCGCGTTCACGGCGATTCTGGCGGCTTCGATCGCGCTGGTGCAGAACGACATCAAGCGCGTGCTGGCGTACTCGACCGTCAGTCAGTTGGGCTACATGTTCCTGGCGGCCGGGGTCGGCGCCTACTGGGTGGCGATCTTTCACCTGTACACGCACGCGTTCTTCAAGGCGCTGCTGTTCCTCGGCTCCGGCTCGGTGATTCATGCGCTCTCGGGAGAGCAGGACCTGCGGAAGATGGGCGGCTTGAAGGACAAGATCCCGGTCACGCACTGGACGATGTTCGTCGCCTCGCTGGCCATCGCCGGGATTCCGGGGCTGGCAGGCTTCTTCTCGAAGGACGAAATTCTCTGGCAGGCCTACAGCTCGCCGTACGGCTCCAAGGTGCTGTACGCGGTGGGACTGGTGACGGCCGCGATGACGGCATTCTACATGTGGCGGCTGATGTACATGACGTTCTACGGCGGCTCGAGGGTGGACGCCCGCGCGGCCGCGCACGTGCACGAGTCGCCGCGCGTGATGACGGTGCCGCTCATGGTTCTCGCCGCCGGCAGCGCGCTGGCCGGCTGGATCGGCGTGCCGAAGCTGTGGTCGATGTTCCCGGATTCGTTCCGGGTGTTCGAGCACTGGCTGGCGCCGACGATGGCCGCGGTTCCGGCGGCTCATTCCGCCGACGCGGTTCATCACGACACCAGCGTTGAATGGCTTCTGATGCTGCTGTCGGTGGCCGTAGCGCTGGCGGGAATCGCGCTCGCCCGGCGTGTGTACGGACGGCGTGAGTACGCCGAGCCGCTGGCCGCCGCCTCGCCCACCCTCTACCGGACGCTGCTCAACAAGTGGTACGTGGACGAAATCTACGACTTCCTCTTCGTGAGCGGCGCGGCCAAAGGCGGCGGCGCGGCGATGGTGCGTTTCGACAACCGCATCGTTGACGGCGGGGTCAACGGCGCCGGATGGCTGACGCGGCTTTCCTCGACGCTCTCCATCTGGTGGGACACCTGGGTGGTGGACGGCTCGGTGCGGCTGCTGTCGTTCCTGGTGAAGATGGCCTCCTACCCAATGCGGATTCTCCAGACAGGCGACGTCCAGGCCTACGCGCTGGTCATCGTTCTCGGCGTTCTGGTGTTTCTCGGCTACTACCTGGCGCGCTGATCCAATGAATGAGCACTTGTTGAGCATCGTCCTGTTCACGCCGCTGGCCGGCATGATCGTGCTGCTGTTCCTGCCGGCCGGCCGGAAAAACCTGATCCGCGCCTGGGCGAACCTCGTGGCGCTCGCCGGCTTCCTGGTCTCCATCCCGCTGGCGACGCGCTTCGACAAGTCGAACGGCGGGTTTCAGATGATCGAGTCGGCCGACTGGATCCCCAGCCTCGGCGTGAAGTACCTGGTCGGCATCGACGGCATCAGCCTGCTGCTGGTGATGCTGACAACGCTCGTCGGCTTCCTGGCGATCCTCTCCTCCTGGAGCGCGGTCGAGGAGCGGGTGAAGTCTTACTACGCGATGTTTCTGCTCCAGCAGACGGGCATGATCGGGGTGTTTCTGGCCCTCGACTTCTTCCTGTTTTACGTGTTCTGGGAAGTGGTGCTGGTGCCGATGTATTTCATCATCGGCGTCTGGGGCGGCCCGCGGAAGCTGTACGCCGCGATCAAGTTCTTCCTGTACACGCTGGCCGGCAGCGTGCTGATGCTGCTCGGGATCCTGACGCTGTACTTCCAGCACTTCAAGCAGTTCGGGTTCTACACCTTCGACATCGCCGCGCTGATGAAGCTCGACCTGCCGCTCGGCCTCCAGCAGTGGGTTTTCTGGGCGTTCTTCATCGGCTTTGCGATTAAGGTGCCGATGTTCCCGTTCCACACGTGGCTGCCGGACGCGCACGTCGAAGCGCCCACGGCCGGATCGGTGGTGCTGGCGAGCGTGCTGCTGAAGATGGGCACGTACGGCTTCCTGCGGTTCTCGCTGCCGCTGCTGCCCAAGGCGTCGATCGACCCGTGGATCGTGCAGGCGCTGATCGGGCTGTCGCTGGTCGCCATCATCTATGGTGCGCTGGTCAGCCTGATGCAACAGGATTGGAAGAAGCTGGTGGCGTACTCTTCGGTGAGCCACCTCGGCTTCTGCACGCTCGGGATCTTCGCGCTGAACCCGAACGGGATCGCCGGGAGCGTGATCCAGCAGATCAACCACGGCATCTCGACGGGCATGTTGTTCCTGATCGTCGGCAACATCTACGAGCGGCGGCACACGCGCGAGATCAAGGAATACGGTGGACTCGCGCACGTTATGCCGCGGTACTCGATCGTGTTCGCGATCGCCATGCTCAGCTCCGCCGGTCTGCCGCTGCTCAATGGGTTCATCGGCGAGTTCACCATTCTGCAAGGCGCCTTCGAGGAGAACCGCGCCTGGGCCGCCTTCGCGGTGCTCGGCGTGATTCTCGGCGCGGCGTACCTGCTGTGGCTCTACCAGCGCACGATGCTGGGCCAGGTAACGAACGGCAAGAACCTCGGACTGCGGGATCTGAACTTCCGCGAGCTGGCGGTGTACCTGCCGCTGATCGCCTGGGCGATCTGGATCGGCGTGTATCCCAAGCCGTACTTCGAGGTGCTGGAGAAGCCGGTGGCGCAAATTGTCGAGCGGGTCCGGCCTGGGTATTACGAGGAGACTTCAGCGGCGCAAACCGGTGACAAGCTCGGCTTTCGCCGCAGTTTGGCGAAACCCGTGCCTGTCACCGGTTTGCGCATCCCCCCGGAGGCCGCCCAATGAGCGAGTTCTACACCGCCACCGACCACTTCGTCCTGGTGCCGGCCATCATGCTGGCGCTGTTCGGCTGCGCGGTCCTGCTGTTCGACTTCCTCATCTTCCCCGAGCCGCGCCAGCGCAAGTGGCTGCTGGTGTTCCTGGCGCTCGGCATCGTCTTCACCGGCGCCGGCCTCTGGCGGCAGCAGAGCTTCCTCTCCTCGCAGAACCTGGACGAGCTGACGGCTTTCGGCGGCTCGCTCGTCGTCGACGGCTTCTCGCTGTTCTTCAACTGGGTATTCCTGGCCGCCTCGCTCATCGTCGCGCTGATTTCCTACCGGTATCTGGAGATCGAAGACGAGCACCACGGCGAGTATTACGGGCTGATCCTGCTGGCCAACTGCGGCATGTACTTCCTGGCGGCGGGCACGGACCTGATCACGCTGTTCATCGGCCTCGAGCTGATGGCGCTGTGCTTCTACATCATGGTGGGCTTCCTGCGCGGCGACCGGCGGTCCAACGAGGCGGCGATGAAATACCTGCTGCTCGGCGCGTTCTCGAGCGGCTTCCTCGCTTACGGCTTCTCGGTTCTGTACGGGATCTCCGGCTCCACCAAGCTTCGGGAAATCGCCTCCGCCGTCGCCTCGCGCGAGCCGTGGGATCCGCTGGTGTTCCTGGCGCTGGTCACCTCGGCGGTGGGATTGTTGTTCAAAATCTCGGCGGTCCCGTTCCACATGTGGGCGCCGGACGCCTATGAGGGCGCGCCGACGACAGTGACGGCGTACCTCTCGGTCGGCTCGAAGGCGGCGTCGTTCGCGCTGCTGCTCCGTGTGTTTATCGGACCGTTCGACTCGGCCCGCGAGATTTGGGAGCCGATGCTGGCGGCCGTGGCCATCGCCACGATGACGGTCGGCAACCTGGCCGCCATAAGCCAGTCGAACATCAAGCGCCTGCTTGCTTACAGCTCGATCTCACACGCGGGCTATATCCTGCTTGGCCTCATCGCCGGAAACGAGACTGGAATCCGCGGCGTGCTGATCTACGTGCTCGTGTACACGTTCATGAATCTCGGCGCGTTCCTGGTGGTGGTCGCCCTGCGCCGGAAGGATTTATTAGGCGAGGACATCGACGACCTGGCCGGCCTGGTCCACAAGAGCCCCGGCTACGCGGTGTTGATGCTGATTTTTCTGCTTTCGCTGGCCGGGATTCCGCCGACGGCGGGCTTTATCGGCAAGTACTACATTTTCCTGTCGCTGATCCAGACCCAGCACTACGTGCTGGCGGTGGTGGCGGTGCTGTACGTGGCCGTGGCGATTTACTACTACTTCCGCATCGTGCGGAGCATGTTCCTGGCGGATTTGGCCGATCGCGAGCCGCTCACCAGCAGTTTCGGCGTGCGGCTGGCGCTGGCCGTGACGAGCGTGATGACGCTGGCGGTGGGACTGTATCCCGAGCCGTTCATCCGCTTCGCCCAAATCAACATGGTGAGGTGAAAGCCATGTTTCACGACGCCGGCAGAACTTTCCCGTGGCGCGGCCTCTCAGGCTGCTGGGCCGAGACTCGTCTCGGCCCTTGGCGCCGGCATGAGTGCCGGCGCGGCAGGCTGAAGCCCGCGCCACCGCCCTATCCGGACCTCTCATGACCGCGATCCTCGAACATCCCCTCTTCTGGCCCCTGGTCACGACCGTTGTCATCATCGGCCTGTTTCCGCTGGTGGCCGGCTACCTCGTCCTGGTGGAGCGCAAGGTGCTGGCCGACTTCCAGGTGCGGCTGGGGCCAATGCGCGTCGGCCCGCACGGCCTGCTCCAGCCGATCGCCGACGCGGTGAAGCTGCTCACCAAGGAGGACATCCTGCCCGGTCCCGCCGACCGGACGATGTTCTGGTTCGCCCCGGTGATCTCGACGTTCACCGCGCTCACCGCCTTCGCCGTGGTCCCGTTCAGCGAGACGGTCCGGGTGGCCGACGTGAATGTCGGCCTGCTGGTGATCTCGGCCATGTCCGCGGTGGGCATCCTCGGCATCATCATCGGCGGCTGGGCCTCCAACAGCCACTACCCGCTGCTCGGAGCGCTGCGCAGCTCGGCCCAGCTTGTCAGCTACGAGGTCGCACTCGCCCTGGCGCTGCTTTCGCCGGTGATGCTCGCCGGCACTTTGAGCATGGTGGGCATCGTCAAGGCGCAGCAAGAAGCCGGCGTCTGGTTCGTGTTCGGCAACTACGGCTTCATGATCGTGCCGTTCGCGGTCTACCTGATCTCGGGCGTGGCCGAGACGAACCGCACGCCGTTCGACCTGCCCGAGGCGGAGTCCGAACTGGTGGCCGGCTTCCACACCGAGTACAGCGGCTTCCGCTGGGCGCTGTTCATGCTGGCCGAGTACGCTAACGTGGTGGTGCTCTCCTCGGTGGCCACCACCCTGTTCTGGGGCGGCTGGCTGCGGCCCTTCCCGAGCATTGCCTGGCTTGCCGCGCCGCTGAACTATGGTGTCCCGCTCATCGTATTCCTCGGATCGGGCCTGCTTTGCTTCCGGCTCCTCAGGCGTGTCATCAGCCAGGTACAGAAGCTGATCCTGATCGCGGTGGGCGCGTTCCTGATTCTTACCGCCGGCGTCTTCCTGATCCCGGCCGTCAACCAGATGGTGATCTCGGTGTTTTGGTTCCTGTTCAAGGTTGGCGCGATCATTTACGTAATGATCTGGTTCCGCGGCACCTTCCCGCGCTTCCGCTACGACCAGTTGATGCACATCGGCTGGAAGTACATGATCCCCATCGGCATGGGCGCGATCCTGGTCAACGCGGCGTTGGGGATGCTGTAGGCGGTTGTGTACAGCCCGACGTTGGCAAAAAAATGCTCGATTTGTGGAACCTAACGGCTCAAAGAATCGTACGTCTTATGGTAGAGGCGGGACTGGCGGTCCTGGGGCCAACCTTTCCCCTACCCAAGACCTAGCCGCCAGGAGCCAGTCCCGGTGCTTGCAATCATACTACAAACGGATACTCGTGAAACGGTCCCTCATAAGCATCAGCAACATTCAGGCGGGGAATACCATCTGCCCGGGGGCAATGCCCTCTTGGCGGCACCACGCCAGGTAGAGTCCTCCGTAGCTCAACAGGATGTAGTCTTCTGGACCAAAACCGAGTCTGGCTGCGGTCGAGTCGATCCAGCGGGGGGGGCCCTCCAGCTCTAGAAATGCCCCGATGGGGGTCTCATCCAGAGTCACCACGCCGGGCTCGCGCTCCCTCTCGTATTCGGTCCGGTACTTCTCATAAACGAAAACCGGCCGGTAGCCCAGTTCCGCCAAGATTTGGTGGAGTGCGCCAGGCGCCGACAGGGATGTCTCCAGCTCGCGGCGGGTCTTGTGCCGTGCCGGGATTGGGGCGCTCTTGAAAGTCAGGACGGCGTCCCGGCCCGCTCGGCGGACCCGGAGCAGCCTGCCGCTCTTGCGGAGGTCGGATCGGGACGTGTCATAAACGACATTGGACTCGAAGATGCGCCGCCTGGAGACCCGGTATCCCTGCCGCCTCAGCAGGCGGCGGCCGTGGGCGGCGCCGGCCAAGCGAAGCTTGATTTCGACTTCATGAGCGGAGGCGCTCATCTGGAAAGCACCATTGTAACGAGCCGTCGCCGAACGACGTGCGGAAACGGAGGGGCAGACGCCTGTTTGCTGCCGCCGGATTCATCCCGCTCGTAGAGACGAGCGCCTTCGGTGGCGGGAATTGCTACTCCTCCGGCTCCAGTTCCTTGTCGAGCCAGTTCAGGTACGCCGGTGAGCCGTCCACCAGGCTGAGGGCTACGACTTCGGGGACCTCGTAGGAATGAGCCTTCCCGAGTTCCGTCCGAAGCTTCCCGAACAGATCCCGCCGGGACTTGATGACCAGCAGCCACTCGGAAGCATCTTCGATCGCCCCTTTCCAGCGATAGATGCTGCGCAAGCCGGGGATGATGTTCACGCACGCGGCCAGCCGTTTGTCCACCAGCCTGCGCGCAATCGCCTCCGCTTCCTCGGCTGATCCGCAGGCCGAGAAAACCACGATCTTATCCGTCATGCGGCGCTCCTGATTCCCGTGGCGGTTGACAAAAGAGGATTATAAGGGTAAACAGAACGGAAGGGGAACGTTTTTTGCGGAACGGCCATCGAAGGGGTGTTTTCCGGACGCTGGTGATCGCCGGCGCGTTCGCGGTCGCCGGTCTTTGTGTCCTGTCCGTCTTGCGCGGCCCGGATGGCGTTGCCGCGATTCTTGAAAGACACCGCCGGATCCGGCAGCTTCAGGCGGAGAACGCGGCTCTCCAAAAAGAGATTCAGGCAAAACGCGAGCGCATCGAGCGCCTTCGCGGCAGCCGCTCGCAGCAAGAACTGGAGATCCGTGAGCGCCTGAAGCTCCTCAAGGACAAAGAGACCACCTTCATCATTCAGGACGAGGCCAAGCCTGAGGAATAGCGACGCCGCTTCCTGAGGTCTCCCCGCGGCCATCGGATCTTGTCTCAAGCCGGAGGTTGCTCGAGGGAGCAAGGGTCAGGATCGTCTTGGCCTCTTACAGCGCCGACTCCAGCTCCGCCGGGTCACCACCCGTAGTCGAGAAGAACCGCGCCAGGGAATCGCAATCGCGAAACTGCATTCGCCGGACGCGGAGGCCGAGTTCCAGGCAATCGCCCTCTGGCGGTCCGGCCCGAACGATGGTCGCTTCGCAATCCAGGTACTTCTGGGAGAAGTTCATGTTGTCCGGGAGATCGATCACGATGCGCGCGGAGTTGCCAACAACCGGCAGCCGCTTGTTCGCCGTGGCGTCTGTGAGGCGAACGAGAATGCCTGTCCTGCTGATATTCTCCGTCACTCCCGCGAATCCCGTAAAGGTGCGGAAGGGTGAGAAGACGCGGCACTTGAGTTTGAGACTGAACCGGAATGTCCGTCGGCGATTGCTGCTCGGCATGCTTCGCACGTGCGAAACTCAATTAACGCATAGCAGCCACGCCGGGTCGATCCTATCTTTCGGCTCCGCGGCGAGACCTTGGCCCTAGTACCCGCGATCCGTGTCGAGCCCCGATCGGTCCCATAACCAAAGTGAGGAGCAAACACCCGACGGTGGCGACCCTGCGGGCGATTCTTGCTGGCTCTCAGGCGGTGGAGGTTGCCGCCGAGGTTCGCCTGCGTCAATGGAAACCGTGATGGCCTCGCCGTCCTCAGCACGCGTGTTCGTCTCAACCCTGATCGGAGGCGCAGGATGGGACCCGCGCCCGCCTATGATCGCCTCTGCGGCAAGCTGCTGGCGGACACCGATCTCCGCGGCGAAATCAATTGGGCTGTTTCAGCAGCAACAGCAGCATGACCACCGGCGTCTTGGCGTGGATGCCGTGCTCGAGCTGCGGCGCCATGTGAATCCACGTCCCCGGGCGGCCTTCCACCACGTCGCCGCCGAGCTTGATACTGGCCTCTCCATCCAAAATCTGGATCACCGCCGGCATCGGCGCCGTGTGCGCGGAGAGTTCCTGCCCGCTGTCGAAGCCGAACACGATTGCCTTCGTGCGGTCGTCATTGTACAGGGTCCTGCTGAGGATTCCGTTCTTGGGGATTTGGACTTCCCCGACCAGGTTCTCGACAAATGCGTACGGCTTCTCCATGCCAGTCACTCCTTCACACTGTACCGCCGGATGGCTAGGGCCTTCCCCGTAAGGTTGTCCACTTCAATGATCACCGAGTGCAGTTCGACGCCGCCCTTGGCTGCCTCCATCCGTACCGGCAAGGAAGTGAGGAAGCGCCGGAGCACGATCTCTTTGTCGACGCCGATGATCGAGTCGTACGGACCCGTCATCCCCACGTCCGTCTGGTAGGCGGTGCCGCCCGGCAGGATGCGCGTGTCGGCCGTCGGGATATGCGTGTGTGTTCCGATCACGGCCGACACTTTGCCGTCCAGGTGCCATCCCATAGCCATCTTCTCGCTCGTCATCTCGGCGTGGAAGTCAACGAAGCGGACTTTGACCGAAGCGTCCAGCGACTCCAGGATACGGCTGGCCTGGCGGAACGGGCAGTCCGTGGCCGGCATGTGCGTTCGTCCTTGCAGGTTGATGACGGCGCACCGAACACCATTGCGCGCTTCCATTACGAGCACACTGTTTCCCGGCAAATCCGCGGAGTAGTTGGCCGGGCGCAGCAGACGCGGCTGTCTCGGCAGGTATTCGTAGATTTCCTTCTTGTCCCAGACGTGGTTCCCGGAAGTCAGCACCGAGATGCCGTAGCCGAGCAGTTCATCGGCGATCGGCGGCGTCACTCCGAAACCGCCGGCGGCGTTCTCGGCGTTGGCCAGCACCAGGTCGATGTTCTCGGTGGCGACGATCCGAGGGAGCTGCTGAGCCACGATCCTTCGCCCCGCGGAGGCGAAGATATCGCCGATGAAGAGTATGTTCATTCGATTGCTCGGATTTGGCGCGGCGAACCGGTCGCAGTGAAGAAATGGGAGCGCACCACTTGGCCGTGCCGGACCTGCTGCATTGACCCGCGTCTTGTAAACGGGGCGGGATCCTTCCGTGCGCCTTCAGGCTTCTCCTTGCGGAGCTTGCTCACCAGCGCATGTGTCGAGTCGGACCCCTCTGCATAAGGTGTTGGATCAATTATTGGAGATCCGGCACCTGCTTTGCAGAAACGCTCCGCACAAGATCATAACAGAATCCTCGGCCGGACAAAATAGGAAGCAGTACCTAAAACTGATAGTACCCGGTCGCGGCGCGGCCCCATAGTCCGCGTCCTTGTCACGGGACCAGCACTAGCCGCCCGAAGGCCTTGGGACTGTGAAACCAGTCCTGCCTCACCGGCTGCCAGGCCATGAACGCCTTGCTCGACCAGTGAATCCGGTAGAGATTGACCCGGTACTCACTCCCGGCCTGAATCATCCGCGGGTCGATGCTCCGGAGCGGGATCTTCATCTCCGCGTACCAGACCTTCCGAGCCTCATCCACCCGCGCCTTACATTCGAACCCCGAATTCCAGTTGGAGTCAATCGCCGGCGGCCTCGGGTTGAGGTCGATGGCTAGGTCGATCCACTCGCCTTGCGGCGACACCTCGAACTCCTTGTAACGGTTGATGTCCTTGAAGTCGGAGCCGATGAAGACCTCGGCCACGTCCCAGTTCCAGAGTTCCCAGGTGTCTTGTGCCGTCGATGGAGTCGGCCGGAGGTGGAGCGCCTGGTAGCGGCCGCTGAACAGGAAGTACAGGTGATCTTGCGTCCATAGGGACCGGACCTCGGTCGCCAGCCCAGCGATCTTCTCCCCGTACCGGCCGTGCTCGAACATCACTGCGGGCGCAGACTTCCACCACGCCGCGTCCGGATCCGCGGTAAGCGCGAAATCCGTGCCGGTGAAACGGCTGGTCATGCGGCCGGGCTCGGCGGCGCCGGCCGGAGCCCCAAGCAAGACAGCCGCAATCAGGGAAGCATGCATCCTCATCGAGCGAAACCTCCGCTATTCCAGTTCGATCACTGCAACCCGCCGCAAGTGGCCGACGTTGATCTCCGTGCCGCCGTCGCGGCGGGTCATAGGCAGCTCGGCTGCCGCCGATTCCGGCACCCGCAGAACCGCTTTCCGGAACACCCCCTCCACGCGGATGAGAAATTCCCAGTCCTCCAGCGGCGAGCCGTAGTTGACCAGAGTGACCGACTTCCTGCCCTCCGGCGAGCGATTGAGGATTCCCATCACCGCGTCGGCCGCCCAGATTCTCAGGTCCCGGTCGCTCATGCCGAGCGCGTCGATCACGTCGAGTGAAAATTCCGATGGGTCGGCGACATTCTCCCGATAGCCGATCAGGCGTCCCTTGCCGAGCGCATGAACTTCGCGATCCCTATCCGCGCGCAGCGGTTTGGCCGCGCCGTTCCGCCACCACTCCGGTTCGCCGGCGCCGGGAGGCGCCGCCAGGACTGTCCCGCCCACCCGGGCGAATTCCAGTATGCGCCGGGCTGCCGCCGCTCCAGGCCGGTCAATATTGGCGGCGACTAAAACCCGGCAATCGCCCGGTTCCCAGGATTCCAGCACGCGGGCGGAGAAGACCATCGGGGTGACGTTTCGCCGGTACATCATGTTGAGCAGTTCGCCGGACTGCTCGAGCGTGCCCGCCGCCACTGCCACTCGCGACGCCACCCGGCCGCGGAACCACGCCGGATGTTCCTTCAAGAAGCGCGCGGTGCGCGCCAGCGATTGCCAGGCGGCCACCGCCCGCGGGTTGTCATCGAGAAGCGCCTTCTGATGACTCTCCGGCGGGTGGAGAATCACGTTGCCGCCCGCCGAGAAGGCGTCCGCCAACGCCAGTTCGAGCGAATCGTAGTGCACCACGCGGTCCTTCGATACGCCGGCGTCCTCGTCCGGCCGGTAGCCGAGCAGAGCCGGCCGTTGCGGGAACATCGCGCGCAGCCACGCCACCAGCCAGGAGTTGGCGTCCACCCAGGGAGCGGCGCTGGCGGATGCTTCCATCGGGTCCACCGGCGTCAGCCCCGGCCAGCGCCCGCCTCGCAAGACGGCATGCGCCGTGGCAATGTTCCAGTGAATCTGATCAGGCTCGAGATAGACGAAGAAGTCGATCCCGCTGCCCGCCGCGAGCGACCGAACAGACTCCTCCGAGCCGAGGGCTTCCAAGGCGACGCCGCCGAAGCCGGCTCGTCGGGCCTTCTCCGCGGTGCACTGCCACGTGGCTTCGCCCGCGCCTTCCAACTCGGCAATAGGAACCAGCCCCACCCCCCGGCACGCGGTGACGAACACGGGGTCGGCCGGGAAGGGGATGAACACGAAGGAGAACCCGGCATCGCGAAGCAACTTGGCAGCGCGCGGGTCGGGGATGCTCCACCGCACTAACAAATCCTTCGCCGGATCGAAGGCGGCGTCGAGCCGGGCGAACGCGAGCAAAGCGAACAGCAGCACAAGCGAGCGCCGTCGCATCACATCTCCAGTCCGAACAGCGGCCGGCGGGCTTGCCGGTACGGGAAGCGCGCCGGATTCACCGCCGTCGCGCCCGGAGTATCCACCTCGATGATCTTTGCCGCCACCGGCTCGTAGGCCGCGCGGAAGGCGATGGCCGCCTTCACCACCAGAATCTTCTGCCGCTCGGGGTAGATGCCGCAACTGATCAACTGCTGGAGGCTCATGGGCGCCTCGCGCTCGGTGGTGAGCAGCAACAAGTTGGCGGAGTCGCGCGTCGACCCGTCGACTTCGATGACCGCCGAGAGGCCCTGGTCGTGGTAGCGCCCGCCGCCATGTCGCACTTCGGTCTCGATGTACTTGCCGTCGTGCAGCGACTTGACGCGGCCGCGGACGCGCACCGGCTTGCCGTGGAGCTTGTCCCGCTTGCCGCCGGTCATCTCGTCGAATGCTCCGCCGATGCCGGCGCGCGCGGCCGCCTCGACCGCCGCCGGGTCCGAGATCACCATCACCCATCCATGCGCCTTCTGCCGCAGCAACTCATCGAGCAGGAACGTGCTGTCGCCGGCCGAGCCGCCGCCGATGTTGTCGCCAAAGTCCACCAGCACCACTGGATATTTGGACTCCGCCATCGCCTGACGGACCGCCGTCGCCGGGTCCGGCATGTTCAGCTTGAGCCGGTCGCGCGTCGCCCACAGCATGCCGCCCAGGCGCTCTGCCTCGCGCCGGGCCAGTTCCGGATCGTTGTCGGTCACTACCACCACGCTCACGCCCATTGCCGGCGTGTCGGCGTACTGGTAGCCGCCGGAGACACTGGCCGCCAGGATCTTCGGATTCCGCTCCAGCGTGCGCGACTCCTCGACGATCGGCCGCAGCGGCTCGACATTGGTGTTCTGGAACCGGATGTTGTACAGCATCGGAGGCCTGGCCACGTGCTGGACAGGCTTGACCTTGCCTCGGGCGATCCCGGCGATGATCTCGGCGGCCTTGCTCCCGCGCTCGCGCTGGTCCACGTGAGGGTTCGTCTTGTAGATCACCAGCGCCGTGGCCAGCTTCACGATCTCCTCCGACACGTTGGCGTGGAAATCGTGGGTCACCACGATAGGAAATTCCTTCCCGAGCGCCTCCCGCAGGCGGCGGACGATCTCCGCGTCCCCGTGAGGATGGCTCTCGTTGACCATCGCCCCGTGCAACGCCAGCAGCAGGCCGTCCAGCTTCCCTGCCCCCTGGATGCGCCGGATCAGTTCGGCGGCCAGCGTGTCCAGGGCTTCGTCCGTTACCGGCCCGGCTGGGGTAGCGTCGGCAAACATCGTGGGCACGAGATCGAGGCCGAAGCTGCGCGCGCCGTCCAGGTAGCCGGTGAGCTCGTTCTGGCCTTTCTCCGCCACCGCCGTGATCTCCTCCCCGCGTTGAATCCGGAAATCGGCCAGCCGCGTCTTCGCCGGATTGAAGGAATTCGATTCGTGCATAATGCCGCCGTAGGCGATCCTCGGTCGCGTCTCCGCTGACGCAATCAGTGCGCTCATTGTGATCAGTATCCAAAGTCTCATTTCATGCTTGCTCGACATACGCCTTGCTTGGGGGCGCGTAGCGGACCGCCAGCTCCGGTGTCAGCATTCGTCCAGGCCTCTTCCCGCGGGCCTCGAACAAGAACGACAGCGCGCCGGAGGTGAGCAGCGTCCGCTCGACCGGGTATTGCGGGCGCCGGCTGACGAAGAACTCCTCGATCGCGTGGACCAGCGCATCGAAGTGGGGCAAAGGGCGGCTGGCCTCGAGGACGTAGCAGGTAGCCGCCGGATCCGGCTTGCCTGGCTGTTTCGCGGCGAATAGAAAGTCTTTGACGTGCCCGTCCAGCATGTAGGCGGCGGCGCGCAGCCCGTCGTTGTATTCCAGCAGGAACAGCACCGGGCGAGTGGCATTGCCCTCGGCCGGTCCCGGTTTCACAGAGGAGGCGGTCTTCAAGGCCGCATCGAGCAACGGTGCGCTCCAGCGCCCTTCGCCGTCGCGCCATCGCCAGACCGCCTCGCCTTCGATCCACTCGACCGAGCGGATGCCCGTCTCCCCGCCGCGCCGCCGTTCGACCATGCACTGCAAGCCCTCCAGCGTATGGAATCCGTAGGCGTCGAGGTCCCCGTAGCCCGCCGCGACGGCATTCTCCAGACGCACCCCCAGCGGCAATTCCAGCGGCGGGCGGCGGATCGTCACCGGAATCGACGAGCCGGCCATGAACGGAATCTTCAGCGCGGCCGCTTGCCGGTACATTCTGTCGGCCTTCTGCCAGGACCACGAAAGGTGCTTGTCGCAGAACACCGGGACGGCTCTTCCGCTGGCCCGGCACACATCGGCGATCTGCTGGAACAGCTCGAAGCGCGGGTACAGCTTCTGGCCGCGTTCGTTATCCGGGTAGTCGCCGTGCTCGCCGATGAGCAGCACGGCATCTACCGCGAGCTTTGCGCCGCCGAGGGTCAGCGCGTCCGCGACAGTCGGGAAGATCGTGAAGCCATGCTTGGCGGCAAGGCCGCGGCTCAGGTCCTTCGGCGCGAACTGGTCCACGTACATGGAAACGATCCGGGTGCGCGGCTCAACGCGGCGGCCGTCCGGTGAGTATCCCTCGAGAATCCGCCCGGCGATGACGTCGGCGTGGGACCAGTAGTAGTAAGTGGTGACGATCGCTGCCACGCGGGGCTTCGGCGGCGCCGCGAGCAGGGCGCCCACGCCGGCCAGTAGCTCGCGGCGGCTCGGCGAAGCGCCCGCGTTTCTCCAATGAACCATTCCGTCCAAATTCGGCTCTTGTATTATAAGCGCATGAACCGAGCCATCTCTCGACGCCGCCTCGTCGGAGGCCTGGCCGCTGCCCCGCTGGCGCCGGCAGCCCGGGCCGATGTAGCTTTCGCGGCCGGCCGATACACGGATCCGCGCAAAGTCCTGCTCTGGGAAAGCACCCGCAAGGAGTTCCGCGAGCTGCTCGAAGGCGGGCAGCTCAAGGCGATGATCGTGCCCACGGGCAGCACCGAGCAGCACAACGAGCACCTCGCTATGATTCAGGACACCGCCAGCGCCACCCTGGTGGCGCAGCAGGCAGCGCTGCGGCTGTATCCGCAGGTGATGCTGGCCACGCCGGTGCCGGTCGGCATCTCCCCTTACTGGATGGACCGTAAAGGAACGCTGACACTCCGCAAGGAGACGTTCCTCGCGGTGGTCTTCGAAATTTGCGAGAGCCTCCAGATCCACGGGGTGAAGCGCATCTTGATCTTGAACGGCCACGGCGGCAATGAAAAGCCGCTGGCGGAGGCGGTCCCCGGTTTCCGAGAGAAACTCGGCATCGACATCCAGTCCGATTCCTACTGGGCCGCCTACACGCCGGAGGTCATTCGGAAGTACATGGAGAGTAACAAGGCCCCGGGCCACGCCGCCGAATTCGAGACTTCGTTCGCCATGGCCGCCTTCCCGCAGCGAATCCACTGGGAGGGCGTCGATTACGCTGAGGCCAAGAAGCACCTCAACATCAAGGATCCCGCGTCGAGACGGGAGGAGGAGGAGTTCGCGCGGGAGGCAAAGCTGGCGTCAACGGCCAAGGGCGAAGCGATGATCGGCATCGCCGTGGACTGGACGGCGGAGCGCTTGCGGCGGATGATCGGGGAGGGCTAGGTTCTTGTTCTCCGCGGAGCCGCAGAGGACGCACAGATTATCGTTCTGCTCATAGCACCTCCCGAGCAGTATGCCACATTCCATTACGGCAGTCTGAACCACCACCCCCGTCGTGGGGAATGCGCTTCGCTGGCCCAAATCAGACGGTGTACAGTAACAGCTTGGACCTGAAACAGCATCCGCACCGGCGCTACAACCCGCTGACGCGGGAGTGGGTCCTGGTGTCGCCGCACCGGACTCAGCGGCCCTGGCAGGGCCAGGTGGAGGAGACGGCGGCCGAGCTCGGGCCGGACTACGATCCGGATTGCTACCTCTGCCCGGGCAACAGCCGCGCCGGGGGACTCCGCAACCCGCCCTACGACGGCACATTCGTCTTCGACAACGACTTCGCCGCGCTCAAGGCCGACACGCCCACGGAACTGCTGCAAGACCGCGGTCTCACCGTGGCGCAGGGAGAGCCCGGCCTCTGCCGGGTGCTGTGCTTCTCGCCGAAACACAACCTGACCATCCCCGGCATGTCATCCGCCGAGGTTCGCCGCGTCGTGGATCTTTGGACCGAACAATACGCCGAGCTTGGCGCGAGGGAGCTCGTCAACCATGTGCAGATCTTCGAGAACCGTGGCGCAATGATGGGGGCCAGCAACCCTCACCCGCACTGCCAGGTGTGGGCGAACTCGACCGTGCCGAACGAGCCGGCCAAAGAGCTGGCGTCGCTGGCCGAGTATCGGACGGCGCGGGCGTCCTGTCTCCTCTGCGACTACCTGGACCTCGAGCTCAGGCAACGAGAGCGCGTCGTCTCGGAGAATGCGTCGTTTGCGGTGGTCGTTCCGTTCTGGGCGGTCTGGCCGTTCGAAACGCTGCTCATCGCCAGGCGGCACATGACGGCGCTGGACCAGGCGCAGGACAGCGAGCGCGACGACCTCGCGGGCATCCTGCAGGACATCACCCGCCGATACGACAAGCTGTTCGCGGTGTCGTTCCCCTACTCGATGGGCTTCCACCAGCGGCCCACCGACGGCGCGCCGCACGATGAGTGCCACCTTCACGCGCATTACTACCCGCCCTTGCTGCGCTCGGCGACCGTAAGAAAGTTTCTCGTCGGCTACGAGATGTTGGCGATGCCGCAGCGCGACATTACACCCGAGGCGGCGGCGGAGCGGCTGCGCGAATAAACGAGACGGGTTCCCGGACGGTCTTTCGGCCGTCGGCGGAAAGCGTCGCATCATTACGTCGCCACATCGACGATTTCCGGCGGTGCGCCGCGATCCTCTGGTCGCGGCCCGGTGTGGAAGCGCGGACCTTTCTGATCATCGGCGGCTGAAGACTCCATGGCTCGGTTCGGCTCATTACGGAGGCGCAGGTGTGATATAAGCTGGAAGCTTCAGGAGGCGTCCGTGTACAAATCGGCACTTGGTCTGGCGTGCGCACTCGTCCTCATCATTTCCGCCTGCGGCCCGCGCCGCGCCGTCAGCATCTGGCAGGCCGATGCGCTGGTGAAGATCTTCCCCGGCGACGAGCCTCGCAGCGGAGAATCCCGGGAGGCGGTGCTCGTTCCGCGCAACGGGCACGGCAGCGTGCAGTTTGCCCTTCGCAGCCGGCAAGGCCTGTCCGGAATTCATGCGGAAACCACGGCTCTGGAGTATGGGGGGACGAAGCTCCAGACCCAGGTCCGCTGGGTGGACTACGTCCCGGTCGGCTCAAGTCCCCCAGGCACGCCCTACGACGAGCTTGTTCGTCCGGCGCCGGGCCTGTTCCCGGATCCCCTCCGGGAGGATTTCCCGTTCGAACTGAAGCCGTCGAGAACTCAATCTGTCTGGATTACAGTCTATGCGCCGCCGGACGCGAAGCCGGGCGACTATTCCGGCCGGGCGGTGTTCTTCTCCGGCAACGACCGGTTGGCTGCGGAATCCTTCCGCGTCCGCGTGACCGGGGCGGTGGTTCCGCTGGAGCAATCGCTGCGCGTGACGAACTGGTTCAACCTGGACGCCGGACATCTCCGGCGGCATTACCGGGATCTCCAGGAAGACTCGCCGGCCTACTGGGAGCTTCTCGGCAACATCGGCCGGGTAATGGCCGCGCATAAACAGAACGTCATCATCACGCCGGTCATGTCGCTGGCGCAACCCAGCATCGCCGGCGGGACCATTCAATACGACTTCTCGCGGCTGGACAAGTGGGTCGAGACCTTTCTCAATGCCGGCCTGCTCGGCACCATCGAGGGCGCACACTTGCTCGGGCGGCGCTCGGGGTACCAGACGCCGATGGTGGTTCCCGCGTATGTCGTGGAGGGAGGGAAGGTCGTCCGCCGGGACCTGGACGCCGACGACCCCCGGGCCGAGCAGTATCTCAACTCGTTCCTCCCGGCCCTCTACGAGCACTTACAGGAGCGAGGCTGGACGGGCCGCTACATCCAGCACATCCACGACGAGCCGCACGACAACGAAGCCCCGATTTACAACCATTTTGCCAGAATCATTCGACGGAGCCTGCCCGGCATCCCCACCATCGACGCCGTGGGCCTGGACCAGGACATTTCGTTTTTCGCCGATGTCTGCGACATTTGGGTTCCGGTCCTCGGCAGTTTTGATCACCAGCTTGACAAGATCCGCGCGCACGTGGAGAAAGGAGGAACAGCCTGGTTTTACACCTGTATTTTCCCTCAGGGGCGCTACCTGAACCGGTTTGTGGATCTCTCGTTAGTCAAAGTACGGCTTCTGCACTGGTTCAACTTCCGATATGACTTCACGGGGTTCCTGCACTGGGGAGGCAATTACTGGGGCCCGCAGCCATTTCAAAACGTGCAGACCGTGATCAATGACAACCAGACCCTGCTGCCGGCGGGAGACAACGCGCTGGTATACCCCGACCCGAAAAAGAGGAGCGTCCTCAGCTCGATCCGGCTCGAAGCCATGCGCGAGGGAATCGAGGATTATGAGCTGCTGTCGGCACTGGCGAAACGCGATCCGGATCGCGCCAAGCGGCTCGCCGCCGCCGCGATTCCCAACATCAACGATTACACGCGCGAGCCGGCGCGGTTCCGGGCGCTCGAAAAGCAGTTACACGAAGCGCCGGCCGGAGAAGGGAGATAGACATGAGGCGCGGAAACAGGCTATTGCTCGCCGGCGCCCTGCTGCTGGCCGCCGGCTGCGCACCCTCCCCGGAACTCGACCACTGGTGGGTCGACTCGCTGGTGAAGATTTTCCCCGATGACCCGCCGGGCAAGAGACGGCTTGATGCGGCCACGTTTCACGCGGCCCGGAATTCGAACCTGAGCCTCCAGCTCGCGTTGCGCTCACGGCGCACCATCGGCGACCTGTACGCCGACGCCACGGCGCTCACCGGACCGGGGCTGCCCATGGAGACGGCTCGAATCCGGTGGGTGGAATACGTCGTGGCGACCACCAACACTCCGGACACGCCGGATGATGAACTGCTGCGAAAAGCGCCGGCGGTGTTCCCGGACGCGCTGCTCGAGGAATTCCCGATCACGTTGCGGAAGAACCAGACGCGGCCGCTGTGGATCACGGTTCGCGTGCCCGACAACCAGGCGCCCGGCCAGTATCGGGGAGAGATCCGGCTGCGGCAGGGAACGGCCGTTCTGAAGCGCATTCCATACACGGTGGTCGTCCATCCGGCCGCGATTCCGGCAAAGATTCCGCTCGCCGTATCCAACCACTTCAACCTGAGCGACAGCCACCTGGAGCAGTTCTACGGCTGTTCGCGCTACTCCGATACGTGGTGGTCGGTGATTCGCCGCCTCGCCTCGTTTCTCGCCGCGTATCACCAGACCTCGATCGCCGCCAGCCCGGTATCCTTGGCGCGGGCCGAAATCGCCGGCGCAGCTCTGCGCTACGACTTCAGCCCCTTCGAGCAGTATGTCTCGGCGTTCCACTCCGCCGGAGTGGACGGCCACATCGAAGGCGGCAACCTGCTTTGGCGGGAGCGCCGGCGGGACGCGCCGGTGATGGTGAGCGCCTGGCTGGCGGAGAACGGGCGGGCAGTGCTGCGTGACATCCCGTACGCGGACCCGCGGGCGCAGCGGTTCCTCGACACCTTCCTGCCGGCCTTGTACCAGCGGCTCCAGGCAAACGGCTGGACGAAGAAGTATCTGCAAAGCGTGCTCGATGAGCCGAACCAGTGGGAGATCGAGCCGTTCGTGAGGGCGGCGGAGAAAGTCAGGCGGCTCATGCCCGGCGTTCGCATCATGGAGCCGGTGGGCGCCGACCAGGATCTTGGCTTCATGGAAAAGACCACTGACGTGTGGGTGGTGCAGCTCGGCACATTCGATGACAAACTCGACTTACTCCAGCGGCACGCCGATCGCGGCGGCGAGATCTGGCACTACACCTGCCTGGCGCCGACCGGGCGTTATCCGAACCGGTTCATCGACACGTCGCTGCTGAAGGTCCGCTTACTTCACTGGATCAACTACAAGTACAACTTCCGCGGTTATCTGCACTGGGGCGGAAATTACTGGGGCCCGGAGCCGTTCAAGGACACCCAGCCCGTAATCAACGAAGGGACCACCTACCTGCCGCCCGGCGACGCGTTCATCACGTATCCGAACCGCATGGAGCGGTCGCTATACAGCTCGATCCGTCTGGAACAGATGCGGGAGGGCATCGAGGACTTCGCGGTGCTGGCGGAGCTGGCGAAGAAGGACGAAGCCAGGGCTCGGCAAATCGCCGCCGAGGCGGTGAAGTCATTCACGGACTACGTGCGGGAGCCGAAGCAGTTTCGCGCGATCCAGTTGAAGCTGCTCGAGTCGTTGTGAGTAAACCGGCGAAGGGGTGAACGGGGTTCGATGCAGACCAGGCGCCTTGGCGACAGCGACATGGATTTGACGCCGATCGGAATCGGCGCCTGGGCGATGGGCGGAGGCGGCTGGCGATTCGCCTGGGGGCCGCAGGACGACCGGGACTCCATCGCGGCCATTCACGCGGCGCTCGACCGGGGCGTGAACTGGATCGATACCGCCGCCGTGTACGGCCACGGGCATTCCGAGGAGGTCGTCGGGCGGGCGCTGGCGGGCCGGTCCCGGCGCCCCTACGTCTTCACCAAGTGTTCCCGGCTCAGGGCCGAAGACGGCAGCCTGTACGGGTCCCTCAAGGCGGAATCGATCCGCCGCGAATGTGAGGGGAGCCTGAAGCGGCTCCAGATCGATGCCATCGACCTGTATCAGATCCACTGGCCGCTGCCCGAGGAGGACCTCGAAGAGGGCTGGGCGACAATGACCCGGCTGAAGGAGGAGGGCAAGGTCCGCTGGATCGGCGTTTCCAACTTCAACGCTCGGCAGATGGCGCGGGCGCAAGCCATCGCGCCGATCACGTCCTTGCAGCCGCCTTACTCGATCATCTCGCGCGGGATTGAAGAGTCGATTCTGCCTTACGCCGCCGCGAACAAGATCGGCGTGATCGTCTATTCGCCGATGCAATCGGGCCTGCTGACCGGCAAGATGACGAAAGAACGCGTGGCGAATCTGCCGTCCGACGATTTCCGGCGCAACTCGCCGCACTTCCAGGAGCCGCGGCTCTCGCGCAACCTGGAACTCGCCGGGTTGTTGCGCCGAATCGGCAACCGCCACGGCCGGACGACCGGCGAGGTCGCCATCGCCTGGACGCTAAGGCATCCGGCGGTCACCGCGGCCATCGTCGGGATGCGCTCGGCCGAGCAGGTCGAGGGCGTCATCGGTGCAATGGAATTCCGGCTAAGCGACGACGAGGCGCGGGAGATCGAGGCCTTCCCCCTGTAAGCACCGCGCACCTTGCATCGGCGTTCATCGGCGGCCAAGAGCCTCTTCTCGCTCGTTTAGCCCGCGAACACATACGAACGCGCACCCTTGACGGTGTCGAACACCAGCCATCCGGTCCGCAGTGACTTGAGCGACACCTCGCCGAGATTCTTGCCTTCCGAATCGTAGGCGATCAGCTTGCCCGAACCGGGCGCCTGGAAAGCCAGCCTGTCGTTGCCGTAAATGTCGATCAGTTCGATCACGCCGGCGCCGCGGTCGCGCCGCGCCACGCTGCCCCTGGCGCCCAGGCTGCCGTGTTCGGTCCACTGGCCGCGCCCGTCCAGGAACTCGTACTCCGGCGCCTTCACGTGATCGATCCTGCGCCCGCCGACGTTAGCCGAGATCTCGCGGAATCCATTCCCGTTGTTGAACACCAGCCATCCGTTCGGAGGCATTTCGACGGAGGGAACGTTCCATGAGCCTTCCTTGCCGCGATTCACGAACACCTCGGTTCCGTTCTCGTAGACGACATGCAGCCGCGAAGCGGCCATCGCGGCTGTCGCGTGGGCCTCGCTCGCCGAGACCATGCGGCCGCCGGCGCCGGCGTACTCGATCACCTTCGGACGCACGAACGCGTACTGCTGCTGCAACTGCTGCATCATGTAATAGGAGCGCGCCATCGCCTCGACGCCGAACTCCTCATCGAGCCCCCAGTCGGTCACCAGCCACCCCAGGTTGCCGTAGCCGATGGTGGTGGCCAGGAAAAGGTCCACATAGTCCCGCCGCTTCGGCGACTCCTTCCACTTCGGGTCGAGCTGGTCCAGGTAGTAGTGCGTGTAGCCCATCCCGTAATCGGCCTGGAGCGGATGAACCTTTGTCAACTGGAAGGCGACGTCGAGCGGATGCGTGAGCAGGTTGACGTCCGTGTACACCCAGCCGTAGCTGCCGGACTCCAGGCCCGCATACAGCCACTGGTAGGTGGCTTCCGACTGCGTGGGACCGTACACCGCCTGATCGTTCAGCAAAAGCTGGCCGTAGGCGTAGAAGGTCGCGGCGAAGGCGCCCGCGCCTGGCACGCGCGCGTCAAAGTCGCAGTAACCCCAGGGCGCGACCGCCGTGTGCACATCGGTGTAGGACATCCGGATGCCGTATTTCTCTTTGATCCGCCTGGCGTAGTAGGCGTCCATTTCCACCGCCTTGGCCGGCTTGAGAGCGTAGTTGCGAGGCCAGGCGCGGCGCCACTCCCCGTCCGGAGTCCGCTGCACATGATCCGGGCTCCAGTTCGTGTTGGTCGGACTGAAGTCGGTGTAGTTGCTGTACGTGCCCTGGAGCCAGCCCAGCGCGTTCTGCGCGCGGATGTACCACTGAAGCATCGCGTCTCCGCCCTTCTGGGGGGCGGCGCGCAGGCGCATGGTGAAACTGTCTCCCTCGTCGCGCCAGGTCACCTCGTGGCTGTGCTGCATGATCTTGTCGAGGCCATAGGCGCGGATCCGGCGGCAGCGCTGGTGATCGGCCTGAAAAGTGGATGGCTCGGTGACCGTCCAGATCACTTGTTTTCCTTCCTGCTGGCGAAGAGACGGAGGATTCGCGATGGTCGGCAGAACCTCCTCGTACACCGGCGAGGCGGTGACGAAGATCCGCTCGTAGAGGTTGTTTCGCTGGCCGTCCGTCTTTGGCCTGTAGCGCATGCCGCCGTTGATCTCGGCGGAATCGGAAGTCACCTTGGGCTCGTCGGCGCAGTAAGGCTCGGAGGCGTTGGACCGGTACCAGTCGAACCAGATGGAAGTGAAGACGGGTTTCGACGGCTCTCCGGACAGCAGCACTCGCGGGATGCTCTTGCCGCCATACGTGATATACGGCGCCGTAATGAGCCGCGGCCGGCTCACACCGGCGACGCGCCCGAAGCTCAGCTCCACGGCCTCGCCGCCGTCGCACCAGACGTCGAGCACGAGCGATTTCTGCCACAGCCGAAACTGGTACTCCACCATCCGCGAGCCGTAGCGGAACTTCGCCTCGACGGCGTCCCCGTTGAGCGCGGCCGAAATCAACTCGCCTTCGGCAACCGGCCCGGCGAAGCGCACGCCGCCGCCGTCCATCGGGCGGAACCAGGCGCCGCCGTTGACCGCCGCCGCGATCTCGCCCAGGTTGCCGGTGCGCGGGCGGTACTCGTACACGACCGCCGCGTCCTTGCCCTCGTAACGCAGCTCGAAGCGGTTCTTGTCGACTTGCCGCACCGAAACCTGGAAATCCGCGGTGAGATTCGAGGGAAGAATCGTCTCCTCGCGGGTGGGGAACGGCAGCCTGTCCGGCCCGGTGTTGAGACCCGCGATCTGACCCCGGAACGGCTTCAGGTTCCGCTTCGGCTGGGGCTCAAACTCCAGCGGCTTCAGCTCTTCGGTGAAGAAGGCGAGCGAATCGCAATAGAAGTAACGCGGCTCGGCGTGCCTCACCTTCGAGATCTCGATGCCGGTGAAACTGGCGGGCCAGACGATTTGTCTCCAGGTGTCGGCCGGCAAGCGCCGGTGGATCAGCCACCACTGCTTCCAGCGGATGTCGGCGATCTGGACGGAGAACTCCTTGCCGCGGGAATCCTGGATCAGAATCGAGACGTCCGCCGCCGGCGTGGTCTTGTCGTCGACCCACTCCCAGCGGTTGCCATAGCCCCACAGCTCGATGGAGTCGAACTTGCCGGGAATCGGCGCCGGTTTCGGCGGACGCGCGACCAGGCGGCTTCCCCCGGCCGTTCCCGCGTACCAGAACTTCGCCACGTGCTGGCCCCACATCTGCTGCTCGCGGCTGCGCCGCAATTCGCCTTTGGCGCCGTCGTACAGCTCCAGCGTCCAGCCGCTCAGGTCTTCGAAATCAATCAGCGTGTTCGGTTGCTCTCCGCGTTGCACCCAGGTCATTTCGTAAGGCTGCTGGCCGACCTGCTGCCAGGGTTCGATTTCGTTGATGGCCGAGACGACGCTCTCCGGAGGCGCGGCGAACGCTGCAAGTTGAGTGAGCCAGATGCTCGTGGCGATGAGTGCGTGTTTCATGGGTGCTCCAGCGGCGCATTCTATCGCACCCGAATGCCGGGAATCAGACTTCCGAGCGCCTACGCGGCGCTACCCAACCGCGCTCAATCCCGGCTTGTCCAAGACGCCGGTCTCGATCGTTCCGTCCTTGATCCGAAAGATCCCCGGAAACCGGTCCTCCCATCCCTTGTTAGCCACGGGAACATACTGGCGCGAGTTTGCTTCGATCGCCGCCACTCCCGGGATGTGCGCCGCCAGCCCCGCCGAGTGGATCAGCGACGCGCCGGGGCAAGTCAGGTCCTGCACGCAGAGGAACATCTTGTACTTCTGCGCCGCCGCCGCCATCAGCAGCGCTTGTGTCTGCCCCTTGCAGGCTTTCAGCGCAGCGCCGGTGTACCCCATCTCGCGCGCCAGCAGCAGGCTCTCGAGCTCCGTCAGCGACTCGTCGATCACCACCGGCTTCAGCTTCGCTGCCTCGTGCATCACGTTGCCGCGGTTCGCCTTCAGGTCCCGCGCGGTCGGCTGCTCGACATACTGCACCCGGTCGAAACCGGCGGGCGTCTTCTCCTTCACCTGGTGCAGAAACGCCAGCAGATACTCGACGTTCGGGCAGCGTTCGTTGAAATCGAGCGAGTAGAACCACTGCGTGACCCCGCGCTGCCGCTGCGTCTCCGCCGCCACCCAGTCCACCCGCAGCACCCTGTCCACGTCCCAGGCCAGGTCGTCCCCGTTCAGCTTGATCTTCAGGTGCGTCAGCCCGTTGTACCGGATCCATTCCGGCAGCGTTTCCGGCAGGCCGTCGCCGACGCGCTTCTTGATGTCGCCCTCGGTAATCGGGTCCACCGCGCCGACCAGGTGGTAGAGCGGCATCCGCGGCCGCGGCTTCTTCAGAACATACTTGTCGAGATACTCGCCTCTAAATTCCGGAAGCAGATAGTGGGCCAAGTCGTGCGTCATCAAGTCCGGCCCATAAGTGAGATAACAATTGCGTCCGTGCAGCTTCCCGAAGGCGTCGTGCACGGCCGCGTCGAACGGGCTGGCCACCACCAGCGTGGCGAGCTTGGGGATCGGCTCGAGCAGCTTCTGCTCTTTCGAAATCTCCTCGGCCGCCCGGAGATACTCCGGTTCGAGAGCCACGTTGATGTCGATGGGATGGCCGCGTTCCTTCGAGCCGCCGGTGATGCGGGCAATCCGTTCGGCCAGCGTCTTCATCGCGCCGAGGGTCGTCTCGTAGGGCATCATGCGCGATGGATACGCCCACACGTTGCTGAGGGGCATCGAGCCGAAGCCCCGCGACACCCGGCCGCCCGGCGCCTCGATCGCGCAGTTCACGTTCAGGATCGTGACGCGGTCGAGCACCGTCCCGCCGAACTTGATCGGCGTCCGGTAAGTGTAATCCTCGTAGCCGAACGTGACCTCCCTCACGAGAATCGCGGAGGGTTTCGGCGAAGCGAGTGAAACGACCGGCGCAACTGCGCCGAGGAACGCGCGGCGGGAAATCGGCGTCATGCAGCGATTCTATCCCACGTCCGGCGCCGGCTTGCGCTCCGCCAGCCGGATCAGCACCCAGAGCAGCACACACAGGCCCAGAGTGATCCCCGCCAGTTCCCAGGCGTGCTGCCGCAGCCAGGCCATCGAGTGTTCTCCCACTCTCGAGCCGAGGTAAGCCAGCCCGAAGTAACGCGGGATGCGGGCCGCCAGCACCACCCCCAGAAACGGCGCGACGCCCGCCCCGAACGCGCCCGCCGTGATGATGAACGCCTTTGTCGGGAGAGGCACCGGCACCAGGGCCGGCACGAACACCGTCATCAGCCCGTATCGCCGGAACCACTCGCGAAATCTCCGCGCACGGCCCGTTTGCATCCGCCGGACCAGGTATCGCTCACCGCCTTTGCGGGCCAGCAGAAAAAGCACCAGGCAGCCGGCGGTCGACCCCGCGACCGCCAGCGCTGCCGACAGATAGGCCAGCGATGGACTCACCGCTCCGACGGCGACCACCAGCGCATCCACCGTCGCCGGCAGCGGCACTCCGGCCGAATCGAGCAGCGAGAGCAGCAGGACCCCGAAGGGTCCCCAGGCAACGAGCGTCTGGGCAAGTGTGCGCAGTCGAGCCTCCGGAGGATTCCGAGGAGAATTCCCATTCTAGCGGCGAACCGGATTCCGCCGCGTGTACCACCACGCCCAAAGGGCCGTGAGCGCGCAACCGGAAGCGGAAACCCAGGCAACGACGAGCGAGGCCGCCGGGCTCAGCTCGCGCGGAAGCTGCGCACGTCTCGCAGAAGAAAGGCCGCGATCACGGTCAGGCTGGCGCAGCGGGCGAAGTCGAGCCAGGCCAGCACGCGAGCGCGTCCGGAGTGCGAAGACTCTAGGGTGGCGCGGCGTACCTTCTCGCGAAAACGCGGCGAAGGGACGGGAGGCCCTACAGCGGCCGCGAGCGAGGCATCCAGCCGTTCGTGCAGCTCGGCATAGGCCCGGCAGTCCGCGCACGACGCCAGGTGCTGCTCCAGCGCCGGCCATTCCTCCGGCGCGAGCCTGCCATCGACCCGGTCCAGGATCTTTTCCTCAAACGCCTCGCAGCCCATGGGAAACCTCCGCGCCACCCGATTGCAGGGCGGCGGCCAGCTCTTTGCGGGCACGCTGCAGATGCGTCTTCACCGTGCCCATCGGCAAGTTCAGCATCGACGCCACCTCCTCGTAGGACTTCTCTTCGAAGTAGAACAGCAGCAGAACCTGCCGGTATTTCTCCGGAAGCCGGGCGATCATCGCGCCGATCTCCGGCTCAGCCGCCGGCCTTGCCTCCGGCGCCCGCGCCGCCTCAACCAGCGGAACCGTCGGGTGCGCTGCCTCGCGCCGCAAACGCGTCAGGCAGGTGTTCCGCGCGATCGAGTAGATCCACGTGGAAACCGAGGATTCGCCCCGGTAGCCCGGAAGAGCCCTCCAGACGCCAGAAACACGTCCTGCGCGGCGTCCTCGGCAAGCGGCTCGTTGAAGAGCAAGGAACAACATAGCCGGAAGACTTTGTTCTGGAAACAGTCCAGGCAGAGGTCGAAGGCTTCCCGGTAGCGCCGGGCATCGAGATGGACGCGGATTGCCTGCCCCGTCGCGTCGGGCACGTGCGTGTTCCTTAAGACTACCCGGTGACGGCCTGATGTTTCACGGCGGCGCTGAAACATTTCCGCTCGCCGCCGGGTCACAAATGCACAAGGAGAAACGAATGCCCTGGCTGATTCCGATCACCGTCTTCTTCATCGTCGGCCTCGCAGCGATCGCCCTGGCCTACCGCTACAAGCGCGACGAGATGTACCACCGCGAGCGCATGGCGGCGATGGACAAGAATCTGCCTCTTCCCGAGTCCTCCTGGCAGCCCGTGCCGAGACCCAGCGCGTACCTCCTGCGCGGCCTGATCTGGATCGTCATCGGCTTCGGGATCATCGTCTGGTGGCTGGCCTTCTGGCTGGCCGAAGGCCGAACCGACAACGAAATACTGGCCCTGGCCACCATCGGCCTGATCCCAATCGGAGTCGGCGCCGCATACCTGTACGTCCGCAAGGTAGAATCGGCGGCATCCCAGTGAGCATGGTCCTGTGGACCGGCGAGCCGGTGTGCGTGGCCTTGTCCTTCGGCTACTCCACAACGAGCTTGGCAGCCGGGCTGGCCTGGCCGGCGACGGTCACGACCACCTCCACGTCCCCGGAGGCAATGCCCGCCGGAACAACAACATTCAACTGGTACAGGCCCGCATAGCCTGGCGCCAATCCGGAGAACTGGACCTCCGCCGGGATTCCATCGATCAGAACCTCCGGCATCGTCACCGTCCTCGACAGCGGGTCCACCGGAGCCGGGGCGCCGTCGGCCACCAGAGGCTGGACCGCCCCCAGGCCAGTGGCGTACAGGAGGATCACTTCGCCGCGCCGCGCCGGACGCTCGGCCCAGACCAGCGAGTAGTCCGCCCCGTGCAACGCCGCCGCGTGCACCCCGTCGATCAGGAACACGCCGGGCTGCACCGGCAACACAGGAACGCGCACCGGCAGGCTTGCCAGTCCATTGTTGATCACCTGGACCGTGGCCACTGCTTCACCGCCAATCTCCCAGGGAGCCACAAAGTTGATTTGTTCGCGACCATCCACGTTGGCGATTGCCAACAGCGGCGCCTGCATGCCGTTCACGAACACCGTGGTTCCCGCCAATGATCTCGGCAATGGTAGTGACGGGGCCCACAGCACTCCGTTGGCGACCGACAGCCCCGTGCCGAAGACGGTGGCGATCCCTCCCGGCGTCAGGCCCGACGCGTAGCTCGCCGCATTGGTGGTTGACGCCGCCGTGAACACGGGTTCGTCGGCCCACTCGCTGATCTTCACCACCATCAGCCCGCCCTTGGGAGTGCGGGAGGTCGCCGGAAGGTCAGTCGAGCCCGAGGCGCCCGCCAGGAAGACATCCGGTCCATTGACGGCGATGCTGCGGACACGCTCGTCCCGCGAACCGCCGAAATACGTTGAGTAAATCAGGCCGCTTCCCTCGGGGTTGAGCTTCGCCAGAAAGGCGTCGAAACACGGGGCCAATGGAGGGTCGTAGAAGCACTGTTCGGCGACATAGGCCGCCTGAAGCGGCCGGACCAGGGGGAAGTCCGGCGAATTGGTTTGGCCCGTGACGTAGGCATTGCCCGCCGCATCGACGGCGATGTCCCACCCAAATTCCGTTTCACTGCCGCCGAGGTAAGTGGAATAGACGAGTCTGGACCCGTCCGGGCTGAGCTTCAGGGCCACGGCTTTGATCGGCCAGTGCGAACTTTGCCGGGCAGTGGTCTGAAAGGCGCCAGGGGTAGTCGGGAAATCAGTTCGAATGGTATGGCCGGTGACGTAGGCGTTGCCCCCAGCATCGACGGCCGCGCCTCCAAAGTAGAGGCCGTCGAAAAAGGTGGAATAGACCAGCGCGGAGCCGCGCGGATTGAGCTTGGCCACGAATCCGCTCGAGCAGCCCGCCAATCCGCCCAACGGGACACAGGCTTTCTGGAACGCGCCGGGAGTGACGGGGAAGTCCGTTGAGTTGGTTGACCCGGCGACAAAGATATGACCGGCGCCGTCGACGGCGATCGACTCGCCCCAGTCGGATCTGCTCCCACCGAGATAGGTGGAGTACAGCAGAGCCCGTCCATCCCGGCGGAGCTTCAAGGCGAATGCGTCAATACCTTCACCGCCCAGCCGGGGCTGGATCGCGCCGGGTGTAACCGGAAAGTCGCTGGACTCGGTGAGACCGGTCACGTAGGCGTTCCCCTCGGTGTCCACGGCTATGTCTTCTCCAGTGCCGCCCCGGTCTCCGCCAACGAGGACCGAATACAGGAATGCCGATCCCGACGGGTTCAGCTTGCCAATGAAGACCCCTCCGGTGGCTTGGGGAGACAGAAACGTCGTGGTAACGGGAACACTTCCCAGGAGTCCGGAGCTCACAATGTAGGTACTGCCCTCGGAGTCAACCGTGACTGCCTCCACTTGAGCCAAGTTGAGTATCGTAACGTAGACTAGCGATCCCTTTGGATTCAGCTTAGCCACGAAACCGCCAGTTGCATCTTCTCCGAGGATATAAGTCGCAGGAGAGAAGTCGAGGGACGCGGATCTGCCGACGACATAGGTATTACCCAGGCGGTCCACCGCGACTCCCCTGACTGAATCAAATTCGTGGCCAAAGTGGGTGTCACTGCCGCTGCCGCCGAATACTGTCGAGTACTCTAGCACGGGGTCAATGGTCAGGACCTCGCCGCGATTGTATGCGCCCAGCTCAAAACCGGCCTCATGGCTCCCAGTGACCCGATAGCGGGCCTCGACTGGCTTCCGGACACTCTGCACGTCCTGGTAGGCAATTGCCCGACGGTGCCGCAGTTCGAACGAACCGCTTCGAACTACCAGATCGCCGCCCGGATCCACTTCGACGGCCTCGGCGCCCTCAAACGCCAGACGAATGCGCTCCGGATCGGCGCCTGGAGCAACCACCCAGTCATACTCCAGGTGCTTGCCGACACCGTGGAAAACCACGTCGGCACCGGGATACACACCGCGGTAGCGCACTCTGGCGTAGTGCGGAGCACCTGTAATCCATCGAGCCGGGTCCTTTCCAACGAGATAGTTGCTGACGGCTGTCAGTTTCTCTTCGCCTTCAACGCATACGTCGGGGCTGGCCCCCGCGAACTTCATCCTAATTTCGCGTTTCTGCCGAGACGCGCCGCGGAAAACCACCGAGGCGCCTTCGCGGGTCAGGAGTAGAGCCGTGTCTCCGAACGATAAGACGTAACGCACCTCCCGGTCAAACTGGCCGAGGTTGGCCTCGAAGCCCAGTCCGGCGATTCTTTCGTAGGCGAGACGGGCGCCGGGCCTGTTGGCAACGCTGTGACCAGCCATGGCCGACGAGAAATACAGCAAGGCCACTATCAGCAAATTGCGTCCGGCAAGCATCGACCGTACCACGGCTATTCCACTTCCAACTCGACGACGAGCTTGTCTTCGCCCCTGACCTGCACCTCGAAACTGGGTTCGCCGGCCCGAATGCTTTGACCGGCGATGTCCCGGACCGGCAATAGCGTATCGGCAACGACACGGAGCGCGGCACTCTTCGGTACGGCGACGACATATTCGCGAACATCACCGTCCTGGGCAGCGACCGTGGCCTGCGCGTAGCGTAGCCCGGAAACGACGCCGATCCGGAAATTGCCGCCCGTCAGCGGCAGTCTGCCATCCACTACGGGGCCAGCGGCGGTGTCCTCGATCGCCCGATTGGCATCCCGCACGCGGAACACCAGCAACGTTCCCTCGACCACGATGAGCTTGATTCCTTCAAGGTTCTGCCCCTCGGACAGCTCCACCTTCAAGGACGGCTGGTCCCACTCGCAAGAGCGCAGGTGGTTCGATTTAGTCCCCGAGGCACACAGGTAGTAGCTGCCAGCCGGGAGGCCGGCGATTGCGAACTTGCCGCCGCTGTCGGTCCTGACGCCGGAACTGACCACCGGGCCACGCACAGCGAGTCGCCCCATGTCATCGCGTCCGAGTCTGGGGACGTTGTTGTACAGCACCAAGGCGCCGGCTACCGGCGAACCGTCGTCTGTCACAACCACGCCGGCAATGCTTGCGGACTGTTGGTCGCCGGCCCTGGCCGTGGCGATCGCCGCAAGCGAGCCAACCATAAACAGCAAACGCATCACGAATCGTCCTATCATGGCGTTTCCCTCCAATATCGCGTTACAATCATGTCCCTCACTGAGACTACGGTCCGTACGGGCCCGTGGGAGTTCCCACCTGCATCGGCTGCGGGTAGCAGGAAATCCGGGTGTTGTTCCACACCCGCATCGTCACGTTGGCGGCATCAAGTTGATAGCCGAATTATGCACCAGATCGGGGACTGGCATCAGGTAGCGGAGGGATGAGCC
>CAZACK010000058.1:0-9420 GCA_964483455.1 uncultured Solibacteraceae bacterium
GCCAACGTGGTCGAGGTGATAGTGGGTCACCAGCATGTAATCGATGCGGCGGATCGCTGCTTTGCTGGCGGCTTCGAGGATTCTATTCGCATCGCGCCCCTCGTATCCCGGCCATCCGGCGTCGACCAGCATCGACTCGCCGGCCGGCGTGACGATCAGGGTGGCCTGCCCGCCTTCGACATCCACGAAGTAGATGTCGAGTGTGCCGGCGGCCGGAAGCAGGATCGATGCCCAAATCCAGAGAATTGCGAGCGACGTCCGCATGGGCGTCATCCTACCATAGCCCGGCATGGCGGCCCGCCGCCGGCTGGCGTGTGCGGCCCGGCGCCGCCGCCACGCGGGGGGGAAAATGCGTTCGACCCTTTCCTTGTGCTGAACAAGGATCGCCGGCTTGACGTAACATGTAGTAGAGACACGAGAAAGATGCCGTTCTGCTGCCAGTGCGGGGGACCGACCAAAGAGTCGGACACTTTTTGCGGCGCCTGCGGCACGCGCCAGCCGAAAGCGCCGGGCGCCCGTGGCGACGTCATGGCCAGCCTGACGCCGCGCAACGCCTCGGTCCTTTGTTACATCCCTATCGTCGGCTGGATTCCGGCCATCGTCGTCCTCGCCTCGCAGAAATTCCGCTACGACCGCACCGTCCGGTTTCATGCGTTTCAGGGGATCTACCTCTTCGTAGCCTGGCTGATCGTCGACTGGGTCATCGGCCCCATCTACGACTTGCCGAACATTCCGAACTGGCCCCAGGGCATGCACGGCTTCTCCTTTATCGGCGGCTTGCTGAAGGCGGTTGTGTTCGGCGCCTGGATCTTCATGTTGATCAAGACCAGCCAGGAGCAGTTCTACAAGCTGCCGGTCCTGGGAGAACTGGCGGAGCGGTCCGTCGCCGAGCAAAAGTAGTTCCTTTCGCCCCCCTCTTGGTGTTATACTTATTCATTCGGCTGAATAAATAACCATGAACACCCGTGTTGGAATCATCGGCTACCGGGGCTACAGCGGCGCGGAACTGGTCCGAATCCTGGACCGGCACGGCCGGGTGGAGCCGTGGCTGCTGGCGCATCGGGCCGATTCGGAAGATCATCCCAAGCCGCGGGGGCAGAGGGAGCACCCCAAGATCGCTTTCACACCTGCATCCGTGGCCTCCGAGCGCCTGGCCGTAGTGTTTCTGGCGACTCCCGCCGAGGTGTCCATGGAACTGGCGCGGGCCTTGCTCGGGGCGGGTGCGAAAGTGATCGACCTGAGCGGCGCATTCCGCCTGCGAACAGCCGAGAATTACGCGAAATGGTACAAGGAGGAACACACGCGGCCGGACTTGCTCGCCGAGGCCGCCTACGGGCTCCCCGAGTTTTTTCGAGACACGATCCGCAGCGCCCGGCTGGTGGCGAACCCGGGTTGCTACCCGACGGCGGCCAATCTGGCGATCCGACCGCTGGCGGAGGCAGGGATGATCGACCGGCGTGCGGGGATCGTTTGCGACGCCAAGTCAGGCGTCAGCGGCGCGGGGCGAAAGCCAAGTCTCAAGACCAGTTTCTGCGAGGTCACGGAGAACTTCTCGGCGTATTCCATCCTGCATCACCGGCACGTGCCGGAGGTCTTGATGACCTCGGGCATCGAGGAGGCGGAGTTCAGCTTCACGGCGCAACTGCTGCCGCTCGACCGCGGGATACTGGAGACCATCTACTTCCGTACGGACGGACGCGCCGGCGCCGAGCGGCTGATCGAGGTCTATGAGAGCAGGTTCCGTGGGGAGCCGTTTGTCAGGCTCTATGATCCGGGACACGTGCCGGATCTGGCGTCGGTCCGGCACACGAACTTCTGCGACATCGGGGTGAAGGTCGACCCGAAGACGGGCAGGGCCGTGGTGGTCAGCGCCATCGACAACCTGGTGAAGGGCGCCGCCGGCCAAGCCGTGCAGAACATGAACCTGGTACTCGGCTATCCGGAGACGGAAGGACTCCTTTGAGACTCCTGGTCAAGATCGGCGGCTCCCTGCTGGATTCGGACGACCTGCGGAAGCGGCTGGCCGGGGAAGCGGCCGAGGTCAGCCGGGCAGGGCATCAATTGGTCCTGGTGCATGGAGGCGGCCGGCAGATGACCCGGTTTCTCTCGGAACGGGGGATCGAGAGTCGCTTCATCGACGGACTCCGCGTCACCACGCCCGATACCATCGACGCCGTGCTGAAGGTCTTCGCGGGCAGCGTAAACCACCAACTGGTGGCGTCGCTGATCGAAGCCGGCGTCGGCGCCGTCGGGCTGACCGGCATCGATGCCGGCCTGGTCGAGGCCGAGCCGTTGCGCCCGGAACTGGGGGCCGTCGGCAAACCTGTCCGCTCGAACGCCAGCCTCCTCGATCTGCTAGTGGGCGAAAACTACCTGCCCGTGGTGGCGTGCGTGGCCGCGGATCGCGGGGGCACGATCTACAATGTGAACGCCGACCAGATGGCCGTTGCCTGCGCCCTCGGCTTCCGGGCGGAAAAGCTCATCTTTCTGACCGACGTTGACGGTGTCCTGGATGCCGAAAAGCGCCTGGTCCCCTCCCTCACCGCAGCGAAGACCGAAGAGCTGATACGGTCGGGAACAGCCACGGGAGGCATGCTGGCAAAGCTGAGCGCCGCCCGAGAGGCGCTGCAAGGAGGGGTGAGCGAAGTCGCCATCGCCGCCGGCGCTCAGCAGCGCGTCATCAGCCGACTGCTCTGCGGTGTGCCGCTCGGCACGCGCTTGGTTTCCAATCGGGAGCCATCATGAGCGAACCGTCGGCTTCCGCTCCGGCCACCCGCAAGGCGGTCATGCGGGACCTGGTCCCACTGCTCGATCTGATCAACGGGTACGCCAACCTGGGGATCATGCTGCCCAGGTCCGAATTCGAGCTGGCCGAGGGGATTCGGGACTTCACTGTCGCCGTTGCGGACGATCGGCTGGTGGGCTGTGGCGCGCTGCACTTCTACGGCCCCGGCACGGCCGAGATCCGCTCTCTGGCGGTTCATCCTGACTGGAAGTATCACGGCGTCGGGAGGATGCTTGTCGAAGCGCTCGAGAGAGAAGCCGTGGACCACGGCTTGGCATGGGTCTTCGCCTTCACCTATGTGCCGGTGTTCTTCCAAAAGCTTGGTTTCACCGAAGTGGACCGTGCCGAGTTACCGTCCAAAGTCTGGAAGGACTGCCTGCGTTGCCCGAAGTTCCAGTCCTGCGATGAAATCGCCATGAGAAAGAAGTTGGCACATAAGGGGGTAAGTACTGCCCCTATATGCGGGGAGGAAGCCGCCGCCACTGCTATTGAGCCGATCTTGATGCCAATTCTAAGATAACAGATGGCTTGCTAGGAAATACCCAAGGGTTTCAAGCCTCTTCACACCCCGTCCAGTTCACGACAGTGGCACAGAATCAACTCTGACACGTCACCAGACAGGCGGATACCCCCAAAACGCTCCTCATCCTACACCCGCAAAAGATCCACACTCTAGCCGAGAAATACCATCTCCGTAGATCACTACTAGTACGTATAATGCGAGCCAGGAACACGGAGGCCACAAATCGGAAGCGAAACACGAGATGAGGGCGCAAACCGTAGAAGTCAGCGAATCGACGGGCAGAATCCTCTGCTGCACGGTGTTCAGGGCCGGCGGGAAGAAACTGCTGGCGAAGGGACACCTGATCAGCGAGGAGGACGTGAGACTCCTGGAGGCCGAGGGGCTGAGTCAAGTCTGGGTAACAGAACTCGAGGACGGAGAAGTCGGCGAAGACGAAGCCGTCATGCGAGTCGCCTCGGAAATCGGCTGTGGATCCCTGGAAATCCGCCTGGCAGCGGGTGGACGCGCCAATCTGACGGCGACGGAGGATTGCTGCATCCTGGTGGACGACGACCTGCTTCGGCAAATCAATTGCACGTCGACTACGGTGATCGCCACCGCCGGGAATTTCAGCTTCGCTTCCGCGGGGCAGCGGGTGGCAAGCATAAAAAGTGCTCCTTTTGCTGTTGCGCGAACGGAGTTAGAAACTGTAATATCGATATTGAAAGAACGAGGGCCGATTCTTCAGGCTCGACCGGTGCGGCGCCCCATGATCGGGGTTCTGTACACGGACCCGACCAGCGGGGAGAGGGCCCGGCAGCTCTTTGAAAACATCATGCGGCAGCGGCTGGGGCGGTTCAACAGCGTGGCGGGCTTTACCCTGGCTGCGGTCGAGCAGGAAGCCACCGTGGCCAGAAGCTTTGAGCATCTGCTTCGAGCCCGGTCGACGGCGATCCTGGTTGCTTCGACAACCGCCCCCGCCGGTCCGGAAGACGTGGTCGGCAGGGCGTTGCAAAGGATCGGCTGCCAGATTGAGAGATTCCTGGCGCCGGTCGAGCCGGGGAACCTGCTCTTGCTGGCCTACCACGGAGATATCCCGATTGTTTCGGCGCCGGGATGCTTCCGGTCGGCGAAACCGACCGTGGTTGATTTGATTCTTCCGCCGCTGCTGGCGAGGTATCGTATTTCAGGTTGGGAAGTGGCCAGTCTGGGTCACGGCGGCCTTCTTGCCTGAAACGGTTCTCCTCCACTACCACAGGTCGTTTCCTCCGAGCGGCCTGTGGGTGCTCCTCAGCCGGGCGCCTGACCAACGCCCGGCTCTTTTTTTGAGCACTGGCAACACGTGAAGCTTGACACCGGGCCGTCGGAGGCTGAATCCTGGTTGGCGGGCGGCTCGAAACCTCTCATGCGCATCACTCAAGTCAAAGCCTTTCTCCTGTCTTGCCCATTGCCGCAGCCTCTGAAGCTTGGCTACTTTGGCGGCGAGCGAACCATCCTGAAGCGCGACGCCATGCTTATCCGCATCCAAACGGATGGCGGGCTGACGGGCTACGCGCCCGGCCAGGCGAGTGAGAAGGCGAAAAGTGCGATCGACACGGTCATCGGGCCTTTCCTGGAAGGGCGTTCGGTCACCGATCCTGACGCGCTTCGCGTGGGCTTCCTGAAGGGACCCGGTTCGGATCCGGAAATGGCCAAACTGTATGCCGGCGTCGAGATCGGGCTCTATGACCTCTGGGGCCGCCTCAAGGGTCTGCCGGTGTCGGAATTGCTCGGGGGCAGAGTCCGGGATCGGATCCGCTTGTATGGAAGCGCCGGGATGTACATGGCCCCGGAACGGTATGCGGAGGAAGCGAACGCCGTCTCGCGAATGGGCTTTAGCGCTTACAAGATGCGGCCGGGCCTCGGCCCGGACAGGGACGTGGAGACGGTTCGACTCATGCGTGAAGCCACCGGGCCGGACTTCGACCTGATGGTGGACGCGCACACCTGGTGGAGAATGGGAGATCGCAGCTACGATCCAGCCTCCGTAGAACGCTTGGCGCGGGAGTTCGCAGTGTACCACATCGCGTGGCTTGAGGAACCCCTTCCGCCCGACGACCACCAGGCCTATCGCCGGCTGAAGGGCCTGGAGATCGTCCCGCTGGCCGGCGGCGAGCATGAGCCTGACGAAGACCGGTACATGGATCTGATCGCCAACCGGTGCGTGGACATTGTTCAATCCGATATCTGCTGCCAGTGCGGGTATGCCGCTGGGCGCCGCCTGTTGGCGGAGATCCGGGCCGCCGGGCTCAGCTTCGCGTTTCACAGTTGGGGGACGGACCTGGAGGTCATCGCCGCCGCGCATTTGGGCATCTGCTGGCCCGAAACGGTTGCCTCCTGGCTGGAGTATCCGTGCTACTCTTCGGCGGATCGCCCCGGGATGTATCCATTTCCGCTCGCCGCGGAGATCCTGAGGAAGCCTTTGCGCATCGAGCGCGGGGAGTTGGTTGTGCCCCGCTCACCCGGGTTGGGAGTGGAGATCGACGAGGGTGTGCTCGACCGCTTCCCATGGATCCCCGGGCCATGGTCGTATTTCCGCCTGGACTCCCCACCGGAGACGTGGGCCGTCATCTCCGACCACAGCATCCGCTGGGCCAGTCAACACTGACGGAAGGACTCCCCGGAAGACACGAACGGCAGAGCCGAAGCTCTGCCGTCATCCATGAAGATCAGAAGAAGGAAATCAGGCCTTGCGTCGCCGGAGCCAGTACGCCAATCCGAGCAGACCGGAACCGACGGTGAGGAAGGACAGAGGTTCAGGCACCGGAAACGCGGTAACGTCGGTGATGTAGAACGTGTCCTGGCCGCCATCCGTCCCTGTGAGTTCGGCGGAGATGCCAATCCGGTTGTTGCCGAAGTTCGGGCCCGTAAACCAGTTCGCCTGCGCGATCTGCGCCTGGTCCCAGTCGAGTTGGAAAAGTTGGCCCTGCCCGCCCGATCCGGTGTTGCCGTTGAAAACGGCCGGCCCTGTGTACACGAAGCTCTCGCTGGTCAATCCATCCGCGGAGTAGAATGTCAGGACCAGCGTGACAAGAGTGAACTGGCTCCCACCGGCCTCCGATGCGTCCAGGACGATCCCGATCTCGCCGGCGCTGCTGATGCCCAGCGCCGCCAGTTCAGAGAGTGTGAAGGTCTGGCCGTCCGTTTCGTTTGTGGTGGTGGCGGAGAGTCCCGGACAAGGCGCGCCGAAGGCGTCATCGGAACCTGTCCACTTCACGCATCCCACCTCCGTGCCGGTCGTATGAAAGGTGAGGATGGTGTCTTCCGTACCGAAGCCGCCGCTCGTGCCTACAAAGCCGCTAAAAACCAAGCTGGCAGCAAGATCGCTAAAGGAACCGACGAGCAGAATCAACAGTGCGATTGAAGCGAATAACCTGAGCTTTTGCAACACTCTCCCCCTCAATTGGTGCGCTTTCTTCGCGGGCGCCTTCCTCCGCCTCAATTGAATGTACTTCCTTTTGAGCTATCTTTCAAGTTCCCAATCGGATCATTCTCGCCTGAGAGAGCGCTGAACAGTACCGCCATATAGTACCAGTACAAAAGTTTTCAGACATGTGGGACGTCTCCGCCTCATTCGGCTGCCGGTGACTTCCGGACTCCTCTACCGTTGCGACCCATGATTGGTGTACTCTGGTTCGCATCACCGATGCAGGGTAACTTGGTCTTGTCGGATGAGGCGGCTCGAGCCTGCGTGAGCGCAGGGGGATGACGAAACACCGCGTCGTTGTCACTGGGATGGGGATGATCTCGGCTGTCGGAAACAATGTCGCCGGCTGCTGGGAATCCCTTTCGGCGGGTCGCTCGGGCATCGGTCCGATGGACCTGGTGGACCGCAGGCAGTTCAAGTTCCCAAACGGCGCCGAGGTTCGTGGATTTCGCTCGATCGACCACTGGGGCGAGAAAGAAGCCACGTTTCTGGACCGGTTCGCTCAGTTCGCCGTGGTGGCCGCCCGTGAAGCGGCAGAGGATGCGGGGCTGGAATGGAGCCCGGCCTTGCGGGCGCGGACCGCAGTGGTGACCGGCTCCTGCGTTGGGGGGCAATCGACCGAGGATCGGGGTTTTGTCGACGTATACCTCGAGAAACGGAACAGGGTCCACCCTCTGACGATTCCGCGCACCATGGCGAACGCGGGTGCAAGCCACATTTGCATGGAATTCGGAATCACAGGGCCGTGCTACACGATTTCGACCGCCTGCTCCTCCGCAAACCACGCGATCGGGCAGGCCTTCTGGATGGTGCGTGCCGGAATCGTCGGCGCGGCGGTTGCCGGGGGCAGCGAGGCACCCTTCAGTCTCGGCATCCTCCGGGCTTGGGAGGCGCTTCGGGTGGTGTCCCCCGACACCTGCCGGCCGTTTTCCAGGGATCGCAGGGGCCTGATCCTGGGCGAAGGGGCGGGAATCCTGATGCTGGAGCCATTGGAGGCGGCGCAGTCTCGCGGCGCGCGGATCTACGCCGAGATTGTCGGTTTCGGCATGTCCTCAGACGCGCATCACCTCACTCAGCCTTCGGTGGACGGACCGGCCAAGGCCATGCGGGAGGCGCTCGAGGACGGCGGCGTGCCGGCGGAGGGGATCGGCTACATCAACGCCCATGGCACGGGCACCCTGACCAACGATGTCACCGAAACGGCGGCGATTCGCTCGGTGTTCGGCCGGCACGCCGACCACCTGGCGGTCAGCTCGACCAAGTCGATGCACGGGCACGCGCTTGGCGCGGCCGGGGCATTGGAGGCCGTGGCTACCATCCTCGCGTTGCGCCATGGCATCCTGCCGCCGACAGCGAACTTCAACCAGCCCGACCCGGAGTGCAACCTCGACGTCATCCCGAATCAGGCCCGCCGGGCGGAGGTGGACTACGCGCTGTCCAACTCGTTTGCGTTCGGCGGACTGAATGCGGTATTGGCCTTCAGGAGGTTTGGGTGATTCATCGATTGTGGGAGGTGGTGTGTTTCGGCGGCGCGCTGTGGTTGGCGCAACCGGCAGCGGGCCAGGAACAGTTCCAGTGGCCGGGCGGCGCCAAGGCGGCAGTGTGCCTCACCTATGATGACGGCGTCGATATCCATCTCGACCATGTCGCGCCGGACCTCGAGGCGGCGGGACTGCGCGGCACGTTCTACGTGCCCGGCCACTCGCGGTCGCTGGATTCACGAATGCAGGAATGGCGCACGCTCGGACAGCGGGGCCACGAGCTGGGAAACCACGCCGTCTTTCACCCCTGCCTGCGCGTTTCCCTCGACGGCAAGACGCGGGACTGGCTGGCGCCGGAACGCGAGCTGGAGAAGTATACGGTCGGGCAGATCGCCGAGGAGCTTCGCGCCATGAACACGACGCTGTTCGCGGTGGACGGCCGGCGGGACCGAACGTACGCCTACACGTGCAGCGACCACCTGGCCGGCGGCAAGTCCTACGTGGATGCGATTCGCGCCCTGTTTCTGGCGGCGCGCACCGGCGAGCGACAGGGGATCCCGGACCTGAGAAGGCTCGATGTCCACTTCGTCCCGAGCTGGATGGTCGTGGACGCGTCCGCCGGCGAGATGATCGGTTTCGTCCGGAGGGCCGTGGACGCGGGGAGCCTGGCGGTGCTCATGTTTCATGGAGTGGGCGGCGGGCACAGCCTGAATGTGGACCGCGAGGAACATCGGAAGCTGCTCGCCTGGCTCGCCGGGAACAAGGCGCTGGTCTGGACGGACACGTTCCGGAACGTGATGAAGCACATCGTCGCCGAGCGCCGGCGGCTGGGGTGGGAGAGGAGGTAGGCTCTTCACCGCACAGGCGCTGAGACCGCAGAGGAAACGGAAGGCATCATAGGCTCTGCGTCTCTGCGGCTCTGCGGTCAGATCCATACTCATGCTGTTGGCGCGCGTGCGCTTATGGATTCCGGCCGTTACGATGCTGCTGGTCTCCCTCATCAGCTACATCGACCGGAACACCCTGGCCCTCCTGGCGCCGACCATCCTGAAGGAAACCCGCCTGTCCGCCGAGCAGTACGGGTTCATTATTTCCGCGTTCTCGATCGCCTACATGATCGGCAACCCCGCCTGGGGACGCTGGCTCGACCGGTTCGGCCTGCGGGCGGGGATGACGGTGGCCGTCG
>CAZACK010000058.1:9520-30355 GCA_964483455.1 uncultured Solibacteraceae bacterium
CTGTGGTGGGGCTGGCGCGCCGGATTTCTGTTCACCGGCTTCATCGGCTTTGCCTGGCTCGCCATGTGGTTCGTGGTGAGCCGCCGGCCGGACGTGGGGCTGCATCGCGTTCCTGACGGGAGCCGGTTGAGCAAGCTGCGCTTCACCGATCCCCGGGTGTGGAGCTTCATGTGGCTCTACGCGCTCGGGGCGCTGCCGATCGCGTTTGTGATTTACGGCTCCGCCATCTACTTGAATCGAGCCCTGGGCGCTTCGCAGGAACTGATCGGGAAGCTGCTCTGGATTCCTCCGCTCGGCTGGGAACTGGGATATTTCTTCTGGGGCTGGCTCGCCGACAGGTCGGGCGATGAGGGGGCGCGCCTCGCGGGAATCCGGCGGTTGCTGGCGGCTGCCACCGTTCTCAGCCTGCCGCTGGCGGGGGTCCCACGGACCGGCAACCTCGCTCTGGTGATGACCGGCCTGTTCGTGGCGATGTTTGTTGCCGCGGGATTTCTCATCCTCAGCGTCGCCTACGCGACGCGGATTTACTCCACGAGTTACTCCGGGCTGATCGCCGGGCTGGGGGCGGGCGCGTGGTCGGCGGCGGTGGCGTGCGTCATGCCCGTGTTCGGCCGTTTTTTCGACAGGCGCCTGTGGCAAGAGGCATTCTGGCTGGCGGCGGCGGCGCCGCTTGCCGCCTACCTAGTGTGGCGGGCGGTCAACCGGGATCGAGTGGAACCCGCCGGTGAGATCGGCGATTAGGCGGAACCGGCTCGCAGTCCCTCAGGGCACGCTCGCTTCCACCGCCGGCGACCGCTGGCTTTCATTTCCGTTCCGGTCCACCGAGGACACCGCGTAGCGGTAGCGTTTGCCGCGCTCGACGCCGCGGTCGCTGAAGCTCGGGATCGCCACAAGGTCGGTGATCTTGCGGAACCCCTGCTCCTCGGCGGAGCGATAGACGGCGTAGCCGGCGAGATCCGCTTCGGTGTTTCTCTCCCAGGACAACTCGATGGATTCGACACCCGCCAGTGCCGTCAGCCCGGAGGGAACACCTGGCGGGAACCGATCCTCGGGCGTGATCGCCGCAGGGTCGGAAGTTTCGCTTTGGGCTTCGCCGTTGCCGCTCTTCACGAACGCCTGAACCGAGTATTCATACCGAATGCCGTAACGGGTGGCGGCATCGACCCAGGTCGGTTCGCCGGTCGTGGCAAGGATCGCCGGTTCCTTCTCTTCCCCGTCGAGGCGGAAGATCCGAAACGCGACGCCCGGAGGAGACCCGGGGCCGTGCCACGCGAGCCGGACGCCCTCGGCCACAGCTTGGCAGCGCAGGCCCGTGGGCTTCTCGAGCGGCGGGAACACGCGCAGGACGGCGAAATCGGACCAGTCTCCTCCACGGCCTTTCCTGTTGATGGCGCGTACCCGAAAAAACACCTCCTGGTTCGTCCATTCGGCGGAAGGGACTTCGACCCGGTTGCCGCCGATGCCCGGTGCCGCGACCGGCACAAGCCTGGCGCTGGCGTTCCAGGCGTCGGCGTTGAACGGCTCCGATCCCCAGCCGCCGGCGAGCAATTCCACCGCGCCGAGCTTCTTGTCGAGCAGCAGCCCTTCCGTGGTCAGTTGGGGGATCGTGAACGTGACGACGATCTTACCCGCTCGCTGGATGACACGGAGGTCGGTGATGCGACCCGGTATGTTCAGCGCCGGCGGGAGGGGATCGCCGACATAGCCGCAGGAGACCAACAATAACGCAAAAGGCAAAGGTGGACTACAACGCAGCGGCCGAGGTATTTTCGCTTTTTGCCCTTTGCCTCTTGCCTTTTGCCTTCCCCCAACCCGCCCCGCCAACGACGGACCCCTCACAGAATATACCGGCTCAGGTCTTGATCCTTCACGATGTCGGCCAACTGCTTGCGGACGTAGTCGGCGTCGATCTTCAGTGCTTTCTTCTTCAGGTCCGGGCCCTCGAACGATACGGTTTCCAGAAGCTTCTCCATGATGGTATGGAGACGGCGGGCGCCGATGTTCTCGGTCGATTCGTTCACGCGGGCGGCGAACCGGGCGACCTCCTCCAAGGCGTCGTCGGTGAAGACCAGCTTGATCCCCTCGGTGTCGAGCAGCGCCTGGTATTGCTTCACCAGCGCGTTCTTTGGCTCCTTCAAAATCCGGATGAAATCGGCCTCGGAGAGGGACTTCAGCTCCACCCGGATCGGGAAGCGCCCTTGCAGCTCGGGGATCATATCGCTCGGCTTGGAGACATGGAATGCGCCGGCGGCGATAAACAGGATGTGGTCGGTGCGCACGAAGCCGTGCCGTGTGTTGACCGTCGTGCCTTCGACGATCGGCAGGATGTCGCGCTGCACTCCCTCGCGGCTGACATCCGGGCCGTGGCCGCTCTCGCGCCCGGCGATCTTGTCCACTTCGTCGAGGAAGATGATGCCGCTCCGCTCGACCCGGTCGAGCGCGATCCGCGTGACCTGGTCCATGTCGATGAGCTTCTGCTCCTCTTCCTGGACGAGGTACTCGCGCGCCTCCGACACGCGCATCTTCCGCTTGCGGGTGCGACCGGCGAACAGCCCCGGCAGGACGTCCTTGAGGTTGAACTCCATTTCCTCGACGCCCATGTTGGTGGCGACCTCGAAGGTCGGTCCGCGCTCCTTGACATCGACTTCGACGATCCGGTCGTCCAGCTTGCCGGCGCGCAGTTTTTCCCGCAGCTTCTCGCGCGTGCGATCGGCGGTTTCGGTCTGCTCGGGCTGAGCGGGCATCAGCAACTCCAGCAGCCGGTCCTCGGCGTTTTTCTCCGCCCGCTCGGCGACTTCGTCGAGCCGCTCTTCGCGAACCATGTCGATGGCGATATCCACCAGGTCGCGAATCATCGACTCCACGTCCCGGCCGACGTAGCCCACCTCGGTGAACTTGCTCGCTTCCACTTTCAGGAACGGCGAATTGGCCAGCTTCGCCAGCCGGCGGGCGATCTCGGTCTTGCCCACGCCGGTCGGCCCCATCATGAGGATGTTCTTGGGGATGACCTCCTCGGCCATCGCCGGCTCCAGCTTCTGGCGGCGAATGCGGTTGCGAAGGGCGATCGCCACCGCGCGTTTCGCTTCGGCCTGGCCGATCACGTACTTGTCCAGCTCGCGGACGATCTCCCTCGGCGTGAGCTCGTCCAGGATCGGCGCCTCGTCCACGGACTGCGCGGGCAGATAAATGACCATCGATCAGCCAAGTTCCTCGTAAGTGACGCTTTGATTCGTGTAAATGCAGATGCCGCCGGCGATCGCCATGGCCTTTTCGGCGATGGCGCGCGCGCCCAGCTCGGTGTTGTCGAGCAGGGCGACGGCGGCGGCCTTGGCCAACTGGCCTCCCGATCCGATGGCGGCCACTCCCTCGTCGGGTTCGATCACGTCGCCGTTGCCGCTGACGATGTACGTGTTCTCGGCGTCGGCGACAAGAAGCAGCGCTTCCAGGTGTCTCAAGACGCGGTCGGTCCGCCATTCCTTGGCCAGTTCCACCACGCTGCGCGGCAGGTTGCCGTTATGCTGCTCCAGCTTGGATTCGAAGCGCGAAAACAGCGCGAAGGCGTCGGCGGTCGACCCGGCGAAACCGGCGACGACGCGGCCGCTGTACAGGCGGCGGAGCTTGCGCGCCGAAGTCTTCAGAACCTCCTGGCCGAAGGTCACCTGGCCGTCTCCCGCCATGACCACCTTGCCATTCCTGCGGACACACAGCACCGTCGTCGAGCGTACGCGCTTCTTCATGGGAGTGGGAAATCTCATTTTAGCGCAGGCTCCCTCACGGGTCTGATGTGCTTTCGCCACATTGCCGCGAACAGCGGGAAAGCTTCGGCTTCTCTGGCGCCGGTGGCGCAGCGGATGAGGCCGATGGAAAACCACACCCAATACGCCACGGTGACCCACCAGTGGATATTCCGGACGATGAAGCCGGCCATGGTCGGGCCGGGCTTGACCGGCGAGAAGGCGAACTGAATGCCCCACAAGCCGAACAACGACGCGGCTTCCCACCACGCCAGTTTCATGTTGATGAGAAAAACCATCGCCACCAGCGATTGCCCCAGGGTCATGAGAATCTCGAGTTGCTGCTGCTCATCGAACGGGATGGAGGACGCCGAGCCCCTGCTGATCGAGTACACGATGGGCAACATGGCCGCCAGCAGCGTCCACTGGTTGATGTTGCTCGAGACCATGTTCATGAGCGCCATCGGGGCGCGCTCCACCGTCCGCGCCCAGTAGAAGGCGGACACCTTCTCCGGGAACTCCGAGATCAGCGGCGCCACCCACTGCACAAAGACAAACGGCGAAACGCCCAGCGCCACCGAAATCGCCAGCAGGCTGCCGAGGAACGGCTCGGCGGTGAAGTAAATCATCAGGCCGCCGGCGATGAACAGCCCGGCGATCAGGGTATTGCGGACCTGGCGGCCTGACGTGACGATCGTGCGTGGAATTCGCTCCAGGTTCTCGATGCCTTCGGCTTCCTGCGGCGGCATCCTTCCGAGGACCAGGAGGTACGCCACGTACATCAGGATGAGGACCGCGGCGTCGACCAGGTCCAGCGAGCCTTTGGCCCACACGAAAATCATGTACAGGAGAGGCAGCAGCAAGCCGACCACCTCGACGCAATGCTCATCCGCCAATTGAATCTGGCGAAGAGGCTTACGGTGATTGCGGCGGTGGAAGAAAGCGGCCACGAAGTAGATCATCGGCCAACCAAGGCCGGTGAGCAGGCGGAGGGCGCCGGTCAGGTTCGCCAGCAGCAGCGGCACCTGTTGCTTCCAGGCGAGCACGAACTCGACGGCGAATTCCGGGAGCGTTTGCAGCCAGGCGAGGACCGCGAGGGCGAAGCCCTGGGCGATGAAGAACTGGGCGGACTCGGCGGCCCAGGCGATCATCATCGCCGCCAACAGAATCGCCGGCGTGGCCCACAGCGCGGTCTGGGGAGACACCTCGTGGAACGGAACGGCCAGCAGCAGGATGCCGCAGGCCATCACCGCCGGGAGCACCGAGGGCCCTGAGGAACGGCTAGGCGCAGGCTGTAGCGCCACCATGGAACCGCGGGCGTCTGTACGGGAAGCATTCTTGGGCCGCCGATGAACGCCGGGGAACGCGGATAGGACCCTCCCAATCATCGGCGTTTATCGGCGCCCATCGGCGGCTGATAAACCCTGCCGGTCGGAGGCGGAGCCTCGCTAGTAGTAGACAACTTCATTTCGGGATTTCGTGATCAGCGAGTGTTTCTGGAATTCGGGGCTCTTCTCAGGATAATCGATCCGGTAGTGCCCTCCGCGGCTCTCCTTGCGGGCCAGCGCGCAGCGCGCGATCAGGGAAACAACTTCGCACATTCCCCGAACCTCGAACAGCAGCCGGTTGGGCTCCGGGCACGGCGTCCAGCGAACGGCCGCGAGCCGGTCGATGGCTATCTGCAATCCTTCGCCCGAGCGGGTGATTCCGCAGGTTTCCCACGCCAGCCGGCGCAGGTCAGCCTCGGAGATGTCGGGAAATTCGGGCGAGGGAAGCGGAGATCGCAGCATCGGCGTGGAGGACCACTCTCGCATCGCAATTCCGGCTCGCGCTCCGAACACCACCCCCTCGAGCAGCGAGTTGCTGGCCAGGCGATTGGCGCCGTGGACGCCGGTGCAAGCGACCTCGCCGGCGGCGAACAGGCGCCGAACGCTGGTCCGTCCGTCGAGGTCCGTGCGCACGCCGCCCATTGCGTAGTGGGCGGCCGGATGGACCGGGGCCGGGTCCTTGGTGATGTCCACGCCGTAGCGCAGGCAGGTCTCGTAAATCCGGGGAAAGCGCCCGCGCACGAAGTCGGGGGAAAGGTGAGTCAGGTCCAGAAACACATGCGGCGCGCCGGTACGCTGCATCTCCGCCACCATCGACCGCGAAACGACATCGCGTGGAGCCAGTTCTTGGAGAGGATGGTACCGGTGCATGAACCGCTCGCCGGCGGAATTTCGCAAGAAAGCGCCCTCCCCGCGAAGCGCTTCCGAAAGCAGGAAGCGAGGCGCGCCCTCAAGGTGCAGCGCCGTCGGATGGAACTGCACGAACTCGATGTCGCTGATGTCGGCCCCGGCGCGATAGGCGGCGGCGACGCCGTCTCCGGTGGCGACGTCCGGGTTGGTGGTGTCGCGGTAGACGCATCCCAGCCCGCCGGTGGCCAGCAGCACGGCCCGCGCGTGGAGCGGAACCGCGTGCCGTGTCGAGGAATCGCACGCCACCACGCCGGCGCACTCGCCATCGGACACCAGCAGGTCGGTGACGGCGGTGAAGCTGCGGAAATGCACCCGCTGGAGCGACACAGCCTTCTGATACAGCGTGCGCGAGATCTCGCGGCCGGTCGAATCGCCGTGCGCATGCAGGACACGGTTGCGGCTGTGCGCGCCTTCTCGGGTGAATGCGAGCTTCGATCCCTCCCGGTCGAACTGGGCGCCCCATTCAATGAGCTGCTGGATGGCTTCCGGTCCCTCTTCGACCAGCGCGCGGACCGCCGCGCGGTCGCACAGGCCGTCGCCGGCGGCGATGGTGTCCTGTTCGTGCAGTTCCACTTCGTCGTCGTCACTGAGCGCGGCGGCGATGCCGCCCTGCGCATACTCGGAGGAGGATTCGCGTAGGCTGTCTTTGGCGACCACCAGGACTTCGCCCGCCTCGGCCAGCTCGATGGCGGCCCGGAGCCCGGCGACGCCCGCGCCGACCACGAGGAAATCGGGGGTCATCTACCGGCGATTCTATCAGCTTGCCGGAAATCGCGACAGTGCGGCGGCGAGGCTGGAGGCGCACCTGGGAGGTGGGGCAGGCGCTTTCGCCCGCCTGGCGCAAGCGCAGGCCGGCGCACTGGGGTTTCTACATCGTACCCACCACTGGCCACCCGGGTGGCGCGGCTCCATGGGCCGCGTGCCCAAGGCAGTCTGAAGCCGGCGCGCCTGCCGATGCCTGGCCCGCCCGTGAGATTCTGGTACAACACTGATATGCCTTCTATCGAAGTCCGCACTCCGCGGCGCTTGTACCACGCGCTCGTCGAGCGTGGCGCCCTGGAGCGACTCGGCAGCTTTTTCCCCGAGAAGGCGGGGCGCGTTTTCGTCGTGACCGAGGAGTCAATCTGGCGGCTTCATTCCGAAAGGATCGAGCGGGGGATGGCGGGCCGGCCGTTCGAGGTCCTGCGCTTTCCAGGAGGCGAGGAAAACAAGCGCCTGGAATCGGTCGAACTGCTGGCGGAACAGATGATCGAGCGCGGCGGCGACCGCACCAGCGTCGTTATTGCGTTCGGAGGAGGCGTCGTTAACGACGTGGCCGGATTCCTGGCGGCGATTTTCATGCGCGGAGTGGCGGTAATTCAGGCGCCGACCACGCTGCTGGCCCAGGTGGACGCGGCCATCGGCGGCAAGACCGGCGTGAACCTCCAGACGGGCAAGAACCTCGTCGGCGCCTTTCACCAGCCGCTTGCCGTGCTGATCGACCCCGATGTGTTGGCCACGCTCCCCGAGCGCGAGTATCGCGCCGGGCTGTTCGAAATCATCAAGTGCGGTGTGATTCGCAGTCCCGAGTTGTTCCTGCTGATGACGTCCGATTACGTTGACGTGCTCGCCCGGGCGCCGCGCGTCGTGGATCGGATGATCGAGGAGTCGGTGCGCATCAAGGCCGAAGTCGTTTCGGCGGACGAGCGCGAGGGAGACCTGCGCCGCATTCTGAACTTCGGCCACACGCTCGGCCACGCGCTTGAGGCCGAGACCGCCTACAGCCGTTTCCTGCACGGAGAAGCCGTCGCGTTCGGCATGCGCGCGGCGGTGTACCTGGCGGAAATGACGGGCTACCTTTCGGCGGAGGAGACGCTGGATGTGCTGAACACGATCGCGCTCTACGGTCCCATACCATCGCTCGATGGGATACGCGCGGAGCGGCTTGTGGCGCGCCTCGCAAGCGACAAGAAGACCGTTCAGGGCAAGATTCACTTTGTGCTGCCGGAGAAGATCGGCCGGGTCAAGGTGGTTTCGGGCATCGAGGAGAAACTGGTGCTGGCGGCGGCACAGGCCGCGCTGGCATGAACCTTGGCACCCGGGCGCCGGCGGGCGGCGCTGAGCCGGATCCGGCCCGCTGGGTCCGCGCCATGTTCGCCCGCGTCGCCAGCCGTTACGACTTCCTGAATCACCTGCTGTCGTTCAACCTCGATCGCCGGTGGCGGAGCCGGACGGTGCGCCGCGTCCGCGGGACGCTGGCAAAGCCCGGCGCCCGCGCGCTCGATCTTTGCTGCGGCACCGGCGACCTGATGCTGGCGCTTGAAGCCGCGCGAGGCGGCCCGGTGTTCGGCAGCGACTTCTGCCACCCGATGCTCGTGGCGGCGGGGCGGAAGATCGCCCGCGGCCGTCGGAGTTCCGTTCTGTTCGAGGCCGACGCCCTCAGGCTGCCGTTGGCGGACAGCTCGCTCGACCTCATCACGGTGGCGTTCGGATTTCGCAACCTCGCCGACTATCGCGCCGGCCTGGCGGAGATGTTCCGCGTGCTGCGCGCCAGCGGGGTGGCAGCGATCCTGGAATTTTCCCGGCCGCCCAACCCGGTCTTCGCCCGGCTTTACGAGTTCTATTCGCGCCGCATCCTGCCGCGTGTCGGCGGGCTGGTGTCCGGGGCGAGGGACGCCTACGAGTACTTACCGGAGTCGGTCAGGAATTTCCCGACCGCCGAGCGGCTGGTCGAGGAAATGCGGGCTGCCGGCTTTCAGGACGTCAGCTTCGAACGGATGAGCGGCGGAATTGTGGCGCTGCATTTGGGAAGGAAGGGGGGGCGGTCCACTGACGCGCAGCGACGCCGGTGATCTTCATCTCCGGACCAGCGAGATTATGGTCGAGCCGGGCGCTCTCTTCGCCTCTGCCTAGAACTTATCGAACACGGGTTCGCGGCAGTGGTCGATCCCTCGGGCCTGACCGCAGGCCGTTGTGTTCGAAGTGCCTCTGCCATTCCCAGCTTGGCAAGCCAGGTAATGAAGCGCTGCCTGACGTCACACGAAGTTAGGTGGACAGTGCGCCGACCTTGATTCCACCCTGGCCGATCTGGTTGATCGGGCTCAAGCGCTGACCAAGTACGCTACGCGATTCCGCTATCCTGGCACGCCCTAAGAACCAACTCCCGAGGAAGTCGAGATGGCGAGCGCTTTGGCCCGGGAGGTGTGCCAGGCGATCCTCGATCGTCTTCCCGCCGAGGCCCGCCCATGGTCTCTTGTTCCGCACTCCCCGGCATTCACCACATGAGTACGCTGGTCATGGAAGGTCAAAGCACATGAGGCCTCGTTGAAGTCATGTTGGGCGGGGTAGGAGGGACGCCGTGTTTCCAAGAGTCAAAGGGGTGAGGCACTTGGAAAAGTACCGCCTGGAATTGAGTTTTGCCGACGGAACGACGGGCGAGCTGGAGTTTGAAGCGCGCGTCGCTGGTCGCGGGGGCGCATTCGGTCCGCTGGAGGACATCGCGTTCTTCAGGCAAGCGAAGATTGACTCCGAGGCCGGAACCATCGTCTGGCCGAATGGCGTGGATTTCTGTCCTGACGTCTTGTACAGCCTCGTCACCGGCAAGGCGATCCGGGAGCTTGCCCCGACCGGAGCGCCGGGCTCGCGCCGGATCGGCAGGCTCGCGCGATCCGCCGATCTCGCCCCGCACACGCCAGCTTTACTCCTTCAGCTCGACGATGGTCGCCCCCGCGCCGCCCTCGTGCTGCGGGGCAGGAGAGAACCTCTCTACATTCGGATTCTTCGACAACAGGTCAGCGATGGCGCGGCGCAGCACTCCCATGCCGTGGCCGTGGATGATGCGCACACGGGTCATGCCCGCCAGCAGCGCCTGGTCGAGGAACTTCTCCACCGTCGAGCAGGCTTCCTCCGCATGCTGGCCGATGACGTTGATCTCGCGGGGCGCTGCCGCATGGGGTTCGGCCGGCTCGAAGCGGACTTGCTTGGGCAGCCCGCGTCCGGCGGCGGCTCCGGGCAGCACCTCCAGCACGTCGTCGGCCGGCACCTGAAGCTTCACGAAACCGGCCTCAACTTCAACAGCGCCGCCGGCCAGCAGACGCCGCACCCGCGCCGGGCCGCGCATCCCTTTGATCCGGACGCTCGCCCCCTCGCGAAGCTGCGCCCGCGGCGTCACCAGCTCGCCGTGCCGGGCTTCGTCCGCCGCCGCGAGGATCGTTGTCTCCACCTCTTCGCGCAACTCGCGCTTCATCGAGGCGACGCGCCGTGCGGCCGCCGCCGCCCGCTTCCTATCCTCGGCATCCCCCGGGAATCTGGCGATCGCTTCTTTCGCCTCCGCCTCGAACTTCTCGAGCACCAGGTCGCACCGGCGGTGGATCTCCTTCAGCTTGGCCGATTCCCGGTGCGACCACTCGCGTTCGAGCGATTCCTGGCGGGCCGCCAGCTCTGCCTTCTGGTCGCTTAGCTCCCGCTCGCGGCGCGTCATCTCTTCCAGGCGCCGGTGCAGTTCCGCCAGGAACCGGGCGATGTCCTGCTCGCGGTCGCCGAGCCTCCGCCGGGCTTCTTCAATCAGCGGACCGGCGAGCCCGAGCCTGCCGGCGATCTCCAACCCGGCGGACTTGCCGGGCGGTCCGAGCCGCAATACGTAAGTGGGCTCCAGCGTCATGTCGTCGAAGCCCATCGAGCCGTTGACCACGCCCGAGGTCCCCGCGGCATAGACCTTCAGCGCCAGCAGATGCGTCGAAGCCAGCGTGAACGCACCGCCTGCGCGGAACCGCTCGAGCACCGACACCCCGAGCGCGCCGCCTTCCTCGGGGTCGGTGGCACGGCCCAGTTCATCGAGCAGCACCAGCGAATCCGCATCGGCGGCGTCGAGCATCTCCCGGATGCGGCTGATGTGCGCCGAAAACGTGCTGAGGCTCTCCTGGATCGACTGGTTGTCGCCGATATCGGCCAGCACCTGCTCGAACACCGGGAACTCGGCTTCGGCGCAAGGCACCGGCAGCCCGGCCTGGGCCATCAACGCCAGCAGTCCGACCGTCTTCATGCTGACGGTCTTGCCGCCTGTATTCGGACCGCTGATCAGCAGCGTGCGGGTCTCGCCGCCCAGTTCCAGGGACACCGGCACGACCGGTTTCTTCTGTCGGCGGAGCACGTCCTCGAGAAGCGGGTGCCGGGCCTCCCGCAGGACTACCCGCCTGGCGGACGGCAAGCTGAACCGCGGGATCACGCAGCCGAAATCCACCGCGAACCGCGCCTTCGCGAACAGCAGTTCCAGCTCGCCCAGCGCCGCCGCCGTCGCCTGAATCGTCTGCCGGTACTCGCGCAGCCGCGCCGTCATCTCGCGCAGGATGCGGTGGACTTCCCGAAGCTCCTCTTCGGTGAGACGGACCAGTTCGTTGTTGAGCTGGATCGTCTCTAATGGCTCGACGAACAGCGTGTGGCCGCTGCCGCTCGAGCTGTGCACCACGCCTTCGATGCGGCTTTGCCGGCCGGCGATGATCGGAACCACGAACCGGTCGTTGCGGATGGTGACGAATTCCTCCTGGAGCAGATCCTCTTCGCGGTGCCGGCGGAGGAAGCGCTCGAGCGATTCCTGGATGAGCTGGCGCTGCTTTTCGATGTCGCGGCGCAGGCGGGCGAGCGCGGGGCTGGCGTCATCCACCAGCGCGCCGTCCGCGTCGATCTTGCCGATCAGGTCCCGAAGCAACGGGCGGAACTCGCCGATCTTGTGGGAATGCGCGGCCAGCCGTGGAAAGCGCTCCCCCACCGAGGCCAGCAGGCGCTTGATGTCGCCGGCGCGGTCGAGCAGGCCGGTCAGCTCGCGGATCTCCTTGGGTTCGAGCGAAGCCCCCTCGATCTGAAGTTTGCGGAGCGCTTCAGTCGGATCCGGGAGTGAGTCGAAGCGGATGCGCACGGCCGCGCCGCGGGCGGCGGGCTGCGGGCGCGCCGCCGCCTGGACGTATGCGATGGCCTCGCCGGTTTCCGCGAGCGTCTCTTCCAGGCATTCCCGGTCCGAGCACGGCGCGACTCCGGCGAGCTCGCCCATGCCGAGCGGGCTCGACACGTAGCGAGCCAGCACGTGCTTCAAAGCGTCGAATTCCAGAAGATCCGCGCTGGTGTTTCTCATCGGACTCGAGCCGGCGGCCGGCGGCCTTGACGGAAGGCGCGCCGGATCACCGGGAGCGTTCCCTCGGTAATCTGGAAACTGTTGAGTTCCGCCGGCGAAACCCACCGGGCGCTCGCAACGTCGTCCGCGGGTTTCAACTTCCCGCCGCGCAAGCGGCAGAGATAGTCGATCAGCACGTAGTGATACTCCGGGCGGCCGCGGCTGTCGCGGCTGATGCGCTCGAAGACCTCGAAGACGCCGAGTGGCTCGACGTCCAGGCCGGTTTCCTCCCTTACCTCGCGGCGAATCGCCTCCTCGAGGCGCTCGCCGGCTTCCACGACCCCTCCGGGCAGCGACCAGTAGCCGCGCAGCGGCTCGCGCCCGCGCTCGACCAGGACGATGCGCCCGCGCCGGAGGATCAGCGCGCCCACTCCGAGGATCGGGCGCGCCGGATAGCGGCGCCCGTCGCGCCGTGGTCTGGCGAGCGCCGTTCCGCTAATACTGCACCGATCCTTTCACGTTGAGTTGAATGCGGTACAAGGACGTCCGGGCGGTGACATAAAGACTCCGGAAGTCAGGGTCGCCGAATGCGCAGTTGGCCGGAGTCTCGGCAAGCTCGATGGTATGGATGAGCTTCCCCTCCGGCGAGTAGATGGCGACGCCTTTGGCGGTGACGTAAATGTTGCCCTTCTCGTCGACCCTGATCCCGTCGGGAACGCCGTCGATTCCCGAAACCAGCACACGCTCCTCCGACGCCTTGCCGTGCTGATCCACGCTGTAAGCCCGGAGATTCCGCTCGTCGGAATTGGCCACGTAGAGAATCCTGCCGTCCGGGGAGAGCGCGATTCCATTCGGCCGGCCTGCGGGTCTGGCGATCAGCTCCAACTGCCCCCGCAAGTCGATGTGATACACGCCGTAGAAGTCGAGCTCGCGGGATTCGGCCTGGTTGCCGAAGGCGGGATCGGTGAAGTAGATGTGGCCGTCGCGGCGCACCACGATGTCGTTGGGCGCGTTAAGCCGCTTGCCCTGGAACTTGTCGGCAAGAACCTCGATTTTTCCCTTCTTGTCCGCCCGGATGACTCGCCGGGTGCGGCTTTCGCAGGTGTACAGGCGGTCCTTCGCGTCGAATGTGTTGCCATTGCCGCCGTTGGTGTTCTCGCGGTACACGGTGGCGCCTTTGCCGGGATCGTACCGGAGGATCCGGTTGGCCGGGACGTCGCTGAACAGCAGGAAGCCTTCCCGGGACCAGGCAGGACCCTCGGTGAAGATGTAGCCTGTTGCCACCTTCTCCACCCGGAGTTCGGAGAAATCCTGGGCAGCCGCCACAGCGGACAGCAGAATCAAAACCGGAATGAGCCGCATGATCCGTACCGGCCTTCTATTCTAGCGAACAGACGCACCGTGGCAGGATGCGGGAACGGCGGCTCGGCGACCGTAAGGTCCAGGCGTAGCCGGACAACTGGCTTGACTTCGGCAGCTGGAGTATTCTAATGTAACGATTCGACTGGGCCGCCCGGCGGCCCGTGGAAAGGCATGAAGGAGCTTCAGGGCGAGGAGAGCAAGAGCGTCGACACGTTCCTGGATTCGAATCTGGAGAGCGTGGACGGCGCCGAGGAACTCGTCTTGAATATCGCCGAGCAGATCGGTTTTGAGCAGGAAGATCTGCACAAGATTGGGATGGCGGTGCGCGAAACGGTGGTCAACGCGGTCGTTCACGGGAACCGCTACAACGCGCACAAGAAGGTGCATCTGACGGTCGCCAGGAGCCGGAAGCACATTGCCGTCACGGTAGCCGATGAAGGCAACGGATTCGACTTGAAATCGCTGCCCGATCCGCTTGCGGAGGAGAACCTCCTGCAACAATCGGGGCGGGGGATTCTGCTGATCCGGGCATTCGTGGACGACTTCCAGATGCGGCGAGCCTCTCCGGTGGGCACGGAAGTCCGGTTGGTGAAGTATCTGCCCCAGAAGCGGCCCTAGCCGCCTCCGTTCCCCGCTCGGGACGAGCACTTCGGGGCGGTGTGGAACGGAAGGGGAATGGGCGTGTTCCTTAGATGGATAGAAAGGGTTCTAGCGAGGAGGACTTGATCCAGTGAGCATCCAGTTATCGACCCGCCAGGTAGGTGATGTCAGCGTCATCGACGTGGTCGGACGCATCACCCTGGGAGAAGGCGCCAGCACACTCCGCGAATCCATTCGGGATCTCGTGACCAAGGGCAATAAGAAGATCCTGCTGAACCTTGGTGATGTGTCGTACATCGACAGCTCGGGTATCGGCGAACTCGTTTCCGGATTTACTTCGGTGGCCAACCAAGGAGGTGTCCTGAAGCTTCTGGGACTGACAAAACGAGTCAAGGACCTGCTTCAGATCACCAAGTTATACACCGTGTTCGATGTGTATGACGACGAAGCCTCGGCCGTCCGAAGCTATTCCTAGGTTCGGGTTGTGGGCAAGCGTCCGGTGGGATCAGGGGCGGGGTAGGCGACTCTGCCTGCCAGCGCGGGCTGAAGGTGTGCGCCACCCAGACGGCGGCTGAGGCCGTTGGAGCGGTGCACAAGCAGCAGGGCGTTGGGCCTGGCCGGCGCACAGGCACGTAAAGCTTTGACCGGCGGTTTTTCCAGCAGCCACCGGTTGTGGGCCCGAGAGGACACACCGGTGACCAGACCGCGTGCCAACTCGGCCGCCAGTTCGGTGAAGGACATCTCGTCGGTGTTCGTTGCCGATGAGACGACCCTCCTGCGGGAAGGCATCGCGGCCATCTGCGAGGCCAGCGGCCGATTTCACGTCGTCGGACATTGCGGAGACGGCGTCTCGGCGCTTCGGATGATTCTGACCCTGGCCCCGCGGATCGCCCTCATCGACGTCGACCTGCCGGGCTTGCCTGGCCTGGGCGTCGTGCGAGAGGCGCGGAAAGCCGGCTCGCACTGCCGGTTCCTGTGCAGTTCGAGGAAGAAGGACCGCCGCACAGTCCTGGACGTTCTGCGCAATGGAGCGAACGGCTTTGTGTTGAAGAGCGACTCGGCCTGCCAATTGCTGACTGCCTTTGCCAAAGTCATGTCCGGAGGCGTCTATGTCTCACCGCAAATGGAGCTTGCCGAACTGTTCGTGCCGCCCCATCAATCTCGCGGAGGAGATCCCCTGGACACGCTGAGTCCCCGCGAGCAGCAAGTGTTCTCCCTGCTGGTGGAGGGACTTCGGGCCAAGGAGATCGCCGCCCGTATGCGGCTGAGCCCGAAAACGGTGGACACCTACCGGGCCAGCCTGATGAAGAAGCTGGACGTGCCTCATCTGGCGGGGCTGGTGAAGTACGCCGTATTGAAGAAGCTCATCTCGCTCCCGTGAACTCTCCGGTCACTGCTCGGCACAGGGAGCGTCGAGTTGCGGTACCCTCGAAAGAGCATGCCTCGCGCCGCGGACGGGCAGTTTGAAGTCTTGCTCGGCAACAAGCAGTTGCTGAGCATCTTGTTCATTGTCGTGATCCTGTTGGGCGTCTTCTTCACCATGGGCTACGTTCTGGGGAGGAACTCCGCCAGGCAGGAGGTCGCCTCGGCTCCCACGGGCGCTCAGCGGACGGCGTCGCCGCAAAGCGGCGGGGTTTCCCCCTTCGCGGGCGAGGACACGCCGCCGGCCGCCGCCCGGCTGCCGTCTTCGCCGGCGCTCACTCAAACCACTGCGCCGGCGGCAACCGCCTCCCCCCAGGCGGAACCAGTGGCCGCCCCGCCCGCACAGCCGGCTCCGGGCGAAGTGTATCTTCAGGTCGCGGCCGTGAAGCAGCCGGAGGCGGAACTGGTCGCCGAGGTGCTCCAGAAGAAAGGGTTCCGTAGCCTGATCGCACCGCATCCCACGGAGTCGGTCTACCGGGTTCTGGTCGGCCCACTGAAGGACGTCGACGAAATCGCCAGGGTCCGCGCGGACCTTGAGGCGGCCAGGTTCAAGCCGATCCTGCGGAAGTTCTGAAGCGTGCCGGGATCGCTCGTTCACATTGCACGAAGACCGGCAAGCGGGCCTCGGCTGCCGGAATGGGCGAGAAAGCCCGAAACGCATTCGCTGTCCCTCCATCTCCTCAAGAGGGAATTGCGCGGCTTGCGTCTACATACGGTTTGCGAGTCCGCCCGGTGCCCGAACATCCATGAGTGCTTTCATCGCGGCGCCGCCACCTTCCTGATTCTCGGCAACCTCTGCACCCGCGGCTGCGGCTTCTGCGCCGTCCCGAAGGGTTCGCCCTCCAAGCAGGCGTTCGCGCTCGATCCCGGAGAGCCGGCCAACGTCGCTCGCATGGCCGCGCGGATGGGACTGCGATACGTCGTCATCACCAGCGTCAACCGCGATGACCTGCCCGACGGTGGCTCGGCGCATTTCGCGGAAACGATACGAGCCGTCCGGCGCGTGCTGCGCGAGGCGAAGATCGAGGTGCTGACGCCGGATTTTTGCGGTGACTTCGAGGCCGTGGCCCGCGTGCTGGACGCTGGGCCGGACGTGTTCAACCACAACATGGAAACCGTGTCGCGGCTCTACCCCCGGGTCCGCCCCCAGGCTGATTACCGCCAGTCTCTGGACGTGCTCCGATTCGCCAAGGGCTACCGGCCGGATGTCCTGACAAAGTCGGGATTCATGGCCGGCTTGGGGGAACGGCCGGGCGAAGTCGAGGCGCTTCTCCGCGACCTCCACAACGCGGGCGCCGAGGTGGTCACCATCGGCCAGTACCTGCAACCTACGCGCCGCAACCTGCCGGTCTCCGAGTACATCCGGCCGGAGCAGTTCGCCGCCTGGAGAGACTACGGCCTGTCGATCGGCTTCAAGCTGGTTTTCAGCGGGCCGCTCGTGCGCAGCTCGTACATGGCGGAGATGGTCAGCGAGCAGGCCGCTCGATGTTGAACGCCGCGCTGTCGCTGGCGACCGCCGCGCTGGTGGTGGTTTCCTTCCCGAGCCTCGACCAGTCCTGGCTGGCGGCGGTGGCCCTTGTGCCGCTGCTGGTGGCGGCGGCTCGCGAGCGGTTCGCCCTGCGGCGCTTCCTGCTGGGCTACGCCGCGGGCGTGGTCTACTGGTTTGCCACCTGCTACTGGATTCAGTTCGTGCTTGAATTCCACGGCGGCATGGGGAAGTTCGGAAGCTGGGGATCGTTCGCGCTATTCTGCCTGGCGAAGGCGGCCCACCTGGGACTGTTCGCCATGCTGGCGGGCGTCGTGATCGGCCGTTGGTATGCCATCCCGGCGGTGGCGGCCATCTGGGTGGCGATCGAACGGACACACGGCCCGCTCGGCTTCGCCTGGCACGCGCTCGGCAACGCCGGCATCGACATGAGCGTACCCTTGCGCGTGGCCCCGTTCACCGGCGTCTACGGGCTGTCGTTCATCTTCGTCATGATGAGCGCCGCCCTGGCGCTGGTCATCCTCAGGCGAAGCCGGCGCGAGCTGGCATGGCTGCTGGCGCTGCCGCTTCTCTATCTTCTGCCTCCGTTGCCGGAGGCGCGGCGGGGAAGCGAGGCGGTGGTGTTGCTCCAGCCGAATATTTCGCAGACGGAGGAGTTCACCCGGGAATCGTTCGACGCGATGGTGGAGCGTTTGTCGTACACTTCCCTGCGCGCGGCCCTCGGCGTGGGAGATCCGGCGACATTGATCATCTGGCCGGAGGTGCCGGCGCCGTTCCACTTCGACCGCGACCACAGGTTCCGCGCCGGGATCATCGATCTCGCCCGGCTGTCACGCTCGTTCGTGCTGGCGGGAGTGGTGGCGCACACGCCCGCCGGCGAGCCTCTGAATTCCGCCGTGCTGCTCGACCCCGCCGGAAACTACGTCGACCGCTACGACAAGATGTTCCTGGTTCCTTTTGGGGAGTTTGTACCGCCGCTGTTCGGGTTTGTGAACCGGATCACCCACGAGGCGGGTGACTTCGCGCCGGGCAAGCGGCTGGTCGTGTTTCCGGTCCGCCGGCGGGGCGTGGGGACATTCATTTGCTACGAGGCGGTGTTTCCGCACCTGGTTCGCCGGTTCGCCGATGCCGGCGCGCAGGTCCTCGTCAACATTTCCAACGATGGCTACTTCGGACGGACCGCGGCCCGCCAACAGCACCTGAAGATCGTGCGCATGCGCGCCGTCGAGAACCGCCGCTGGATCCTGCGCTCGACCAACGACGGTATCACCGCGGTGATCGATCCCGCCGGCCGCGTCCTCGAGCGGCTGCCCCCGTTCGAGCCGGCCGCCCTGCGGACCGGCTTCTCCTACGAAAGCAAACAGACCGTGTACACGCGGCACGGGGACTGGTTTGTCTGGCTGTGCGCGATCATCGGGGCGGCGGCCTTGGTCGCTTGTCAATTCCCGCGTTACCGCCCGGGTTGACACCCCCGGCCCGCAGATGGAACGAAGATCCTGGAATGGAGCGGCTCCGCGCCGCCGCGTCATCCGTGCCGGATCACGAGCACGTCGCCGTCCTTGACGATATATTCCTTGCCCTCCAGCTTCAGCAGTCCTTTTTCGCGAGCGCCCGCGTAGCCGCCGTGGTCCACCAATGCCTTCCAGTTGGCCACCTCGGCCCGAATGAATTTCTTTTCGAAGTCGGTATGGATCGTGCCCGCGGCTTTCAATGCTGTGGTGCCCACCGGTATTGTCCAGGCTCTGACCTCGGTGTCGCCGCCGGTGAGCAGCGACATCAGGCCGAGCAGCGAGTAGGTCGCCGAAATGAGCCGCTCCAGGCCGGATTCCTTCAGCCCGTAGCTGGCCAGGTACTCGGCGGCTTCGTCCGGAGAAAGCTCCGCCAGTTCGGCCTCGACCCTTCCGCAGATGGCGGTGACGGCCGTTCGCGGATGGCCCGCCATCGGCCCGCCGCGGTACTCCGACTCAATGTCGTGAAGCCTCGGCGCGTCCTGCTCCCCGATGTTCAGCACGTACAGCATCGGCTTCTGCGAGAGGAACTGAAAGCCGCGGATGCGTTTCTCCTCCTCGGGGCTAAGCGTCATGGCCCGGAGAGGCACGTTCGATTCGAGCGTGGCCTTCGCTTTCTCCAGCAGATCGAACTCGTGGTCGAGATCAGGGCTCTTGATCTTCTTGCGGTCCTTGTCGAGGCGCTCCAGGCGCTTCTCCACCACCACGAGGTCGCTCAGGATGAGCTCCGTATCCACGTCGTCCATGTCGCGGGCCGGATCGACGGAGCCCTTCTCGTGGGGCACGGAGTCGCTCTGGAAAATACGCAGCACGTGGGCGAGCGCGTCGGCGACCCGCAGGCTGGCGAGGTGCGCCGGTTCGCGCAAGTTCTCCTTGGAGATCGACGGGAAGTCCAGGTATTCGATGGTGGCGTGGGTGATCTTGCGCGGCTGAAACAAGTTCGCCAGCGCGTCGAGGCGCGGGTCAGGCACCCTGGCCACGCCGAGCCGTGTTTCGAGCGTCCCCACGCGCGCATGTTCATGCACACCGGTGAGGATGGTGAACAGGGATGTCTTCCCGACCATCGGCAGGCCAATGATTGCGGTGCGCACGGTGTCAGCCTTCAGCTTACAGCACCGGTCGCTGGTGCTGGCCGGCCGCTCGCGAGGCTCCGCCTGAGAACGGCCAGGACCTCCTCGACGCCAAGGAAGGGACCACGAAGCCCTGCCGGTCATCGACAAGTATTACAGGTTGAACGAGATCCCTGAAGCGATCCGGTATCTGGAGGGGAAACACACTCGAGGAAAAGTAGTAAGTTGCAGGATATAGGCGAATTCTAGAGCGGCACCTCCACGCGCGTCAGGATCTCTTCGAGAATCCGGTCACCCAGGTCGGAGGTGCGCTGCGCCAGCGCCACGCGGGTATTGATCACCACCCGGTGGGCGAAGACCGGCACGGTGAGGCGCTTGACATCGTCCGGGAGCGCGTAATCGCGGTCCTCGATGAGCGCCAACGCTTGCGAGGCGCGATACAGCGCCTGGGCGCCGCGCGGGCTGACGCCAAGCGACAGCGACTCGTGCCTCCGGGTCTCCTCGACGATGGCCATCATGTAGTCCACCAGCGCCTCATCGACCCGGACATCGTGCGACTTGGCCTGGAGTTGCAGCACGTCCTCGGCCGTCAGGACCGCCCGGGCGATTTCCGGGAGCCGGGTTTCGGAGTTGCGCAGGATCAGCCGTTCGCTGGCCGCGTCGGGATAACCCATGCGGACGCGCATCAGAAAGCGGTCAAGCTGCGACTCCGGCAGCGGGTAGGTGCCGTGGTGTTCGACCGGGTTCTGTGTGGCCATCACCATGAACGGCTCCGGCAGCGGGTAGGACCGGCCGTCGATGGTCACCTGCCGCTCGTTCATGGCTTCGAGCAGCGCCGACTGGGTCTTTGGGGTGGTGCGGTTGATCTCGTCGGCCAGCAGAAAATGGCTGAAAATCGGCCCTTGCTTGAATTCGAACGACTGCGTGTGGGCGTTGTAGATCACCACCCCCAGCACATCGCTCGGCAGCATGTCGCTGGTGAACTGAAGCCGGTGAAAACTGCACTGAACGGACCGCGCCAGCGACTGCGCCAGCGTCGTCTTGCCGACACCGGGCACGTCTTCGATCAGGAGGTGTCCCCGGGCCAGCAAGCAGACCAGGGAGAGCCGGATGACGTCGGCCTTGCCCCGAATCACCTGTCCGAGGCTCGCTTCCAGCTCGTTCAGCTTCGAAAGGGTGACGGGCGGGGCATGAACCATTTCCCGCGAGGCCATCACTGCTATAATACAGAATCGCCCGGCGGCACAGGCCGCCGCCCGTAGTGGGTGAGTGTTCTCTCAGGGCGCGTAGCTCAGTTGGTTAGAGCGCCTGCTTCACACGCAGGAGGTCACAGG
>CAZACK010000059.1:0-30162 GCA_964483455.1 uncultured Solibacteraceae bacterium
AACCACGATTCACGGCTCCAAAGGCCGCTGTCCTACCGTTAGACGACCGGGGAGTGGAGGCTCTTCCACCCAGAGTAGCGCAGGGCGGCGGCGTGCGCCACTCACCAGTCGGCGTACGCCGTGCCGTCGAGGCTCACCTTGTCCGAGCCGCTGCGGACATCGAAGATCCCGGGCTCGGATTGACTGGTGCTGGCCAAGGAGTCCTCCATGATTATGCGCCAGGTGGTGTTGTCCCCAGTGATCGGGTCGATGGGAATCTGCCGCAGGTAGCCCTCCGAAACCAGCTCGTCGAGCGTCTGCGGGGCGCGCTGCTTATCCAACGTGTACTCGTCGATCACCGACCGGATGGTAAACAGGTTGCTCCGCAGCACGCTCTCCTTGGCCCGGATCACCGCCTTCTGGTACAGCGGCACGGCGATCGAGACGAGAATCACCACGATCGCCATCACCACCATCAACTCGACCAGGGTGAAGCCGCGGCGGCGCGAATCCGGCGCCGCCAGCCGGCTACCACTCCGAATACGGGGTCCCATCGGCCGCCTTCTCCGTCGATCTCGTGTAGACGTCGAACACGTTCTGCCCGCCCCAGCTCTGCGATTGCGGATCGTCCTGCATGCTCCGCAGCCCCCACTCGTACGAGTTCGTCATCGGGTCCTTGGGAATCCGCCGCAGTAGCCGGACCTTCTTGTCCACCGTGCCTGACATCTTGACGCCTTCCACCAACACGGTGAGGCTTTCCGGGTAGCCCTCCGAGTCCATCTTCGGAGGCCCCAGGGCGCCCTGGTCGGAGAGGTCTTTGTATTTGTCAATCGCCGTGCGCATTTCGCGCAGCGCGTAGCGCAGCTCCCGCTCCCGGTCCCGACGCACTTTGTACCGAGCGACCGGCACCGCCATCGCGGTGAGCAGCGTCATGATGGTGAACGCCACAATCAGCTCGACCAGCGTCAGGCCGCGCTCGTTGCGGCGGCGAGAAGAGATCGCGGGTTTCCGGTCGAGAGCCGCACCGGGCGAAGGGTCCGCACCACGAGGTTCCTTCGGAAGCATACGCTACTTCACCTGAATCGCCGCTTGCGGGGACGCCGACAGAATCGTCTCCGCCTTCGAATTCTTGAGTGTGACGTCCTGCGCCGACACCGCGGCCGAGCCGCGGCCGACCACCTGGAACGCCAGCGTCACCAGCACGCCGGAACCGCTGACACCGCCGGCGTCCTTCATGCGCATCAGGTTCACCGACGCCTCGCCGCGGTCATTGAGAATGTTCCGGGTGAAGATCACCTGCCGGCCGTCCCCGGCGAGGAAAGGGCCCCGCGTGATTTCGTTGAGCCGGAGAACGCTCGGGTCGAACTTGAACCGCAGCGGCGAGTCGAACAAATCCGACACGTTGGCCACTTGCAGCTCCAGGGTAACGGTCGATCCGGGCTGCGCCTCCACGAACGCGGGCGCAAAAACCAGGCTCGGCTGCGCGGCGGGCGCCGGCGTCGGGAGCGGAGGCGTCGCCGGAACGGCGGCTTCCGGCTTCGGGGACTCGGACGGAGGAGGCGGTCCGGGGGGCGCTGGCGCGGCGGGCGTCTCCGGTTTCGCCGGCTGCGGCACGGGAACGGCCGGCGCCGGTGCGGGCTCCTCCATCGCCGGCTTTGGCGCCGCCGCGGGCGCCTCCGCCCGAGGCCGCGCGTAGCTTAATCGGACCACTCGCTCGCTGCCCGACAGGATGCCTTTGTAGCTCTCGGCATCGAATTCCGGAGTCCGGAGCACATGCGGGATGATCGCGATCAGCAGCTCGCTCTCGTTCTTCTCGATGCTCTCGCTGGTAAACAGGCGGCGGAGCAGCGGGATGCTGGCCAACCCGGGCACGCCGGACACCGTCTTGGTCTCCTGGGTCTGGATCAGCCCGCCGAGCAGGCTGACTTCGCCCTCCCTCAACCGGATGTCGTGGACGACTTTCCGTTGCCCGACCACTGGCTGCTCGATGCCGCCGATGTCAATTCGATCGCGGACGTTGGAAATATCCAGCTCGATGTGCAGCGAAACCTCGTTGGGGCCGTGGACCTTCGGGGTGATGTCCACATTGACGCCGACATCCAAGAACTGAAAGGAGGAATAAAGCGAATTGAAGCCGGTGCCGACCTGCCCGAACGCCGGCTGAAAACCGCCGGTCGAATACGGCACGCGATCCCCGATCTTGAGGGACGCCTTCTGCCCGTCCACCACGCGCACCTGAGGCGATTGCAGCACGCGGTTGTTACGATCACTCATGACTGCTTCCAGCATCGCCCCCGGCAGCGTGACCGACCAATCGCCGGTGGAGAGACGGCCGAGCTGCGACAGGGGGATCGAGCTCGACGTCTTGGCATCGTCGCCCGTGCCTGTCGTGGTGGCCGTCGGAGCCACTACCACGCTTAACCCGCTGGCGCCGCCGGAAGTCGGAGTCAGCGACAGGTCGCGCGACTTCACACGAGCCGTCTCCATGACCACGACGTCGACCAGAACTTCCGACCGCGGCTTGTCGAGGTTGTGAATCATCATCTCCGCCAGCGCCACCTGGTCGGCGGAGCCGCGCACGATGATAGCGCTTTGTGAATTGAGGATGAACACCCGTTGCAGGTTGGCCACCGAGCGGACCGCGCCCGAGATCTCCGTCAATTCCTGCTGCGCCGTGACATTGGTCAGGTAGAAGACGCGTGTGACGTGGTCCTCGTACTCCTGGCGCTTGTTCTGGTTGTCCAGCGTGACGAAAACCGCGTTGGCCGACAGTGGCTTCCAGAACGACTTGGTCATCACCGCCAGATAGTCGAGCGCCTCCTCCAAGGTGGCGTTGTTCAGTTCCACGCTCATGCCCTTGGCCGGCGCTTGCTGTGCGTAGTCCGGATCGAAAAGCATGTTGATGCCGGCCAGCTTGCCCACCGTCTCGAACATCACCTTGGGCGGCTGGCCGTTCATCTTGAGCGTAATGGGCGCGGGCGACAGCGGCTTCAGCTCCGGCACCGACCGGACCGAGGCCAGCTTTTCTCCGGTTTCCTTGCGGGCGAGGTCGGCCGGCGTCATCGCCCGTTCCTCGGCTGTCGGCGCGGGCTTCCCTTGCTCCTTCGCCTTGCGCTCGCGTTCCAACAGCTCGAGCACCCGCCGGAGTTCCTGTTCGGCGATCGGCGAGGAGGGGTCGATGAGGTAGGCCTTCTCGAACTCGAGCAATGCTTCATCGAGCTTGCCTTGAGCGCGCAACTTCTGGCCCTGGTCCACCCGTGCCTGGGAGGCTTGGAAGCGAACCCGGCGGGACGCCAACTGGTAGTAAGAGTCGCTGGGATCCTCCGCCAGAGCGGCCTCAAAGAACTCCAAGGCCTTCTCCCAGTCCTTTCGGGCCTCGGCCTGCCTGCCCTGGCCGGCCAGCTTTTCGCCTTTTCGGGACCGGGCATCGAGCGTCCCGGCCCACAGGACCAGCACGCCCGCCGCCGTGACCGCTGCCGCTAAGCGCTTCGAAATACGCATGTTATTGCTCTTCCCGGCCTATGCTAGAATGAAGGCGTCACGCGCCTGTGATACGCCACATAAGTGATTGACGCGGTTCGGCTTTCCCGCGTGCAGGCGGAGCGCCTTGGAAACCCGTGCAAAAATCCTTTCCGACAACCGCCACGCCGGCCATCACTACCACCTGCTGGAGCGGTTCGAGGCCGGACTTGTCCTGACGGGGACCGAGGTGAAGTCGGCCCGCTCCGGCAAGGTTCAGCTTAAGGACAGCTACGCGGAAGTGCTGGGCAACGAGGCCTGGCTGGTGAACGCGCACATCAGCCAGTACTCGCACGGCAACCGCGAGAACCACGACCCGACCCGCCGCCGCAAGTTGCTCCTGCACCGGCAGGAGATCGACAAGCTGTACGGCAAGACCAGGGAGAAGGGACTGACGCTGGTGCCTACAAAGGTCTACCTGAAGAGCGGCCGGATCAAGTGCGAACTGGCCCTGGCGCGAGGCAAGCAGCTTCACGACAAGCGCGAGGCCGAACGGAAGCGCGAGCAGCAAGCCGAAGCGCGAGCCGCGCTGCAACGAAGGCGCCGTACAACCGAATAACCAAACAACCGAATCACCGAGCAACCGACTAACCATGATCGTTTCACTTACAACCCACCCGATCGCCGAGATTGAAGCCGACGCGCTGGCGGTCCTCTGCTTCGACAAGGACAGCCCGCGCCCGGCGAGCACGCAACAGGCAAACGAACTGACCGGTGGCTGGATTGATGAGGTCGTAAATGCCGGCGAGTGCAAGGGCAAGCTGCTCGATTCCGCGCTGCTCCACCGTCCGGCTGGATTCAAAGCGAAGCGGCTGCTGGTCGCCGGCGCGGGCAAGTTCTCGGACTTCACGACCGCGGAACTTCGCAAAGTCGCCGGCGCCGCCCTGCGCCAGCTCAAGGCGAAGGGAGCGAAGACGATCGCTCTGGCGCTGGATGAGGGCTTCTCGGCGCCGGAGCACGTCGCCGCCGCCGCCGAAGGCGCCATCCTGGGCGACTACGAGCCAGACCGCTACAAGACGGAGAAGAACGACAAGAAAGTGGTTGATGGTTTCACCGTCGTAGTCACCGCTTTGAACGACGCGATGGAGGCGGCGCTTGAGCGCGGCCGCGTCGTCGCCGAATCGCAGAACTTCACGCGCGATCTCGTCTCCGAGCCCGCCAATCGGCTCACGCCTTCACTTCTCGCCGAGTGCGCCCGCCAGGTGGCCGCCGAGCATGGCCTGGAGTGCGAGGTCCTCGACCAGGGCCGCATGCAGCAGCTCGGGATGGGAGCGCTGCTGGGAGTGGCCCAGGGATCGAGCGAACCACCGGCGCTGATTATCCTGCGCTACCGGCCCGATGGAGCCGCGGCGGGGACGCATCTCGGGCTTGTCGGCAAGGGAGTTACGTTCGACACCGGCGGTATCTCGATCAAGCCTTCGGATGGCATGGAGAAGATGAAGTACGACATGGCCGGCGGCGCGGCGGTCCTGGGCGCGATGCGCGCCATCGCTCAGTTGAAGCCGGCGGTTCCGGTGACCGGATTGATCCCCGCGGTCGAGAACATGCCCGGCAGCCGCGCGCAGCGCCCCGGCGACATCGTGGCCACGCTGTCGGGCAAGACGGTCGAAGTGCTCAACACCGACGCCGAAGGTCGGCTGATCCTGGCCGACGCCATCACCTACGCCAGGCGGCTCGGGTGCACCCACCTGGTGGATGCGGCTACGCTCACCGGCGCCGTCGTGGTGGCGCTCGGCCACGTCAACGTCGGCGTGTTTGGCAATAACGACCTGCTGCTCCGGCGCGTGCTCGCCTCGGCCAAGGCTGAGGGGGAGAAGATGTGGCACATGCCGCTGGACGACGACTACAAGGAGCAGCTCAAGTCGCCCTTCGCCGACATTCCGAACATCGGAAACCGCTGGGGCGGCGCGATCACGGCGGCGATGTTCCTCAAGGAATTCGTGGAGGACACCCCCTGGGTGCACCTGGACATCGCGGGCACGGCGTGGCTGGAGGAGGGAAAGGCGTTCCTGGCGAAGGGCCCTTCGGGCGTGCCGGTGCGCACGTTCGTCAACCTGGCGTTAGATTGGCAGGAGTGATGTGGCGCAGGCTTCAGCCTGCGCTGGCGGATCTGCTCGAAACACATGACGGGAGGTGTTTGACATGCGCATATTCCAACGAATGGCTCCACTGTGCACGGCCATGCTGCTGTTTGCTCTGGCAACGGATGTCAGCGGCACCTGGACATTCGCGGTCGAGTCCCCGGCGGGGAGCGGCGAGCCGACGTTCAACTTCAAGCAGGACGGGGAGAAGCTGACCGGCAGGTACAAGGGGCGGCTGGGAGAGGCCGACGTGACCGGCAAAGTCGAGGGGGACAAGATCAGTTTCGAATTCAAGGCTTCCGCCGGAGGCCAGGAGCTAACAATCCGCTATAGCGGAACGATCGAAAGCCCGACCACGATGAAAGGCACGGTCGAGTTCGGCGAGTTCGGCAGAGGCGCCTGGACGGCGAAGAAGACCGGGGCGGAGTAGCTCGCGAGCCGACATCGCGCGACTGGGCTTCGCTTTGAGCATCCGCGCCGGCGTCCTTTGTCCCGATCCATTCAGTTCCTTGGAGTACAAAGGGCAACGGCGATTCTCTGAGGGACACCCGGCTGAATATCTTCGCCGTCCTGAGCGTACCAGTTGCAGGTGAACGAGGTCTCGACAAGCTCCTTGAGCTCGGGGAAACTCCAGGATTGCTTGTGGTACATGTTCGCCCCAGGCTTCTCATTCACCGGGGTCGACAGTAGCAAGGATCGGCAGGTGCGCCGCGCGTTTTCCAGGAAGAACGCGGGATTCGCCAGGTGCTCGATCGTCTCGAAGCTGACGATCACGTCGTATCGCTTGGTCCAGGCCTGCTTCTCAAGGTCGATCACGAACTCCTGGCCGAGCGGCTCCTTGTCGTAACCGTCCACGCTCGCCGCCACGGTCCGTAGAATCTCCATTCCAAAGCCGGTCCCGCTTGCGATATCAGCGACGGTCTTGCGGCGGCAAAACTGCTTCGCCCACTCATACCTGGCAATGTGTTCGCCCTGAACCTGACGCTCGACCTTTTTGAAAGTGAAGCGGCTGATTGAGATCCGCTCGGTCGGACGCGACAGGTGGGACAACACCAAGGCGCCGGCCGGCAACAGCACCAGCGGCCCATACATCAAGACGCTCTTGAGTTTCAGCATATCCCTTTTGGCCAATGTCCCTTCATAGACTGCGGTCGTCCGCTCCTCGCCTTCTTGATCTTCGTGCCGGTAGTCCGCGTCCACGGACGCAGGCGATTTCGTTCACAAACCGGTGCACGCCGCAACTCCAGAATATCCAAACTCGGGCGCTGGATTCGGCAGTGCGCAAAGAGATTGGATTACTCCGAAGCGACGCCCGGCTCGTCGTGGCGCAGTCGGAAGCCTGAGTAGACCAACAACGACGTCGCAGGGACGAGGTCGTCGAACTTCGCCGACACCGCCGCCACCGCGAATTCGCCGGGAGGTGCGACCGTAACCTGCGCCTCGTCGCGATCGGCGGCCGTGACCGCGTAGCGGTGGAACTTCGCGGCCACCGAAAGCCCAGCGACGTCGAACTCTACCCGTGTCGGCCGGTGGCTCTCGTTGACAATGAACAACGTCAGATTGCCCTTCGGGCTGAACAATGCCGCCGCCACCGGCTTTCTTTCCGTCGGGCCGAAAGGCGCGTTCACCGTGACCTCCGCCACCTTGGAGTATTTCGCGGAGAACCGGGAGAGCAGGCCGTACAAGTAGTATGCATTGGGCCGCGGCCGGAACTCGGCGAGCAGGCGGCCGGCGTCGATATCCCACGTGTCAACAAGCTGCCACTGGCCGTCGAGGTCCCTGCGGTTCGTGAAACTCCAGCGATTGAACCCGTCCACGCCTGCGTTCAACCCTCGGACGACGAGCCCGGCGTCCTTCAATCCCGCTTCGTAGCTCGAAGGCCCGGTGTCCTCATTTCCCCAGCCGAACAGCATCGTGCCCAGCTCGGAAAGAAGGAACGGCTTGTTGCGGTCGTGGGCCCACTTCACCCAGTCCCTCAGCCGATTCTCCGCCTCCCGCAGCGGGTAGCCGCCCGGCATGGAATCGAATCCGAGAAATAGGAGTGGAGATCGTAGGCGCCGATGTACGGATCGAAGTCGATCGTCGACTTGTCCAGCGCGGGCTGGTCGGTCCAATCGGGTCCGGACAAAGGGAGATCAATCCCCCGCCGGTCCAGTTCCTTCCGCACCGCTACGAGCCCTGGCGTAATGGAAAGCGCCTTGAGCTGCCCGTCCTGCCACCAGGAAAACGAATCGTGGCTGGGCTCGTTGTTGATGGAGAGCCAGCGAATCGAGCGGTATCCTCTCTTCCGCACGAGGTGCTCGACCAGCTCGCCGATGCCGAAGGCGAACTCCTCCATCGAGTGCGGCCCGCTGCGGAGCCGTCCGACCGGGTCCGCGCGCAGCTCGGGGTGGGCATTCCAATCCACGTTGGCCCACATCTGCTGGAGGAAACGTCGGCGCGGCGCTTCTCGGCCCAGTCGAGGATGCGGTAGAGAGCGCGCATCTCGGCGTTGTCCCAGGAGAATTCGCGCCGCCGCGGCTCCTACATCCGCTGCTCGAGCTCGACCCGAAGCCAGTCGAAGCCGAGCCAGCCGGCAATGGGTGGCATCGTGGATGCGTTCGTGAGCAAGCTGAACAGCGCCGGGTCCGCGCTTCTGTTCTCCACCTACCTAGGAGGCCGCGGCATCGAATCAGGTCCGCATCTGGCGGTGGATTCGGATTTCATCTACGTCACCGGCACCACCGGATCCACCGACTTCCCCACGCATGCAGCCGAGCAGCCGGAGCTGCGGGCCGGAACGGACATGTTCGTGGCGAGGATCCGAGCAGCCAATGGGGCGCTGGATTCGTCGACCTACTGGGGCGGCAGCGGCATCGACACGGCTGCCGGATGCGCCGTTGACGTCGAGGGCAATCTCTATGTGGTTGGCCGAAGCCGGTCGTCGGACTTGCCCACGGTGAACGCCGCGCAGGCGTTGCCGGGCGGCGGCAACGATGCGGTGGTGCTGAAGATCGGCCGCGAGGAGCGCGGAGGTTTGATGCGTTCATTGCAATCACACTCTCGTCCGGCGCTGTGGTTCACCTTCGCCGTGGCCGTTGCCGGAGTGCTGGCTTGGACCAGGTGGGGGGATCGCCGGCGGTGGATGACCGGGAGGCGCCTCGTTTCAGGCTGGCCTCTCGGATGCCGCTATTGCCGTTCTATTTCGAGGCCAACCGCGGTCAGACCGACCGGCGGGTGGCGTTTCTGGTGCGGGCGCGGGGGTACACGGCGTTTGTGATGCCGGGCGAAGTCGTGCTGGCAGCCCGTGGCAGGAGGGGCGCGGCGCCGGAAATGCTGACTACCCGCTGGCTCCGCGCCTGGAAGCCGTCCGCTTTCAACTCGCATCGAGTTCGGAAACGGGCGGGCTGTCCCCGTTTCCGGCTTCCTACCGCGGCCTGCTGGACGCCGCTTCGGGGCGGAACGGGGCGAGACCTCCCGCGACAATCTCCACATCGACACCGAACGGAGAAACAGGCCTGGCGCTCGGCACAGCGAATGGAGGTATAATTCCCGGCACAAGGAGGATACAATGCGGCACATCAGACCCGTTCTCACCCTGCTGGGACTCGCGGCCTCTCTCTGGGCGGCTGATCCGTTTGTCGGCACGTGGAGCCTCAACGTCGCCAAATCAAAGTACAAGACCGGAAATCCGCCAAAGCAGCAGGCCATCACGATCATGGAGGAGGGGGACAACCTCGACATTGCGATCACCGGAACGGCGGCGGACGGCTCGCCCATCTCCGCGCGCTACTTGATTCCGATCGCTGGTGGCAAGGGCGTGGTAAAAGAATCGCCCGCATATGACGAAATCTCAACGAAGCGCATCGACGCCAACACGCGGGAGAATACGTACCGGAAATCTGGCCAAGAAGTTCTCACCGTCCGCGTGTCGGTATCGAGGAACGGGAAGAGTCTCACAGCCAAGCTCAAGGGTACTGACATGCGGGGAAATCCTGTGGAGGGCACCCTGGCCTTCGACAAGCTGTAGCATCAGCGAACGATCTGCCCCAACACCACGGCCCGCCTTGCCCCGGTGGCGGAGGTTAGATTGGCAGGCCGGCCGTGCCAGGTCTCGTAGCCCAGGACGGCGAAGGCGATGGCCTCCTTGGCGTCGAGCGGTACGCCGAAATCCGAGGAGGTGGCGATGGCGGCGCCGGGCAGGAAGGCCGCCAGGTGGCTCAGGATGCGAGGATTGTGCGCTCCGCCGCCCGACACGATGAGCTCATCGACGGACATCCGCGGCAGCACAAAGCGGTGGATTCCCTCGGCAATCGCGGCTGCGGTCAAGGCGGTAGCAGTGGCGATGAGGTGTGGCAGCGGCAGCCCGGTGGCGATCAGCCTCTCGACAAACTCGCGCCCGAATTCCTCGCGGCCGGCTGTCTTGGGCGGTTTCCGGCGGTAGTACGGATCAACGAGCAGCTTGTTCAGCAAGTCGCTGTCGACGCGGCCGCGGGCGGCTATCCGTCCGTTACGGTCGAACTTCAGGCGGCCGCTCGTGTGTTCGCTTACCAACGCGTCGATGACCATGTTGCCCGGACCGGTGTCAAAGGCGACGATGTCTTCCGGCTCTGCGCCGGGCCGAATGGCGGTGAGATTGGCGATGCCGCCGATGTTCAGCGCCACTCGCCCGCGGCGGCGGTGGCGGAACAGCAGGTAGTCGACATACGGTACCAGCGGGGCGCCCCGGCCACCGGCGGCGATGTCGCGCGGGCGGAAGTCCGACGCCACGGGCACTCCGGTTCTCTCGGCGATGACCGCGGCTTCGCCGACTTGTAGCGTGCTAGCCACCTTTCGGCCGAGGAAAGGGGAAGGGTCGCCCTCGTGAAAGATGGTCTGGCCGTGGCACGCGATCAGGTCGAGCGACTCGGCGGGCACACCACCGCGCCGGCACGTCTTCCAGACGGCTTCGGCGTACAGCTCGCCCAACAGGAAATGAAGCCGCGCGATTTGTGCGGTGTGCGTGGTGGTGTTGGAGACGCCGAGAATCGCCGCGCGGACAGGCGGGGGATAGGGGACCGTTCGGAAGGCGCGCAGGGCGATGCGCTTGTTCCAGCCGCGGCCGGCGATGTCCACGATGGCGACATCGATGCCATCCAGGGAGGTGCCGCTCATGATGCCGGCGACGCGCAACGTCATTCTCGCTTCAGCTCTTTCTGGAGGTCGTTCAGCAACTGGAGCGCCTCGATCGGGCGGAGCTCGTCCACTTTCAGGTTGCGGATGCGTTCGGCGATATGGTAGTTGACCGGCTCGAATAACTGGATCTGTATCGGCGAGGAGCGCCGCCGGGTTGGCGGCGTGAGTTCCTCAGTCATCTCGTGCTCGGTCTTCTCGTGCAACGCGAGGATCGCGCGCGCCCGGTCGATGACACCGACCGGAAGGCCGGCTAGGCGAGCGACTTCGATGCCGTAGCTGCGGTCGGCGCTGCCTGGCTCGACTTTGCGGAGGAAGACGATCTGGTCGCCCGACTCCTTAATGGAAACTCTTAAGTTGCGCACTCCATCCAATTGATCTGCAAGCTCAGTGAGCTCGTGGTAATGGGTGGCGAAGAGGGTCTTGGCACGGATTCGGTCGTGGATGTGTTCGACGACGCTCCAGGCCAATGCCAGGCCGTCATAGGTGGCCGTGCCGCGCCCGATTTCATCAAGCACGATCAGGCTGTCCGGCGTGGCCGTGTTGAGAATGGCCGCGGTTTCCGTCATCTCCACCATGAAGGTCGAGCGGCCGCGGGCGAGGTTGTCGGAGGCGCCGATGCGGGTGAACACGCGGTCGATCAGCGGCAGCACGGCGGATTCGACGGGCACGAAAGAACCCATTTGCGCCAGGATGGCGATCAGCGCGGCCTGGCGCAGGTAGGTGGATTTGCCGCCCATGTTCGGTCCGGTGATGACGGCGATCACGTCGGTGCCGCGGTTCAAGTAGAGGTCGTTCGGGATGAACCGCATGGCCTCGCGCTCGGTGAGCTTTTCCACCACCGGATGGCGGCCGGCCACGATCCGCATCTCGCCGTTGCCGGAGAAGCCAGGCCGGGTGTAGCGGTTTTCCACCGCGACCTGGGCGAGCGCCGCGGTCACGTCCAGCTCGGCGACCGCGCCGGCCGTGCCACGGATTCGGGCGGCGTGATCGGCGGCGAAGCGGCGCAACTCCCCGAAAACTCCCCTCTCCAGCTCGAGGATCTTTTCCTCGGCCTCCAGGATCTTGCGCTCCAGTTCCTTCAGCTCCGGCGTCGTGAAGCGTTCGGCGTTGACCAGCGTCTGCTTGCGCTCGTAATCCGGCGGCGCGAGGTGCAGGTTGGGCTTCGAGATCTCGATGTAGTAGCCGAAAACGTTGTTGAAGCGGACCTTCAGGGATTGGATGCCGGTGCGGACGCGCTCGCGGGTCTCGATGCCGGCGATGTACTGGCGGCCGTTGCGGCTGATGTCGCGCAGCTCGTCGAGTTCCGGATGGAAGCCGTCGCGGATCGTGCCGCCCTCGGCGAGGTTGGCCGGAGGCTCGTCGGCGATGGCGGCGAGCACGCGGTCGCGGACCTCGGCGACCTCGTCGAGCCGCTCGAGGATCCCGGCGAGGCGGGCCGAATTCGCCCGCGTCTCCAGTGCCCGGCGAAGCGCCGGCACTTTCCCGAGCGACCGCGCCAGCGCCAGCAGTTCGCGAGGCCCGGCAGTGCCGAGGGTGACTTTCGCCAGCAGCCGTTCGAGATCCTGAACCTCGGCGAGCACCTTGCGGGTCTCGACGCGGGTGATGGTTCCGCGCGCGAGTTCCTCCACCGCGTCGAGACGCGCCTCGATCTCGGCACGGTCGAGCGACGGATTCTGGAGCCGGCTTCGCAAAAGGCGTCCGCCCATACCGGTCGAGGTCCGGTCGATGACGCCGATCAGCGTCGCTTCCTGGACGCCGCCGGCGTCGGCGGCGAACAGCGGCTCGGTCAGCTCGAGGTTCCGCGCGGTAACGGCGTCGAGAATCATCGAGCTGGCGCGGTCGTAGAAGGTCGGCCGGTCGAGGTGGTCGAGCGCGGCTTTCTGAGTTTCCTTCAAATAGTGGAGGATGGCCCCGGCCGCCGACACCGCCAGGCGGCGGCCAGCCAGCCCGCATCCGTCGAGGCTCTGGAGCCGGTAGTGGTCGCGCAGCGAACGGTCGGCGTGGTCGAAAGTGAACGCCCAGGATTCGACCTCGGTGCGGAGCGGGCCGCCTCCGGCGGGGCGGCGCGCCTCGGACGGCGAATCGCCGGGAACGAGAACCTCGCGTGCCCCGAGTTGTTCGAGCGCGGACGGAACTTCCGCGGCGTCCATCTCGGTGGCGCGGAACTCGCCGGTCGAAACGTCGACGTGAGCGAAGCCGGCGCGGCCGGCTTTTTCCGCCACCGCGGCCAGGTAATTGTTCTCGCGCGAGCGCAGGACCGAGCTGTCGGTGGCCGTGCCCGGCGTGACCACCCGCGTCAGCTCGCGCTTCACCAGCTTCTTGGCGAACCGCGGATCCTCCACCTGGTCGCAGATGGCCACCCGGTAGCCGCGCTGGATGAGGCGCGCGATGTATCCCTCGGCGGCGTGGTACGGCACGCCGCACATCGGGATCGGCTCGCCCTTCTCCTTGTTGCGCGAGGTGAGCGTGATTTCGAGCTCGCGGGCGGCGGTGACGGCGTCTTCGTAGAACAGCTCGTAAAAATCTCCGAGCCGGAACATCAAAAGGGCGTTGGGCGCCTGCTGCTTGATCGCGTGGTACTGCCGCATCAGCGGCGTGGACGCGTCCGCGCTCATGCGTAGATGCCGCGCAGCTTGATGGCGAACGCCACGCGGTCGATGGCGACCATGTACGCGGCGATGCGGTTGTTGACGTCGTGCTTCTCCGCGTAGGCGACCACCTGGTCGAAGTTCTGGACCATCAGCTCCTCGAGGCGTGTGTTCACCAGGTCCTCGTTCCAGAAGAAGCCCTGCCGGTCCTGAACCCATTCAAAGTAAGACACGGTGACGCCGCCGGCGTTGGCGAGGATGTCCGGGATGACGAACACCCTCTTGTCGGCGAGGATGGCGTCGGCGAGGTGGGTTGTAGGCCCGTTGGCGCCTTCGCACAGGATCTTCGCGCGGATGCGGCCGGCATTCTGCGAGGTGATCACGTTCTCTTTCGCGGCGGGGAGGAGGACATCGCAATCGAGGAAGAACGCCTCGTCGCGGCCGATGTTCTCGGCCTCGGGAAAATCCAGGATGGAGCCTGTTTCCGCCCGGTGGTCCATCAGCGCCTCGATGTTGAGACCATGCCCGTTGTAGACGGCGCCGTCCACTTCGATGATGGACACGATCTTGAAGCCCTGCCGCGCCATCAGCTTCGCCGCCATGCCGCCGACGTTGCCGAACCCCTGGACGACGACGCGGGTGGAGGAGGGCTCAAGGCCGAGCTTCTTCAGCGCCTGGAGGATGACGGTCATGCAGCCGCGGCCAGTCGCCTCGACGCGGCCGCGCGAGCCGCCAAGGTCGAGGGGCTTGCCGGTGACGACGGCGGTGACCGTGTGGCGCATGTGCATCGAGTAGGTGTCCATGATCCAGGCCATGGTCTGCTCGTTGGTGTTCATGTCGGGGGCGGGCACGTCCTTCTCGGGGCCGAGGAAATCGAGGATCTCGGCGGTGTAGCGACGGGTGATGCGTTCGAGTTCGCCCTGGGACAGGAGCATCGGGTCGCAGACGACGCCGCCCTTGGCGCCGCCGAACGGGATATTGACGACCGCGCACTTCCAGGTCATCCAGGCGGCGAGTGCGCGGACTTCGTCCAGAGTCACGTCGGGGGCGAACCGCACGCCTCCTTTGCCCGGCCCGCGCGCGACCGAATGCTGAACCCGGTAGCCGGTGAACACCTCCAGACGGCCGTCGTCGAGCTGGACGGGAATGTGTACGGTGATTTCCTTGGCCGGCGTGCGCAGCACTTTGCACAGGCCGTCGTCGAGACCGAGCTTGCCCGCCGCCTCGTCAAACCGCGCCGCCGCCGCCAGCCATGGGTTCAGCTCCTGCTCGACCACCACCGCGGTGTCCATGTCGGAAGCCTCCGCCCTCATTCTACGAAAAGAGGTTGGGCGGTTGTGCGGTTATTCGGTTGTCCAGTTGATCGGTTGGGCGGTTGTGGTGGAATAGGGCAGAATGAAGCCCAAAATCATGATCATCATCGGCGGGGCGCTGCTGGCGACGGCGCTCGTGCAGGCGGGCTTGGGAATGTACTTCCAGAACCGGGGTCAGGACATCGTCTCCAACGTGCTGTGGTGGACGGCCGGCGGCGACGCGCTGCTGGGTGGGGTGTTTCTGTTAGTCGGCGTCCGCAAGGCGGGGGAAGGTTCCTGAGGCCGAGGCGGCCCAGGCACGCGTGAATATCGCGGCTGTCACGGTCTCCGGCGTCGTCGGAGCCTCCGGGAGACAGCACCACAAGCCCGTGCAGCTTCTTGCCGTTGAAGTTTCTGAGGTGCCCGACGCCTTCGGTAATCAGGTGCATGGTTGGCGGCTGCGGCCTATGGTAGATTGAACGAGTCCAGTGATTTGAATAAGCCCGGGTGGCGAAACCGGCAGACGCAAAGGACTTAAAATCCTTTTCACCGCAAGGTGAGTGTGGGTTCAACTCCCACCCCGGGCACCATGCTTGATTCCGATTTGCGATCCAGTGGATACGTTGACGACAAGGCTCGCCCGCGCGGGCGATGTTTGAGATGAAGGGGACGACGCGGCCGGCCCGAAAGAACGGCCACCTGGAGCAAGCGCTGGCAACCCTGATCAACAACCAGGCGCTGTTTGTGGGCCAACTGGCTCGCATGGATGAGCGCTTTGCGAGGATCGAGGCGGAACTCGCAGGAATCAAGAACATTCTCCAGGACCACCACCGAATTCTGATGCACCACGAGCAGATGCTCGAGGCCCTACCGAAAGCAATCGAGGCCCTGCCGAAAGCAATCAAGCAAGAGATCGGATTCAAGCCGTAAGGGCTCCCATATCGCCGGATCCGGCGCGCCCCGCCCGTCCCTCTACAGCAGCTTCCGGATCGTCTTCTCCAGCTCCGCCAGGTCCGTCTCGCCGACGAAGGAGCTCACCCGGCGGCCGGCGCGGTCGTAGAGGAACAGCGCCGGCAAGGCGCCGCTCCACTTCCTGTCCAGCCAGTTGATGAAGTTCTCGTCGTTCTTGACCTGCTTGAGAAAGGCGGGCATCGGCGCTCCGTGTTGCTGGAGAACGCGGAGCGCCTGGGTCTGTTCGGCGGGCTCGTCGCAGGAAATCGTGATCAGCCGGAACCCGCGGCCGCGGTACTTCGCCTCGAGCTTGACGAGCGCCGGCAGCTCCTCCAGACAGGGGGCGCACCACGTGGCCCACAAGTCCACAAGCACGACCCTCCCTTTGTGGGCGGTGAGCGTCCGTTGGTAGACGGTCTCGTCCAGCGGCGTCAGCCGCGACTGCGCCCCTGCCGGCAGACAGGCAGCCAGCAGGGCCGCGGTCAACATCCTCACGATGACTTCTTAACCCGCTTGATCGTGCAACCGAAGGCCTTCGTCTCGGCCTTCTCCACCGTTTTGCCGGCCAGGACGGCATCCAGGGCCAGCCGCAGCCCCTGGGTGGTGATCTTCGTTGCGTCGCGGGAGTCGTCAATGTAGCCGTGGTACCGGATCGTGCGGTTCTTGTCCAGCACGAAAATCTCCGGCGTCACCTGCGCTCCAAAGCGGTCCGCCACCACGTTGTCGTTGTCCTTGTAGACCTTGAACGGGAACTGGTGGGACGAGGCATGCTCCTCCACCTCGGCCGCCGGCTCGATGTGGTTGGAGTTGATCGCGATGAACTTCACGCCCTTGCCGGCGTAATCGTTGTAGACCGCCTTCATCCGCTCGTTGTAGTCGTTCGAGATCGGGCACTTGGTGGCGATGAACATGAACACCGTAACGTCGCCCGCCAGTTTCGCGGCCTGGACCGCGTTCCCTTTCGTGTCCTGAAGGTTGAAGTCGGGAACTTTCGACCCCAGTTTGAACTCCTGGGCAAACAGCGAAGCTGCCAGACAGACGCTGCATCCCAGCCAAAGAAGATGCTTCATGGTTCCTCCCAGTCCGGCCTCGGCCGGTTGTGTTGCCCGGGCTAGTTGCCCGGTTCCAGCTTGAGATTGATCACGGCCTTCTTGCGCGAATCGTAGACGCTCAATGTTTTCGATGGGCTCGACTCGCCGCCATGCTCGGCCTTCAGTTCGTAGTCAACGTTGGTGCTCAGGCCATGAAAGTAATAATTGCCGCCCTGCTGGGTGATGAACGAGCGCACTTGCAGCGTCTTGGTGTTCTTGAGCTTCACCACCGCGCCGTCGATGGGGTTTTCCTGCCTGTCGTATACAGTGCCCTGAACCGACCGGACGTTCGGGTCTTCCTTCTCCTTGCCCTTCTGGAAGCCGAACGCCGGCAGGGACATTGCCGCGAGCAACAGGAGTGTGGCCAGTAGATGACGTTTCAAACTTGCCGCCTCAGTGGTTAGACGCCGCAACCGCCCCCGCGGTCACGGCTTTTCGGGTTCCAAGCGGAAGAAAAGATCCACCCGCTCGTCGGCGTTGATTTCAGCCGATTTCTCCTGGGGCCGGAATCCCTTCGCCTTGACACTCACAGTATAGCGCATGGGCGCGGCCGGGACGCGGATCGCGAATTCGCCGCGGGCATCGGAAACAGCCCGTGTCTTCTTCATCTTGGGCTTGACGCCGGGTTCGGGCGCAGCGGTCACCTCGACCTCAGCTCCGGGGAGGGAAAAACCGGTGTCCCGGAACACGCTACCGGCAATGAGAGCATACGCTTGGGAGCCCTTCTTCGTTTCTGCCGCGATTGCGCGAATCGCCGGTTTCCAGAGCACGAGCGCCGAGAGCGCCAGAAAGAGATAGAGCCGCCGACGGGGTGGAGGAACAGGGCTGCTAGCGCCAGCGTTCGTCCTCCCCGTCCTCATCGAAATCGGCTTCTTCCTCATCCTCTTCGTCTCCGACGTCTTCGAGTTCCAAGGGGTCGACACCCGCGACTCTCAACTCCGCGCCGCACTCTTCGCACACCAGTTCGTCGCCTTCGTCGAGATCGTCTTCTTCCACGTCAATCGCGCCATCGCACAGTGGGCATTTCACCATACCGAGAAATCCTCCAAGAACCTCGCACACCCTTTATACAGAACTCTTTGCCGTTTGCCAACTGGGAAAATCGGCTCCGTTTCCCGGAGCGAGGTTTCCGTTCACCGCCTCCAGCCGTGAGCCCGGTTCAGCACCCCGTCTACTTCTTCGCCTGCCGGCGTCGCGTGGTCGGCGGCACGAGGCCCTTCAGCCGGAGGTAGAGAAAAAGCTGCGCCCGATGCGTCAACTCGTGCTCTTTGACAAACTGGAGCATTTCCAGGCGCGTCACCCGCTGGCCGTCCATCCTGGTCATCATCCGCGCGTAGAACTCCGGCGTCTCGGCGGCCAGTTGCGCGTAACGCTGTTCCAGGCTCCGTCTCAACTCGGCCGCCAGGAGTTCCGGGCCAGCATTCTCCGGAAGATCCACCAGATACTTCTTGAGCATCTCGCGGAACTCGGGGACGTTGAGGTGCTCCACACCGTCCAGGAGCAGCCCAGTCAACGCGGCCCCCGCCTGGAGGATATGGGTGGCGATTTCGCGGAAGCTCATCAAGCCGTCCGTCGGCCTGAAATCCAGTTCCCCCAGCGGGAAATCTTCCACCGCCTGCACGCTGTCGGCCCGGACCGCTTTCCAGGAATCAAGTACCGCCTGCACTCTGACCATACCGTTCCTTCTTACCATGCTTCCAGCACGACCGCACTCGACTCGGAAAGGAAAGGAAAGGGCCGAGCCGAGACGGGGCCCATGGGACCGCGCCACTTTGCGTATAATTTTTCTCAGAGGGGCTGTTACCCTTACCGAGCCACGTCAGCACATGTCCACGATTGAGGTCACTCCCGCGCACGCCCGGCCCAAGGAATCCCGGCGAAGGATTGTCAACGATTTCAGCATTCAGGTCGCCACCGTCAACGGCTCCGGCAGCCAGACGGCGAACACCGTTCTGATGCGCTCCATCTTCCAGATGGGCATCCCGGTTTCCGGCAAGAACCTGTTCCCGTCCAATATCGCCGGTCTGCCGACCTGGTTCACCATCCGCGCCAGCGAGCACGGCTGGATCGGGCGCAAGAAGGAAATCGACTTTCTGGTGGCGATGAATCCCGAAACCGCCCGCGAGGACGCGCTCAACCTCGAGGCAGGCGCGGCCGTCGTCTATGACGAGCCGCTCAAGCTAAACGAGCTCCGTTCGGACCTGCACTTCTATCCTGTGCCGTTCGACAAGCTGGTCGCGCCGGTTTGCCCTGAGGCCAAGCTGCGGAAGCTGGTGCGCAATATGATCTATGACGGTGTGCTGGCCAACCTGCTCGGCATCGACATGCAGGAAGTGCGGAAAGCGCTGGTGAAGCAATTCGGGCCGCGCAAAGCCAAGGCCGCCGACTTGAACTGGAACGCCGCCCAGGCCGGCTTCGACTATGCCGCGAAGAACTTCACGAAGACCGATCCCTGCTGGGTTGAGCCGATGAACGCCACCCAGGGCAAGATCATCATCGACGGCAACGCGGCCTGCGCCCTCGGATGCGTCTTCGCCGGCGCCACCGTGGTTACCTGGTATCCGATCACCCCCTCGTCGTCGATGATCGAATCGCTGATCGGTTACCTCAAGCGGCTGCGCGTCGACCGGGAGACCGGCAAGGCCACGTTCGCGGTGGTGCAGGCGGAGGACGAGCTGGCCGCCATCGGCATGGTGATCGGCGCCGGCTGGGCGGGCGCCCGCGCCATGACCGCCACTTCCGGTCCTGGCATTTCCCTGATGGCGGAGTTCACCGGCCTTGCCTACTACGCGGAAGTGCCGGCGGTCATCTTCGACGTGCAGCGCGTCGGCCCCTCGACCGGGCTGCCGACGCGCACCATGCAGGGCGACATCGTTTCCACCGCGCTGCTTTCCCACGGCGACACCAAGCATCCGATGCTGTTGCCGTCCTCGCCCGAAGAGTGCTTCACCATGGCCGGCACCGCCTTCGACCTCGCCGAGCAGTTCCAGACTCCGGTGTTCGTGATGACCGACCTCGATCTCGGCATGAACAACTGGATGTCCGATCCGTTCCCATATCCAACAGAGCCGATCCGCCGCGGGAAGGTGCTGAGCGCCGAGGACCTCGAACGGCTGGGCGGGTTCGCCCGGTACCAGGATGTCGACGGGGACGGGGTCGGCTGGCGCACCCTGCCCGGCACGAATCACCCCGCCGCCGCCTACTTCACCCGCGGCAGCGGCCACAACGAGAAGGCGCAATACAGCGAGCGCCCGGACGATTACGTGAACAACGTCGACCGCCTGAGCCGGAAGCTGGAATCCATCCGCGAGCACGTTCCGCGGCCCGAGGTCCGCATGAACCACCGGGCTTCGGTCGGCCTGGTCTGCTTCGGCACCTCGCGCTACGCGGTTGAGGAAAGCTGCGAGCAGCTCCGGAAAGAGCATGGCCTGGAAACCAGCTACCTGCGCCTCCTGGCGTGGCCGTTCACGGCGGACCTGCTCGACTTCATCGAACGCCACTCGCGCGTCTACGTCGTGGAGCAGAACCGCGACGGGCAGATGCTCGCGCTGCTGCGGATGGAACTAAGCGCCGAGCAGATCGACAAGCTCCGCAGCGTGCGCTACTACGGCGGCCTGCCGCTGGACGCACGCACCGTCACCGAAGAGATCGCCGGCCAGGAGGGATTATGAGCGCCGCCGTCAGGCCCCCGCCGAAGAAGGTCAACCGCATCGGCCTGGACATCGCCGGCTACAAGGGCGCCAAGACGACGCTGTGCGCCGGCTGCGGCCACAACTCCGTCTCCGAGCGCCTCGTCGAGTGTTTCTTCGAGATGGGAATCCAGCCGTGGCGGGTGGCGAAGTTCTCCGGCATCGGCTGCTCGTCGAAATCGCCGGCCTACTTCCTGAACCTCGCGCACGGGTTCAATGCCGTGCACGGGCGGGCGCCGGCGGTCGGCACCGGTGCCATGCTGGCCAACCGCCACCTGATCGGCATCACCGTCTCCGGCGACGGCGACACGGCTTCCATCGGCCTCGGCCAGTTCAGCCACATGCTGCGCCGGAACGTGCCAATGATCTATGTCATCGAGAACAACGGAGTCTACGGCCTCACCAAGGGCCAGTTCTCGGCCACTGCCGACCTTGGATCGAAGCTGAAGACCGGCGTGGTGAACGATCTGCCGGCGCTGGATACCTGCTTGCTCGGCATCGAGCTCGGCGCGACGCTCGTTGCCCGGACGTTCTCTGGTGACAAGCGGCAACTGGCGGCGATCCTGAAAGCCGCCATCGCCCACAAAGGCCTCTCCGTCATCGACGTCATCTCACCGTGCGTGACCTTCAACGACCATGAAGGCTCGACGAAGAGCTACGCCTACATGAAGGAGCACGACGAGCCGCTGCACCAACTGGACTTCGTGCCGGCTTACCAGGACATCTCCATTGACTACGAAGAGGGACAGGCCCACGAGGTCACGCTGCACGACGGCTCGCGGCTGGTGCTCAAGAAGCTCGGCCGGGACTACGACCCGACCGACAAGGTTCGCGCCATTACTCTGATGCACGAAGCCGCGCGCAGCGGGCAGGTCCTCACCGGCATTCTCTACCTGAACACCGCGGCGCCGGACTTCATCGAATTGCTCGACGTTGTTGACGAGCCGCTCGCCACGCTGCCGGAGAGCCGCACGCGCCCGCCGAAAGAGGCGCTCGACCTGGTGATGGAAGAGCTGCGGTAGCGGAGAGCCGGGCGGCTTCGCATTCACGCTACCCTGGTTTCGTGGACCCGGCACGGCTGCGCGTCGTCCTCGTCGCCCCACGCAATCCTCTGAACATCGGCGCCGCCGCCCGCGCGATGGTCAACTTCGGCTTCTCGCGCCTGCGCCTTGTCAATCCCTACGAGGTCGCTTTCCGGGAGGCGAAGTCGGCGGTGGGCGCGGCCCACATCCTGTCGTCCGCCGAGGAGTACCGGGAGGTCGCCGGTGCGGTCGCCGACTGCGGACTGGTGGTCGGAACCACCGCGCTGCGGCGGCGCGAGGCGCAGCACCCCGTCCGCCGCCTGGAATACGCGGCGCGGCTGATCCGCCGGCAGCTCGAGTCGGCGCCGGTGGCGCTGCTGTTCGGCTCGGAGAAATTCGGCCTCTCGAACGACGACCTCAGCCATTGCCACTGGTTGCTGCGGATCCCGACCGTCGAGAGGGGCGGCTCCATGAACCTCGGACAAGCGGTGGCCGTTTGCCTGTTCGAGCTGGTTCGCGCTGGGAAGGCCGCCGCCCGGCCGCCGAAGCAGCCGCGCCGGGCACCCGCCCGCGACCTGGAGCGGCTGACGGCGCTGCTGCTGGACGTGCTCGGGCGCAGCGGTTATGTCGAGAAGCGCACTGCTGCCTCCACAGAGATCAAGATGCGGCGGCTGGTGCGCCGCCTGGATCTCTCCGCCCACGACGCCGAGGTCTGGCTCGGCATGTTCCGGCAGATCTTGTGGAGAATGGAGAATCCGGAGATCGGAGGGGAGGGACCCCGATGACCAAAGTCGAAATCGAGTTCGCGCTCGCGCGCCCGCTCGACGATGCTTTGCTGAACCGAGTCGCCGCGGCGCACAGCCTCTACGGAATCCTCCGCGTGCGCCCTTCCTCCTCGCTCGACCGCCTCACCGTCGAGTTCGACGCCTCGCGACTTAGTACCGCCGACCTCGAGTCGGCTCTGCAACGGGCGGGAATCCCGATTGCCGGCGCCAGGCTGGACAGATCATTTCCGGCCGCCGATGAACGCCGATGAACGCGGATATTGCATCCGCCGCATCGGTGTTTATCGGCGTTCATCGGCGGCTTAAGATTCTTCCTCAGACGCCGGCGCGCCCTCCCGCCTCTCCCATCCCGGTTTGAATAGCGGCAGGTAGTTCTCCTGCCGGTAGGGGTGCTTCCGGATCTCGTCGATATTCAGATCGATCCCCAAACCCGGCCGGTCCGAAATCTCGATGTACCCGTTGACCACCTCAACCGGATTCGTGACAATCTCCTTCTCCCACGGCTCGTTGAACTCGTCAAAGATCTCGTGAATGAAGAAATTGGGGATCGACGCGTTGAGCTGCACGCACGCCGCCGAGCATACCGGCCCCTGCGCGCTATGCGGCGCGATCACTCCATAGTGGGCGTCCACCATGTCGGCGATCTTCCGCGCGGCGAACAGCCCACCGAGGTTCAGAGGCTCCGGCTGGTAGATGTTGACGGCCTCATACTTGAGCAGTTCCGCGAACTGCTGCTTGTTGGACAGGCTCTCCCCGGTGGCGACCGGCACCGGACTGCGGCGCGCCACCTCCACCATGGCGGGGATGTTCGTGTGCGGGACCGGCTCCTCGAACCACGCGGGACGCAGCGGCTGAATCGCTTCGGCGAACTCGATGGCGGTGGCCGCGTTGAACCGGCAGTGCCCTTCGATCAGCAGGTCCACCGACGGGCCGACCGCCTCCCTCACTGCCCGAATGATGTCCACCGACAAGTCGAACTCGAACCGCGGAAGCATCCGCCAGGTGCTCCCGAAAGGGTCGAATTTCAGCGCCGTGTATCCGCGCGCGGCCACCATTTTCGCCTTCTCGGCGAAGCTGTCCGGCGTCCGCGGGCCGCGGTACCAGCCGTTGGCGTAGGCCCGGAGCTTCTCGTGGCACCGCCCGCCCCACAGGTTGTACACCGGCTGCCCGCAGGCCTTGCCGATGATGTCCCACAAGGCGATCTCGATCGCCGCCACCGCGCACATGTGGATCTGGCCGCCCTCGGAATACACGTCGCGGATGAGGCGCTGCGAGATCACCTCCACCTGGAACGGATCCATCCCTGTCACCAGCGGCGCCAGCTCATGGATCGCCGCCTCGACGGTTGCGCCGAAGTAGTTCAGCGTGCCTTCTCCGATGCCGTGAATCCCTTCGTCCGTGTTCACCTTGGCGAACAGCCAGTTCTTCCACGGATTGCCGGCGATGTAAGTCTCAATGGAGGTGATCTTCATGGTTGGTTATTTGGTTATTCGGTTGTTCGGTTGGTTTGGTTTCTTGGTTAGTCGGTTATACGATTATTCGGTTGGTCGGTTGCTGGTTGCCGCGTACGCCTTGTACAGGGAGGCGATGTCCGCCTTTTTCGCGTCTCCGGGGTGGATCACCACCCGGTAGCGGAGCCGCAGCGAGGCGCCGGGACCGAGGGTCATGCTTCCGTCGTCCGAGGCATCCTTCAAGAAGTCGTGCAGCCCGAAGATGTTCGCCGCAAACAGGCCGTAGGACCGCGAGTGCCAGTAGGTGGGGTAGCGCGGGTTCCGGGGATGGTCGAAAATGGCGATACCGAGTTCCTCGCCACGGTAAACCCCGGAGTAGTCCACCCAGGGCGAGCGGCTCCCCCAAACCTCGTTCTCGCCCGACTTGCCGTCGGCGCTGACCATTCTGCCCGTGCGCGGCGGCGACGCCGGCGCTCCCTTGCGCGGCTCCTCCAGCCACGGTGCGACCCGCAAGGCGAACGTGCCCTCCTTCGTGTCGCCGAACTTCGCTTTTTCGACTGCGGTCAGGCGCAGATCGAAATCCACGATCCGCAGGACGGGATCGGAATGAAAGCTCATCACCCGGTGCTCGGTAAGCAGCTTCCGGCCCTGAGTGTCCGTCCAGTCGAACTCGGCTTCGACTGACCCGGACTTGGCCCCGTCGGTCACGCCGGCGATGCTGCTGAGCGAAATGCGTCCGAGTTTGGCTCCTTTCCGGCTCAGGCCGATCGACCAGAAGTCCAGGCCGTTTACGTCCCCGTGCGCGAACCAGAGCCCCATGTGGTGCGGGTGGTCCCGCACTTCCCCGTCCCCGGATTCCATGGGGAAAAGCCGCGTCACCACCGTGCCCGAGGCCGCCCGCAGCGGGTGGAGATACGGTTTGCCGCCGCTCGTGTAGAAGTCCGTGAACGGCTTGCCGTCAATTTCCACGGAAATCCGGTCGGGCCCCTGGGTGAACTTGACCTGGGCGTGGATCGAACATGCGAGAAGGGCCGAAACGTACAAGAGCCGCATAACCGAGAACCAGTATAGCCGTTCTGCCGCTTGACTCCTCCCGCCAGTTGAGTACAATCTGAAAGGCCGAGCTTTCGATCGGTACTCTGTTCGGGCGTTGACGACGATGAACAAAAAAGGCCGTCCCTCCACTGCAAACCCGCTGGAAAGAACGTACTCCTCGAGCGAAGTCGCGCGGATCGCCCGCGTCAGCCTGCGCCAGTTGCAGTGGTGGGATGAGAGGCACGTGGTGTCGCCCCAGCACCAGGGCCATAAGCGCATGTACTCGCCGGAGGAGGTGATCGAAACCACCGTCATCGCCGAGCTGCGCCGCAAAGGGTTCTCCCTTCAAAAGCTGCGCCGCGTGCTCCGCTACCTGGCCCGCGACATGGGCCGCCGCCTGAGCGAGGTTCTGAGCGGCAACTCCGACCTGCACCTGCTCACCGACGGCAAGTCGATCTACCTCGAAGACCGGGAGGAGCGCGTGATCGACTTGCTCAAGAATGCCCGGCAGCCGATGTTCCTGGTGTGCGTCAGCGATCATGCCAGGCGCCTCGGCCAAACGCCCAGGAAGGCGATGCGCGCCGAGATGCCGCCGGCCACCCGCAAGGCCCGCGCCGCGTCTTAGGTCCCTTGACCGCAATGTATGACAGCCTTCCCGTGCTGTCCGGACCAGCCGGGAGGCCGGCCCCAGTTCTTCGGATATAATCAAAGAGAGGGGATTTTCGCATGCCGCCAAGCCGACGCCTGCTCATCATGGCGCCCATCATCATCGCAGTGTGCACGTTCCTGGGCGGATTCTATGGCCCGGGTACATCGGGAGTGGCGGTGGCCGCTTCCGAGGACGAGATCAAGGCCAGTTTGCGAACATTCTCCACCGTTTACGACCTGATCGAGCAGAACTTCGCGGATTCGCTGGACGCGGACAAGGCGGTATATCGCGGAGCCATCCCGGGAATGCTGCGGACCCTCGATCCGCATTCCAGCTTTTTCGATCCGCGCGATTACAAGCTTCTCCGCGAAGACCAGAGCGGGCACTATTCCGGGGTCGGCATGCGGGTCGGCCCGCGCAACAACAAGACGCTCGTCTTTGAGATCTTCAAAGGCTCGCCGGCATACCGGGCGGGATTGCGCCAGGGTGATGTCATCGTCCTGGTGAACGGAAAGTCCACCGAAGGACTGAATACCGGAGAAGTCGCCGACATGCTCAAGGGTCCGCGCGGCACCCACGTGAAGGTCTCGATTATCCGCGAAGGGCACGACCAGCCCATCGACTTCGACATTGTCCGCGACGATATCTCGCGCAAGAGCGTTCCCGATTCCTACTGGATCCGGCCCGGCATCGCCTACGTGCGGATCGCCCAGTTCAACGAAAACACCAGCCGCGAGGTGGACGAGAACCTCCGGCGGCTCGGCGAGGAGAACTTCAAGGGGCTGATCCTCGACCTGCGGTCCAACCCCGGAGGCCTGCTCAACGAGGGTGTCGCCGTCGCCGACCGCTTCCTCCAAAAAGGCCAGACTGTCGTTTCGCACCGCGGCCGCTCCTCCCCGGAGAAGCCGTACTACGCCCGGCGGGGCGGCAGTGGCTATGACTACCCCATCGTGGTGCTGGTGGATCGTTCGTCGGCCTCCGCCGCCGAAATCGTCGCCGGCGCGCTCCAGGATCATGACCGCGGCTGGGTCATGGGCGACAATACCTTCGGCAAGGGACTCGTACAAACGGTCTATCCGCTGGTCGAGAACACGGGCCTCGCGCTCACCACCGCCAAGTATTACACTCCCAGCGGCCGCCTCATCCAGCGCGACTACTCCAGCATGTCGTTTTTTGACTACTACTATCGGAAGAACACCGACACGCAGAATCGCGCCGACGTCAAGATGACTGACGCGGGCCGCACCGTCTACGGCGGCGGAGGGATCGCCCCGGATGAGAAGGTCCTGCCGCCGCGGTTGAACCGCTTCCAGACCGAACTCCTCCGCAAGTACGCCTTCTTCAACTTCACCTCCAAGTACTTCGGCGGCCAGCGGAACATCGAACTGGGCAAGGACTGGGAGCCGGATACGACTCTGATGAACGACTTCCACCAGTTCCTGCTGAAGGAAGGCATCGAGTTCACGGAGGCGGAATTCGCCGAAGTGCACGACTGGACCCGCAATCAATTGAAGTACGAGATGTATTCGACGGCGTTCAGCGTGGACGAAGCCGCCCGGATCGGCATCGAGAATGATCCGGTCGTCGCCAAGGCAATCGAGTCGCTGCCCAAGGCCAAGGCGCTGCTCGAAACCGCCAAGAAGATGATCGCGCAGCGGGCGAGCAAGTAGCTGTCGTTCTGAAGTGCGCAGGATGAGCCCCTCGCTCCTTTCATGACCACCTACATCCCGGAGCCCCAGGTCACCGTGCTCGACGCGGGCGGCCAGTACTGCCACCTCATCGCCCGCAAGGTTCGCGAGCTCGGCGTCTACGCCGATGTTCGACCGAGCGAAACGCCTGCCGTCGAGCTCCGGTGCCGGAAAGGCATCATCATCTCCGGCGGTCCGAGCAGCGTGTACGAACCGCACAGCCCCACCGTCGATCCGGCGGTTTTTGCCCAAGGAAGCGCCGTGCTCGGCATCTGCTATGGCCAGCAGTTGATGGCGCACCTCCTTGGGGGTTCGGTCGAGAAGGGGACCAAGGGCGAGTACGGCCTGGCCTTTCTCGACCTTGTCGAGCCGGGCCATCTATTTGATGGGATCTCCGGCCGGCAGCAGGTCTGGATGAGCCATCGCGACGTGGTCCGGGCGCTCCCGTCGGGTTTCCGCCTCCTTGGCTCGACCGACACCTGCCCGATCGCGGCCATCGGCGACTCCGAGCGGCGTTTGTACGGCGTTCAGTTCCATCCGGAGGTGATCCACACTCCGCGCGGCAAGGACATCCTCGTCAACTTTCTGTTCGGCATTGCCGGCTGCGAGCCGGATTGGAATCCGAAGCACCGCATCCCCCTCATCGAGGAGCGCATCCGCGAGACGGCCGGCGGCCGCCGCGTCTTCTTTTTCGTCAGCGGCGGCGTCGATTCCACCGTGGCCTTCACCCTCTGCCTGCGCGCCCTCGGACCGCATCGCGCCCGGGGCATCTACGTGGACACCGGCTTCATGCGGGAGGGCGAAACCGAGTTCGTGCGGAACGTGTTCGACGGCTTCGAGGAAGGCGCTGTTGAGATCGTCCCCGCGCAGGACCGGTTCGTCGCCCCGCTGGCCTCGGTGCGCGACCCCGAGCAGAAGCGTCGCTTCATCGGCGAGGAGTTCGTGCGCATCCAGGAGGAGATCATCGAGTCGCACCATTTTCTCGACCAGCAGTGGATCCTCGGACAGGGCACCATCTATCCGGACACGATCGAGTCCGGCGGCACCAGCAAGGCCTCGGTCATCAAGACCCACCACAACCGCGTTCCCGGCATCGTCCGTCTGATGGAGGCCAATCGAATCGTGGAGCCGCTGAGCTTCTTCTACAAGGATGAGGTCCGCGAGATCGGCCGCGAGCTCGGCCTTCCGGCCGAACTGCTGGAGCGCCATCCGTTTCCGGGTCCGGGCCTGGCGATTCGCTGCCTCTGCTCGGACAGAGACGCGCCCGTCGAGCAGTCGCCGGAGGGCTGGTTCGTGCCGGTGCGCTCGGTCGGTGTGCAGGGCGATGAGCGCAGCTACCGGTATGTGCTCGCGCTGGACGAGTTCCCAAGCGCCGAGGCGAACCTCCAGGCCGAGGCCACGGACAGGATCAACCGCGTGTCCGGCATCAACCGGATCGTGGCGCGCGTCGACTCGCGTGTTCCCCTCGGTGCCATGCGCGTTTTCGAAAGCACGCTCAGCTCACAGCGGCTCGCGCGCCTGCGCTTGGTCGATGCCACTGTCCGCCGCCTCTCGCACGAGAGCGGCTTCGACCAGCAGGTCTGGCAGTTTCCGGTGATCCTGATCCCGGTCGGTGTGCCGGAGGCGCCGGATTCCGTCGTCCTCCGTCCGGTTCACTCGGTGGACGGAATGACCGCGCAGTCGGTCAACATGGAGACGCCGGTTCTCCGGTCCATGGCCGCCGAACTCCTGCGGGTGGAAGGCGTCTGCGGCGTCTTCTATGATCTTACCCACAAGCCTCCCGGAACGATCGAGTGGGAGTAGTCCGCGCGCCGCGCCGTGTCTCGGCCGCCGATCCACTCTGATTGCTTTCACCCGGGGAGTGTGTTCGCTCAAGTGGGAGTCCGGCTATTGGGGCGAAACGGTCGACAACTGTACAGCCAGGGCCTCCCGAAGAGGCACTATCCGGAGTGGACTTTTTCCGATTATCGTAACCGGCTAGACAAGATTACCGACCGGCAAGGCGTTTGAGGCAGCGCATCGCCGGGACTCGGCGGAGATACTCGGTGTCACGCCGGCGGCTCTTGAGGGGACGGAAGTGGCCGCACGGGCCGGAAGGTCAGGAGGGAGATTTCGGATGCAACGAAGACGCTTCCTTGAGGCTGCGGCCGCGCCGGACAACCTGCACTCGCTCGATTTCGGGACCGGGAAGGTCACGCGCCTGACCGACTCGATGAACCCGGAGATCGCGGCGGACGACCTGGTGGAGGCGGCGGTAGTGCGCTACCGGTCGTTTGACGGGCTGGAGATCCCCGGAGTACTCTACAAGCCGCACCTCGCGCCGGGGGCGAAGGCGCCTGCGCTCGTCTGGGTTCATGGAGGGCCGGGCGGCCAGTCGCGGGTCGATTACTCCGACCTCATGCAGTACCTTGTCAACCACGGCTACGTCGTGCTGGCGGTCAACAACCGCGGCAGCTCCGGCTACGGCAAGACGTTCTACAAGATGGACGATCGCAAGCACGGCGAAGGCGACCTCGACGATTGCGTGCAGGCGCGGAAGTTCCTGGAATCCACCGGCTACGTGGATGCGGGGAAAGTCGGCATCGTCGGCGGCAGCTACGGCGGCTACATCGTGCTGGCGGCGCTGGCGTTCCGTCCGGACGCCTTTGACGTAGGGGTGGATATTTTCGGAGCAGCCAACTGGGTGCGCACCCTGAAGAGCATTCCGCCGTGGTGGACTTCGTTCCGCAACGCGCTGTACGTCGAGATGGGCGACCCGGCCACCGACGAGGAATATCTGCGGCGCATCTCGCCGCTGTTCCACGCCTCGAACATCCGCAAGCCGCTGATCGTGCTCCAGGGCGCGAACGATCCGCGTGTGCTGAAAGTCGAGTCCGACGAAATCGTCGCCGCGGTGAAGAGGAACGGTGTGCCGGTGGACTACATCGTTTTCGACGATGAAGGCCACGGGTTTGTGAAGAAGGCAAACCGGGTGCGGGGGTACAAGGCGGTGCTGGATTTCCTGGAAAGGTATTTGAAGGGCGCTCCGGCCTAACAGGGGCACCACACGGGAACCGTTAACGGGTGTAGTGTCCGGGGTTTTGGCCGGCCGGGCGGCGCATCCAGGCACTTCGCGGACCACGATGCGCCACCCGCGATACGGCAGGCCGATGAGCAAAACAAAGCGGACAAAACGAACCCGGACTCGG
>CAZACK010000060.1:0-30114 GCA_964483455.1 uncultured Solibacteraceae bacterium
CGCAAAACCGGGCGAATCGCCGGCGTGTCACTTCATGGTCTTCGACGCGCATTGCGCAAATCGCTCCCCGGGCAGACAACACTTGGTTCTACCACTCTTGGCCTGAATGCATCCGGCCCGAAAATCCACGATGCCGCAGGCTTCCCTATTGAATCAGGGTCGGGAATCGGATGGTCAGGGCCGCTGGAGCCAGACGCGATACTCGCCGCCGCCGGCCGGCTTTGGGAGGAGAATGTCTCCGCCACCCTGCCGGATGTCGAGTGGAGCCGGATCGGCGGCAGCCGGCAGCCCGCATCGCGGACGTCCGTTGAGTCCCGGCAGGCGCTGAGCTTTGCGACAGACGGTCAGTCGAGGTCCATCGCCGCCCTGAGGCCACTCTCCACTTCCATCAAGAGTTCCACCGGCGGCCCGCCAATCCGTTTCGTGAGCTTCGCCCGCTCGAGCGTCGTGACCTGATGGCACAGGGCCACGCTCGCCTTCGATAGCCCCCCTGCGCCGGCCGGCAGTCCGACAACGGTGGGCCCCGCGCCTGGATTGCAGCGGCGACGTCGACACCGGGACGACAATGACCGATTTCCAGCCGGGAGTCTGGTTGAAGGCGTCGTGCGACACCACGACAACGGGACGGCGTCGTGCTTCTAAGGAACTTGACTTCGGGGCCGGTTCGGCCCAGTACAAATCGCGGCGCTTCATCTCCGCCCCTGGGCGCTCTTGACGAGATGCTCGATCCCGGCTGCCTCCAACCCACCCTCCAGATCCAAATCCGTGCCGGCCGATTCCGCCGCGTATGCCGCGATCGCGTCATGCCTTGCCTTGCGTGCCCGGCCTCGGAGCCACACGTCGATGGCTTCGCGGGCAAGCGTTGTCGCCGGCAACCGCGCCCGCGCGTCCTGTGCCCTGAGGAGCATATCAGTCTTTTCAGGCCGGGGGAGATGGAAGTTCTTCCTCATTCGGCCGCCGCCTGGGTATGCCACAACGGAGTGGCATCCGTCTATGGCATGGGCCGGGTGGCAGTGAATCGGGAGACAGCCGGGCGGCCGCGGCGCCCGTAGCGCCGGGCTTTGTATTACCATGGCTCTAGCGTCTGGGTTCCCATGCGAATCTTGCCGTTCTTTGTGCTCCTCTGGCCGGCCGGCGCCGGCTTCTCTCAGACCCCTCCCCGCGAGGTCGATTTCCTGAAGGACGTGCAGCCGGTGCTGACGGCGAACTGCCTGGTCTGCCACACCGGCGACGGCGCGCAGGCGGGATTGAAGCTGCACACGCGCGACGATCTCCTGCGCGGCGGCAAAAGCGGCCCGGCCGTCGTGCCGGGCGACGCCGCGGCAAGCCTGCTGGTCGAAAAGATCTCCGGACAGAAAGGGCTGCGCATGCCGCCTTCCGGCCCCCCGCTCCCCGACGAGACGATCGCGGTCATCCGCGCCTGGATCGACCAGGGCGCCCGCTGGGACGGCAAAGCGCTGGCGGCGGAGCGCATCGCGCCGCTGGCGCCGCGGACGCCGCCCGTGCCCGAGGGATCGGCTTCGAATCCGGTGGACCGGTTCGTCGATGTGTACCTGGCCAAGAACGGCGTGGCGGCGGTCCGGACGGCGCCCGACGCGACGTTCGCGCGCCGCGCCTGGTACGACGTCACCGGATTGCCTCCGCCGCCGGAGGAGCTGGAAGCGTTCGGGAAGGACGCCCGCGCGGACAAGCGGGAGCGGCTGATCGACCGCCTGCTGGCCGCGCGCCGCGACTACGCCGAGCACTGGATCAGCTTCTGGAACGACTTGCTGCGCAACGACGAGGGCGTCGTCTATCACGGCGAGCGCAAGTCGATCACCCCGTGGCTGCTCGATGCGCTCGAGCGCAACATGCCGTATGACGAGATGGTGCGGCAATTGCTCAACCCGCCATCCGGCGGCGGCGCCGAGGGCTTTCTGGTCGGCGTCACCTGGCGCGGGGTGGTAAGCGCCAGCCAGTCGCCGCCGATGCAGGCCGCCCAAAACGCCGGCCAGGTCTTTCTCGGCATCAACCTGAAGTGCGCCGCCTGCCACGACAGTTTCGTCAACCGCTGGAAGCTCCGCGACACTTACGGTCTGGCGAGCATGTTCTCCGACGACAAGCTGGAGCTGGTGCGCTGCGACGTCAGAACGGGGCAAACGGCCGAGCCGCGGTTCCCCTTCCCGGAACTGAAGGTGGACTTCGACGAATCGCTGGCCTCGCGCCGGCAGGCGGCCGCCCGATGGTTCACGCACGCCGGCAACGGCCGCTTCGCCCGTACCATCGTGAACCGCTACTGGAAGCAGTTGCTCGGGCGCGGCCTGGTGGAACCCGCCGACGACATGGACGCCGAGCCGTGGAACGAAGATTTGCTCGACTGGCTGGCCTCCGATTTCGCCGCCAACAACTACGACCTCCAGCACCTGATGCGGCGCATCCTGACATCGAAAGCCTACCAGATGCCGGCGGCGCTCGAAAGCGAGCCGCCGAAACGTTACGTGTTCCGAGGTCCGCGGCTGCGCCGGCTCACCGCCGAGCAGATCGAGGACACCATCTCCGCGGTCACCGGAAGCTGGCGGACCAGCAGCCCGCGCACGGAGACGGTCGCCGCCTATACGCGCGAGTGGCGGTTGAAGTCGGATAGCCTGAGCCGCGCGCTCGGGCGGCCGATCCGGGATCAGGTTTACACCGAGCGGAGCACCGAACCGACAACCCTCCAGGCGCTGGAGCTGACCAATGGACCGCTGCTGTCCAAGCGGCTGGAAAAGGGGGCGCGGTCGCTGGCCGGGGTGCACCGTCCGGCGCCGTCGAACCTGTTCGACAGCAAGCTGGTGCGCGACGGGACGGTCGAGATCGACGTGGATATCACCGGCGCCAGGGACCTGTACCTGCTTCTGGAGGACGTGGACTCCTACGACACCTCGCGAATTGTCGCCGGCTGGGCGAAGGCGGAACTGGCCGGTCCGAACGGCATCGAGCCGCCGGCGCCCGCCACGATCGAGATCACCGCCAAGGGCGAGAAACTCCCGGCTGTTCCCGCCAAGGTTCCCTCGATGCTGCACTTCCCGATCGCGGGGAAAGGGTACACGCGGTTCCGCGCCAAGGCGGCGATCGACGACCGCTGCCGCCAGACCGACATCATGCCGGCCGTCCGCTTCTTCGTGTTCACCGAGAAGCCCGACCCGGACCAGTTGATCCGCATCCAGGGCGAGCCGCCGTCGGCCCCGCCGCGCAAGTCCTGGACGGCGGCCGAGCTGGCGGACCGGCTCTATGCGCACCTGCTGGCGCGCCGGCCGTCGGCGCCGGAGCGAAAGACAGCGGTGGCTGTGCTTGGCGGGGCGAAGGTGACGGCCGATGGGGCCGAGGATTTGCTCTGGGCGCTGCTGATGAGCCCGGAGTTTCAATACATTCATTGAGGTGCGGGCCATGAAACCATGCCATGCGATCGACAGCCTGTTTCACGGGATCAGCCGCCGCGACTACATCAGGCAATCCGCGGCGGCCGCGCTGGCGGCGCTCACCGGCGGTGCGCCGCGGCTGATCGGCGAGGACGCGCCGAAACCTGAGGCGACCGCCGACAGCATGATCCTGCTGTGGATGGCCGGCGGCATGGCCCAGACCGAGACCTGGGATCCGAAGGCGTACACGCCCTACGAGCCGGGAATGGAAAGCAGGCGCGTCCTGAGCACCTTCCCGTCGATCCCGACGGCGGTGGACAACATCCGCCTCTCGGAAGGTCTCGAGGAGGTGGCCAAGGTGATGGACCGCGGCACGCTGGTCCGCTCTCATCGCGTCGGCGACCTCGGCTTCATCCTCCACTCGCGGCACCAGTATCACTGGCACACCGGCTATGAGCCGCCGCAGAGCGTGGCTGTTCCGCATATGGGCTCATGGATGGCGAAACTGCTCGGCCCGCGCAGCCCGGAGATGCCGCCGTTCTTCGTCATCGGGCAGAACATGGAGATCGGCGCCGAGAGCGATCCGCTGAAGTCGTTCCACACCGCCGGGTTCCTCGGCACCGAGTTCGGGCCCTTCCTGATCACGGACCCGCGCGACGCCATCGCCAGCGTCCAGCCGCCGGCCAAGATGGCCGGCGGCCGCTTCGCGCGCCGCTACGAGCACTACAAGAAACTGCTGGCCGAAAGTCCGGTGCTGCGCGAGGGCAGCGACTACCAGCGCGAAGGACTGCTGCGCGCCATCGAGAATGCCAACCGGCTGCTGCAATCGGATTCCTCCAAAGCCTTCGACCTGACGCTCGAGCCCAAGGCGTCCTACGACGCGTACAACACCGGCCGTTTCGGCCTGGGGTGCCTGCTGGCGCGCCGGCTGGTGGAGAAGGGCGCGCGGTTCGTCGAAGTCACCAGCGAGTACATCCCGTTCCGCCATTGGGACACCCATGAGAACGGCCACGAGCGCGCCGCTGGGATGAAGAAGCTGATCGACCGGCCGGTGGCGCGGCTCATTCGGGACCTCGAGGAACGCGGACTGCTGTCGCGCACGCTGGTGGTGATCGCCAGCGAGTTCGGCCGCGACATGATGACCGAAGGCAAGCCGGGCAAGGAAGTAAAGGAGCAGGTGAAGCAGCCCGAGGTGATGACCTCGCCGCAGCACTATGGTATGCACCGCCACTTCACCGAAGCGTGCAGCGTGGTGCTGTTCGGAGGAGGCGTCAAGCGCGGCTTCCTGTACGGCGAGACGGCCCCCGAGCGGCCGTGCAGCATCGTGAAGAGCCCGGTGAGCATCGCCGACCTGCACGCCACCCTGTACGCCGTCGTGGGCATCCCCCCGACCGCCGGGGCCGTCGTCGAGAAGCGGCCCGTTTACGTCACCAAGGACGGCAAGGGCAAAGCGGTGCGGGACCTGCTGGCGTAGCCGTAGTCGCCCGCTGCCGCACACATCCTCATCTGCGGCGTGGAATCGTGGATTCTCTGCCGCTCATCTTGAAACGGAAGGTGAGAGTACGGATTTCGGTGTTGCGGGAGGCGGGGCGAGGATATCCGGGGCCTCGGGATCGGCAGGCTTCGGTGCGGCGGTCGGCGGCAGCGGCGAGAGCCTGCTGTCGGCTGAAACCACCTCCAGAGCCTCGGTTACGCTCAGACTCGTGGATGGCCAGGGTGATGTCCTTTGGGCTCACACCCAAGACAGCACTGGCGGCAAGTCGAAGGGCGCTGTCTCGGATGCAGTTGATCGCGGAGTCCGGCAGTTGTTCCGCGAGATTGAGCGATCCAAGCCGGTCAAACAGTAAGAGACCTCGGTTCCCCTTTGCACTCGCAGTCGTCCACATCGGACGACGGAACGACGCCGACGGATGGGATTGCACAGTAGCCGAAGGTTCCTGACCACACAACGCTAAGTCAGCAATTTCGGCGCGGTGCGTGTGGACGACACGGATAGCACCGATTGCCATCGCTGCTCGTGTTCACACAAGTACGCCGCGACAGGGGGAGTCCGATCGATGCCAGCGCTGCAATGGAGAAGGACGGGCTTCGAGAGGCGCCGGAATGCTTTCAAAGCCTGACACTTCTGGTCGTCACGTGGCGGCTGGTAGTCATTACAAGGGATGCTCTCAACTTGGAGCCCGCAGGCGCGGCAGTAGCCAAGCAAACCGTCCGGATGAAGGTTGATGCCTCCGCGCACGTAGTACCGATCGAGCTGTGCTTCTTCGAGTAGTGAAATTACAGACCGAAAGCCTGCTTGCAGAATGCGATCAACCCACGATACGACGAGAGGCCGTGCCTCAGGCGGCAGCGGACTCCGGCCGTGAAACCTCGGATGATCCCGAAGGGGACGCTGTGCACAGGCAAGTCGGCCTTCGATGACCCATATCCAGATCTCTGACTCGTCGCCTTGACCTAGCTGCCGACGGATGCGTTTAAGTTCGTTCCGGATCGTCTTGGTGTCCATTGCTCAGTATCACAGCGTAGATCAATTTTGGCCTTTTTGGGTAGAACGATGTTCGATCAAACGTAAGAATTCGTCGTGAAAGCGTGTTGACTATCGACCCTCGGTCTCCCTCCGCCGTGCGCGGGGGCCTGTCCGAGTGTGACAATTCAAAGCCCTGGCCTTGCGATGGCCTGACTTCGCTCCTGGGCTAAACTGGGACATCCGAGGCCCGACTTGGCCGGAAACAGAATGGACCCTGCCGCGCCACCCAAACCGCAACCCCTCTCCCACGAAGCGCTGAACGCATTCCCCGTCGTCATCCACCTTCCCGTCGAATGGGGAGACCAGGACGCCTTCGGGCATGTCAACAACACCGTCTACCTGCGCTGGTGTGAAACCGCCCGGGCGATCTATCTCGATCGAGCCGGCATGTGGGGGATGATCGCCACCGACCGGAGGGGCCCGATCCTCGCCTCAATCACCTGCAACTTCCGCCGCGCCGTCACGTTCCCGGACACGGTCCACGTCGGCGCGCGCGTCACCCGGCTCGGCAACAGCAGCCTCGTGATGGAGCACCTTATCGTCAGCGAGGCGATGGGCGAGGCGGCCGCCGACGCCGAGTCCACGATCGTGTTTTTCGACTACGCGGCGGCGCGATCGCTGCCGCTGCCCAATGTGGTCCGGGAGGCGATCGGGAAGATGGAAGGAAGGGAGTTCTGATGCGATACCGGAACCATCGAAGGCTCGTCCGGCTGCTGGTTTGCCTTGTCGTGGCGGCCGCTTGCGCCCAGACCGCGGAGATTGAAGTCTGGGCCGTTCCCGCGATCCACAAGGTGCGGCCCGACGACCGCCCCCAGGCCGCCAACCTGGTGTGGGACGGCAAGTCGAAGACCATCTCGATCGCCGGGGCGAAGAACGAGCACATCCCGTTTCAGCTTGTCGTCTCGACTCCGCCTCCGCCGAGCCGCTACCACAAGGCCGCCTCCGGATTCTTCGTCGAGGTGGCCGACCTGGTTTCCGGGCAGAACCGAATTCCGCGAGACCGGATCAAGCTCTACTTCGAGCACGTCGTGCTGTGCTACGCCAAGTCGAGCCCCGCCGGCGACACGGGCTTCTGGCCCGACGCGCTGGCGCCGCTGACCGATCCGTTCGGCATGGCCGCCGAATTCCGGGAGTTCGTCAAGAACAGAGCCATCTGGATCGATGTGGTGACGCCCGCCGACATTGCGGCTGGAGACTACTCCGGCGCCGTCCGCGTCACGCAAAACGGCCGGCCGGTCGACGAACTGAAGCTGAACGTCAAGGTCTACGACTTCGCTCTCCCATCTGACACCCATCTGATCACATACATGGGCGTTTCCGGCCGCCAGCTCTCCGTTTTCCACAAGGTCGCGCCTGCATCGCCGGAAGCCAAGGCCCTCCTGCGGAACTATCACGAGTTCCTCTACGCCAATCGGATGGAGCCGTGGTTCAACGAGCCGCTCCAGCCGGAAATCAAAGTCGCCGGCGACGACGTGGCCCTGCGATTCGACGACCAGGCCTATGACCTGTACATGAACCGCTGGCGATCCAAGCGCGTCATTTTGGAGGCCGCGCCTTCGGAAGTGGCCGGACACGCGGAACAGCCCGATTTCTCGGAAGCAGCGGTCCGCCGCGTCAGGTCCTATCTCCGGCGGACCACGGACTACTTCAAGAAGAACCGCTGGCTCGACCGGCTCGTGTTCAACTGCCCCATCGACGAACCCAACACTGCCGGGGACTACGAGGCAACGCGCAAGTGGGCGGCGATCGTTCACGAGGCTGCGCCCGGCGTCCCGTTCTTAGTCACCGAGTCGCCGGTGCCCGACAATCCCGTCTGGGGCACCTTAAGCGGCTTCGCGAACCACTTCTCGGTACACGGGAACAACCTGAACAGCCCCGCCGTGAAGGAAGCCATCCGCCAGGAGCAGGCCAAGGGCGGCGAGATTACCTGGTACATCTCCTGCGACCAGGTTCATCCGCAGCCGAACTATTTCATCGACGCGCCGGCGATGGACCCGGTGATGGTCCCCTGGATCACCTGGCGGTACGGGATGAACGGCATCCTGTATTGGGACCTGAAGTTCTGGTCCCAGACTCCCGATCCGTGGCTGGATCCGGTGACCTACCTGAGCGGCTTCCTGTGCAGCGAAGGCGGCGTGTTGAACGGCGAGGGATCGCTCCTCTATCCGGGCAGCCGAGTGCAGCGATACACGGGGCAGAGAAACGTCGACGGGCCAGTGTCTTCCATCCGCTTCGAGCTGTTGCGCGAAGGCATCGAGGATTACGAGTACCTCTGGATGCTGAAGTCCCTCGGAGACGGCAAGTTCGCCGATGAAGCCGTTCGCGGCATGGTGGTGGACGTCAGCACGTTCTCGCGGAACGTCGAGGAGTTATTCGCTTTGCGGGAGAAGATGGCGAAGCGGATCGAGCAGTTGGCGAGGAGGTAGGCAACGATTTCGGAATACACTGGGGGCGCCTGCCTGGCGTCTTCCGGCGTTTTTCGGCCGGGAAAACCGGAAATATTTCCGGTTTTCTTGCGCATGCCGATCCAAGTTGTTGAAACTAAAGAGCACTTTTTGGAAAACCGGAAACATTTCCGGTTTTGCCCTCCGCCAGCCGCCGGTTTTACAGTCCCGGCCGCGGCGATTTTGGCCGCTCGTGGCAGCCCGCCCCTTCCAACGTGTGAATGAAATTGTCAGCCGCCGGACTCGACCTGCTGATATACCTAGAACGCGTACGAAACGTTGACGTAAACGCTCCTCCCCGGCTCCGGCACCCGGATCCCCGAGCGGAACGGGTCGCGCTGGAACGACAGGTATTCCCAGTAAGAGCGGTTGAAGACGTTGTCCATGCCGGCCGCCAGGTTCAGCTTGCGAGTGTGTAACCCCGCCTTCACGTTGATCACGCCGTGGCCGGGCGTCCGAGCTTCCTTCAGGTCGGAATCCACGCGGGACTGCGCGTTCGACGCCAAGCCCTCCACCTCGCCAAAGAACCGCCGGTTCCCGTAGCGCACGGCCAGTCGCGCTTTGAGCGGCGGCATCTCGGCAAGGTCGGGGTCGGAGATTCCGTAGGCTGGGTTCACGCTCTTGCGGCCCCTCGCGTAGGAAACTCCGCCCGCAATCAGCACCGCCTGGGTCAGACCCACACTATAGCCGGCCTCGCCGCCGTAGATCCTGGCTTCGACGTTCTCGTACGATCGGGCCGCAACGTTCATGACGCCGGGCGTCATGTTGATTCTCGGCCGGTTGTGGATAGTAATGAAATCCTCCAACCGGCTGTAGAAGACCGTTGGCCTCAGGGTGAACCAGCGGCCGCGATAGGCCAGTCCGAGGTCGGCTTCGGTGTTTCGCACCGGCCTGAGGGCTGGATTTCCCACCCAGTCCGAGCCCATCCGCTTCAGGGAAAAGTACCGTTCCTGCGGATCCGGGAACCGGACGGTGTGACCGGCGCCGGCGAATACATCGAGGCCGTCCCTGAGCGGGTAGGCGATCCACAGGCTGGCTGAGGGATGAATGTCGGTTGCCGCGAGGTCCGTCGTGCCTTGGTAGGCCCAGTACAGGGAGGTGACCGATTGCGATTCCGCTCGGCTCTCGGCCCTGTCCAGCCTTGCGCCGGCCGTCAGCCGCAGCTTGTCGAACAACGTCATGCGGTGGATCCCGTACGCCCCCAGCGCCACGGTGTTCACGCCGGGGATGGAGTGCTGGTCCACATAGGCGCCGGCCATCCGCATCGTGTTCACTGCGTCCCAGCCTCTGCGATAGGCCTCGAAGCCACCGGTGAAGTAGCCCCAGTCGGCTTCGACCTGGCCGCCCAGGGCCCGTGTGTCGGCGAAGGTCGCCATCCCGTACGGCCTGGCGGCGCCGGCCGAGCTCAGTCGCTGCTCATCCGTCATCCAATGCTTGACGCGGGTGAAGTAGCCGCGGAGCCTGATTTCCCGCAAGCCGCCGGCGGGGTGCTGCCACGAATAGCCGATACCCCAACGGTCGGCATCGTCGTAGACGGCATCCATGAGGAGATATGGGTAGAGGGCCTCGCCGCCGTCCTGCCTGGTAAAAGACAGATCGATCCGCTGCTTGTTCCACGTGGCCGCGCCGAACTTGAACCAGGCCGTGCGGATGTCGAATGCGTGCCGGGAGTCCGCCTGCGGGCGGTAGTTGGCATAGGAGGTGAATGGCTTGCCGTCGCCGTCGCGGTAGGGGTCCGACCGCCGGAACGCATAACCGGCGAGGCCGTGGTGCCTTTCTCCGGACAGGGAAGCGGTCACGCTCGGATTCCAGTAACCGAATGAGCCGGTTGCAAGACTCGGCGTGAACCGCAGGCCGGGCTCCGGGTTCTTGCTCACAATGTTGATCGCGCCCCCCAGGCTTCCCTGGTTGCGGAGATCGAAGGGCCCTTTGGTGACCTCGACATGCCGGACCTCGGAGAAATCGACGTGGAAGGCGGGAGGGTCCATGTTGTTCGGGCAGGCGCCGTAGATCCGCTGCCCGTCGATCAAGACATTCAGGTTGTCTTGCTGATATCCGCGCAGCACGGTGTCGCTGGCGATGCCCCCCTTGCGGATCTTCCACAGCCCATCGAGCTTCCCCAGCGCCTCGCCGGCATCCCGCGCGGAACTCTCCCGCACCTCGCGGATCTCCAGCACCTCCTGGAAATTCATGGTTTCCGTCTCGGGCACGGACTCGAGCGGCGGCGCCTTCGCGGTAACGGTCAGCCGTTCCGCCATCGGGGCGATGCCCATCACGAGGTCCACGGTCACACCTTGCCCGGCGCGAAGGACGATGCCTTCTCTCCGCGATTCGGCAAAGCCCTCTTTCGCGACGCGCAAATTGTACGTGTCGGGCGGCAGCCGAAAGCGGAAGCTCCCCTGGCTGTCGCTCAGCGCCGAAGAGGCCTGGCGGCCATCGCTGGTTTCCACACTTACCAGCGTCGCCGGGACCGCGCCGCTCGAGCTATCCAGCACCCTGCCTCGCAGCACGGCGTCGGACGGGGCCTGGGCCTGCACGAACGACATCCACACGCATAGATGAAGAACAATCCTCATGGAACCTCCTCCTCGTACTTCTGCTTGGCTGACAGATGAGCGGAGGCCCGAGTTCGGGCCCGTGTTCCGTACGATCCTATTCGGCTCTGTGGGACGGAGGAGGGCGTTCTCGAACGGAGAGAGTGCGGCCGGCAGCCGTCGTACGCCGGCCCTCGTGGACAACCGGGTTCCGGGAGTCCCTGAGCGGAGCAATCCGTTTGGCCGGCGCCGGAACGAGCAGCGGTGTGTCGTCGACGCGCAGCCCGACCACCGAGGGACAGCCGTTTTCGCAGCAGCCGGCTTCTCGCCAGGCGGGCCCCCTGGAAGCCGCCCGCGCCGGCCTCTTGCAGCAGCAGGGTCCGGCGAATTTCGCGCAGCCGCAGGCGCAGGACTTCTCCAAGGCGGCGGCCAGCGGCGCCACGTGGCCCGAGGTGAACAGCGCCAGCAGCAATTTGCAGGTCAGTTGACGCATTGTCGGCGGCCGGAGGAGTCATGGTATCACGAGCGAGCGCGCCTTGGAGTAGACAACCCGTTACTCTTGAATCCGCCGCCTGCAAGTGATACAGTCGCCACGAGAGACAGGAACAGCGAGGTGTTGATGGCCAACGGTGCGAAGTACCGCACCCTGATCCCGGATATCGACTTCTGGCAGCAGATGATCCCGTGCCAGGCGGCCTGTCCCATTCACACGGACGCCGGCAAGTACGTCCAGCTCATCGCCGAACAGAAGGACGAGCAGGCCTACCTGACCGCGCGGTCCCCGAACCCCTTTGCCTCGGTGTGCGGGCGGGTGTGCGCGGCCCCGTGTGAGGACCACTGCCGGCGCGGCTCGATCGACGCCCCGGTGAGCATTCGCGCGCTGAAGCGCTTCGTTTGCGAGAAATACGGCGTCGAATCGCTCGCCCCAGACACCCAGGAAAAGCTGCTCGAATCGGAAACCGAGCCGGGCAACAAGACCTATTGGCACCTGCCGATGCTGCGCGAAAGCCGCCGCGGCGCCGCCCGCGGGCAAAAGGTGGCGGTGATCGGGTCCGGGCCGGCGGGCCTGGCCTGCGCGCATGACCTGGCCCTGATGGGTTACAAGGTCACCGTCTTCGAGGCCACCGCCATGCCCGGCGGCATGATGGTGCACGGCATACCGGAATTCCGCCTGGCGCGGCCGGTGATCGACAAGGAGATTTCCAGGATTGCCGCCCTCGGGGCGGAGCTGAAGCTCAACGCGCCGCTGACCGAAAGCTTCGGACTGAAGGAGCTGAGGGAGCAGGGATTCGAAGCGGTGTTCCTGAGCGTCGGCACGCAGCGGGGACGGGACCTGGCGATTGAAGGAGCCGGGCTGGACGGGGTGGTCAAAGCCATCGATTTTCTGCTCAACGTCAACCACGGCTATCGCGTCAGCCTCGGCCGGCGCGTGCTGGTCATCGGCGGGGGCTTCGTCGCCTTCGACGCCGCGCGCATGGCCCTGCGCACCGCACTGGACGCGGAGCAAGCGGCCTCGGAGGGAGCGATGGTCGGCGCGCTGGACGCCGCCCGCGCCGCCATCCGCGCCGGCGTGGCGGACGTGCGCATGATCAGCCTGGAATCGTTCGCGGAAATGCCCGTCCTGCGGACGGCGCAGGGCAAAGACGAGTTCGAGGAGGCGAGGCGGGAGGGGATCGTCTTCCATCCGCAGCGCGGCACACGGCGCATCACCGGCGAGAATGGCCGGGTGCGCGCCGTCGAGTTGATCGGCGTCCGGCGCACCTACGACGAGAATGGGCGGTTCAGCCCGGAGTACGAACCGGAGATCAGCGAAACCCTGGAAGCGGACACGGTGATTCTGGCCATCGGACAGCGAGCCGACCTGTCTTTCCTCATGCCGGAAGACGGCGTCGAGCTGACGCCGCAGGGAACCATCAAGGTCGATCCGGCGACCCTGGCTTCGACCGCGCCGGGCGTCTTCGCCGGCGGCGATGTCGCCTTCGGCCCACGGAACCTCATCGAGGCGATCGCCAACGGCAAGCGCGCGGCGCTGTCCATCGACAACCACCTGCGCGGCGTAACCGGCGGGCCGCAGGTCCGGCTGTCCATCGAGAAGATCCCCACCCGGAGCTACCAGCGGGCGGCGGGCTACGAGAAGCACGCCCGGCAGGCGCCGCCCACCATCGAACTGAACCGGCGGACCGGCATCTCCGAAGTCGAAACCGGCTACTCCGATGCCGAGGCTCGCCGACAGGCCGAGCGCTGCCTCTACTGCCACATTCAGACCATCTACCACGCCGAGCGCTGCGTCTTGTGTAACCGCTGCGTGGACATTTGCCCCGAGTACTGCCTGAAACTGGTGCCGATCGAGGACCTCGACCTCGACCCCCTGACGGCCGGGCGGCTCGCGGAGCATTACAGCCTCTCGGGCGGGGTGCTGTCCGCCATGATCAAGGACGACGAGAAGTGCATCCGCTGCGGGCTCTGCGCCATCCGCTGCCCGACGGATGCGATGACCATGGAGGTTTTCTTCTATGAAGAGCACGAACCCGCCGCCTGAAGAACCCGGGCGCGGAGAGAGCCGGCGCTCGTGGCTGGACAAGCTGGGGCTCGGCGCTTTGCTTGCCGCCCTCGGCGGCCAGGCCTACGCGTTTCTGCGGTCGCTGGTGCCGAACGTGCTTTACGAGGAGCCCCAGCGCTTCAAGGCCGGCCCCGCCGACCAGTTTCCCGAAGGAGTCACGTTTCTCGAAGACCGGCGCGTCTACATTTTCCGCGAGCAGAAGACGTTCTATGCGATCTCGGCCGTCTGTACGCACCTGGGATGCACGGTCAAGTTGATCAACCTGAACCAGCTCAAGAAAGTCACGATCCGCGGGCAGGTGGTGGAGGAGCGACGCGAATTCCACTGCCCCTGCCACGGCTCGAAGTATTACGGGGACGGCACCAACTTCTCCGGGCCGGCGCCAGGGCCGCTCCCCTGGCTCAAGCTCGAGCTGGCTGCCGACGACGGCCAGCTCGTGGTCGATCTGGCGGAACGCGTGGGCCGGGAGTTCCGGCTGACCGTCTGACGGGTGACGAGGATGCGACCGACCAAGCGAATTCTCGAGCAGTTGACCTGGACGTGGAAGCCCGGAAGCGAGCGCGAGGCCGGAGATTCGATCGTCCGCAACCTGCTGCTGCACTGGTTTCCCGCCAAGGTGACGCGGGCGAGCCTGAGCCTCGGGTACTCGTTCTGGCTCGGGACGATCTCGGCCGTGCTGTTCGCCATCCTCACCGTCACCGGCGTTGTCTTGATGTTTCTGTATGTTCCCTCGGTGGAACGCGCGTATGCTTCGGTGAAGGACCTCGAGTTCGCCGTGTCGTTCGGGTGGTTTCTCCGGGGACTGCACCGCATCGCCGCCCATCTGATGGTGGCGGTGGTGTTCCTGCACATGGTCCGCGTTTTCCTTTGCGGCGCTTACAAGAATGGAACCGCAGCGGGCCAGAACCGCCCGTTGAACTGGATCGTCGGGCTGGTGCTGCTGCTGACGACGTTCCTGCTCTCGTTCACCGGCTATCTGCTTCCTTGGGATCAGCTTGCTTACTGGGCGATCACCGTGGGCACGAACATCGCCAGCGCCGCTCCGCTCGTCGGCGAAAAGATCCGCTACCTCCTGTTGGGCGGGAATCAGATCGACCAGAACACTCTGCTGCGGTTCTACGTCCTTCATTGTTTCTTCCTGCCGCTGCTGACATTGCTGCTGTTCTCCTGGCACATGTGGCGGGTGAGGAAGGATGGCGGCCTGGCCGCGGTAGATCGCCTGGCGCTCGGGCAGAAAGCAGGCAAGACGCCGCCGGTTACGGCCAAGACTTACTCTCTGCTTGGGATCGCCGGCGGAAGGACAGTGCACGTGGAAACGGCCCTGGTGGACGAGGACCAGCACACTGTGCATTCTTCTCCCCATCTGACGCGGCGCCTGCTGGCGGTCACGATGGCGACCGTGGCCGCCTGCGCGCTGCTCACGCTGCTTGCGCCGGCGCCGCTGGAGGAGCCGGCCAACCCCAACGTTACTCCCAACCCCGCCAAGGCGCCCTGGTATTTCCTGTGGTTGCAGGAGTTGGTGACCGACACGACGGTGCAGATCGGAGACTTCACGGTCAACGGCGCGCTGATCGGAGGAATCATGGCGCCCGGACTCCTGGTGCTGCTGGCGGCCATTTGGCCGTATTGGGACAAGAGTACCGCCGCCTCGGTCGGGATCTGGTTTGCACGCGAGCGCAAGCGCCAGAACATCGTGTTCTTGGTGATCGTCGCCATTGTCCTGATTCTCACGATTGTGGGAACCTTCATGCGCGGCCCGTATTGGAACCTGTATTGGCCGTGGGAAGCGTGGCCGGAGATGCCGAGGAGGTTCTGATGAAGCTCCACGGCTCGAACACTTGCAGGGATCTGACATGAACCGGAAAAGTCGAGACACGATCTGGATCTATGCGCTCGGCGGCGCCACCCTGCTCATTACCGTGTACCTGTACGCCGGTTACTTCACGCCGGAGTGGAAGGAGCATCAGTCGGAATTCCGGGAGCTGGTCGAGAAACGGTTCGGCGCCGAAAGGGCAGGCCAGGTTCCGAGCGGTCTCCAGCAGATCTGGGCCCGCGACCTGGATCGCGTCGACCGCTGCGTCACCTGTCACCAGGGAGTCGGATGGAAAGGGCTTGAGAACGCGCCCGAGCCGTACCGTACCCATCCGAAGGAGGTCCTCGACAAGCATCCGGTGGCCCGGTACGGCTGCACCATCTGCCACGGCGGGCAGGGATATGCCGCCACCACCGAAACGGCTCACGCCACCACGGTGGCGCATTGGGAGGAGCCGTTGCTCGGCGCGGAGCTGGGCAAGGCGTACCTCATCAGCGACCGCAAGGCGCTATCCGAGATCCACTGCAACCTCTGTCATCGCTATGACCGGGAAACCAAGGGTGTTGACTACATCAACTATGCCAAGCAGTTGGTGCAGCAGAAGGGATGCCGGTCGTGCCACAAGATCAACGGGCGAGGCGGCGTCATCGGCCCCGACCTGACCTATGTCGGAGACAAGTCGTCCGAGCAGTACGATTACTCCCGCATGTCCGGTTCCCCCTCCATCTTCGGCTGGCACGTGGCCCATTTCAAGAATCCGAAGATGATGGTCGCCGAGACGATCATGCCCAACTTCAACTTCGGCAGCCGCGAAGCGCAGGCGCTGGCCATGCTGGCGATGAGCTGGAAGCGCGCCAATCTGCCGGTCGCCTATATTCCGGGCGCCCAGGTTGCCGACCTGCCGACGCCGGAGGAGAGCGAGAAGGAGCGGCAGATGCTCACCGGCGAAGGCGCGTTCTTCGTCAAGAAGACCTGCTTCATCTGCCACGACGTGTCTGTCTTCGGCATCGAATCGGCGGCCAAGATCGGCCCGGACCTCGCGCTGGCCTGGGCCGACGTGCAGAGCCGCTTCGGCAGGACCCTGGAGGATTTCCTGAAAGCTCCTACGGGGACGATGGCAGTCGTCCTCGCTACCCAGATCCAGCTCACCGACGCCGAGAAGGCCGAGGTGGTTGCGAAACTGAAAACCGCTTACGACAGGAAGCTCGAGCAGGACAAAACGCCGGCTCGGGCGAAGAAGTAACTCACGAAAGGAGAGAGTAATCCTATGAAGAGAAAGATCCGCCTGCAATGGCTCGTTCTCAGTTGCGGCCTCGCGGCCCTCCTTACCGCATTCATGGATTCGAGCTGCGCGAAAAAACCCAGAGTGCAGCGGGGAGACGTGGCGGAAGCGGCGGTGGCTACCTATGTTGCTCCGGGCGACGTCGATGAGTACTATCTCTTCTACTCCGGCGGCCATTCGGGGAACGTGTACATCGGCGGCGTGCCGTCGATGCGGCACATCGCCACCATTCCGGTGTTCACGCCCTACCCGGCGACCGGCTACGGATTCGACAAGGAATCCAAGGAGATGCTCGGCGCGTACACGTGGGGCGACGCGCATCACCCGGCGCTGAGCGAAACCAACGGCGACTACGACGGGCGCTGGCTGTTCATCAACGACAATGCCAACAACCGGGTCGCGCGCATCGATCTGCGCGATTTCAAGACGAAGCAGATTTTGGGACCGATGCCGAATGTCTCCGGCAACCACGGATCCACCTTCGTCACGCCGAACACGGAACTTCTGCTGGCCGCCTCGCGATTCTCTATTCCGATCCCGAAGGGCAGCTACGCCCCCGTCGAAGAGTACGCGACGAAGTACAAGGGCGTCGTGTCCGGAATCGCCGTGGATGCCAAGACCGGCCAGATGAGCATGAGCTGGCAGATCGTCATGCCGCCGTTTGATTACGACCTGGGCGATGCGGGCAAAGGCGCGAGCGATGGCTGGGCCTTCTGGACCTGTTACAACGCCGAGCGGGCTACCGGCAAGCTCGAAGTTACCTCCACCCAGAAGGATCGGGACTATATCGCCGCCGTGAACTGGAAGGCCGCTTCCCAGGCGATCAAGGACGGGAAAGGAAAGAACCTTGGCGGGGTGATGGTGATCGATCCCAAGGATGCCCCCGGCGTCGTCTACCTGATGCCGTGCTCGAAGAGCCCCCACGGAGTGGACGTGAGCCCCGACGGCAAGTACATCATCGGCAGCGGCAAGCTCCAGTCCGTCACCACCGCGTTCAACATCGAGAAGATCCTGACCGCCATCCAAAACAAGGATTTTACCGGCGACGAAGACGGCATTCCGGTCCTGAAGTACGAATCGATCAAGGACGCGGAAGTCAACGTCGGTCTCGGCCCGCTGCACACCCAGTTCGACGATCAGGGCTTTGCTTACACCAGCCTGTTTGTCGAAAGCGCCGTCGCCAAATGGAAGCTGGGCACCTGGGAGGTCGTGGACAAGACGCCCGTTTCCTATAACATCGGCCACCTCACGGCGGCTGAGGGCGACACCATGCATCCCAAGGGAAAGTATCTGGTGGCCCTCAACAAGCTCTCGCACGGCCGCCACTTGAGCGTCGGTCCATCACAGCCGGAGAGCTCCCAGCTCATCGACATCTCCGGTGAAAAGATGAAGCTCCTCTACGACGCTTTCACCGAACCCGAGCCGCACTACGCCCAGATCATCCAGGCCGCCAAGCTGAAACCGATCGAGGTTTACCAGCAGGCGGAAAACAAACACCCGCAGGCGATCTGGGACGTTAAGAACGCCGGCGTCCAGCGCAACGGCGGCAACGTGACGGTGAAGATGGTCGCGGTCCGCAGCAACTTCGAGCCGAACAAGGTCGAAGTAAACCAGGGCGACCGGGTGGCCATCCACATTACCAACATCGAGCAGACCACCGACGAGTTGCACGGCTTCGGTCTGAACGAGTACAACATCAACGTGGTCGTGGATCCCGGCGAGACGAAGACCGTCGAATTCGTCGCCAGCAAGCCGGGCGTTTTCCCGTTCTACTGCACGAATTTCTGCTCCGCGCTTCACCAGGAGATGCAAGGGTACCTGCTGGTGAAGCCGCGGTAGCCGCGATCCCGCTCGGGGGCGGGCTGCCGTCCCGCCCCCGATGGGAAGGTGTTCCATGCCGTCTTTTGTTGACACTACTCATAGATTCTTCGACCTTCCGCTCAGCCCGCGCAGCCGGCTGGTCATCATCCTCGGGGCCGTCCTGCTGATCCCCACCTACTTCCTGCCGCTGTATAGCATGACCCTGTTTTCAAACCAGTTTCCCGACGGCCTCAACCTGCACATCTTCACGCACAAGCTGGAGGGCGGCCGCCCCGCCGGCAGAGACGACCTGTGGGAGATCAATACGCTGAATCACTACATCGGCATGCGCCCGCTGCTCGAGAGCGACTTCAGTGAATTCAGTTGGATTCCGCTGATGATCGGCGTGTTCTTTATCCTGGCGCTGCGTTCGGCGGTGATCGGGAAGATGGCCAACCTGGTGGACAATGCGGTTTTGTTCCTCTACTTCGGCCTGTTCTCGCTGTGGAGTTTTTACAGCCGGTTGTATTCCTACGGTCACACCCTGGATCCGACGGCGGCGGTGAAAGTGCAGCCGTTCACCCCGCCGCTGATCGGCGGCAAGCAGATCGCCAACTTCACCGTCTACAACCTCCCGGGTCCCGCAGCTTACTTCATGATCGCCTTCTTCCTCCTGCTTGTCCTCGCCATCTGGATGTCGCGCAAGCAGGCGGTGTCGGAGTGAGACGTGCGCGGCACGCGCGGCATTGCGGATGCGCTCTGGTGTTGCTGGCGCTCCCGGCTTGCGGCGGGGTCTTGGTCGTAGGCGAGGCGGGCCCTTACCGCTCCATTCGGGAAGCGATCGCCCGCGCCTCCGCCGGCGACACGATCCGCGTGGAGCGGGGCGTCTGGCCCGGTAACCTGGTCATTGACAAGCCGCTCACGCTGGAGGGCGCCGGCAGGCCCGTAATCCGCGGCGACGGCCGCGACAGCGTGGTCACGGTCCTCGCTCCGGACACCACCATCCGCAACTTCGTCATCGAGCACAGCGGCGGGATGCTTGTGGACGAGGACTCCGGCATCCTGCTCAAGGCGGACGGAGCGCGCCTCGAGTACAACGAATTCCGCGACGTCCTGTTCGGCATCTACCTTTATCATTCCAGCCGCAACATCTTGACCGGCAACACCATCCGCGGCCGACCGGAGCTGGAACTCGGCGAGCGCGGCAGCGGGATTCACATCTGGTACTCCAGCGAAAACACGATTACCGGTAACTCCGTCACCGATACTCGCGACGGCATGTACCTGGAATACGCCAGCCGCAGCATGATCAAGGACAACCGGATCTATCGCCTGCGATACGGGCTCCACTACATGTTCTCCGACGACAACTGGTTCGAGGACAACGTGTTCTACGACAACGTCGCCGGCGCCGCCATCATGTACTCGCGGCGGATTGAATTCCGCCGCAACGCGTTTGTGAAGAACCGCGGTTTCGCCTCGTTCGGCATCCTGTTCCAGGACAGCCGCGACTGCGTGGCGGAGGACAACCTGGTCGCCGACAACGCGGTCGGCTTCTTCATGGAAGCGCAGCGCACCAGCACGTTCCGCCGCAATACGGTGGCGTTCAACGACGTCGCCATCCGGACCTTCAGCAACGCCGCCGAGAACACGTTCCGGTGGAATAACTTCATCGGCAACCTGAGTCCCATCGAAGTGATCGGAAAGCGCACCGACAATAACTGGAGCGACCAGGGCGCCGGCAATTTCTGGACCCAGTATGACGGTTACGACCTCAACGCGGACGGCATCGGAGATGTGCCGTTCAGGATCCAGAACGTGTTCGAGCGGCTCGAGGGCAATTACCCGCGGCTGCGCCTCTACCTGATGAGCCCGGCCTCACAGGCGCTGGCGGTCTCCGAGCGGATGTTTCCGATCATCGAGGGCTCGCGCGAATACGACGACGCTCCGCTGATGAAGCCCGTCGAAATGGGCAGGTTCCCGCCGCTGCCCGTCCCGGAGCGGACGCACAACGGGATAGGCTGGCCTTTAGTCCTTCCGGCGGCGATGGTGGGAATATCGATAGTGACGATGGCCCGAGGACGCCGGCGGTGATCAAGGTAACGACACTCACCAGGTGGGGCAGGCCTTCAGCCTGCCCGAGTCCATTCTGTCGCCCACCCAGGAGATGGCCGCGGTGATCGAGGTATCCCGGCTCACCAAGCGATTCGGCGATGTGCTGGCCGTGGACGACGTCTCGTTCCGCGTCCAGGCGGGCGAGACGTTCGCGCTGCTCGGCCCCAACGGCAGCGGCAAGACGACGACGCTGAAATGCATTGTCGGTTTGGCCGCGCCCAGTGCCGGCGCAATCTTCGTCAATGGGCTCGACGCCCGCCGCCGCTCCCGAGAGACGCGCCGGGTGCTCAGCTACCTGCCCCAGCGAGTCGCCTTCCACGAGAATCTGACCGCCCGGGAGGTCCTGCGGTTCTACTGCCGCCTGCGCAAGTTGCCGCCGGGGCGCGTGGACCGCGCGCTCGAATTGTCGAGCTTCGGCGCCAACGGTTCCGCGGACAAGCCCGTCAGCGAGTTCTCCGGCGGCATGATCCAGAGGCTGGGCATCGCCGTGGCCTTTCTCCCCGACGCTCCCATCCTCGTTCTCGACGAGCCTACGCTCAGCCTGGATCCGGAGGGGGCTATCCAGTTCCGTAACCTGCTGGCGGCGCTGAAGCGCGACGGCAAGACGATTCTCTTCTCTTCGCACGTTCTTGCCGACGTGGAGCTTCTGGCGGACCGCGTGGCGATGCTGGTCGGCGGCCGGCTCATCGCGGTGGAGTCCGTCGAGGCTCTGCGCCGCAGCCTGATGGCGCAGTCGCGCACTCACCTGGTGCTGCTCAATCCCGAGGAGCGGTTCCTCGCCGTCGCCCGCGACGCGGGCGCGATCGAGGCCAGGCTGGCCAACAACGTCCTGATCGTGTCCTCGGCGCCCGAGCACCGGCTCTCGATTCTGCGCGCCATCGAGGGCGCCGGGGCGGCCATCGAGCGCTTCTTCACCGAGGAACCCACGCTCGAGGAGATCTACTTGAGGTACGTGAATGCGAGCAACGCTCCCGGTCTTTCTGATTCTGCTGGCGGGCTGCCGGACCGGACCTCCTGAGCCGGTCGAGATCGAAGCCTCCGACATGTGCGCGCTTTGCCGGATGGCCATCTCCGAGAAGCAGTACGCGGCCGAGATCATCGACCCGGACGAGACGCCGGCGAAATTCGACGACATCGCCTGCATGATCCGGTACGCGAAAGAGCACGGGCGGCGGAGGACGGCCGCGATCTTCGTTGTGGATTACCCGAGCCGCCGGTGGATCGGCGCGGCTTCTGCGCATTACGTGCAGTCCGAGAAGATTCCAAGCCCCATGCGCGGCGGCCTGATCGCCCTGAAAGACGAGGCCGAAGCCCGGAACCAGGCGGCGCGATTCTCGGGGCGCGTGCTGGCTTTCGACGATCTCTGGAAATGACGAAGCCGTACCAGGCCGCCGCGCTCGCCTTGGGAAGCCTGCTGATTGCGGGCGGGGTGGCCGGATATCGCTACATCGCGCGGGAACGGCAGGAGCAGCTTCATTACGAGCGGGCCGAATCGGAAGTGATCCTCTCGAACACCACGAGTTCTTCCGTCCAGCTTTTCCGGGCCGGCGTGCGTCTCCGGGATGCCGTCGAATTGCCGGCGCCTCCGAATCATCGCGCCTGGCTGCCGGAAGGCAGATATTTCTTCCGGGCGAACCACGCCTCCGGCCCGGGGTTCTACCCGGTTCCGGTGTTGGGCTACCGCAGCGGGCCGGACCGCGAGGGCGACATCGACATCACCGTTCGCCCGCTTCCGCCGCGACGGCCGCCGCGGTTGCTCCCCGAACTGCCCGAGTTCGTCTACATCCCGAGCGGGCCGTTCGTCATCGGCGACCGGCTCAATCCGCGCCAGCCGCACTACGTGTGGCTGACCGGCTTCTTCATGAGCCCGTGCGAGGTGACCAACGCCGAGTACCGCGAATTTCTCCGGGACACCGGCGCGACTCGCACCCAGGCCAGCGCGAAGCTGTCGCCGGCGGACAGCGACTACGGGCGGTTCGGCCGGCCCGATCTGCCGGTCACGAGTGTGTCCTGGATGGAAGCCTCTGCCTTCTGCCGCTGGCTGACCGCCAGGCTCGGCGGCAACGAGTGGATTTTCGCTCTGCCCAACGATGCCGAGTGGGAGAAAGCCGCCAGGGGGCCGGACAGTTTCGACTACGCGCTCGGCATGACGATCAGCGACGCCGAGATTCCGCTCTACAACTGGAAGAAGAACCCGGACGTGCCGGTGACCGTGGTTCCGTGCCGCGATTCGGGATTCCAGCCCAACCGCTACGGTCTCCATCACATGTCGGGCAACGCGGCCGAATGGACCCAGTCCGTGTTTCGACATTACAACCGGCAGACGCCGTACGCCGACGACGACCGCAATCACGACTCCGCCGCAGGCCGGCGCACGGTCCGCGGCGGCTCCTGGTATAGCGCCACCTCCGCGCCGCTGTATCTTCCCTATCGGGATTCGTTTCAACCCGAGCACGCCGCCAGCGATGTCGGCTTCCGCATCGTCGCGAGGGTCCGGCCATGAGAGTCCGCCTCCTGCCTCCGATTCCGACTTACAACTAACAACCCCATGGATCCGAACATCCTCTCGACAATCGCCGGCCAGGAGCTGAAGATCAACATCCGCAACAAGTGGGTGCTCATCTTCGCCTTCGTCTTCGGGGCGCTCGCCCTGGCCATCGCCTACTTCGGCCTGTCGACCGCCGGTGTGGTCGGCTTTCAGGGGTTCGCGAGGACGGCGGCCAGCTTGTTGAACCTGGCGCTGTACCTCATCCCGATCGTCTCGCTGACCATGGGCACGCTGAGCCTGACCGGTGAAAAGGGGGCCGGCGAGCTGCTGTTTTCGCAACCGGTCACACGCGGCGAGATCCTGGCGGGCAAGCTCCTGGGCCTGTTTGCCTCCGTGGTGACGGCCACGTTCTTCGGCTTCGGGCTGGCGGGCATGATGGTCGCCTCGAAAGCCGGCGTGGACGGCCTGAGCCGCTATTTGGCCTTCGTCGGCTTAGCCCTGCTGCTGGCGCTGGTGTTCCTGTCGCTCGGCGCGCTGGTGGCGGTGCTGGCCGGCACGCGCGCCAAGGCATTCGGCTATTCGCTGTTCCTCTGGTTCTTTTTCGTGCTGTTCTACGACCTGCTGGTGATCGGCCTGGCGTTCGTGTTCAAGGAGCGAACCGCCAATCTCTTCATTTTTCTGTCGCTGTTCGGCAATCCCGTGGACCTCGTGCGGGTGGCGAGCCTGATCAGCCTGAGCGACGCCGCCATTTTCGGCGCCGCCGGAGCCGCGCTGGTGAAATTCCTCGGCGGCCAGGCGGCCGGCGTCATCCTCCTGCTGGCGGCGCTGGTGGTCTGGGCGGTGGTGCCGGCGCTGGTGGCGGTCCGTGTGCTGCGGCGTCAGGATATCTGACGCCCTTCACGGGTTCGCGGACTCCACTGTCCCATTCGGTGTATGCACAGGATGTGCGTACATTGAAGATCGTGGGTTGTTGAGTGGGACGAAGAAAGCAAAGCCGGTTTCAACTTTCGCAAGCACGGTGTTCGGATGCCCGAGGCGGTTCCGGTCTTTGACGACCCTTGCGCCATCACGATCATGGATGAGGAATCCGACCCGGGTGAGCAGCGATTCGTCACGCTCGGCATGGGAGCAGCGGGCCGTTTGCTCGTGGTGGTCTACACATGGCGCGCCGAAAACATTCGCATTATTTCGGCGCGGCCTGCCGAAGCCCATGAGCGTGAGGCATGCGAGGCAGAACAATGAAAGATCGATACGATTTCAGCAAAGGTAAGCGGGGCAGGGTTCTTCCGCCGGAACCGGAGCCCGAGGGCAAGGCACGCATCACGATTCGACTCGACCAGGATATTGTGGATCGCTTCTTTCAAATGGCGGAAGCATCTGGTGGCGCGACCGGCTACCAGACTCTCATCAATGCCGCGCTGAGGGAATCCCTCGACGGCAAGGCGCCGCGGTTCGAGGATACGCTGCGACGGATTATTCGTGAGGAACTGAAATCGAGCGCGGCTTGATGCGATTTGGTTGGGTCATGCAGCGAACACAATGCCTCCATGAAGACCGACCGGCAGTCGAATCGCCGCCGTGGCCGGCTCGGCCGACACCACCGGAACTTTACCCACCCTTCACCGCCGCAATAAAATGCACCTCGCTTTCCGCCGACACCCGTTCGAGCAGCCCCAGCCGGCTGATCTCGCCATCCACCGACACCGAAATACCCGACCGCAGCCGCCCTTCCTCCACCAGCCGCCCTCGAAGCGCGGGACACAGCCGCTCCAGGTTCTCGACCACCTGCCGGACCGTTCCTCCGTCCACCTCGAACGATGAGCGGCCGCCGGCGAGTTCCTGGAGCAGCGTCGGGATGTAGACCACCGCCATCCGCGTCAGTCCCCCCGGCTCCAGATCCCTTCCATCACCGCCTCGGGATTCATCGGCAGCCGGCGGAGCCGGACGCCGATGGCGCGATAGATGGCGTTGGCGATGGCCGCCGGCGGAGGCACGATGTTCGCCTCGCCGACACCGCGCACGCCGAAGGGATGCCCTGGGTTCGGCGCCTCGACAATCACCGTGTCGATCATCGGCACGTCGAGGCTCGTCGGCATGCGGTAGTCGAGGAAACTCGCGTTCTCCATCGTCCCGTCCGCACTCATGTGATACTCCTCGTTCAGCGCCCAGCCGATGCCCTGCACGCTGCCGCCCTGCATCTGCCCCTCGACGTAGCTCGGATGAATCGCCTTGCCGGCGTCCTGGACCGAAGTGAAGCGCAGCACCGACACTTTGCCGGTCTCCGGGTCCACTTCAACATCCACGATGCAGCCGGCGAATGACCCGCCGACGCCGCGCGGATCCACCGTCGCCCGCCCGACCACCGGGCCGCCGGTTTCGGCGAGCCGCCCCGCGAGTTCCCGGAACGTCATCGACCGGTCCCCCGATCGGAACACGCCGCGCTCCGCTTCCACCGAGCCGGCGTCGGTCTCCCACAGCACGGCGGCCCGCTCCTTCATCTGCCGCATCACATCGCGCGCCGCCTCGATCGCCGCCCAGCCGGTGGCGAACGTCGTCCGGCTTCCACCGGTGACCGCCGTGTAGCCGACCGAGTCGGTGTCCGCCACCGTGGGCAGCACATCCTCGGCGGGGATGCCAAGGATCTCCGCCGCCTGCATCGCCACCGAGGTGCGTGTGCCGCCGATGTCCGTCGAGCCCTCGACCAGGCTCGCCGTTCCGTCCCCGTTCACGCCGATGGTGCAGCTCGACGGGAAGCCCACGTTGAACCAGAAGCCGACCGCCGCGCCGCGCCCCCGGTTCGGCCTTTCGAGCGGCGCTGTGTAGTGCGGGTGCGCCTTCATCGCCTCCAGCACCTCGACGCAGCCGATGCGCCGGTACTTCGGGCCGTCGGCGCGGCGCGTCCCCTCCTTGGCGGCGTTCTTCAGACGGAATTCGACGGAATCCATCCCCAGCTTCTCGGCGATCTCATCGACCACCGATTCCGCCGCAAACGCCGCGTTGGTCGAGCCCGGCGCGCGATACGGCGCGGTGCTCGGCTTGTTCGTCACCACGTCGTAGCCGTCGATGACGACGTTCGGGATGTCGTACGCCGCGAAGATGCACATCGCGCCGGCGGCCACCATCGACCCCGGATACGCGCCCGCCTCGTAGGCCATGTACGCCTGCGCCGCCGTGATCCGGCCGTCCTTCCGGGCCCCGATCTTCACGCGGATGAACGATCCGGGCGTCGGGCCGGTGGCCTCGAAGACGTCCTTGCGCGACATCACGAGCTTCACCGGCCTTCCGGCCTTCTTCGAGAGCAGGGCCGCCACCGGCTCGAGGTAGATGTTGATCTTGCCGCCGAAGCCGCCGCCGATCTCCATCGGCGTCACCTTGAGGCGCGACACCGGAACGTCCAGCACGTGCGACAGCGTGTCGCGCGCGTTGAACGCCCCCTGCGTGCTGCACCAGATGTTCACCCGCCCGTCGGCGTTCCACAGCGCGGCGGCGTTCTGCGGCTCGATGTAGCCCTGGTGCACGGTCGCCGTGTGGAACTCGCGCTCGACGACGACCTCGGCCTCCGCGAAACCCTGCTCGATGTCGCCGAGCACGTGACGAAAATGATCGGCGACGTTGCTCACCTTGCCGGTGTCCTGGCCGAATTCCTTCGTCTTCTGATCTTCGAGGAGAATGGGCGCGCCTTCGGCCATCGCCTCCGGCGCCGTGAGCACGCAGGGCAGCGGCTCGTAATCGACCTCGATCAGCGCAGCCGCCTCCTCGGCGACGTGCGGGCTGACCGCCGCCACCGCGGCGACGGCGTGGCCTTTGTACAGCACCTTGCCGGACGCGAGCAGGTTTCCCCGCACGTAGCTCAGCGGCACAGGGCCATCGCCGAGGTCCACCATCCGGTCGGGACCCTGCGGGAAATCGGCGGCTGTCACCACGGCCTTCACCCCGGGAAACGCCTCCGCCTTGCGCGTGTCGATCCGGCGGATGCGCGCGTGGGCGTGCGGGCTGCGCAGGACGAAGCCATGCAGCAGGCCGGCCGCCTGAAAGTCCGCGCCGTAGAGCGCGCGGCCGGTCACTTTGTCGTAGCCGTCGTGCCGGATCGGGCGCGTCCCCACCACCGTGTATTCGCCGTTCTTCATGCCGTCACCTCCCGCGCTTCCGCCGCCTGCCGCACGGCGCGGACGATCTTGTCGTAGCCGGTGCAGCGGCACAGGTTGTTCGCCAGCCACTGGCGAATCCGCTCCTCCGAGGGATCGGGATCGATGTCGAGCAGCGCCTTGGCGGCCACGATCAGGCCCGGCGTGCAGAAGCCGCACTGGAGCGCGGCGCTTTCGAGAAACGCCCGCTGCACCGGGTGGAGTTCGCTCCCGCGGGCGATTCCCTCGATGGTGACGACCTCGCGGCCTTCCGCCTCCACTCCGAGCACCAGGCACGAGTTGACGATGCGCCCGTCGAGGATCACCGTGCACGCGCCGCAGTTGCCGTCGTTGCAGCCTTCCTTCGTGCCGGTCAGCCCGAGGATGTCGCGCAGGCATTCGAGCAGGCTCTGGCGCGGCTCGCAGAGGAAATCGGCCGGCTCGCCGTTGATCGTGGTTCGAACGCGGACCTTGTCGTGGTTCACGCGCGGCCTCCTTTCGCCCGCTCGACCGCGGCTTCGAGCGCGCGCCGGGTTAGCACCGCGCACAGGTGCCGGCGGTAGTCGGCGCTGCCTCGCATGTCCGTGATGGGCTGCGCCGCCTTGCGAGCGATCTCCGCGGCGGCCCGGATACTCTCGGCATCGGCGGGCTTGCCGGCGAGCCATTCGCCGGCTTCGTTCACGAAAAGCGGCGTCGCAGCCACCGCCGCCAGCGCGATCCGCGCCGAGCGAAAATGCCCGTCCTCGAGAACGACCTGCGCTCCCGCGCCGGCGACGGCGATGTCCATCTCGTTTCGCGGAATAAACCGGAGATACCGCGCCCCGGAACGCGCCGGCGGCCGTGGCAGGCGGAACGAAACCAGCAGTTCGCCCGGACCGAGAACGGTCTTACCCGGGCCGGTGCAGAAGTCTTCGACCCGCACATCCCGCGTGCCGGACGGCCCGGCGACGCGGCAAATCGCCTCGTAGGAAATGAGCACCGGCACGGAGTCGGCGCTCGGCGCCGCGTTGCAGAGGTTGCCCCCGATCGAGGCGCGGCTCTGGATCTGCACGCCGCCGATCAGCGCGGCCACTTCTGCGAGCGCGGGGTAGGTTGCCCGCACCGCCGGGTCCTCCGCGATCCGGCAGCAGGGAACCGCCGCCCCGAGCCTCAAGCCGGCCTCCGCATCGCAACTCAGCTCGTTCAATTCAGGAATGCGCTTGACATCGACAACGACGGAGACATCGGCGTGCCCGGCGCGCATCTGGACAAGCAGATCGGTCCCGCCGGCCAGCGCCCGCGCTCGCCGGCCGGCCGACAGCGCCCCCACCGCCTCGGCGAGGGAGCCTGGCGAACAGTAGTCAAACCACTTCACGGAATTCTCCTTCTAACAGCACGGTGACAAGTCCCCATTATTGCGCCAAGCGCCCGATTGCGCGCGACTGGGTGGAGGGAGTTCCGGGGAGTCTGGGAGCGCGATGATGCAACGCGTCGCATGCTCGCCGGACGAAGGACTCTCGCTGGAGCGGTAGCGGAACTGATAAGAGAAAGGCCGCCCTGCTCGAGCAGGACGGCCTCTGAATACTGAAAACTGACAGCCGGAAGCTGCCGTTAGTAGTCCATGTCGGGGCCGCCGTGGCCGCCGGGCATGGGCTTTTCTTTCTTCTCGGGGATCTCGCAGACCAGCGCTTCGGTGGTCAGCATGAGCGCCGCAATCGAAGAAGCGTTCTGAAGCGCCGTGCGGGCGACCTTGGTCGGGTCGATGACGCCGGAGCTCACCAGGTCCTCGTACTGGCCGGTCTGGGCGTTGAAGCCGAAGCTGGTGTTGCTGTTGGAGCGCACCTTCTCGACGACGATGGCGCCCTCGAAGCCGGCGTTGCCGGCGATCTGGCGGATCGGCTCCTCGCAGGCGCGGCGCACAATGTCCACGCCGATCTGCTCGTCGCCGCCGAGCTTCAGGTTGTCCAGCACCCCCACCGCGCGCAACATCACCACCCCGCCGCCGGGGACGATGCCTTCCTCGACCGCCGCCCGGGTGGCGTGCAGCGCGTCCTCGACCCGAGCCTTCTTCTCCTTCATCTCGGTCTCGGTGGCCGCGCCAACTTTGATCACGGCCACCCCGCCCGCCAGCTTCGCCAGCCGCTCCTGGAGCTTCTCGCGGTCGTAGTCCGAGGTGGTCTCCTCGATCTGCGCCCGGAGCTGCTTGATGCGGCCGTCGATCGCCTTCTCGCTGCCGTTGCCCTCGACGATGGTGGTGTTGTCCTTGTCGATGGTGATGCGCTTGGCGCGGCCGAGGTCATCGAGCCGCACACCCTCCAGCTTGATGCCGGTCTCTTCCATGATCGCCTTGCCGCCGGTGAGGATCGCGATGTCCTCGAGCATGGCCTTGCGGCGGTCGCCAAAGCCCGGCGCCTTCACCGCCGCCGCGTTCAAGGTGCCGCGGAGCTTGTTGACCACCAGCGTGGCCAGCGCCTCGCCTTCCACTTCCTCGGCGATGACCAGCAGCGGCTTGCCGGAGCGGGCGATCTGCTCGAGCAGCGGCAGCAGGTCCTTCATGTTGCTGATCTTCTTCTCGTGGATCAGGATGTAGGGATCCTCGAGCACGCACTCCATCCGGTCCGCATCGGTGATGAAGTAGGGCGAGAGGTAGCCGCGATCGAACTGCATGCCCTCGACGGTGTCGGTGACGGTGTCCATCGTCTTGGACTCCTCGACCGTGATCACCCCGTCCTTGCCGACCTTTTGCATCGCCTCGGCGATGCGGTCGCCGATGGTGGTGTCGCCGTTGGCGGAGATCGTGCCCACCTGGGCGATCTCCCCGCTGCCGACCGGCTTGCTGTACTTCTTGATCTCTTCCACCACCGCCTCGACCGCCTTTTCGATGCCGCGCTTCAGCGCCATCGGGTTGGCGCCGGCGGCCACGCTCTTCACGCCCTCGCGGAAGATCGACTGCGCCAGGATGGTGGCGGTGGTGGTGCCGTCGCCGGCCACGTCCGAGGTCTTCGAGGCAACCTCACGCACCATCTGCGCGCCCATGTTCTCGAGCGGATCCTTCAGCTCGATCTCCTTGG
>CAZACK010000061.1:0-29869 GCA_964483455.1 uncultured Solibacteraceae bacterium
CCCGCTGGGAAAAACCATGGCCGAGCTCGCCCCGGAGGTCAAGAACCAAATCAGCCACCGAGCCCGGGCGTTGGAAAAGCTTAAGCAGGTTCTGCCCCATTTTCTGAAAAAATGTCGATAAACCAGATCCCCAATATTTTCTCTCGCAGAGCCCGCAGGGAAGAATGAACCCAGGGCTCCCTCCTGCCCCTTGGACCCTGTCCCCTGCCTCCCGTCTCCTGCATTTCCGGGTTCTTCTTGTCACTCATCTGCGCTTCATGATATATAAGGAATGTCGGGGCGTAGCGCAGCCTGGTAGCGCACCTGCCTTGGGCGCAGGGGGTCGCCAGTTCAAATCTGGCCGCCCCGACCAATAGAATCAAGCGGCTGGTGTTCTTCCTCGCCCGTGAATCGATGCTGTAATCACCGCGACGCCTCAATCCACACCGCCATTTTGCCCGAGCCGCGGTTGGCCCAGGTGGCGTAGGGAACGGCCCGGAATGTCACCGGGCCCTCCAGTCGCGGCTGGACCGGTTGGTACAGGCGGTCCTCCCAACTTACCTCGGGCTTCAGCATCGCCGGTCCGGTGATTACTCCCACGGCGTTCAGCAAATCGGACTCGAAGCGTCCTTCGAGCTTCGCCGAGAGCGGGATTACCAGGCGGTCGATGTCAAAGGAATTGTCGGCCTGCTCGACCGCGTAGATCACCGGGCCGCGGCGAAGCGCGATGCGGCCCTGGTTGTGCAGCACACTCGGGTGCGACTCGATGAGCTGGACCTCCATCGGCAGGCTGATTTCGACGACATCGCCCTCGGACCAGCGGCGGCGGATCTTCGCGTAGCCTTTCTCCACGAGCGGCTGAAGCGGCTTGCCGTTTAGCTTGAAGCTCGCGCTTCCGGCCCACCCGGGAATCCTCAAGTGCAGGCCGTACTCGCTTGCCGGGTGTTTGGAAATGCGCAGTCGGGCGGCGCCGGACCAGGGGTAGTCCGTGTCCTGCGCGATCTCCAGCAACTCGCCGCCGGCCAGGCGGGCCGCCGCCCGGCCCCGCACGTAGAGGTTCACCCACAGTGCGTCCTCGCTTTGGCCATAGATGAACTTACTGACCGACGGCATGATCCGGACAACATTGGTAGGACAGCACGGCACGCTGAACCAGGCGCGGCGCGCCGCTTTGCCGCGGCTATACAAAGGATTGTCGTAGAAGAAGGTGTCGCCGGCCAGCGAGACGCCGGCGGGGAACGCGTTGTAGAGCGTCTGTTCCATGGTGTCGGCATAGCGCCCGTCGCCGGTGAGCGCCAGCATACGGTGCGTCCACATGGCGACCCCGATAGAGGCGCAGGTTTCCTGGTAGGCGGTCTCGTTCGGCAGGTCGTAGTCCGTGGTGAATCCCTCGTTGTGCGCGGACGCGCCGATGCCGCCGGTCAGGTACATGCGCCTGGTGGTCAGGTCGCGGTAGAGCCGCGCCAGCGCGTCGAGCAGGGCCTGCTCGCACGTCTCGGCGGCCACGTCGGCCATTCCCGAATAGAGGTACATCGCGCGAACGGCGTGGCCGACCACTTTGTCCTGCTCGCGAACCGGCAGGTGGTCCTGCGAGTATTCGGTGTTGAACTTGCCCGAGGCGTCCTTTCGGAACAGCTCGTCTTGCAAGGTGCGCATGGTGATGGTGCGGCCGAGGAAGAAGGCGGTCTTGTTCGGGTCGAGCCGGCGGTATTCGGTTTCGAAGAACGACGGCTTGCGCCCGCGCATGTCGAGGAAGAACCGGGCGAGGCGCAGGTATCGCTTCTCGCCCGTGGCGCGGGAGAGCTTGACGAGCGCCAGCTCGATCTCCTCGTGGCCCGGCTGGCCGTCCCGCTTGCCGGGGCCGAAGGTGGCGTCGATGTGGTCCGCGTTTCGGACGGCGACATCGAGCAGGGTGCGCTTGCCGGTAGCCTCGAAGTGGGCCACGGCCGCTTCGAGCAGGTGGCCGGCGGTGTACAGCTCGTGGCAGAAGGCGAGGTTGGTCCAGCGGCCCTCCGGATCGACAACCTGGAAGTACGTGTTGAGATACCCGCCGGGGGCCTGCGCGGCGGCGATCTTCGCGATGGCTTCATCGACGATTGCTTCGAGGGCGGGATCGCGCTTCAGGGCAAGCGAATACGCCGCGCCTTCGAGCCACTTGTAGACGTCGGAGTCACTCCAGAACGGACCGCGGTATTTTGCTTTGAGCTTGCCGGCGGCGATGTCGAAGTTGTCGATCGCGCCAGTCTCCATCAGCCTTTGGCGCACACTGCCGACTGTCTTGCTGCGATTGATTTCCATCCGCGGCGCCCAGAACTTGTCTTCGACGCGCACCGAGGTGATGGGCAGCGGGAGGAGCCTCGCCGGCGGCGCGGCGGCGTGCGCTGTGGCGAAAAGGACCGCCAAAGCAGACAGGTTCAGGCTCATCGATTTCTCCTTCCAAGGCTCGACCGGGACGTGGCTATCGTCTCGATTATGACGCGCGGCGCCAGCGGCATTTGCCGGGGGTCCTGCTGTTTCACGGTAAGCTGGCAGGAAAGGAGAGTGCACGATGAGCGACAAGTGGTCCCGCAGACGGATGATCGAGCTTGCGGGTGCGGCGGCGATGTCGCCGGCCGTTTCGGACGCGTCGGGGCGGTCCTGGCCGCCCGCGGAAGGGCCGAACACGCCGAAAATCTGCCTGGGCGTTTCCCCGAACCTGGATGAGAAGGGGATGCGCGCCTTGAAGCAGATCGGCGTCGACCATGTGCTGATGGGCGGGCCCGCGATTCCCTGGGACGAGGCCGGTCTCCGCGCCCGGATGGATCGCTTCAAAGCCGGCGGCCTCACTGTCTGCAACATGATGATCTACGGATTCAACGACGTGATTTGGGGGAGGCCGAAGGCTGATGCGCAGACCGAGGATGTCATCCAGTCCATCCGCGCCGCCGGCAAGGCCGGCTTGCCGGTCATCGAGTACAACTTCTACGCGCACCGGCTGACGGAGGGTTACAAGGAGGAAATCGGCCGGGGAGGCGCCGGCTATACGGCGTATGACTACGAGCTGTCCAGGAATCTGCCGCCCAGCGACAACGTGGGAACCCACACCCGGGCCGAGCAGTTGAAGAGAGCGGAGCGCTTTCTGAAGGCGATCGTCCCGGAGGCGGAGAAGGCCGGGGTGCGCCTGGCCCTGCATCCGAACGATCCGCCGGTGCCGGTGAGCCGCGGCTCGGAGCAGCTCATGGCGACCGTCGAGCACTGGAAGGAGTACCTGAACCTCGTCAAGAGCCCGTACAACGGCATGACGTTCGACTGCGGAGTCACCCGCGAGCTGGGCGAGGACCCGGTGGCGGTGTGCCGCTACCTCGGAGAAAGGGATTGCATCAACCACGCGCACTACCGCAATGTCCGGGTCAGGAAGCCGTATGTGGACTACACGGAAGTGTTCCTCGACGAAGGGCAGGTGGACATGTTTGCGGTCATGAAGGAGCTGGTGCGGCAGAAGTATCCGCGCGGGCTGTATCCGGAGCACCCGCGGGCGATCGACTACGACCGCGAGCGCGGCATCAAGAATTTCTACGCCGGCGGGGGCGGATTCGCCGGCGAGATTTACAACGTGGCCTACACGAAGGCAATGCTTCAGGCGGCGCTGTCGTTTTGAGGCGCGCGGGGCGCACCGCAATTGTCAATCCCGGGCCGCCAACAAACCTGCCCGCGAACTCTGTTCTACTTGAACCCTGCGCGCGACCTCTTCCCGCATCATCTCCCCCTGCTTTGCGCTGAACCGCAACTGCTCCACCGTGGCCAGTTGCAGGTCCGGCCGGCTCCACTGCGCCCGCATCAGCCCCGCCGGCGAGTGCTTCTCCGGACCGAGCAGCAAGTGTCCCAACTCGTGAGCCATCGCAATCCCTAGGATCTGCGCCTCGGAGGCTACTCGAAGTTCGGACAAGGCCATCACCCGGCTGTGGAACACGACGGCGTGAACGGCCCCCTCCGGCGCCGGGAGGGCGAAGCCCAGCATGTGCCTGTTGAGGCTTGCCGACGCTTCGGGGATGATCCGCAGCGTCAGGTTGGCCAAGCCGGTTTCCCGGCAGGCAGGCATGGCATCGATCTCCGCCGAGGTGATCGGGCAGTCGAGCCAGTCGACCTCGATCCCCGCTTCCCGTAAGATCCGGCCGGCATCCTTCTCTGCCCGTGCGACGACCGGCGCCGGGGCTTTGGCGTAGTTGTAGACCTGGACTGTGAGCGGCACAGTCTGCTCCTTGGGGGAACCGAGTGCCGCCATGGCCATCATCGTGAGCGTCAGGGCGAGTTTCATGCCCCGACTTTGCGCTCAGGCTGCTGCTACCTGAATGCACCCTCGGTGATTCTTGGGAGATGCTCAGGTGATCACACAACATCTAATGGATTCAATGGATTGCGCGGATTAATGACCGGCTGTTGACCACTGTCCACTGTAAGGAAGATGAGGCTTGGGGGTGGTCAAAAGAACTGACTGCCGCTCGTGCTACACTCCTGTAGCTGGTAAATCACGGGGACTTCCACGATGCACGAGCCCGCTGTGTTCCCACGGATTGTTCGTTTCGGAGTCTTCGAAGCAGACCTGCATACCCGCGAGTTGCGGAAGAACGGGCTTCGGATCAGGCTTCCCGACCAGCCGTTTCAGGTGCTGGCGATGCTGCTGGAACGGCCAGGCGAGATGGTCACCCGCGAGGAGCTGCGGGAGCGGCTGTGGCCGGAGGGCACGTTCGTCGATTTCGAGCACAGCCTGAACGCGGCGGTGAAGAAGCTGCGGGAGGCGCTGGGGGACTCAGCGGACAATCCGCGCTTCGTCGAGACGCTGGCGCGGCGCGGGTACCGGTTCATCGCTCCGGTACAGACGGAGGGCCCCGCCGCGGCCCCCGTGCGAAAACGGCCCGGTTGGGCCTGGGCGGCGGGACTGGCGGCCATCTTCGCCGCAGCCGCCGGCCTTGCGTGGATCATGCTGCGGGAGCGGCCGGCGCCTGAGTTGAAGGCGGTTCCGCTGACCAGTCTTCCCGGCTTAGAGCTGCGCCCGGCGCTGTCGCCGGACGGGCGGCGGATCGCCTTCGACTGGGACGGGCCGCAGCGGGACAACGTCGATGTGTACGTCAAGGAGATCGGCAGCGAGGAGTTGAGCCGCCTGACAACTGACGCCGCGCCGGATTACAACGCCGCATGGTCGCCCGATGGCCGGCACATCGCGTTTCTGAGACAACAAGGGAACGGAGCCAGCGTGTTCGTTGTGCCCGCGGGCGGAGGTCAGGAGCGGAAATTGACCGAGGTCGGAGTGTGGCTGCCGTACCCGGAGACCCTGTGGTTACCTGATTGTGACTGGTCGCCGGACGGCCGGTTCCTGGCTGTAACTGACCTCAATCCGGATGGGAAGACCTGGGGCATTTACTTGGTCTCGTTGGAGACAGGTCACAAGCATTTGTTGAGCACATCCGACAGCCCAGGGGTCATCGACTACAATCCTGCATTCTCGCCCGACGGGGAGATGGTGGCCTTTCTTCGCTATGGCTTTGCCTTCGCCGGAGAACCCGTACCGCTGATCCAAGCCCTGTCCAGGGAAGGAGCGCAGGCGGCCCCGGCGAGGCCAATGGGGAGGGCGGCTGGGTTGGGTTCCACGGTTTCCTGGCTGCCAGGCGGCCGGGAACTGGTGGTCAGCCCGGGTTCGCTGGTCTCCGTGACAGGCAAGCAGTTGCGTAGGTTCCGTCTGCCGGCGAGGGTGCCGTCCATGGCGCAGATCTCCCTCCGCGGAACAACGCTCGTTTTCACGGACGCCGAGGCTGCCGTCACCCTTTTTCGTGTTTCCCTCGCCGGGGCCGGCAGAGGCCAGCCTGCTCGTTTCCTCTCCTCAACACGCCGGGAATGGAGCCCGGCGTTTTCTCCCGATGGCCGGAGGATTGCCTTCAGCTCATGGCGATCCGGCGAGGGCCTCATCTGGATCTGTAACACCGACGGCTCGGGTTGCCAGCAGTTATCGTCCTTCCACGGCGACGGCCACGCCGGCAGTCCGAGCTGGTCGCCCGACGGGCGGCGAGTGGCGTTTGACGTCCAGACCGGCGGGCAGTGGGACATCTACATCTCGGCGGTTGAAGGCGGGGCTCTCCGCCGCCTGACATCCAACCAGGCCAACGACGCACGGCCGAGGTGGTCGCGCGACGGCCAATGGATCTACTTCTCATCAACCCGCAGCGGCGGATTGGAGATCTGGAAGATTCGAGCCGACTCGGCCGGCGCGGACGCAAAGGCGATCCGGATCACCCGCGAAGGCGGCATGGAGGCGGCAGAATCGGCGGACGGCCGTTATCTCTATTACGCCAAGCGCGGGACCCCTGGCATCTGGCGCGTGCCTTTGGGCGATTCAGGCGCCACCTCGGAGCAGAAAGCCCTCGACATCGGCGGCGAGGGTTTCTGGTCTTTGTGCCCCGATGGGATCTTCGTCCTGGACGCCGGGCTCGGGAGGTCTCCTGCAATTCGCTTCTTCGAGCTCGCCATGGGGAGGCTCTCCGAAGTCGCGACTCTGCCGTCCAACTGGACCTTCCCGACGTCGGGCGAAGCCTTCGCGGTTTCTCCGGACAGGCAATGGGCCGTTGTCACCGCGGAGTATCTCTTCGAGAGCGACCTGATGCTGGTGGAGAACTTCCGGTGAGGACCGTCGATGCGGCCGCCGCGCCGGGTTACTCCGCCCGCTGGACGTAGAACACCGACGACACCGGTGGAAGCGTCAGTTTCACCGTCGTGGCCTGCCCGCCAGGCGTATACTGTGCCGGACCTCGCTCGCCGGTGTGGGGATTCCAGATCTCCGGCGCTTTCTTGCCCCGCACGGCGACATCAGTGCTGACCTGTTTTTCCGATGAGTTCGCGAAGAAATAGATGTCCCGGCCGTCCTTGACTTTGTGGATGTAAGTCAGCGCGCCGTCGTATGCTTCACCGGTCTTCACCGGCCACATCTTCTCCTGGATGGCGACGTCCCGAACGGGCAGCGCCTCTCGCAGCACGGCTTCGAGCGCCTGGGCGTCCGGCTTGGGGACGAAGTACGCCCGCCCTCCCCCGGCGCCTTGTCTGACGGGCTGGGGCGCCTCAATCGAGCCGAACACGTCGCTCATGGCCTGCCTGACCTCCTGGTCGCGGCCGAACTCCGCCGAGCGGAACGGGAGGCGGCTGGTGGCGACGATCGTGCCTCCTTGCCCGTAGAACTGCCGGATCTTCGCGGCCGTCGCGGCGCGCAGCGTGTCGCCGCCCGGAACGAGGAGCACCTTAAACTCCTCCCGGTTCACCTTGTTGTCGAGAACCAGGGTGCTCTTCCGGATGAGGCAGCGACCCTCGAACACCTCCGGATGAAGATAGGTGAAGTCCACGCGAAGCCCTCGGTACAGCGCTTCGGCAACGTCCATATAGTCGATTTCCGGCGGCAGGACACCGCCGTTGTACGCGTAGAGCCAGCTATCCGTGACTTCGACGTCGTGCAGCTTCTCCTTCGAGGGAGGCTTCGGGGGGAACTTCTTGAACCGGTAGCACCCCTGGAGCGAGGCGATCGGATACAGGATGGCGATGTCGGCCACGTGGCGGCCTCCCTGAAGCAGGTAGCTCAGCCGGCCGACGTAGCGGTTCAGGTCCGGCACGTTTTTCGCTTTCTTCTCGATTCCGGCGGTGGGCGTCTGGAAGTTGACGCCCATGGCGAACTGGTCCATCGCCACCTGGAACAGGATCTTCTCATCCACCTTCTTGTAGGCCGCGTAAGTCTCGGTCATGACCAGCGGCTTGTCGTAGTTGAACGCCGCCGAGCTGACCACCTTGTAGCCCCGGTTCGATCTCCCCCACACGAAGATGTCGTCCGCGCCCGGCACGGCCTGGCGGTCGAACATCTTCATCAGGTCGCCGTTGATCGGGACGGGGTTCGGGACCTCCTCCTGGTCGAGGTGGCCGGTGAGCTGGATGCCGTGCCTGGCGCACCACGTGTCGAGCTTCCCGAGGAACGCCTGAAACAGCTCTGCCCGGAGCCCGTAGAGCGCGTTGCGGGCGGCGGAGGTCTCCGGCCCGATGTCATACCACAGCGCCGGATAGAGCTTGACGGGATCGAAACCGTGTTTCCGCTCGAACTTCCTGTTGAACGAAGGCGTCCACATCTGCCCGTCGAGCCAGTGCATTGACGGCTCGTCGTGGAACGCCATCTTGATGACCGGGCCGTAGTATTCTTTCAGTTCCGAGTAGAACTTGTCGTAGCTCAGCTCCAGAAACTTGTCCACGGCGGTTTCGTCCAGGTAGTCCATGATTCCCGGGTTGCGGATCTTCAGCGCCGCGTCGTGGTCCAGATAGAAGGCCATTGCCTTCCACTTTCCCTTCGGCACGCCGCACTGGAGCCGGTTGTCCGCCGTCCTGCTTCCGGTGACGTCCACCCGCTCGAATGTGTCCCTGTTCATGAGGACGGCGCCGATGTATGTTCCCGCGGGGATGGCGAGATCCACCTTCTCCGGCCCGGACACGTCCTGCTCGACCATTTCCAGGCGTTTCGCCATGTGCTCGGGGGCTTTCTGATAAAGCTGCCCGCAAACCGTGCCGGTCGGGTAAAAATAATCGTCGTAGAAGATGACGTTCAGACCCTGCTTTCTGCCTTCCTCGACCGCCGCCCGGTAGAGCTTGAAGAATTCGGGGCTCAGGTATTCGATGCCCTCGTCCTTCAACTGGAAGAACGGCCTGGCCTGTTTGACGTAGGCAGGATCGAGGCTCTTCCCGCTCGCGCCCCAGGCCACGATGAAGAGGCCGCCGTAGTGGTGCTTCTTTGCCATGTCCCGAACCTCGGCGACGACCGACGCTTCGGTGGCCTTCGAGAGATCGAGGCCCCACATGGCCCATCCCCGGTACAACGCGGGCGGATTCTTGAAGACCGCGATGTCGAAGGAGCCGGCGGCGGCCGCCGCCGCGAGAGAAGTCAGGAGAACGAGTACCCTCATTACTTTTGCCTTTTGATTTTTGATTCTTGCCTTTTGCCTTCCGCGGAGCCGCCAGGCTCCGCGGCGATCACTCGCACGGGTCCGATCAGTCCCGACCGCACCAGTGGCGAATCGGGCTTGTACGGATTGTGAGTCGTCCAGGTGAGCCGCTGGTTCTCCGGGAGCCCGGAGTCCCGCACCAGGCGGTTCACCCACAGGTTCGCGACGTCGATCTCCAGGACGTTGCGGCCAGTCTTGGCGGCCTCCGTGATATCCACTCGCCACGGCGCGGCCCAGGCGACGCCGGCGGCTTTGCCGTTGAGCCGCACCTCGGCGATGTGGTTTACCTCGCCGAGGTCAAGCAGAAGCCGCCGCCCGGCCTCCGGCAGATCGAACGCCTTCTCATAGGTCGCGGTGCCGGAGTAATACTTGACGCCTTCCTCCCGCCGTGTCGTCCAGTCCTGCAATTCATCAAAAGTAACGCCGCCCGGTCCGCCCCACTTCGGGTCGAAACGCACCGTCCACGGGCCACGCAACTCCATCAGCGCATCGTACTTCGGGAAATTGCCTCGACCCGGAGCCGCCGGTTTCGGCGCTGCGCGGAACACGACGAAATACGACTGGGCCGCCGCGAATTCGAGCGGCACGACCGTGCGGCCGCCCGCCTGCCGGTAGTCGGGCGCGTCCCGGCGCTCGCCGGTCATGGGGTCCCAAATCTCCGGCTGCTTGCCGGAAACGCGGAAGGCGCATTCCGCCGCAACCGCGCCGGTGTCCTGGTTCGAGACAAAGTAGATGTGCGCGCCGCCGGCGACGCGGTGGATGTAGGCTAGTTTCGCCGCGCCGAGCGGCTCGAAGTCGGGCAGAATGCCGTCCGCCCGCAGCACTTCTTCGGGCGAGCGGCCGGCGATCACCCGGCCGCCGTCCCACAACTCGCCCGAGATTCGCCGGACCTCGCCGTCACACCGCGGATAATCCGCAAGGCTGGGCGAGTTCGCGGGCTTGTCTCCCAGCACCTTCGCGCCGCCAGCCACGAGTTGCTTCAGCTTCCGGGCTACTTCCGGCGTCATCCGCCGCGAGTCCGATAGCACCAGCAGACGGTAGCTCATGCCGCCCGGGACGACGACGCGGCCGTCCTTCACCTCCATGCGTTGGAGCAACGCCTCGGCAGTGCAGGCGTCGTAGTCGTAGCCGGCGGGCGGCTTCGGCTTCAGGCTGCCTTCCCACAGCCGGATCGGAGTATCCTCGCCCAAGTAATAACAAAGATCGGCCACATACTGCCCTTGCTGGAGAAGATACTGGCACCGGGCCATGTAGGTGAACCAGGGGGCGCAATACCGATACCAGGTCGTGGTCCACTGGAAGTGCGTTCCCCACGGGCCCAACGTGACCCCGGGATAGCGGTCCGGCCACGGCTGGTGGACGGACTCCGAGAGCAAGAAGAGGTTGACGCCGAGACAGTAGTGCAGGTCGCCGAGCGATTTCATCATCGCCGGGTAGTCGTTCCAGCCGACGTGCGGGAAGGCGGTGAACGCCTCGGCGGCGGCGATGCGCTGGCCGTAGATGTGAGCCGCGGCGGCTGCCTCTTTGGTGTCGAGCGCGGGCTCGCCGTGCCGCGGCGGATCGACCCAGAACTCGCCCATCGGCACGTCCACCCGGTCTTTGCATTGGAGCGCGTCGGCCACCTGCTCGAACTGGATTCTTCCGCGCTGGATCGTCGGCCCGAGCGCCTCGGCCCACAAGCCGATGCCGTGCGGCGCCAGCAGCGACCGGTAATGGCTGTAGATCCCGTCGGCGATCAGCTCGGAGATGGTGCGGCGGTAGTCGAACAGAAACCGGTCGGACCGCTCGGCGTCGCCCACGACGCGGCCGGCCAGCACCGGCAGCCACGGCCAGGCATCGTAGCCGCGTCTCCGCCGGAACTCCTCGAGCATTCGCGGCGTCCAGTTGGACGAGCCGCACTCCCAGCTATCCATCTCGACTCCGACCAGCGTGCGGCCGGCGTGCCCGCCGATGTCCTTCAGCAGTTCACCCAGGAACGCCCGAAAGTGGTGCTCGACCGCCGCCCGGTCCATCTTGTCCACCTCGGGGGCGGAGCCGGCGCTGGCGGGCTGGACGAAACCGCCGGTCCAGGTGCGGCCGAGCCGGAGGATGGTCCAGTGACCCTCGGGCACGTCCCAACGGAGACGGCCGTCCGTGCCCACCTGCCCGGTGAGATCGATGGCGCCGCCCGGATCGACAACGGCGCCGGCGGAGACGCTGGGCGTCGCGTCGGCGGGCACGATGAAGTCGGGCATCTGGCCGGACTTGTCTTCCCAACGCTGGACGCGGCTGCCGGCGATCAGCTCCACCTCGCGGAGGTCCACCGGGCCCCGGAACAAGAGCCGCCAGGATCTCGCCTCGACCGGAGCGAACGACGCCGTCTTCCAGCCCCAGACGTCGGCCTCGAGGAAATTCCTGACCACGGGAGGAACGGCAACCACATCCCGGAACTGGTCCGCGCCGGACGACGCCTGGAGGGTGATGTCGCTGGTGATGGTGACATAGTAGCCGCCGTCGATCGCCGGTTTGGCCGCCGCGCAGCGCACCGCCCCGGCGCGCACCGGCCGGTCGAAATCGATTTGCAGCCACAGCGGCTGCCCGGGGACCGCGGATTCCAGCTTGACTCCCGAATCCGGATCCCCGTCGAGCAGGCGCGGCAAGTCGCCGTCCGCTTTGCCGTTGGTCGTCAGCTTCGGCGCAAGCTCGGCCATCGTCCACGAGTCGGCGGGAGGCGTGCGGAGGGCGAGGACGGCAATGTCCTCATAGAACTCCTTGTGCCGTGGTGTGGGAAGCCGGTCCTCGAAGCGCGTTGGCCCTTTCAGCCGGACCTCGGAGTGGACGACGCGCTGCGTCGCCTGTTCGGGCTTGATCCAGTGGCCGCCGGAATGGCTCCAGCCGTCGCAATTGGCTACGGAGAATTTCATGCCGAGCCGCTCGCATTCCTCCAGCGTGTGCCGGAACATCGCTCGCCACTCCGGCGACCTGAAGGTCACCGGCGGATCGAGGAACACGGGCACCAGCGAGCCGTTCATCAGCCAGACGCCGCGGATGCCGGCGCGGTGGAACGACTCCAGGTCGCGGGTGATGCCGTCGCGCGTGATGTTGCCGCTCAGCCAGAACCACAGCACCCACGGCCGGGCCGAGTCCGGCGGGTTCGTGAATCCGAGTTCGAGCTCTTCGGGGTCGGGTTCGGCCGTCGCCGGGGGAACGAACAGACCCACGGCCGCGCCGAGTGTGGTGTTCTGAAGGAACCGCCGGCGGCTGAATTCGGACGACACGTGGTTACCTCACTTCCGCGGCCAGAGATGGGGCTGGGAGAACATTCGGTGGCGCGGGCTTCAGCCTGCGCACGGCAGGCGAAATCGCCTGTTCCACCCAGCTCCACACGCTCACCCTTAGAGTCACCATGGCGGTCCGGGCAGAGAGGGCTGCCGGCGGATGATCTCCTCGAGATCGTTCCAGTAGCCGGCATCAGGCCTCGGGGCTTCTCGAAACACGGTGGCGAGGTCCGCCAGGCTGCACGTGGCCGGGCCCACCGGAACGATCCAGCAGACCGGCCGACCGCGCCGGCGAACCACAAACGATTCGCCGCTGGAGGCAACCCGATTCAAAATGTCCGAGAACTTACGAGCCGCCTCGGTAGCCGAGATATCTACTTCCCTGTACGAACGCCTCATCGCAGCAACTCCGCTGGGCGGCCCTTGAGCAGGCCGCTCATCTTGCTCCATCGCTGGTTGCGGGCGTGCTCGCGATCCTCGCCGCTGTAGACGGCGCTCGCGATTCTCTCGTACGGAAGACCCCCATCGCCGTAGCGCTCCATCCAGGCGCGAGCCTGGTCGTGGAGGCGGCGCTGGAGCCTGGCGTGTTCCGGCGAGCCGTAGAGGTTCTTCAGCTCCCACGGATCCGACTCGCGGTCGTACAGGCAGTTCCAGGAGAGCCCTCTCGGCTCGGCGAAATACAGCTCGCGGTACAGAAGCCGGTGCCCGGCGCTGTTATCGAAGCTGTACGTGAATCGCCGCGTGTAGACTCCCCGCCAGTCGACCGGAAACAGGAAGAGCGGCACGGACTCAACTTCGTTGTCACGCCCCTTCGCGATCGCGCCGGTCAAATCATTGCCGGCGCACGTCGCGGGCGCTTTCAGCCCCAACATGTTCAGCAGCGTCGGCATCAGGTCCAGCGTGCCGACAAGCAACTCGCTCGCGCGCGGTTTCAACAACCGGGGATAGCGAATCATCAGCGGCACGCGGATCGACTCGATCTCCGGCCGCAGCTTGTGGTTGAGGAGGCCGTGCGACAGGGCGGTGTCGCCGTGATCGGAGGTGAACACGACGAGCGTGTTGTCCGCGAGGCCTTTCTCTTCGAGCTTGTGCATCAGCCAGCCGAACGCGGTGTCCACGCTGGTGCCCATGGCCATGTAGCCCTGGTAGAGCCTGCGGGCGCCGGGAGTGTCGGCGCAGTTGCCCCGGAGCTCGATCCCCGCCGGATCGTACAGCTTCAGCAAATCCGCGGGAGCGCCGTAGGTGTCGGCGGGCTCCTTCGGCGGCGTCTTGCCGATCCAGTTGTGCGGCGGGTGCCAGGAAACAAACAGGGCGAACGGCCGGTCCGCGTTGTCATCGATGAACCGCAACCCCTGGCGCGTCTGCGCGTAAGGCTCCCAGTCGCCGTACAGCTTCCGGTTGCCTTCCTCATCCCAGTACCAGGAACGTTCGGCGTCGAAGGTCACCGTGCAGTTGTTCGAGAGGAAGGTGTGGTCGAAGCCGTAGCGGTGCGTGCCCGGCGGGATCGGACGGTCGCGGTCGCCGCCGTACAGGTGCCACTTGCCGACGTAGCCCATCCGGTAGCCGGCGTCCCGCAAGACCTCCCCGAAATAGTTGCCGCCGCCGTCGAGCATCCGGACATCGTTTTCGAGCGCCCCCGACTGGAGCGGATGCTGCCCGGAAAGAAGCAGCCCGCGATACGGAGTGCACAACGGCGAGTTCGAAATGCAGTGGTTGAAGCGGACGCCCTGCGCGGCGAAGCGGTCGAGGTTCGGCGTGCGGATCTGTGTGTTGCCGTAGCACCCGAGCATGTCCGCCGACTGCTGATCGCTGAAGACGAATAGCAGGTTGGGTTTCGCAGCGGCTGCCGCGGCGGCGACGGCCGCGCTTCCAAGAAACGCCCGCCGGCTGAGCCGGTCACTCACGGAGGTACCCCCGCGTCTCCACCTCGTCCCACATCGCCATCACGTTCCGGACGGGAATGGCGGGATGGATTTCCGTCGTCGAGCCGAGCCATAGCTTGCCGTCAACGCCGGCGTGGTCGATCAGACGCCGCGTTGCCTGGCGAACGGCTTCCTCGCTTCCGAACGGCAGCAACTGGCTGGCGTCGACGCCGCCCATTTTGATCCAGGCCGGATACGCCTTGTGCACCTCCGCCAGGTCCATGTGGCAGAGCGGCTCGAGCGGATTGATCCCCTCGACGCCGGCGGCGCGGTAGTCATCCAGTATCGGCCAAAGGTTGCCGTCGGAATGGTAGATGACCTTGACCCCGTGCGAGTGCCACGCATCCACGAGCTTCTTGAGGCGCGGGAAGAACTCGCGCCGCAGGAAGGCCGGCGAGAAAAACGGCTGGTTCTTGTCGGCCAGATCGCTGTACACCAGCGCCACCGGCGAGAGCGCGGCGTCGGCGGTTTCGTGGACGCGCTCGATTTCCGCCCAGTTGAACGCCTCGAGCCACGCGGAGACCAGTTCCGGGTCTTCGGCGTAGGCGTAGATGAAAAGGTCCAGGCCCGCCCGGATGTGCGCCGTGTCGAGTCCGGCCGGGCTTTCGTTGGGAAACAGGACGGTGTTCTCGCCGCACTTCTCCTGCAATCTCAGGAACTGCTCGCGCGGAGACTCGTCGGCCATCCCCCAGACGTTGCCCTTGCCGGCGAAGGTCCACATCTCGCCCCGCTTGCGGTTATGGATCTCGTCGATGTTCCGCCGGATGTACTCGAGCAGGCCGGCGACGTCGCGGAACGGCCGTTCGATCAGCCACGTCGTCCACCACTCCTGCTTGTAGACGAAGCCGTCGTCGTGGCGGAGGATCTTCTCCTCGACCGGCGGCGCGATGCCCCGGGTGATGTCGAGTCGTTCACCGATAGTGCGGCACAGCAGGTCGAGTCCGTTGGCCGGCGTGATCTTCTCGCCGGTGACCGTCTCGATCAGGTCAATGTTCTGGATGAGGTCGAAGATGGGCACCCGGTCGGGCATCTCGCCGCGCAGGGTCGTGTCGATACGCTCGCGGGCGGTCATGGTGTCGCGGGGTAGTTTTCGCATAGGGTCCTTCCAGATTGCCAGCCGCCGATGAACGCCGATGCATGCCGATGCCTATCCGCGTGCATCGGCGTTCATCGGCGGCCTGCAATAAACGGTTCATAAGACCGATCGCAACTGCTCCATGAAGTAACAATAATTGTTGTACGGCACGTCGGGCGGGGCGCTGTGGTCGAGCATCGGCACGAACCCGCCGTCGTCAATCAGCCACTTGTGGCGGGCGATCTCGGCGTCGATCTCGGCCCTGCCTTTTGTCAGCGCGCGCTTGTCGACCCCTCCCCAAAGGCGGAGTTCGCGGCCGTATTTCTTTCGCACCGCCGTCACGTCCATCCCGGCCTGCACTTCCCACGGGTACAGGATGTCGATGCCGGCGTCCATCCACGGCTGGATCAGCAGGCTGACGTCGCCGTCGCTGTCCAGGCAGAACCACCGCACGCCGTGGGCGCGGCCGAAGTCGATCACCTTCCTGTACCTCGGGACCATGAACTTCCGGACGAGGGTGGGACCGATCAGAGGCCCGGCAGTGTACGCCATATCCTCCCAAAAGCCGAACACGTCGATGTCGGTCTCGTCGAGCATCTGCCCAAGCATCGCGATAAGGAAGTCAGCGTCGGCTTCCATCATCTCTTCGACAAACGCCGGCTCGTCGTAGAACAGCGTGCACAGCCTCTCCACGCCGACCAGGTTGCGAATCGACCCGAAGAAGCCGCCCCAGCGGTCCGCCAGCACGATGAACACGTAATCGCGGTTGCGGTGGCACCGCAGGCGCTCGCGCCAGTCCGGACCGATGCGCGCCGCCAGGTCCGGCTTCATCCGTTCTTTCCAAAACCGGCGGAACTCTTCGCGCGTCTCCACCGGGAACCGGATGAACTGAGGCATTGAGCTGAGCGGGTTCTTCTTGAACTCGCGCATCACGATTCCTTGCGGATCGACGCAGGTGACGTAGGTGTCGTCCTCTTCGACGACCTCGCGCTCGAACGGCGGGTGGGGGAAGAACCACTTGTGCTCGACGACCCAGTTGTCGCAGCCAAAGTCCGTTTTCTCGGGATCGTAGCCGCCTTCCGCGCGCCACCGGTCGACGGTTTCCGGCCACGTCGGCCAGGGAAACTCGTGGAACGGCGCGCGATCGCGAGAGAGGTAGCTCATCGTTGCGTGAAACCGCTCAAAATCGTTCATAAGACCCGTTAACCAGAGTCCAAGAGTACATCAAAACAGGCGGGAGAATGCAAGTTTGTTTCGCCTCGTGAGTTGCATTCTGAAAACTATTTTCGATATGCTGTTCCAGATGCCAGCCGTCAACGCCAACGGAGCCTGCCTGGCGAGAATCCGCGCCAAGGCGCAGCACGGCCCGCCGTCGGCGGTGCGCATCGCCGGGTACATCCTGCGCTCGCCTTCCGAGGCCCGGAACCTGTCCATCGCGGAACTGGCCGCCGCATGCGGAACCAGCACCGCCACTCTATCAAGATTCTGCAAGGAACTGGACTATCGCGGGTTCAAGGAGTTTCAACTGGACCTGGCCGCCGCCGTCGCCCAGAAGGGCGGCGTGGCGCTGGAAGATTTCGGCTCGGGCGCCAGCCCGGAAGCGATCCTCCAGCGGGTCTTCGAAAGCAACCGCCAGAGCCTTACCGAAACGGAACGGGTGCTCGATCACGGCCGGCTCGTCCGCGTCGCCCGCCTCATCCGCAACGCCGGCCGCGTGTTTCTGCTGGGGAGCGGCGGATCGGCGCTGGTGGCGCAGGAGGCGGCGCAGCGTCTGTTGAGCCTGGGGATGACGGCAATCGCCATCGGCGACCCGCAGGCGATGATCTTCGCCACCGCCGGCGCGGGCCCGCGGGACGTGGTGATCGGCATCAGCCATACCGGCCGCAACTCGTTCGTCGTCGAGGCGGTCCAACAAGCGCGGAAACGCGGCGCCCAGACGGCGGCGCTGACCAACTATCCGCGCTCGCCGCTCGCTCTGGCGAGCGCTCACCCGCTCATCACGGCGTACCGCGAGCAACGCATCAACGCCGCCGTGTCGTCGTCCCGGATCGCCCAGATCTGCGTGATCGATTCTCTTTACTTCATTCTCGGCGCCTGGGCCGGCAAGCGAGCCCGGGCATTGGCCGAAGTGGAGGAGCAGCGAACCAGAAGGATTCTGAGGCTGCCGCCGGCGGCCGAAAGGAGAGACTGAAATGTACACACGCTACTATCAACCCGAAATCTTCATCCACGCCCTCGACAGCCTCGACGGCGCCAATGACATCGTCGCCACCTACTTCATGGACGACGAGTTGCCCGGCGAGAAATTCGTCGACCATTTCTCGCTGATCCAGTCGATGGCGCTCGAAGGCTCCACCGGCACCTGGGAGAAGGTCGAGGAAGACACCGAAGACGTGCGTGTCAAGCTGGCCGGCAAGATGGTTGGCTACTACGAGATTCCGAGCGGCAGCCCGTCGCGCCGCGCGGCCGTCGTCCAGCTCGCCTTCCCGATCGACGCCTGGATCGACAACGTGCCGATGATGATCCTGAGCATCGCCGGCAACTGCTTCGCCTACAGCCCCAAGCTGCGGCTGCTCGACGTCACCCTTCCGCGGAACCTGCTCGAGAAGTTCAAAGGCCCGAAGTTCGGCGTGCCGGGCATTCGCAAGCTGCTCAACGTGCCCGACCGTCCGCTTTCGCTGCACATCATCAAGCCCAAGATGGGCATGACCCCGGCCCAGGTCGGCAACCAGTGCTATCAGACGGCGCTCGGCGGCGTGGACGCGATGAAGGACGACGAGATGACCAGTGACGTCTACAACAGCCGCTATGAAGACCGGCTGAAGGCCGTGCTGGAAGGCGTCGAAAAGGCGGCCGCGAAAACCGGCAAGCGCCCGATTTACTTTCTCAGCATCACCGACGAGCCGAAGCGCATCTTCGAGAAGGCGGCGCGGGCGGTCGAGCTCGGCGCCACCGGCTTGCTGATCTGCTACTCGGCGGGCCTTTCCGTGCTGCGGCAGATCGCCGAGGACCCGGCGATCAACGTCCCGATCCTCTTGCACGGCTCGCACATGATCGCCGCCCAGCCGCGCATCTCCTGGCCGGTGTTCGCCAAGCTCGGGCGCATCTGCGGAGGAGACCTGATGCTCACGCCGACCTACTGGTCGAGTATCCCGATGGTCAGTCTCGAAGAAGGCATCCGCACGTCACAAGTGAAGCTGGCGCCGCTTGCGCACATCAAGCCGATGTGGCCGATGCCGTGCGCCGGCGTGTATCCCGGCCTGACACCGGTGCTGGTGGGCGAATACGGCCCCGACATCATCATCCCGGCGGGCGGCGGCATGCTCGGCCACCCCGACGGCTACACCGCCGGCGCGCGCTCCTGGCAGCAGGCGATCGCCGCCACCATGTCCGGCGAGGATTTCCTCACCTACGCCCGCAAGCCCGAGAACCGCGAGCTTCGCCGCGCGCTCGAGAAATGGGGCTACATCGACCGGCCCAAGAGCCCGTGGCTGCGCATCGCGCCCGAGTTCCATCCCCGGCGGATGAAATTCGACGATTGATCCGGGTGCCGCCATGGCCGGGGCTCGCTTCCTTGCCTTTGACCTGGGCGCCGAGAGCGGCCGGGCGATCATCGGCACGCTCGATGACGGCCGGCTCGGCCTGAGCGAGATCCACCGGTTCGCCAACGAGCCGGTGGAGGTCTGCGGCGTCCTCCACTGGAACGTGCTGTCGCTGTTCGGCAGCATGCTGGCCGGAATGCGCATCGCTTCGCGCTTCGCCGACGGCGTGCTGGACGGCATCGGCATCGACACCTGGGGCGTGGACTTCGGCCTGCTCGACGCCAGCGGCTCGCTGATCGGCAATCCCGTCCATTACCGCGACCGCCGCACCGAAGGCATCCTCGAGGAGGTGCGGCGCCGGATGCCCGCCGAGAAGCTGTACCGGGTCACCGGCATGTCGCTGTCTCCGATCCAGACCCTCTGCCAGCTTCTGGCGATGCGGCTGAAGCGAAGTCCGGCGCTCGCGAGCGCGGCGACGTTTCTGATGATGCCCGACCTGTTCGGCTACTTCCTGACCGGCGAGAAGCGGGTCGAGCGCACCAACGCCATCAACACGCAGTTCTACGATCCGGTGTCTGGGACGTGGTGGAGGGAAGTGCTGGAGGTCTTCGATCTGCCTGGCGGCATTCTGCCGCCGCTGGCGGACCCAGCGACGACGCTCGGCCCGCTGCTTCCATCGGTGGCCCGGCAGGCCGGGCTGAGCAGCGTGCCGGTGATCGCGCCATGCACGCACGACACCGGCTCGGCGGTGGCCGCCGTTCCCGCCGCCGGCGACGACTGGGCGTTCTTGAGCTGCGGGACGTGGTCGGTGGTCGGCGCGCTGTCGCCGCCGTCGGTGGAAGGCGGCTTCGCCGGCGGGCTGTGCAACGAAGTGACACTCGGCGGCCGCTTCCTGTGCAGCAACATCATGGGGCTCTGGCTGCTCCAACAAGCGCGGAAGCGGTGGGAGAGCGAAGGCGCCTCCTACTCGCACGACGAGCTGGTGCAGTTGGCCCGCCGGAGTGATGAGGGCCGGTCGTTCGTCAACCCGGACGATCCGGTCTTCCTCGCCCCGGACGACATGATCGCCGCCATCCGCGGATACTGCGCCCGCACCGGCCAGCCGGCCCCGAAAGATCCGGGCGAGGTCACTCGGGTGATTCTCGAAAGCCTGGCGCTGTCCTACCGCCGCACGCTGGAGACGATCGCGCGACTGCTGGGGCGCAAGTTCCGCGTGTTGCACATTGTCGGCGGCGGCTCGCTGAATGCCCTGTTATGCCAGTTCACCGCCGACGCGACAGGCCTGCCGGTGCTGGCCGGCCCGGTCGAGGCGACGGTGGCCGGCAATGTGTTAGCCCAGGCGCTCGCCCGGAGGCACGTTTCCTCGGCGGTGGAGATCCGGGAGGTGGTGCGCCGCTCCATGGCGATTCTGGAGTACGAGCCGAGGGAGAGCGGGAGGTGGGAGGAGCGGTACGCGCGGTTTCGGGGGATTGTGGAGCGACGTGTGGGGTGACGCTCGTCCACGCCTCCTGCACGAGTCGGGCTTGGGTGCTATGATCCATGCCGATGGAGGTTGCCATTTCCATCCGTATCGAGCAACTGACCGAGGGCGTCTACCTCGCAACATCGGACGAATTGCCAGGGCTCGTGGCACAGGGAAGAACGGTTGCTGAGGCGCTCGAGATAGCCCGGGACTTGGCTCGCAATCTCATCGAGGCGCGCCGAGAGCGCCAAACCCAAGTGCCGCTGCCGGCGGCCTCGACGCACGGCGCAGGCTGACGCCTGCGGCTGGGGTTGCCTGCTCCTCCGCCCGTGCGGTCAGCCGACAAATCGCCGTATTATGGAGTCGTATGTCCGAGCTGGTCTTCGAGGTCGTTCAGGAGCCCGACGGAGGTTACTGCGCCGAGTGCCTCACCGAGAATATCTTCACCCAAGGCGATACGTGGGACGAACTGCGCCGGAACGTCCTGGAAGCCGTTGCCGCGTTCCACTTCGACGCGAGGGCTCCCGAACGCATCCGCCTTCACCTGGTTCGTGACGAGGTTGTGTCTGTCGCGTGAGGATACCTCGCGACGTCACTGGACCGCACTTTGCGGACTTGCTGTGCTGACGCTGGGGCTATCGGTTCCTGCTGATGATCGAGACGGGCTCGGACAGAGGCCAGTGCGCCCTCACTCCCTGGGCGGCGCCGGGCTGGCCGCGACTTCGAGCTGTGCGATCTGTTTCCTGACCGCCTCCGCGTCGCGCGCCCGCGGCTCGTACTGAAGGTAGAGCTTCATGTGCGCGACCGCGCCCGCGTAGTCGCGCTTGTGCGCCAGGATCACCCCGAGGACGTGCTCTGCCTTGGGGTAACGCCGCCGCGTGTCGAGTTTCACCGCCTGCCGCGCCCGCTGCTCCGCCACCTCCAGCTTTCCGATCTGGAAGTTCGCAATGGCGCTGTACTGATAGATGCCGACGAAATCGTACGGATTCAGCTTGAGGACGTGCTCGGTGGTGTCGGCCACCTCCGGCCATCTCCTCTCCCGGAACCCGATCTCCGCCAGTTGCAGCCACGGCCGGAGAAACTTGGCGTCGATGGACACAGCCTCGGCGTAGGCTCGCCGCGCGTCATCCATCCGGCCCGTGCGTTGATGGAGCAGGCCCAGCTCATACCAGGCCAGAGCGTACTTCGGATACAAACCGAGCGCCTTCTCGAGCTGCTTCCGGGCTGCATCCCACTTCTGGCCGTGCGACAGCTTGCCGGCTTTCTCGAGCGCCTTTCTGGCGTCCTTGGGCGCCGCCAGGCTGCTGATGCTGACCATCGTGCCCTGCACGTCCTCCGCCGGATGGAGCACGATTGTCCCGATATCGGGGTTGTCCATGGGCCGGCGTCCGTGCAGTTCCACCGCGGCCGCGCGGTAGCCAGGCGAAAGGACGTGTACCTCGCAATCCGCCTGGCCGGCGCCAATCGACCTGCCTGCTCCGGGAGGAGCCGGCACGCTCAGGCTGAACCGCCCACGCTTATCCGACAGTCCCTCCCGCGCACTTGTTTCCCCGCACTTTGCCGCGACAGCGACCGCCGTGGCGGGCGAGGTTCCATCCTCCAGAATGAGCCGGCCGGAAAGTATGATCAGCATCGGCTCTTCCGGAAGCCGGTTGATGGGCAAACCTCTGTCCCTGTCCGTAGTGGTGCCCGGCGCCACCATCGCGCCGCCTGCCATCGCTGCCGGCGGTCCCTGCGAAACCGGTGGGATTTGCCCGGTTTCCTGCCCCGGCGCCCGAGGTGGCCCAACCACGGCGCTGAAGACCAGCCCGGCAACCGCCTGAAGTGCCCGTCGGCGTAACATGCCGCTTCCTCGTGCCGATAGCATGTTACACCAATTGCGCGGGCAGTACAATGCCTTTTGGCCGCTGAACTCGAATGCCTATGACACTTCGTCTTACTCTCATCACCTGGGCCTTCCTGTCCCCCCCTCTTCTCGTCCGGAAACGCGGCGGGCGCCCTCGCCGCGGCAGGCCCAATCAGCGAGGCGTCTTCCCGAAGCCCTGCGCCACCAGCCAATCCCGCAAGCGTTCTATCCACCAGGCTAGGCCGTTTCCCGGGTCCCTCACGTCACCTCAGCCGCATCCTCGGGGCGTCCTTCCACGCGAGCCGCGCCTCGCGGCCCGGATCGTTCACCACCTTGCTTTCGACGTTGAAGACCATCGTCGGCCGTTCCTCGAGGTTGTAGGCGGGCCACGCCGGCATGCCGTCATGGTTCGGATCGCCCCGGCGGGCGAAGCTCGCCCAGGCGGCGCTCAACTGTTTCGACAACGGCTCCATCTCCGGAAACTGGACGAGCCGCATCACCAGCGGAAGATCGGCGGTGTGGAAAGCTTTCAGCACTCCGCCCATAATCGGCGTGTCGTAGGTGAACAGGTACATCCAGACGGGCGCCTTGCCCTGTTTCACCTTGCGCTCGGCCTGCGCGATCGCCCCCATCCGGAACATGCCGTCGCTCGTGATCGCCAGCAGCAGGTCGCGCGGCGTGGAGCCCGGCTGTGCTTTACGGTAGGTCGCAATCAGTGCGTCGATTTCGGCCTCGGGCCGGCGGGTCATCTTCACAAGCCGCTCGCGCAGGCCTGGTTCATCCAACTTGGATAGCGCCGGGTCGCGGCCCATGAACAGGGTCGTTTCATCCTTGCAGCTTCCGACGATCATCGGAACCCGCGCCGAGATCTCGGGAGCGCCGGGCTCCCAGGGCTGATGCGGCAGCGCGCGGCCGTCGGCCGCCGGGCGGAACCGCATGGCCGCCGCCGGCGCTCCGCCGGATTTATGCGCCGCCTCCCAAAGCTTCGCCGCCGGCGCATTCTGGAGTTCGTCCACCTGCTGCTGCGCCAGCCCGAGATGCGCCAGCAGCTCCCGGGCCGTCTTCGTCGCCTCCTCCCGGGTCGCGACGTCCAGCAACGAGCCGCTCTGGACAATCGCCTTGTGGAACAATCCCTGGGCCGCCGGCATCCCCATCAAGGCGCTGACCTTGCCGCCCCCGCCGGACTCGCCGAAGATCGTAACGTTGCGCGGGTCGCCCCCGAACCCGGCGATGTTGTCGCGCACCCATTCGAGCACCAGGATCAGGTCCAGCATCCCGGCGTTGCCGGAATCGGCGTACTTAGAGCTGATCTCGCCCAGATAGAGATACCCGAGAACATTCAGCCGGTGATTGACGCTCACCAGCACGATGTCCTGCTCTCTGGGAAGCCCGGTGGCCAGGGTCGGGACGATGCCGGAAAGTGAGCCGAAGCCGCCGCCGTGAATGTAAACCATCACCGGGCGCTTCTTGCCTTTCAAGCCGGGAGTAAGTACATTCAGCACCAGGCAGTCTTCGCTATCCTTCTCCGGGGCCGCCCGGAGAATCCCGGCCCGGCCGCCCGTCATCCAATCGCCGAGTTCCCCGGAGTTGTACATGGCGCCGGGGCCTTGCACGCACCGCGGGCCGGCGGCGGTCGCGTCGCGAATGCTCGCCCATGGCTGCGGCTTCGCCGGCGGCATGAACCGGCCGGCTCCTTCGGTGGAAGCGCCGTACGGAATCCCTTTGAACACGCTGACGCCATCGACGACTGCGCCCTGGACCTTTCCGTAGCGCGTCTCGACCACCGGAGCCGGGAGTCCGGCGATCTCGCCGGTCAACCCTCCGAGCAGCAGCGCCGTCAAGGCTCGAATCACTGAATCACCACCTGTTCCACCACGACCGCCGACAGGGCCGGCGCGGTGACCCGGACCTCCCTGGGCAGCGGACCTGATTCCTGCACGTTCCGCAAGCCGCTTTCCCCGTGAACAGCGATCCGGAAGCTCGCGCCCTTCTGATTGCAGGCGCGCGGGACTAAGGTCACTGGCTCATCGGACGTCTGCCAGTTGGCGAAAACGTAGGCCACCTTGCCGTCCGCTTCCCAGGTCGAGTACAGCACCACGGGAACATCCGCGGCCGGCAGGTCGAACGGCAGCCGCGGATCGCGCGGGTCGCGCCACATGCGGATGCGCTCGCGGCGCAGGCCTGGCATCTCAGGATCGCGGAGCATCCTGCCGAAAACCAGGTAGTCTCTCGCCGGGCCCCGCAATGCCCGCGCGCAGCTCCGCGCCAGGCGCATCTCCTCGGTGGGCGACGGGATTGCGTCCAGCCGGTAGGCCGGCTTGCCCGGATCGACCTCCAGTAGCGTGCCGTTCGTGAACTTACGCGCCACCTTGATCGCCTCGGCGTACGGGTGCGCGATGTCAATCTCATTACTACCACCGTAGCCTAGCAGATACTCATGATACACGTAGATAAACAGCGGTACGGCGCGGCGATAACTCGACGGATCGGAGCCTGTGCCGAAAAAGTTATACGGCCTCCCCATGTAAGTTTCCCAGTACGGCATGAAATACTCGCATGGCTCCTCGACGGAAAGCGCGAACTCGGGATCGATCTTCCGGCCCTCGGTCCGGATCGTCCGGAACAGCTCCTCGACGCGCTCGACCATCCAGCGCCCGTAGCCCGGCGGATGCGGGTGGTCCGGATGGTAGCAGACGAACGCCATCCCGCCGTGGTTCTGATCGTGCTGGACCATGGACGCGCCGAGTTTCACGCACCCCAGGAAGATCTCCGCCAGGTGCGCCTGCGTGAACGGCGCGCCGTGGCACAACTGCACGCTGCTGGCCCACGGCGGATGCTCCTCCCCGGGCTTCCCTTCGGGCGAGTACGCCGCCGCCTTCGGCGCGATGTCGCGCAGGAACGCCTCGTAGTTGTGGTAGCCGGCGTTGTCCATGTTCACGCCCCACCGCGCGCCGGAGAGCAGCAGGAACAGCCGGTGGCCGCCCGCCCGCACCGCGTCCGCCGTCTTTCGCCAGAGTTCCTCTCCGCCGATCGGCGGGAAATACTCGCCGGCAATCCACGGCGCGATCTTCTCCCACCCGAATGGGTTCGTGATAATCGGGGAGCCGAAGAATTCCGCGTACGCTCCGGTCAGCGCCGGGATCTTCGCGGGATGAAAATCGGGATTGATCAGCCGGTTGGACGGCGGGAAATACATGGACCATTCGGCGGCGTAGGGGTCGCCGCGCATGGCGTAGGTGACGATCGGCGGCGCGGCCGCGAGCCACGCTGGCAGGCGCTTGCGCAGCGTCTGCTGCGCCCATTTCTGCCGCACTCCCCAGGCCTTGTACCGGTCGGCCGCCTCCTGCCAGTCACCCTGGAAGACTTCGAGCGAGGTCTCATACGGCAGGTCGAGATCGAGTCCCGGCGCCTCCCCGGGGTTGTGCTCGACGGAGAGATCGAACCCGGATTCCGTCCGCAGCGCGCGGAAATGCTTCACCCAGCCGTCGCCGTCCCGCGTCATCTCCATCAGGCCGTGCCGGCCGTCGTGGTAGGCCACAAGCTGGATGCAGGCCTGCCCCGGCCAGGCGATCCGCGTCGACTGCCCCGGCTTGAAATGCCGGGAAGGCTCGGTGAACTCCTGGCCGTCGAGAAACGGGAACAGGATGCGGTCCGCGGCCCCGTCGCCTGAGAGCGGCGCAGGGGCGATCCACTGCGGGTAGAAGATCGACCGGACGCCCTCCTGCCCTTCGTTGTCCACGCGGATCTTCCAGTTGACGCGCGGCGCGGCCCGATCGATCCTCCCGGTGCAAGTCACCGTTAACTTCTCGGCTTCATGCGCAAAGACCAGCGTCGCCGCTTCGCCAGTGACTTCCTGCCTGAGCAGCTTCGCGTCTTTGGAGGTGATATCGCGGGCCGGCCGCCCCCGCCGCCACAGCGTGATGCGGTACAGCGGCGCATTCGCGCCCGCGGCCGCAAACTGCCTCCCGGAAGCCGGATCGCGCAGCGATTCGATGCCATACCCATTCGCCGGACTTAGCCGCACTTCGATCCCAGGCGAGGAGAGCACAATGGAACTCGTTTGCCCGCCGGCCAAACCGGCGGTCAGTACAGCCACGATGAGAACAAGAACTATATTCATTTTTGATTTTTGATTTGTAGTTCCCGCTTTTCCAGAAGCTGAACCGGCCCATGCAGCCCGTCCAAATCGATATTCGCAAGCAGCGGGTAGTTCTCCGCGACGTCGTCCCGGTTGGCCATCGTGTTGGAAACCACGATCCGCAGGCGGTTCCTACCTGCTTTCAACTTGCCCGTCACGTCGAACCGGAACGGCGCCCAGAGGCGCGCGCCGAGCGGCGCGCCGTTAAGCCACGCCTCGGCGGCCACGCCCACCTCGCCCAGGTCGAGCCAGAGCGGCGCCTTCGCATAGTCCGCGTTTAGCTCGAAGTCCTGCGAGTACTCGAAGTGTCCGGAGTAGTTCCGCAGGCCGCTGTGCACAAGCGAGCCCAACCGATAATCGGTTTCGCCGATTCGCGCCATTGGGTAGCCGATGATCTCCCCGCCGTTCATGACCCGCACCTCCAGCGTTCTTCGCTCCCGGTAGTCCAGCGCAGGCAGAGAGATGCTGCGCTTCGAGGTCGCGAGCAGCTTCCCCTCGAGATACACCTCGAAGGCGTCCGTCACTTCGGGCAGCTCGATCGAACGCGCGCCGGGCGGCAGCTCGATCTCAAACCGGTGCGCCGGGCGAGGCGCGGGCGGAACAGGGTCTTTTCTCTCCGGGCTCACTACCAGCGACGGGATGCGCCCGCCGGCCTTGTCCACAAAGCGTGCCCAGAAGCGAAGCGGATCGGTTCCGATGAGATTGTCGCCGCGCTCCACTTTGATCAGCACCTCGTTCCAGTCAGCCTTGAGCTCGACCTCCTCCTGGAAAGCCCATGGCTCGCGCAACAGGTAGTACCAGGGATGCGCGTGCCGGCTCAGGACCAGCTTGCCATTCACCCACGCGCGAAAGTTCGGGCAGGCGATCTGGAGACGCGCCCGCCGCTCCCGGTCGGATTTCACATACGTGACCGCGTAGAGGATCGCCCAGTCGAGCTTCGCCCGGTCCACCGAGGCGGCTGCCGCCAGGTCCACGATCCTGCCTTCGGTGGACAGAGGGCCGCGCTCGAAGTCGTATTCATAATTGCGGATGTTGAACACCGGGCGCCGCAGGATCGAGGAATAGCGCTTCCACCGCACCGGCGCCCCGTCCTTGCCGGCGTAGACGGCGTTCAGATCGATGCCCTTTTCCGGAGGAAACGCATCGAAGAATCCGCGGTGGTCGTCGTTGTGGAACGGCCCGATCACGTACCAGTCGTGGATGGTCTGGCGTTCCGGGGAGAGCCACACCGGCTGGCCGGAGACCTGGGCCACGGGTAACTCCACCGTGCCGTCCAGCACCCGAAACCGCCACCGGTCAGGCAGCGTGATCGGCTGGAGCGCGTGCCCGGACCGTTCCTCCGGCGGCGCCATCCCGGGGGAGGGATCCATCACCACAAAGAACGCGTCGTCACGTTCGAAGTCGAGTTCCGCAACGGTTCGGCCACCCTCGTGCGCATACGGCAGAGCAGAGGACTCGCCCGTCAACACGTCCCACTTCACGGGCCTTCCCTGGATCGCGAACGACACCCGCGCCTGTTGCGGCGGCCCGTACCGGTTCACCGCGTAGTAGTAGTCCAATCCTTCTTTCCGGCGGTGCACGAAGCCCAGGCGCCCAGGCTCGCCGTCGAGCACCTTCACGTCCTGCGCCGGCCCGAATCGATCCAGCACCTGGAGAACTTGCTCCAGTTGCGAAGGCACAAAGAAGGCGCGCCCTCCCCCGGGGAATTCCTTCACCGTGAACGGACGAGACCGGTCGACCTCTCCGAAGATCTGCCCGAGAATCGCCGCCAGCGCGGGGTCGTCCCTTCCCTCTTCCACCGACGCGCCCGGCAGACGCCGCAGCGCAATCACCGTGCCGCCTCGCTCGACGTAGGCCTTCACTTTCTCGAGGGCCGACCGGTGCACCGTGGTCATCTCCGGCAGGATCAGCACTTGAAACGTCTCGGGACCGACCCGGAACGACCGCCCGTCGATCGCCGCGCCCGCCCAGTACTCGGAGTCCACCACGTCCCAATCCCAATGGTTGTCCGTCAGGAGTAATTGCAGGTCCGTGTACGTGTCGTTGACGGAGTTCGCATCGTTGCCCCAGGAGGCGAGCAGCGTGGCGTACCGGTGGTCCCAAAGGTCGGAGGCGAACTTCGCTTCCAGATGCGCGAAGGCGCTCTCGATCGGATAGTAGACGGCGATCGGGGCCACGTGGAGCGCGCCCTGGCTCATGAAGCTCAACCGCCGCGCGTAGTCCGCGAACGGCTTGAAGTGCTTCCAGAAAGGCTGATGGCGGAAGTAGTCGTGCCGGAAGGTGATCTTGCGGCGGTCGTACATGAACGCGTGCGGGATGAAGAAGTTCGCGCCCCACAGCGCGGTGGAGTTGATGTGCGCCCGCATCCGCTGCGGGCTGGTGTAGGAGGCTTCGCCGAGGAGCGTGAAGGACTCGGCCGGCAAAGGCGTTTGCCGGAAGTGGGCGATCGAGGCGGTTTCCTTGAAGTCGCGCGGCTGCGAGGGCGTGGTGAACGGCGCGTCCACCTCCGGCCACGACGCGGCTTGCATGGTCCGGAAATGGTGGCCCTCGTACGCCGCCTGCCATTGGAGTGATTCCTCGAACAGCGACGCGAAATGCTTGAGGTTCCGCTTCTCGGCCCACTCGGTGACCTGCCCGAAGAAATTGCCGGCGTAGAGTCGCGACACCAGGTCCATGAAATCGACCCGCACCTTGTCGGTGATCTTGCCGCCGTCGTAGAACAGCACCGGCAGGTACGGCCGCAGGTCGTAGCCGTGACGTTTCTGAAATTCGTCGAACAGGCCCGGCGTCCACGGGATGCGATAGCCGTAGTCGCCCTCGTGGTCCGTGACGAGCCACTTCAGTGTGTTGCCAAAGTATGGAGCGAACCGCTGGTAGTAAGGCTCCAGCCCGACCTCGATGTACCGACGCATGGCCTCGCGGCTGAGCAGGTCGGTTACAGAGCCGAGGTCGCTGCGGCTGTCGATAATTCGGAAGACGAACACCGCCCAGCGGCCGTCCGGCACGTGCCACTTGAGCCGCCCGCCGGCGGCGAAGCGGGTGATATCGGCCAGGCTGCCCATCTCCACCGCCCGTTCTCCCGCCAGCCGCCCGGCGATGACCACCTCGGCTTCTCCCGGCAGCGCCTGGTCCAGCGCAACAGGCCCGGTGAACCGCCACTCGTCGTACACCAGCGAATGCGCCCGGTATTCCGGGTGTCTGTCGAGCACCCGGCTGAGGTGAAGCTGATCCGACCAGATGTCGCGGGCCACCCCCGAGGGCCATGCGTACTCCCCCGCGATGCCGAGAGCGAAGCCGCGTGCCTTCGCCGCCTCCAGCGCGACGCCGATCGCGTGGAACCACTCCTCGGAGAGATAAGGGGTCTCCAGTCCCATGAACGGAAAAATGATCGCGCCATGAACCCCGTGCGCGATCATGTCGTCGATCTGGCGCACGATCTCCGCGTCTTCCATCCGCCCGTTCCAGAACCAGTACGGATGGAGGCTGAAGGCGTTGGGAGGACTTAAAAACTGTTTGTGCAGCGCCTCAACCTGCGCCGGTGCGCCGTGAGCACCTGCCAGAAGAAGAATAGAGGACAAAATGAACTTCTGCATGGAAGGGAGCCTGTTGTAATTGTGGACCAATTATCTTGGGCCGCCGATGAACGCCGATAAAC
>CAZACK010000062.1:0-15712 GCA_964483455.1 uncultured Solibacteraceae bacterium
GCTGTACGACATCTATCACATGCAGATCATGGAAGGCGATGTGATCCGCACCATCCGCGAGAACATCCAGTGGATCGCCCACTTCCACACCGGCGGAAATCCGGGACGGCACGAGATCGACGATTCGCAGGAACTGAACTACCGGGCCATCGCGAGAGCCATCGCCGAATTGAACTTCAGCGGTTACGTGGCGCACGAGTTCGTTCCCACCAAGCCGGACCCGTTCCAGTCGCTGGCCGAGGCGGTGCAGATCTGCGACGCGTGAGCGGCTCCCGATCGTCATTCCTTCGCTGCTGTCCTTGACGCCGCTCGGAGCGATCCTCTAATCTCTAGTTTGGAAGCAGTGATTGCGACCACGTGCCCATGAAAACCTCGGTCAAGGGCGAGTATGCCCTTCTGGCTGTCTTTGACCTCGCAGCCCAACCAACAGCCAACCCGGTCAAGATCGCGGATATCGCCAGACGGCAGAATGTCCCCCAGAAGTTCCTGGAGTTGATTCTCGCCGCGTTGAAGCAGGGAGGGTTCGTCGAGTCGCGCCGGGGCGCGGAGGGTGGATACCTTCTCGCCCGCGCCCCCGAGGGCATCACGGTTGGCGATGTGCTTCGCTTCGTCGAAGGGACGCGCGGGGGCAAGCCGCGCGGCAGGCGCAGGTCTGACGATCCGTTTGCGGACATGTGGCGTAAGGTGGACGAGGCCGTATCGGAGATCGTGGACAGAACCAGTTTCGCGAAACTGGTACGCGCGTGGGCGGACAAGCAACACCAATACGTTGCGAACTGGGAAATCTGATCCGCGCCTGTGAAGACGCGCCCGGGAGGAACTGCTTGATTTTCGACGACAATTCGCTGAGCGTCGGCCGCACGCCGCTGGTCCGGCTGAACCGGATCGTAAAGGGGGCCGCCGCCGCCGTCTTCGCCAAGGTCGAAGGCCGCAATCCCGGCTACTCAGTGAAGTGCCGCATTGGCGCCTCGATGGTCTGGGACGCCGAGAAGCGCGGCGTCCTCGGTCCGGGCAAGGAGATTATCGAGCCGACGAGCGGTAACACCGGAATTGCGCTGGCTTTCGTGGCCGCCGCGCGCGGCTACCCGATCACGCTGACCATGCCCGAAAGTTTTTCGATCGAGCGCCGCAAGGTGCTCAAGGCGTTCGGCGCAAACCTCATTCTGACTGATGCCTCGCTGGGCATGGGCGGCGCCATTGTCAAGGCCGAAGAGATTGTGGCATCCGACCCCAATCGATACGTCCTGCTCCAGCAGTTCAAGAACCCGGCGAATCCGCAGATCCACTTCGAGACGACGGGGCCCGAGATCTGGGAGGATACCAGCGGCTCGATCGACGTGCTGGTCTCCGGTATCGGCACTGGCGGCACGATCAGCGGCGTCTCCCGCTACATCAAGAACGTCAAGGGCAAGCGCATCCTGTCGGTGGGCGTCGAGCCGGCCGCCAGCCCCGTCATCACGCAGACGCTCAACAAGCAGCCCGTGAAACCGTCGCCGCACAAAATCCAAGGCATCGGCGCCGGCTTCATCCCGGCCACACTAGACCTGTCGATGGTGGACCGCGTCGAGACCGTGACGAACGAAGAAGCGGTCGAGTTCGCCCGGCGGCTCGCCCGCGAGGAAGGACTGCTGTCGGGGATATCCTGCGGCGCCGCCGCCGCCGTCGCCACCCGCCTCGCCTTCGATCCCGAATTCGCCGGTATGTGTATCGTCGTCGTGCTGCCGGACTCCGGCGAACGCTACCTCAGCACCGTCCTTTACGACGGAATGTTCACGGAATAGTACACGCATTTCCGCTTCGAATCTCCGGTTGCACGCTGGAAGACATGGGCAGTCTGGTAGGCCCGGTTTTCTAAGGTCTGCAAGTCGGTTTCGCTTGCCCGGAACTGATGGTGCGCCGTTTATTCCCACCAGTTTCGCGCGTCTTGCACCGGGAGTTCTAGTACTTAATTAGGCCATTGGTACGTTAGCTTTCGGTAACAGGCCGGCCCATTTTCGCTTAGAATCGACTTCGAGAGACGAACCGGCGAGCGGTACGACTGGAAACTCCATTCGTACCGTGCGTCGGAGGGAGATTGGCTTGGAAGGGATTGTGGTTCCTGGAGGGGTTATATGGGGATCGAGATTGGCTGGATCTTTTACGCTGGAATTGCCGCCGCCGTCTCAACGGGGTTCCTTCTCATGGCTTTAGCCCTGAACTGGGCGACGAGACCCAGGGAGCGGCCGGGGGGCGCCTCCCAGGCAAATACGGACCCCACAGAAGTCGCGCGACAGGAATTCCGCGCGCGGAACGGTGTCCGGGCTCTCCTTGCGTTGGAGGAAGGGTTCGGACTGACCGTCCTGCCAAACGGGGTGTTTGGGTTCACGTTTACACCGGCCTACGAGGATTCGCCGGTTTTCCGCGAACGGAGACCGCACTCATTTGAAGTGCACAAGCTCCGGGACGGGAAGGCGTTCCTGCTGGGGTTTGCTTCGGCCGGCGATGCCGAGTCGATCGACAACTGTCCGTTGGAGGCGCACGTCTCGCTCCATCCGCAGGCAAGCGAATGCGCTCCGAAGCTGGTGTGCATTCCATCGAGTCGGATCGCCCGTTACAAGGACTATCGGCCGGGCGGTTCGGCCGGCATGGAAATCATGGTTGTGCCGCCTGGCCTGAAAGGGATGGGTGCGACGCCGCCTTCCTTTCGACTGGAGCGTCCCATCCCGGCCGCGCCGCGGGCGTTCTGACCGCGCACAACTACTGGCCGGCAAACGGCGCTTCCTTGCCGATCCCGCGGTGGGACCATCGATAGGTGTCGGCCCGGATCCTGGAGCCGTCCGTCCGAATCGAGACCAAGCCCCAGTTGTTCGTCCCTAGCAGTGTCGCGTGGCTTGCGGCGAGGCGGCGGCAGACTTCCGGGTGCGGGTAGTTATACCGGTTCAGGAAGCCCGCCGAGACAACGGCCAGCGATGGACGGACGCGATCGAGCAGTTCCTCAGTCGTGGACGTGCGGCTGCCATGATGCGCGACCTTGAGCACATTGGATCGAGGGAGGGCATTGCGGGCGAGCAGATCTGCCTCGATCTCCCGCTCGATCTCGCCGGCGAGCAGAAAACTGTGCCCCCGGTAGCGGACTCGAAAGGCCAGAGAATCGTTGTTCCGGGGCTCGGTCGCCGGCGTGTAACCCGGCGGTGGCGCAAGCACCTCGATTCTCGTCCCCCCAAAATCGAACGTCTCGCCCCCTTGCAACGCCCGAACTCGGACGCCCAGCCGCTCGGCCCTTCCCCGAAGGGCCTGCCAGCCGGGCGACTCCGGTGTCGCGCCGGTCCACAACTCGGCCGGTTGGAAGTTCGCGAGCACGGAGGGCAATCCGGCCATGTGATCGTCATGCGCGTGGCTCATGGCGACGACGTCCAGCCGCCGAATCCGTCTGGACCAGAGGTACGGGGAGACGATGTCCTCGCCCGTGTCGAGCCCCCTTGAGCCTTTTCGTCCGTAGGAGGGAAAGCCGCCGCCGTCCATCAACATCATCCTTCCGTCTGGAAAAGCCACGAACAGGCTCTCACCCTGGCCTACGTCGATGACCGCCAGTTCCAACACTCCCGGCTCGACACGAGCGGGAAACCGGTGCCAAACCAGCAGAACCAGCCCGGCGGCCACTGCCGCCAGCGCGCTTCGGCGCAAGTAGGCTCTTGAACGAACTGCCGCGCCGAGCGTTATCATCGCCGCCGAAAGCCCGACTGCCAGCCATGTGGGGGGATCGGGGATCCGCCAGGCCGGCTCGACCCCAACGTGCCAGTCGACCACCGAGCGGGATGCGTCAAGCAGTACGCCGGCTGCGGCGGCCGGTAGATTCCAGTTGCTGAAGACGGCCAGAAAGCCGGCGGGAACGATCAGGGACATCAGCGGGACGACCAGGAGATTGGCGGAAAGGCCGGAGAGCGAGACCCGGTGAAAGTAGATCACCATTGGCAGGACAAGGCCTATCTGAACGGCGGCTGAAACGAAGGCCAGTTCATAGATGTAGAATCCGGCGCGGAACAACGGGGCAAGGGCGATGAGCGCCAGGCGCTGTCTGGTGCGGGCCAGCAGCGACACGGTCTCGGCGACCAGCCGCAGTTCCACTCTGAACTGGGCTGACTTCGGGGGGAGCCGTATGTCGCGGTCGCGGTCGTCAAGGTCCGCCAGCGCTCGCACCAGGGGCTGCGAGGTGTTTTCCAGAAGCGGAACCGCGAGGGCTGCAATCGCGACGACGCTGAGGAAGGAAAGCTGGAAGCTTGCTTCAAAAAGCTGGTGCGGATCGAGGGCAAGGAAAACGAGCGCCACCGCCGACAGCAGGTTGAGCAAGCGGCTTCGCCGGAACAGGAACCGCGCGACGAGGTACAGCGTCAGTCCCGCGGCGGCGCGCACCACCGGCGTTTGCCAGCCGGTGAGGAGGGCGTACAACCATGCCAGGGATCCCGCCGCCGGTAATATGGCGAAGTCGAAGGCGGGAAAGAGGCGGAAGGCAAACAGGACGACGGCGGCGAGGGCCGTCAGATGCAGCCCCGAGATCACGATCGCGTGGTAGGTGCCGGTGAAGCGAAAATGGTCGGTCCACACCTTCTCCACCCGCGACTGGTCGCCGATCAGGATCGCTCGCATCATCCCGGTGGCGTAGGAGTCGCCGGAGTACAGACGGTCAAGGCGATCGAGCGCCAGCTCGCGAATGCGGAAGATAACTGCCTGAAACCGGTTACCGCACGAGCGGTCGAGCTTGCGCACGGCGGCGGCCGAGCGGGCGGTGGCGATCCAGTAGATGTTGCGCCGGGCGAGGTAGCCCTCTTGGTCAAACGATCCGGGGTTGCCGAAGTTTCTCGGGCGGCGCACGTGGGCGTCGACTTCCACCTCCTGGCCGTAGGCGAGCCGGGGTGCGGTTTCGCCTTCGCGCAGATAGACGTTCACGCGCACACGGGCCTTGGGCGCCAGTTCGAGTACGAACTGCTCGCGACCCTCGTACAGGAACGGCGGTTCCACCACGCAGCCGCCGAGGATCACTTCCTCGCGCGGTCCGGCATCCAGTTCAGGAGGCGGCCCCGGCCGATGCGCAACGGCGGCGAGAATCCCGGCGAAGGCAAAGGCTAGGGCGACCGAAATGCGCGCCAGCCACGGCGACCGGAGACGCCAGGCCAAGGCGGCCAAAACGGAGAAGGCGCACGCGGGTAAGATCGCCTCGCCTGCGCGAAATGGGACAAGAGAAGAAAGGGCGATGCCCGCCGCGAATGCCGAGGCGGGGAGCAGGAGAGGTTCGCGCAGACGTGTCCCCACGTAGATTTGGTGGGTGGGAGAAAGAGATCGTCTCCCCGTTTTCGCCCGCGCCGTGCGCCGCCAGCGGAAGGAGACCGCCGAAAGGCGCACCACTATTTCCTGCCTTTTGAGTTTGACCCCGGCCCCGCACAGCCACGCACCGCGCCCGCGATATACTGCATATCCCGGACGAATCCATGAACCACTACCTCGCCATTGACCTCGGCGCCGAGAGCGGGCGCGTAATGCTCGGTTCCATCTCGGACTCCAGGCTCACGCTCGAGGAACTCCACCGCTTCCCTAATACCCCGGTGCGTACTCCCACCGGCCTCCACTGGGACGTCTTCCGCCTCTTCCACGAAATCCAGCACGGTCTCGCCGTCGCCGGACGCGAGCGCAAACTTGCCATTGAAGGAATCGGCATCGACACCTGGGGCGTGGACTTCGGCCTGCTCGGACGCGACGGCTCGCTCGTTGCCAACCCCATGCACTATCGCGATTCCCGCAACGACGGCATGCTCGAGCGCACCTTCGCCGTCGTCCCTCGCGAGGAGATCTTCGCCCACACCGGCATCCAGTTCATGCAGCTCAACAGCCTCTACCAGCTGTACTCGATGAAGCTGGCCGGCTCGCCGGGCCTCGACGCCGCCGCCACCCTCCTGTTCATGCCCGACCTTTTCAACTACTGGCTCACCGGCGTCCAGAAATGCGAGCTCACCATCGCCAGCACGTCCCAGTTCTACAATCCGCTCAAAAAACGATGGGCCACGGAATTGCTTGATCGCCTCGGTCTTCCCTCGTCGATTCTTCCGGAGATCGTTCCCCCCGGCGCCTTCCTCGGCAACCTTCTCCCTTACATCGCCGAAACCGCCGGGCTCGGAGAGGTGCCGGTCTACGCCACCGCCGGTCACGACACCGCCGCCGCCGTCGCCGCCGTGCCCGCCCAGGCAGGCCGCTGGTGCTATATCAGCTCCGGCACCTGGTCGCTGATGGGCGTGGAACTCGACGAGCCGGTCGTCAACAGCCGGTCCCTCGAGCTGAACCTCACCAACGAAATTGGCGCCGAGTCGAAGATCCGCCTGCTGAAGAACATCGCCGGCATGTGGCCGTTGCAGGAATGCCGCCGCGCCTGGACGCTGGAGGGCAGGGAATTCAGCTACGAAGAGCTGACGCGGATGGCGGCGGGCGCGAGGCCTTTCGGCGCGATCATCAACCCCGACGCGTTCCTCCATCCCGGACAGATGCCGCAGCGGATCGCCGAGTACTGCCGCTCCACCGGGCAGGAGCCGCCCGCCGGCCCCGCCGAAATGTGCCGCGCCATCTTCGAGAGCCTTGCCCTCCGCTACCGGCAGGTACTCGAGAGCATCGAGTCTCTCCTCGGCTACAGGCTTGACGTGTTGCACATCGTCGGCGGCGGCTCGCGGAACCAGGTGCTCAACCAGTGCGTGGCCGACGCGACCGGCGTGCCCGTGGTGGCCGGCCCCTCGGAAGCCACCGCCGCCGGCAACGTCCTGGTGCAGGCCATCGGAGCCGGCCTGCTCACCGGCCTGCCCGAAGCCAGGCAGGTCGTTCGCGCCTCCTTCGACCTGGCTGTCTTCGAGCCAAAATCACGCGAAGGCTGGGATGAAGCCTATGCCCGCTTCCGCAATCTCCCATGACCACAAGCCCCCTGTGGCGCGGGCCCATGGGCCGCGTTCACAAACCCCCATAGGAAAGGAGCAGCAAGCATCGTGATCGAACTCGGGCTACATACCGACAACTGGCGCCCACTCAGCGGCAGCTTCAAAGTCGCCGCCGAAACCGCCGTCAAGTACGGCCTGAAACACCTGGAATTCGCCGCCATTCACGGCCAATACTTCATCCAGGCGATGGGATATGAGCCGGGCATCTCGCTTCAGTCCAACCCGCGCGCCCTCAAGCGTTACTGTGACGGCCTCGGGCTGAAGATCTCGCAGATCGACGGCTCGTTCCCCATCATGGGGCCGGAGGGCTCGGCCTTCGGCGTCCAATACGTGCAGCAATCCATCCGCTTCGCCGCCGAGCTGGATTGCCCGATGGTGGATACCGTCGACGGGGCGCTCGAGATCGAAGGCTACACGCGGGACGAGGTCTTTCGCATCACCTGCGACAACTACCGGCAGTGCCTCCCGTGGGCCGAGGACTACAACGTGATCATCAACGTCGAGCCGCACGGGCCGTACACCACCGACGTCGAGTTCATGAACAGGCTCTTCCGCCACTTCGACTCGGAACACCTCCGCCTCAACTTCGACACCGGCAACACGTTCATCTCCGGCAAGGACCCGCTGGCCTACCTGAAGGATCTGCGGAAATACCTCTCGCACTGCCACATCAAGGACGTCAGCGGCGACTTGGCCGCCGCGGTCCGCGGCGAGGAAACCGGCATCGCGTGCAGCGAGGTGCCGGTCGGAGGCGGCGTGAACGCCGCCAACATCGCCGGCTGCCTGGCCTACCTGAAGGAAACCGGCTGGGACGGCGTGGTGTCGATCGAGTGCTACGGCGCCGACGCGAACATCGCGAAAAGCGTTCAGTTCCTCCGGCCGCTGGTGGCCTGAAACTCTACAGTTGCAGGCCGGCGTCGAGCTTCGTGTTCAAGTCCAGCATCTCGTCCCAAGTGGCGGCGCCGCCGCGGTAGGCGGCCATCCGCCCCAGGATGCAGGCCAGGTTGCTGTCCACGCTCTCGGCCGCGTTGTTGAGGTAGTTGCCGGTCTTGATGCTCTGGAGAAAGGCCTTCACGTTCGCGATGGCGCCGTCGTCGAAGGTCGGGTCGCGGTCGGCGCCTTTCCATTGGGTCTGCCCCGAGATGGCCACGTAGCCGTCGTACCGCGGGTCCACGCCGAACCGCGCGCCGAGCCCGTAGTGCGAATCGACAGTGCCGGCCGTGCCGTACACCCGGATGCAAATGTCGTAGAAACCCTTGGCGAACTGGATGGAGCTGAAGTCGACCGTCACGTCGTTCGGGTACCAGAAGGTGACCACGAAGTAATCCCAGCAGTCGCCGTAGTTCATCCGCACGTTGTGGCCGCCCATCCCGCTCGCTTTGGTCGGATGCCCCCGCAAATACCAGTTGGCGACGTCGAGGGCGTGGATGTTCTGCTCGACGATGATGTCGCCGGACAGCACGCGGTCGCGCGGCCAGAGGCGCAGCCGGGCCTCGTCGCGCGACCAGCCCGGCCGCGGCGTGGGATCGCCGCCGGAACCGTGGTAGAACACGTGACCCAGCACCGGCGTGCCGATGTCGCCGCGATGCACCCGCGCCGCCGCCTCCCGGAACGCCGGCTGCGCCCGCGTCTGGAAATCGACCAGGAAGCTGACCTTCCCCTTGGCCTTGAGCCCGCTCTCCAGGATGCTGCGGCAGCCGGGCACGTCCACCGCCACCGGCTTCGCCAGAAACACGTGCTTGCCCGCGTCCACCGCGGCGGCGACCTGTTCGGGATGAAAGTAGGGCGGCGTCTCGATGACCACCGCGTCCAGCTTCGAGGCGATCAGCTCCTGGTAGCTCTTCAGCCCGCGATAGAGCCGCGACGGCTCGACCTTGAACTTTGCGCGTCCGGTCTCGAGCCGGTCGTGGAACGCATCGGCCAGGGCCACGACGTGCCCACCCGATTGCGTGAAGAAGTCGCCGATCCATTCCCCGCGGCCGCCGATGCCGATGATGCCTAGCTCGACGGCCGAGTTGGCTTGTGTGCCGAAGACGGTCTCCGGCTTGAGGAGCAGGAATCCCGCCGCCGTCGATGAGGATTTCAGAAACGCCCGACGGCCTGCTGTAGCTTCACTATTCTGTTGCATGCCTCGGGATGATACCAAACGCCTCATCCATCCGCGCCGCGCGGTCCGATCCCCAGGGCATCCTCGAGCGCCGCCCCAACGCGCAGGATCAGCGCCTCGTCGAACGGGCGTCCGACGATCTGCAACCCGAGCGGCAGGCCGCGCGCCGAAAAGCCGCAAGGCGCCGACAGCGCAGGCAACCCGAGCACGTTGATCCCGCGCACCAGCCGGGTCGAGGCCAGCCGCACATCCTCCTCGACGCCGTCAATGGCGACCGTGGTCTCGCCGATCTGCGGCGCCGGCGTCGGCGTGGCCGGAGTCAGCAGGCAATCGGCGTCTTGCCAGACGGCGGCGAACTCCCGCTGCATCCGCCGGCGCAGCCGCTGCGCATTCACGTAATCCGTCGCCGCCAGCAGCCGCCCCTGGTCGAGCAGCGACAGCACGTCGGCGCCGAAGTCCGCCCGCCGCTCGAGGTGCCGCTCCATCAGCGCCGAGGCTTCCGACAGCAGAATCACCCGGCCCACCGTGTTCACCGCGGCCATGTCCGGCACACGCACCGGCACCACCCGCGCCCCGAGCCGCCCGGCGACCTCCGCCGCGCGCCGCACCGCCTGCGAAACCTCGGGGTCGATCCGCTCGAAGTAGAAGTTCTCGGGCAGCCCGACCCGCACCTCGCGGATCGAGACCTCCGGCGGGGGCATGTAACCTCCCGCCGGCTGCCGGCTCGAGGTGTCGTCGCGCTCGTCGTAGCCGGCGATTGCTTGCAGCGTCACCGCCAGGTCGCGCACCGATCGCGCCAGCGGGCCCATGTGATCGAGGCTGAAATCGAGCGGCATCACCCCGTAGCGGCTGACGCGGCCGGAGGTGGGCTTCAGCCCCGCGGTGCCGCAGAACGACGCCGGAATGCGGATCGACCCGCCGGTGTCGCTGCCCATGGCCATGAACACCATGCCGGCCGCCACCGCCGCCCCAGACCCGCCGCTCGAGCCACCCGGGATGCGATGCGGGTCCCAAGGGTTCCGGACATAGCCGAAATGCGGATTGCTCGAAGTAATCCCGTAGGCCAGTTCGTGCATGTTAGCCTTGCCCACCAGCACGGCGCCGGCCGCTTCGAGTTTTTCGACCACCGCCGCGTCGCGGTCCGGAACGAATCCCGCGAAGATCTTCGAGCCGCAAGTGGTGCGGACGCCCTTCGTGCAGAAGACGTCCTTGACCGCGACCGGAATCCCGTGCAGAGGGCCCCGGTCGATGCCGCGCGCCAGTTCCTCGTCGGCCCGCCGCGCGCGCGCCCGCGCGTTGTCGGACATGACGGTGATGAATGCCTTCAACTTCTCCTGAAGAAAAGCAATGCGGTTCAGCGCGGCTTCCGTGAGCTCGGCGGAGGAAACCTTCCGGGCCCGCAAGGCCGCCGCCGCTTCGACGATGGTCATCGAGCGTCCTCCGCTTCCAGCCGGAACGTGATCGCCGGCTCGATCTCCGGCGGGATCTCCGCGGCCAGCGGCCGGAACGCCCGTTCCATCGCCTCCAGCACCGGCGCGATCCGGTCGAGATCCGAGCCCGGGATGTCGAGTTTTCTGGCCTTGGCCAGCATCTTCCAGTCAGTGGGTCCAGTAGGCATGAGATGGCCATTCTACAGCGCCCCGGCGGTAGACTGGAAGAACCCTCATGTCCACGGCGCCATTGACCTACCTCACCGAAGAAGAGCAGATGTTGCGCGACACCGTGCGCCGGTTCGCGCGCGACGAGATCGCGCCGCACGTGCGCGACATGGACTCGGCCGGCGTGTTTCGCAAGGAGATCCTCCGCCAGTTCTTCGATCTCGGCCTGATGGGAATCGAGATCCCCGAGGAGTACGGCGGCCAGGGCGGAACGTTCTTTCAGTCGGTGCTCGTAGTGGAGGAACTGTCGGCGGTCGACCCGGCCGCCGCGGTCATCGTCGACGTCCAGAACACGCTGGTCAACAACGCGCTGCTGCGCTGGGCAGGCGACGAGCAGAAGCGGAAGTACCTGCCGCGGCTGGCCGCGGACACCGTCGGCGCCTATGCTCTCTCGGAAGCCGGCGCCGGCTCGGACGCGTTCGCGCTGGCGACGCGCGCGGTCGAGGATGGCGATCAATTTCTCCTCACCGGCCGCAAGCTGTGGATCACCAACGCCGCCGAGGCCGGCTTGTTCCTCGTCTTCGCCAATATCAACCCCGAGGCCGGTCACCGCGGGATCACGTGTTTCCTCATCGAGCGCGATTTCCCCGGTTTCCACATCGGCAAAAAGGAGGACAAGCTCGGCATCCGGGCCTCCTCCACCTGCGAGCTGATTCTGGACAACTGCCGCGTGCCCAAATCGAACGTGATGGGCGAGCCCGGCAAGGGCTACAAGGTGGCGATCGAAACCCTGAACGAAGGGCGCATCGCCATCGCCGCGCAGATGCTCGGGCTGGCGCGTGGGGCGCTGGACCATGCCTTGAGCTACGCCAAAGATCGCAAGCAGTTCGGCAAGACGATCGCCGAGTTCCAGGGCGTGCAGTTCGACCTGGCGAAGATGGCCACCGAAGTCGAAGCCGCCAGGCTCATGACGTACAACGCCGCCCGGCTGCGCGACGCCGGCCGTCCGTTCCTCACCGAGGCGGCCATGGCCAAGTATTACAGCTCGGAGATCGCCGAGCAGGTGGCCTCCAAAGCCGTCGAGGTGCTCGGCGGCGTCGGCTTCACGAAGGACTATCCCGTCGAAAAGTTCTACCGCGACGCAAAGATCGGCCGCATCTACGAGGGAACGACGAACATGCAGTTGCTCACCATCGCCAGGCAGATCCTGGGTAAACCGGCCTGAGCTTCCGTGCGTCAGACAATTGAGGGGGGATCATGTCGTTTCGCTTACTCTTGACCGCCACGGTTGTGGCCGCCGGATTCGCAGTAGACACGAAGGAGCCGTCCGAATCCGAGATCCAGGACATCATCAACCGCTTCGCCGCCAAGGAAGCCGAGTTTGCCAGGGCCCGCGATAATTACACCTACCGGCAGACGGTGAGAATCCACGAACTGGACGACTCCGGCGCCGTTCGTGGCCGGGCGGAGTGGAGCGAGGACATCATCTTCTCGCCGGACGGCAAACGCACGGAGAAGGTACTCTGGTCCCCGGTGCCTACGCTGAAGGGCATCGTACTCACCCCGGAAGACTTGCAGGACATCCGCACCGTCCAGCCGTTTGTGTTGACCACGCCCGACCTGCCCAAGTACCACATCCGGTTTCTCGGCAAGCAAATGGCGGACGAAATCCCGTGCTACGTCTTCGCGGTCAAGCCGAAAACACTGGAGCCCGGCCAGCGGTACTTCCAGGGCCAGATCTGGGTCGATGACCGGGACCTCCAGATCGTCAAGAGCTACGGCCGGGCGACAGGCCACCTCAAGAAAGGCAGCAACCAGCAGTTTCCCAAGTTCGAGACCTTCCGCGATCAAGTCGACGGGAAGTACTGGTTTCCGGTCTACACGGCGGCCAACGACGTCCTCGATTTCGGTGAAGGGTCCCGCCACCCCATCCGGATGACGGTTAAGTACGAGGACTACAAGCAGTTCAAGAGCGACGTGAAGATCGAGTACGGCGAACCGGTGCAAGGCAAGAAGCCCGAGAAACCGTGATTTTCGCCGTTCAACGCGGAAAAGCGTCCTCCTGCCGCAGGATCATCGCAACCTGTTGATTCCTATGCTGTAATTGGGAATTGCAGCCAGATTCTATGCCGGGCCGTGCCTTCCTTTTGCATCGCCGCCTGCGGGCCCTCCATCGCCGCCTGCGCGAATTGCGCATGATTTTCAAGGGCTTAGTCTCAACCGGTCACCCGATCCTGGCCCACCTGATCCCCATCCGACGCTGCAACCTCGCCTGCGGGTACTGCAACGAGTTTGACGACGTCTCGAAACCCGTTCCGACCGAGACGATACTCCGCCGGGTGGACCGGCTGGCGGAGCTGGGCACAACGATTATCACCATCAGCGGCGGAGAGCCTCTGCTTCATCCGGATCTTGATGAAATCATTGCACATATTCGGCGCTGTGGCATGCTCGCCGGGCTCATCACCAACGGCTATCTGCTGACGGCGGAGAGGGTCCGCCGCCTGAACCGCGCCGGCCTGGACCATCTTCAGATCAGCATCGACAATGTCCAGCCCGACCAAGTTTCCAAGAAAAGCCTCAAGGTTTTGGACAAAAAGCTGGAAATTCTGGCTGAAAACGCGCTTTTTCACGTCAATATCAACTCCGTTGTCGGGGGCGGCATCCGGACACCCCAGGACGCGCTGGTCATCGGCCGCCGGGCGGTCGAACTCGGCTTCACCTCAACCGTAGGAATCATCCACGACGGGGTCGGCCAGCTCCGGCCGTTGAAGCCCGCGGAACGGGAAGTCTACCTGAAAATGAAGCGGCTCGAAAAGTCGAGCTACGCGCAGATCAACTATTTCCAGGACGCCATCGCCAACGGGCGGCCGAGCAACTGGCGCTGCCGGGCCGGCGGGCGCTACCTGTACGTCTGCGAGGACGGACTGGTCCACTACTGCTCCCAGCAGCGAGGCTATCCCGCCAAGCCGCTGGCCGAGTACACCCGCAAGGATATCCGCCGGGAGTTTCTGACGGAGAAGGGCTGCGCCCCATACTGCACGGTCTCCTGCGTGCACCAGGTTTCCTACATCGACTTCTGGCGCGCGCCGCAGACCTCCCGACCTGACGGCCAGCCGGCGGACCGGGCGGAGCCGGAACTGTTTCGCATCCAAACCGGGGTTACACACCAAGGTTGAGACCGGTGCCCGCTTCCTGCTACCATCGGTTGGCTCCAGGCCTGATGGCGCCCTGAACATGCGGAAGGTCCCCCTCGCAGAATCCCTCCGGATCATCGGCCGAGGCTCTCTGAACTGGATGGCCGGACGCCCGATCGTCGTTTCCTTCGAGGTCACCGACTCCTGCAATTGCTACTGCCGCCACTGCGACCACGGCGGCCCCAAGGACGAAACCTGGAACCTGAAGGCCGCCGACTACCGGCGCTACGTGGACATCCTTCGGCCCTGCGTCGTGCAGGTGTCCGGCGGAGAGCCGTTGCTGCGCGATGACATCGTCGAGATCGTGCGCAACATCAAGTCGGATTCGGGGCTCCCGTACACGATCCTGGTGTCGAACTGGGCCCTGATGACCGAAGAACTCTACCTCGAGTTGCGCCGGGCAGGCATCGACCAGTTCTCCGTAAGCCTGGACTTCCCCGACGAGAGGCACGACGAGTTCCGCTCCTATCCCGGTCTGTACCGGCATCTCAGCCGGATCGTTCCGCGCCTGGGCGCTCTCGGGCACGACGACATCGTGCTCAACAGTTGCATCACCCGTGAGAATGTCGCCGAGATCGACGCCATGGCGGACAAGGCGCGCGAATGGGGCGTCAACATCTGCTACAGCGCCTACTCGGCTCGTCGGACGGGCTGCCGGGACCTGTTCCTCAACACCCCCGAGCAGCTCCGAATCCTGAACGAGCAACTCGACCGCGTGGAATCCCGGCGGGATAGCACCAACTGGATCGTGAATGCCACGACTACGCTCGACTCCACCCGTCGCTACTTTGAGAACGGCGGAGCGCCCGGCTGCACGGCGGGCCTGCGCTTTCTGGTCGTCGCCTGCACCGGGGAGCTTCAGCCTTGCTCGATGCAGTTCAAACGCTACCCGTTGAACCAGCAGGCACGGATGGTCGCCGAGTTCACCCGGCACAACTCCTGCGACGAGTGCTACGTCTCCATCCGTTCGTACCTGGATAAGAGCTTCCCGCAGCTCCTTCGGGAGTACGTGCCCGGCTTCTTTTCATTCCGGACCGGCCACCCGGGGGCATCCAAAGCATCTGCTTCTCCTTAGAACTTTAGTACTAGATCTAAGGTTTCCGTTTTTTCTCTTGCATTTCACCCGCAAGTGAACGTAAACTGACCTCTTGAGAGGAGAAGACTAGAAAAATGCGTGCATCGCTGTCTCTCATGCTGTTGGCGCTTTTTCTGTTTGCCGGTTCGGCCAGCGCGGGATTGATCACGTTCGGAGAGGTTCCGGTTGGGACTGCCGTTACCACGGAATACGTGGGGGACGGTGTGTACTTCTGGCAGTGGACAGCCACAGCCACCACCGCCAATTGGAACAGTGGCAGTATCGTGCAGCCGGCGCTGGCAGTCTATGGTCCCGGCGACTTCTGGCTCCAGTTCGTTCAGCCCGGGGATCAGAACATCCAGGGCTGGGTGGACAGTGGCTCGATCAACTTCGATATCTGGGACACGAACAGCGGCTCGACCAACGTCTATTTCTACGACGACACCGGCACCCTGATTCCTGCCTTGACCATCATTGGCCTGGGCAGTTCGAACCCCGTCAACATATCAGTCGCGGGCGGATATAACATCGGCTGGATCGCATTCCAGGATGACGGCGACGGTCACGTCATTGACAACATCGCATTTGGCGAAGTGATGTCGATCCCCGAGCCGGCCACGTTTGCGCTGCTTGGCGCGGGCCTGCTGGCCGTTGGCCTGTTGCGGCGCCGGAAGTAAGCCACAGGCGAGAGTTCTTTCCACACAGGCCGCTTCCCCGTCACGGGTGGAGCGGCCTTTGTGTAGAGTACGACTCGGATTTCAGGATTTTTTCCGGCAGTTCGTCTTCCT
>CAZACK010000062.1:15812-26713 GCA_964483455.1 uncultured Solibacteraceae bacterium
TTGGAGAGCTCGCCTCAGTCGCTGGCGACGGCGACTTCCCGAACCGACGCGCTGGCCGTGTCCCCCAATCCGAGCGTGAGGTAATCGGCGACTGCCGCGAAGTCGGCGCGCGGCAGCACGCGCCAGCAGTCCACGACCACGGGCCGGCCCGCCGAAGTGTTCAGGTGCTCCGGGCGAAGGGTCTTGAACTCCGGCCAAGGCGTGGTGATCGCCAGCACGCTGGCGGCGCCGGCGCACTCCTCGAGCGAGGCCGCGAAGCGGATGTTGCCGGTGAGTTCCTTCCGCGCCGCCGGCATGGCCGCCGGGTCATAGGCGATCACGGAAACACCGTGCTCGAGCAAGGCCCGCGCCAGCATGACGCCCTGCGACTCCTCGATCACGCTCGTGTCCGGCTTGTAGGACAGGCCCAGAATCCCGGCGGTTGATCCTTCCGGAAGCAGGCTCAACATCAGTTCGGCCAGCCGCGGCGCCTGCCGGCGATTCAGCCGGTCGGTGGCCTCGGCCAGGATCGGCTCCACGCCGTGCAGCCGCGCCAGACGGGCGAATGCAATGTTGTCCCGAGGAAAACAGGGCCCGCCATAGCCGAGCGCGCCCTTCAGGTACCTGCGGCCGATGCGGGTGTCGAGCCCGAGCGCCGAAGTGACCACATCCACGTCCGCGCCGGGAAGTTTCTCGCAGAGTTCTGCCAGCATGTTGGCGTAGGAGATCTTCGTGGTGACGAACGTGTTGACCGAGAGCTTGGTCAGCTCCGCGTTGACGAAATTCATTCTCGCAAAGGCGGGGTGATGGTCGCAGACGCGCCGGTAAAGGTCCTCGAGCATCTGCCCTGAGCGCGAGTCCGATTCGCCGATCAGGATCATGTCTGGATTCCGCATGTCGCGGATCACGCTGCCGAGCGCGATGAACTCCGGGTTGTAGCAGAAGCCGAAGTCGAGGCCGCACTTCCGGCCCGAGATTCGTTCGAGCGCCGGGACCACCTGGCTGTCGCAGGAGCCTGGGATGACGGTGCTCGACAGCACCACCAGCGGGAAGCCGGAGCGGCCGCGAAGGGCGCGTCCGACCGGCTCGATGGCGGCCTTGACATGACGGAGCGAGAACAGCCCGTCGGACCCGGAAGGGGTCGGCACGACCAGGAAGGTGATGTCGGCCGCGGACGCCGCCGCCTCGCAATCCGTGGTGGCCGAGAGCCGCTGCCGGTTCTTGCCGATCAGAGCGTCGAGTCCCGGCTCGTCCACGGGCGCGCGCCCGTCATTGATCGCCTTCACATACTCCGGGTTCACGTCCACGCCTTGAACGTGGAAACCCTTGTCGGCGAGAACGGCGGCGAGAACCGATCCCAGCTTGCCGAGTCCAATGACTGCGGTATTCATTGCGTAAACACGCAGTATAGCCGCCGGTTGGGGACAGGAGCAAGCTTCTGTCGAGCGTCCCCCAATGTGTGATAAGCACGCGGGGAAGGATGCGGGCACTCGGACCCCGTCTGTTCAGCAGGACCTCCACCGCAAGAAGCCTCTTGACCTTGTAGTTAGGTACAGGGTTTATTCTGCAATTGAGGAGGGCGCCTTGAACGAATTGACCACAAGCCAGGTAGCAGAACGCGCTGCGGTCAACCTCGAGACTATCCGCTACTACCAGCGGCGAGGCTTGCTTCCCGATCCGCCACGATCCGCCTCCGGCTATCGGTGCTTCACCGATGATGCGGTGCGGCGCGTCCGGTTCGTTAAGCGAGGGCAGCAGCTTGGATTCTCGCTGGAGGAATTGAAGGAGCTTCTCGCTCTCCGCGTCCAGCCGGGGGCGACATGTGCCCAGGTGCGGCAGCGTGCCGAGGCGAAGATCGCCGACATCGACGAGCGAATTCGTGTTCTGCGAGCCATGCGAAGGGCGCTGAAGCGCTTGGCCGATTCCTGCACGGGGCGCGGCCCGGCTTCCGAATGCCCGATCCTGGAGAACCTGGATGCCAAGGATGTCTTCTAAGGCTACGACGAGCGCTGAACTGATCTACGACGAAGGCTGCCCGAATATCGCCGAAGCTCGTGGGAATCTGTTGCGGGCCTTTCAGCTTGCCCGAGTGGAGGCCCATTGGACGGAATGGAACCGGCAAGACCCCGCCACGCCCGCGCGAGTGCGCGGCTTCGCTTCTCCAACTGTGCTTGTCGGCGGCCGCGACGTGGCCGGCGGGCAACCCGGCGGGACGGATCCATGCTGCCGGCTGTATGCCGGACCTCAGGGCGAGTACCGGAGAGCGCCTGAAGCGAGTCTCATTGCTGAAGCTCTGAGGGAAGTTGAGCTTCACCGCGCCAGGGCAGTCCGGCCAGAAGGGCTCCTGGTTCTGCCAGGCATTGCATCCGCGCTGCTCCCCAAACTGGCGTGTCCGGCGTGCTGGCCCGCATACGCCGGGCTGTTGTCGGCTGTTGGCCTGGGCTTCCTGCTGTCGGCCAGGTATCTGCTGGCGATAACGGCGCTCCTCCTGGCGGCTGCCGTTGGCGGGATCGCCTTCGGCGCGCGACGGCGCCGACGGTATGGGCCCTTGTTTCTTGGCTTGACCGCTTCGGGCATCGTCCTCGCCGGCAAGTTCTACTACGACTCAGAGATAGCCGTGTATTTGGGGATCGCCGGCTTGGTCTTCGCGTCCCTTTGGAACGCGCGACACGCCCCCACCGGCACACGGGCGCCGTGCCCCACGTGCGTCCCAATCAAGCCCCGTTCGACTCCAAAAAGGAGCAATTGTCATGAGTCACAAACGCAAGATTGAAGTATTCAGCGCTGGCTGTCCAGCCTGCGAAGAAACGATCGCTGTTGTGAACGACATCGCGTGCCCTTCGTGTGAAGTAACCGTGCTGGACATGCGCCGGCCGGAAGTCGCCGCGAAGGCAACGAAATACGGAATTCGCGGCGTTCCGTCGGTGGTCATTGACGGGAAACTGGCTAGCTGCTGCGAGGGCAGAGGCGTGAACCCGGAGGCGCTGAAGGCGGCCGGGCTCGGTGTGCCCCTGTAATCTTAGGGGTGCGCTCATTCCCCCACCGGCGCCAGCTTGTACTTGTAGCTGTACGGCCGGTCGGCCGGGATGCGGTACGGCTCCATCGGGTAGGCGTTCAGACTCCAGGAATCGATGCCGCCTACGCCCATCTGCTTCAGGTCGAGGTTGACGTAGATCTCCGGCCGGCGGGGAAGCTGGAACGAGTAGCTCGCCGATTCGATGTCGTCTTTGGTGACGTGCCGGGCGGCGACGCTTAACAAGGGCATCCCGGTCGCCTTCAGCCCGATCCCGGCCTTGTTGGTGAACGTCACCCAGCGGACGTCCACTTTGTTGCCGTTTTCTTGCGGGCGCGAGTAATCCACCCACTGCCCGTCCACGCTGCCGTTGTACACGCCCACGCGCTCGAAGTTGCGATCGATGTAAGTTTCCGCCGGACCCCGGCCGTACCAGGTGATGTTCTCCAGGCCCGGCGAGAGGACCAGCTCCGAGCCGAACCGCGGCATCATCGGCAACTTGCGGTCCGCCGGCGGCTGGTAGGACGATTCGACCACCATCTCGCCGTTGCCATACACGATGTAGTCCATCGTGTACTTCGCGCCAGCAGCGTCAAGCTCGGCCTCGACCGTGATTCCAGTGGTTGTGTCGTCGACGCGCCGGACGCGCACGTTCCGAACCTGGTGCGCCCACGGCCTGGCCGCGCTGCGCCACAGGAGAATGCGCTGTGCCGGATTCTTGCCGGCGAACAGCCGGATTGCCTTCCAGGCGCCGATGTCGTTGTCCGTCTGCGCCCGCCAGAAGTCGGGTTCGGGCCCGCGTTCCAGAAGGCGTACGCCTCTGTAAGTGTAGGCCTGGATCGTGCCCCAGACCTTGTTGAAGACCATGGTGAAGTCTTTGCCGCGGAAGCGGGCATCGTTCGGCGTCTCCGTGAACTGGAGGCGCGGCAGGTTGGCGGGAGGGGCATCCGCCGGCGGCGCCGACCCCGGAACCAGGAATTGCTCCCAGGAAAGCTCGTGTCCCTTCGGCGCCCAGGAGGTTTGCTGCTTGCTGACAAAGCTGAGATTCAGCCAGTACTCGACGCCCGGTTCGGGTCGGATGGACGGCAACGCGAGGGTGAATTCCTTTTCCTGGCCGGGCTCGATGTCGAGCGGCGGCAGCGCGCCCGACGCGATCGCGCGGCCGTCCGCCTTCACCTCCCAGCGGCCCTCGGCGACGTCCATGGCGTTGACGAAATCGTGCCGGTTGCGCACCTTGATGCGCCCCGCCGCCGCGTCGACCAGCGTGGCGTGGATATATCGGTAGACATACTTGATCGCGTGAAGGCCGGGGTGCGGGTTGCGCTCCGCGTCCACCAGCCCGTTCATGCAGAAGTTGCCGTCGGTGTGCACGCCCGCCTTGTCCTCCCACCAGCCGCCGTAAGCGAGGAACGTCTTCTTGCCGGAGCGCTCGCGGAAGGCCTCCGGCACGGGCAGGCGGATGCCCTGGTCCACCCAGTCCCAGACAAACGCGCCCTGGGCGTTGGTTCCGGAATAGAACAGATCCCAGTATTCCTTCAGGCCGCCGCTCGAATTCCCCATGGCGTGCGTGTACTCGCAGAGCAGCAGCGGCATCTCCGGGCGCTTCGCCGCTAGTTCCGCCGTTCGCTTCGGCGATGGGTACATGAACGAATTGATGTCGGCGTTCGACCCGCCCGTGCCGGTCGAGCCCTCATAGTGGAACGGACGCGACGGGTCGCGCTGTTTGACCCACTGGTAGGCGGCGGCGACATTCCTGCCGTCGCCGGATTCGTTGCCCATCGACCAGATGATCACCGACGGATGGTTCTTGTCGCGCTCCACCATCCGCTCCACGCGATTCAGAAACGCGGCCTGCCAGGATGGGTCGTCGTTGACGAAGTGCTTTCCGTAGCTGCCGTATTGATGCGCTTCGATGTTCGCCTCGTCCATCACGTAGAGCCCGTAGCGGTCGCAAAGCTCGTACCAGTCCGGGTGGTTCGGATAGTGCGACGTTCGGACGGCATTCACGTTGAACCGCTTCATGATTTCGATGTCGCGGACCATCGATTCGCGGGTGATGAGCTTTCCCGACTCGGGCGAATGCTCGTGGCGGTTGACGCCCTTGAGCAGGACGGCCCGGCCGTTGACTAATAGCCGGCCGTCGCGGATCTCCACTTCGCGGAATCCCACGTTCGCCGGAACCACTTCGATGACCGCGCCGCCAGCGTCCTTCAGGGTGAGCAGCAGCCTATAGAGATGCGGCGTCTCGGCCGTCCATTTCCGCGGGTTCGCGACACGGAACGTGAACGTCTCCCGCGCGGAACTCAGCTTTCGACCCTGCGGAGGGACGCCGGCGCCCTCGAGTTCCGCCGTCAGGGAGGCGCCTTCGGCATTCGCCACTTCCGTCTGCACCGTCAGTACGGCGTCGCGGTACGCTTCGTCGAGATCGGTGCGGACCTCGAAGTCGCGGATGCGCCTCGGCGCCGCCGACCACAGAACCACGTCGCGGAAGATGCCGCTCATCCGCCACATGTCCTGGTCTTCGAGGACAGAGCCGTCGCTCCAGCGATAGACCTCGACCGCGAGCACATTCACGCCCGGCCTCACGTACTTCGTGATGTTGAACTCGGCGGGCGTGCGGCTGTCCTCGCTGTATCCGACTTTCTGCCCGTTCACCCAGACGTAAAACGCCGAGTCGACGCCCGCGAAGTGGAGGTACACCTCGCGGTCTTTCCAGTCCGCGGGAACGGTGAACGGGGTGCGGTAGGAGCCGACGGGGTTGTCCTCGCGCGGAATCACCGGCGGTTTGGTCGTGTCGACCGGGAACGGATAGAGGATGTTGGTGTAGATCGGGATGCCGTCGCCCTGCATCTCGATGCTCGAAGGAACGGGAATCGACTTCCAGTTCGAGTCGTCGAAGCCGGGAGCGTGGAAATCCTGCGGGCGCGCGTACGGGCCGCTCGAGTAGCTGAATTTCCACGTGCCGTTGAGCAGGACCCGCCACGGCGACTCGCCTTTCAGCGCGGCCGCCCTCGACGGGTAGGCGGTGACCGTCGCGCGCGGCTTCTCCGCGTTCACCTGGATGACGGCCGGGTTGTCCCATTCGGGACGGTCTTGGGCGGAGACGGCGGAGGCGAAGAGGAATAGCGCGGCTGGTGCTTTCACAATCCTCTTGTATCAGATGGAACGGGAATGTGGTGGGCAGCCTTTGACACCACACCGGACCCGATGTCCCTCGCGCGCGGCGCGGTTGGGTGTACAGTGAATCCCAGAATGGAAATCCCGGTTTGCACGATGCTCACCCGGCGGCAGTTCCTTGGGGCGCCGCTGCTGGCGGCGGCGCTGCCGATCCCCGACCGGCTCGTCGTCCTCACCTTCGATGACGCGGTCAAGTCGCACCGCGCCTTCGTCGCGCCTTTGCTCAAGGAATTCGGCTTCCGCGCAACGTTCTTCGTCAGCCATCTCTGGATGAACCACACCGAGCATTTCATGAGCTGGCGGGATATCGCGGAGATCCACGAGATGGGATTCGAGATCGGCAACCATACCTGGACGCATGCCGATTTTTCGGTTCCGCGAATTGCCGCGCGGCTGGCGGGCGAGCTGGCGCTGGTCGAAAACGAGTTGGGCAATGTCGGCGTGCCCCGCCCCATCAGCTTCGCCTGGCCGGGGAACATGTTCGGCCCCGAGGCACTGCGCATCCTCCAGAGCCGCGGCTATCGGCTGGCCCGCCGCGGTCTGTCACCCGAACGCGAGTACGGCAAGATAGCCGTCGGCCCGGTGTTCGATCCGGCGCAGCACCACCCGCTGCTGATTCCCACCACCGGCGACGGCTACCCCGACTGGACGTTTGACCATTTCCGAAAAGTGGTGTCGGCGGGCGGGCCCGGCAAGGCGGTTGTGTTGCAGTTCCATGGGGTGCCCGACATTGCGCATCCCTGGGTCCACACCCCGCCGGAAATGTTCCGGCGCTACATGCAGTACTTGAAGGACGAGGGCTTTCGGACGGCCGCGTTGCGCGACCTTGCGCCGTATCTCCCCGACCCGCCCGACGACCCGCTGCTCCAGACCCGTTTCCGCGGCAAACCCGTTCCGGCGGTCGAAGTAGAGGCCACGCGGCGGGACGCGGCGTACTGGCGCGCGAACCTCGATCGGCACCGTTACGCACCGGCGGAGATCGGCGACGCGCTCCCCGAACCCCCGCCTGCGCCGGTCGCGGGCCCGCTGTCGGACTTGCTCCCGTACCCCGGCCTCGCGCGCCACCCCCGCATCGGGTTTCTCGATGGCGCCATCGATCCCAAGCGCGGCACCAAGGCCAGCGTCTTCCTGCCGTGGGACCCGTCGAGCTACGTCGTCGTCGACCTGCCCGAGGCGATCTTCAGCAACCTCGGGCTGCTGTTCCTTGCCCACACCCACATCCCCACTATTTGGGATGCGCGAAACGTTGTGATCGACAACGTGGACTGGATCCGCGAGCCCGACGGCAGCCTCCGCTCGGCCTGGCGGCTGCCTAACGGGGTCGAGTTTGGCGCCATGGCGCGGTACGACGGCAGCCTCCGGATGGAGCTTTGGCTCACCAACGGGACCAGCGAACCGCTGACCGGGCTCCGCACGCAGGTCTGCGTGATGCTAAAGGGGGCTGCGGGTTTCGACAAGCAGACTAACGACAACAAGACCTTCCGGCAGACTGTGGCCGGCGTGAGTCACGGGAACCGTAGGATCCTCACCGAGTGGGAACGCTGCGGCCGCACCTGGGGCAATCCCGACTGCCCCTGCCTGCACTCGGACCCTGTGTTGCCGGATTGTCCGCCGGGGGAGACGGTTCGCGTACGCGGCAAGCTGTGGTTCGACGTTTCAAAATCGGTATGAGGCCTCGTTCATTCTCTATGGAAATGCGAAGAAGCGGGATGTTCGCTCCTTGTTCCTCTATGAGTTACCGTTGGCAGGGCGATTGCTCCACCGCATTCGGGCCAACAGAGGTTATAGCCGCTTTGACTGGGAGGTTGCCTCTCCCAGCTTGTTCTTGCCCCGATCCTACCGGGGCCTTTCTTTTTTCGGTGACAGGTTGCGCAATCCCCATTTTTCCCTCGGAGTCGCCTCGCAGTGCGAAAATGGGGATTGCGTAGCCTGTCACCGATTTATGCCTGGTGCATCGACCGGTGGGAAACGCGGCTGGCCACCCGAGACACCAACCGCGTCGTCCGGCCCTTCGAGTGGGGCCTGGAATGGCTGGAAGGCGTTGCGGATCAGGACGGCATACGGCGATACGTTCGGCGGTGGATCGCCGAGTCGGACCGGTTCTTTGGCTTCAGTCCACCGGAGGACTACCGCCTGGAGGGGAATCTGCTGACCTTCAGCAGTCCTCTGCCCTCCCCCTACCTGCGGAACAACCTCGTCCATGCCGATCTCTTTCTTTCGCCGAGAGACCGCGGACGCGCTGTGCTGGTTCTCCCCCAGTGGAATGCCGGCGCCGATGGCCACGCGGGTCTCTGTAAGCTGCTCAACCGCTTTGGATTGACGGCTCTGCGGATGAGCATGGCCTACCACGACCGTCGCATGCCCCCTGAACTTGAACGCGCCGACTACCATGTGTCGAGCAACATCGGGCGCACGATCCACGCATCGCGCCAGTCGGTGATCGATGCCCGAGCCTGTATCGAGTGGCTCGCGCGGCAGGGGTACCGGCGGATTGGCATCCTGGGGACCAGCCTCGGCTCCTGCATCGGTTTTCTCACCGCGGCCCACGAGGACCGCATTCGGGTTGGCGCCTTTAACCATGTTTCCATGTACTTCGGCGATGTGGTCTGGACCGGGCTGTCCACCCGGCACGTTCGCCAGGGATTCGGCGACGGCATCCGCCAGGAAGACCTGCGCGAGTTCTGGGCCGTCATCAGCCCGGCCAGCTATGTGGACCGGCTGATCGGTCGCGAATTCAAGTCGCTGCTCATCTGGGCGCCGTTCGACACGACCTTTCTGCCCGTGTTCTCCCGCCAGGTCGTCGAATCCTTCCGCGCCCGCAACCTCTCCTTCGAGGAGTTCCGCTTGCCTTGCGCCCATTACACCACGGGCCGATTTCCCTTCAACCTGATCGACGGCCTCGCGATCTGCCGCTTCCTATACCAAAACTTGTAGAATGCTGCTGCCAAGCCCTGCATTTTGTGCCCTGGGAGAAAAATCCCTGTTGACAAGACCTCCGCTCTCCGCATAGTATGGTCACATCACTGAGAAAGGAGGTGGTCCAGCAAAAAATGACTTCTGGAAGTAGTAGGCCGCGCGAGGTGGCCGACTGCTAGATCTCCTGTTCTGAACGCAGCCGGCTTTCGTTTCAGTGGCGAAGCCATTGCTCCTGTGGACCGGCCGCCTTTGCGCTACCCGTAGTGCCTCAGGATATACTCTGAACGGCTGACGAAGCCCCCGGCGTGGGTTCTCGACCGCGCCGGGGGCTTGCCTCTCATCCTCTCCACGCCGAATGCTATACTAGAGCTTCACCCCACCTACGAAAGGACCCGTCCAGCAACGATGAAGACCGGGATTCACCCAGCGTACAGCGAAGTCAACATTATCTGCGCGTGCGGCAATGTCTTCCGCAGCCGCTCCACCCACAAGGGTGACATCCGCGTGGAGATCTGTTCCAAGTGCCATCCCTTTTTCACTGGCCGCCAGAAGCTGGTTGACACCGAAGGCCGGGTGGACCGCTTCCAGAAGAAGTACAAGCGAGCTCAGATCAAGTAGCCGCCGTCCTCTGGCCAGGCCGCGACGACCCGCCCTACGCCGCGTTCCGGTCGATCAACTTGAACACCTTGTTGAACTGAACGTACACCTCCATTAACTGGATCAAGTCCTCCACCAGTCTTCGGCGTAGGTACAGGAGGTCCAATTGGTCCGTTAGGGACCGTAGCTCCTTGATTCGGGGTGGTGGATTTCGATACACCATGATCTAGATGTACTAGACAGTATAGTCCTATACAAGAAGCTTGGTGCGGGCGAACAGTGGGTAATATGCGGGTTGACTGCTTGCCCTCACAGGGGTGTAGGACTGTGAGCGTCTCAGGGTCGGCCGGCGCCGGCCAGCAGAAGCGGAATTCGGGAAACCTGCTAGAATCAAGGGTCGTTTCGCCGTGTCCATGGATTTCCTCTCAGGGCTGAACCCGCCTCAGCAGGAAGCTGTCCGCCATCTCGACGGTCCTCTTCTGATCCTGGCCGGGGCGGGCAGCGGCAAGACACGCGTCATCACTCACCGCATCGCCCACTTGATCGCGGCCCATGGGGTTCCCCCCTGGTCGGTTCTGGCTGTCACATTTACAAACAAGGCAGCCGACGAGATGCGCGAGCGGGTGGACCGCCTGGTCGCCGAAGCCGCTCGTTCCTCTCCCTGGGTTTCCACCTTTCATTCCTTCTGCGTCCGCTTCCTCCGCCGCGATGGCACGAAACTCGCCGAGATCCGGCCCGGCTTCACCCCCCGCTTCACCATCTACGACGAGGACGACCAGCTTGCGGTCGTCAAAGCCCTCTTCCGTCACCACGGCCTGGACGAGAAATTCATGCAGCACCGCGCCGTGCTGTCGCGCATCAGCCACGCCAAGAGCCACAAGGAATCTCCCGCCGACCTCTACAAGTCGTCCAAGGATCCGAAGACCTCGCGCGTGGCGTTGCTCTACGAAGAGTACGAGGGCCGCCTCCGTCAGGCCAACGCGCTCGACTTCGATGACCTTCTGCTCGAAGCCGTCCGCCTCCTGCACCACGACGAGGCAATCCGCACGCTTTACAACAACCGCTTCCGCTATCTGCTTATCGACGAATACCAGGACACCAACCGCAGCCAGTACGAACTGATGCGCCTGCTCACCACGCTGCACCACAACGTCTGCGTGGTCGGCGACGAGGATCAGTCCATCTACTCCTGGCGGGGCGCCGACATCCGCAACATCCT
>CAZACK010000062.1:26813-29857 GCA_964483455.1 uncultured Solibacteraceae bacterium
GTGCTCTATCGCACCAACGCCCAGTCGCGGCAGATCGAAGAGGCGCTGCGCCGGTACGGCCGCAGTTACCTCGTAGTCGGGGGTTTCAGTTTCTACCAGCGCGCCGAGATCAAGGATGCGCTGGCGTACCTGCGAGTCGCCATCTCGCCGGCGGACTCGATCGGCCTCCTGCGGGTCATCAACACGCCCGCGCGCGGCATCGGCCGGACCACTGTCGAGCAGGTCGAGCGCTACGCCCTCGACCACAACCTGAGTCTTTGGGACGCGCTGGCGCGGATGCTCGACGAAAGGCTCTTCCCCACGCGGGCCGAGGCCGCGGTGGCCGCCTTCAAGAAGCTTATCGAGGAGTTCCGCGAAGCCGCCGCCAAGAACTCCGTGCGCTCGGTGCTCGGCTTGGTCCTTGATCGCACCGGCTATCGGAAGATGCTCGAGGACGATGATTCGCCGGAGTCGCAGAGCCGCCTCGAAAACCTCCTGGAGTTGCTCAACGCCGCCGCCGAAGCCGCCGAGCGGGGCGAGGGCATTCCCGAGTTCCTCGACCACGCCGCGCTTGTCTCGGAAAGCGACCAGCTCGACGAGCGCGCCCAGGTCCTGCTTCTCACCGTCCACAACGCCAAGGGCCTCGAGTTCCCCAACGTGTTCCTCGCCGGAATGGAAGAAGGGCTGTTCCCGCACAGCCGCTCCCTTTACGACGAAAACCTGGTCGAAGAGGAGCGCCGGCTCTGCTACGTCGGCATGACGCGGGCGAAGCAGCGCCTCATTCTGACCTGGGCGCAGATGCGGCGGCGCTACGGCGGCGGCTTCCACGAGCCGTCGTTCCCGTCGCGCTTCCTGGCGGAAATTCCGAAGAAGCTCACGGAAGATCTCGGCGAGCGGAAGCGCCACCGCGAAGTGGATCTCTTTCTCGATCGCCACCAGGTCCGTGAAACCGCCAGACGCACCGCGTATACTGGGAAAACGTACAATTCGCTGGAGCATATCCAGCAGTTCTTTTCGACGCGAGGTGCGCCGCCCAAGAGCGCTGCCGCAAGCGCGGCAAAGCCGCCGGCGCCTGCGGCTCCTCGAGCGGCGAAGGAGACGAAGCGGCGGCGCAGTGCGACCGTCGATCATCCGCGCTGGGGCCGCGGGACGGTCGTTCGCCGGGAGGGCGAAGGCGTCGACGAGAAGCTTACGGTGCTGTTTCCCGGCCACGGCCTGAAGAAGATTTACTCGAAATTCGCGGGATTCAAGGAAGAATGAACACGAAGAACATTGCCGACAAGCTCGAACGTAAGAAACTGAAGCGGGCTGCCCGCAAGAAGGCGGCGCCCAAGGCCAAGCGCGCCGCCGACGTGGCTCGCGGGTCAGGAAAGCGCAAGGTCAAGAAGATGGCCAAGGGCCAGCGCAAGCGATAAGACGCGGGGACGGGCTTCGCCTGTCCCCGCCGCTCCATGACCGGGCTTTTCCGCACCAAGAGCATCGACGCTCTGCTGGCCGCCGCCAACGAGCCGGACAAGCGGCTCCGCCGCACACTTGGCCCGTGGAGCTTGACTGCTCTCGGCATCGGAGCGGTCATCGGCGGCGGTATCTTCGTTCTCACCGGGACCGCGTCGGCCGGCGAGACCCTGGCCTATCGCTCGATCCTCAACGCGCCCGTTCTCGACGTCCTGATGCACGGCGCCGACGTCGTCTCCGGCATGGGGCGTCCGGGCGCGGGACCGGCGATCACGCTCTCGTTTCTGCTGACCGCGCTCGCCTGCGCCTTCGCCGCCCTTTGCTACGCCGAGCTGGCGTCGATGATCCCCATCGCCGGCAGCGCCTACACCTATTCCTACGCCACGCTCGGCGAGATCTTCGCCTGGATCATCGGCTGGGACTTGATTCTCGAGTACGCCGTCTCCAACATGGCCGTCGCCGTCGGCTTCTCTGCATACTTCAATGACGTCCTCGAGAGCACCCTCGGCCTTCACCTGCCGAAGGCGATCGCCGGACCGATGATCGCCGGCGGCCAGTTCACCGGAAGCTGGTTCAACCTGCCGGCCTTCCTGATCCTGATGCTGCTGACGGTGGTGCTTGTCCGCGGCGTGCGGGAAAGCGCCGAGACGAACAACGTGATGGTCCTCATCAAGGTGGTCGCCATTCTCATCTTCGTCTTCGGCGCCGCCCGCGCGATCCGGGTGGAGAACTGGCATCCTTACATGCCGAACGGATTCTCCGGTGTGCTGACCGGCGCGGCCATCGTGTTCTTCACGTACATCGGATTCGACTCGGTCTCGACCGCCGCCGAGGAGTGCCGCCACCCGCAGCGCGATCTGCCGATCGGCATCATCGCCACGCTGTTCATCTGCACGCTGCTCTACACGTCGGTGGCGCTGGTGTTGACGGGGATCGCGGACTGGCGCTCGCTCGCCATCGCCGCGCCGGTGGCCGGCGCGCTCAAGGCGCTGGGCTTCGACAACATCCGCCGCGCCGTCTCGGTGGGAGCAATTCTGGGGATGATCTCCTCGCTGCTGGTCTTTCAATACGGCCAGGCGCGCGTCTGGTTCGCCATGTCGCGCGACGGCCTGTTGCCGCCGGCGTTCTCCAAGGTCCACCCGAAACACCGCACCCCCCACATCAGCACCTGGATCGCGGGCTTCGCCGTTGGAATCCCGGCGGGCGTCTGGGACCTCGGCACGTTCGCCGACCTGTCAAATATCGGCACGCTGTTCGCCTTCATCCTCGTCTCGGCGGGCGTGATCGTGTTGCGCCGCACGCAGCCCGGGCGCGCTCGAGGCTTCCGCGTGCCGTGGGCGCCGTTCCTGCCGCTGGTGTCGATCGTGGCGTGTCTTGTGCTGATGCTGAGCCTGCCGATCGAGACCTGGCTGCGCTTCATCGTGTGGCTGGCCATCGGGCTGGTGATTTACTTCCAGTTCGGGAGGAAGCACAGCCGCCTGGCTGGCGGGTGAGACGGAGCACCGTCCGCTCTACGTCGTCACAGCCGTTCGCGCTGCACCGTGAGGCCTTTGACAATGGCCGACTCCACAGATCCTCCGCACTGTCCGGCAAATCCTCTTCCACCGATA
>CAZACK010000063.1:0-29459 GCA_964483455.1 uncultured Solibacteraceae bacterium
CACGACTTCGATTGTACCTCGGAGGGGTGACCCAAGCCGCCGGCGCGCGGGCAGGGGATTCTCTTTGGGCGGGGTCTCGCCTCGCAGCTTGCGGACGGCGCGCGACACCGCGACTGTCGCAGGCGTCTTGAGGCAAACCGAAAAATAGCATAAAGACCCTATTGACTCTTTCTCCGGGGGGTACCATCGTAGCGGAGAAACAGCCATGTGGTTTCGAATGTTGTTCTTCCTGGCTCTTCTGCTTGCTCCCGCCACTTCGCAAGTCTGCGTACAGTGCGGCGGAAGCCCGTGGAGATGCTATCCTCCAGAAGGGCAAGGCCGTGTCTTCACCGTGTATTGCAACAACAACTTCGGCGGCTACCTGGATTGCTGTCATGATGATTGCAGTTACATCAGCCAGTTCAGATGTACCGGTTGGCTTGCCTGCTGCTCGATCGAGCACTACTGCGAGAATTGGGGAGAGGACAGGTGCGTACCCTGCCCCAATTGCTTTTAGGCGGAGGCGGTCATGAGGATCATGCTTCTGATCTCAGTCTTTGTGGCCCTGGCGACCTCGGTTGTGATCAACGCTCAGGAAGTTGCCTCTCAACCTGACAGTCCAATCGTTATCGAGGTATTGCCGGCGCCGGACTGGCCGGCCCCATGGTTCAAGGTCAGTCTAACGAACCGGTCTGAAAAGGAGATTCTCGGCTACAATGTGGTCGCTGAATCCTTTGATTCCGGCGGTCAAATGGTGCTGTCAACCTGGCTCCGCGGAGTCAAGACGGGGCCGTCCGGACCGAGGCCTTTCGCGCCGGGCAAGACGTGGCAGGGGCGGAATGTGCATCCCGGCAAGGACAAGGCGGGGAACACTCTGCGGTGTGTCCTGCGGGTGGACTATGTGGCTTTCAGCGATGGATCAAGCTGGGGCGAGGACACCTTGAAGCAGGCGGACTACATCCAGGGGCGCCTGCAAGGCGCCCGGTCCGCATCGAACAGGCTTCGCTGGATACTTGAGACCAAAGGCCCAAAGGCTCTTGAAGAGGAAGTGCGCTCTGCCGGCAAGAAGCCGTAGGGGATTCCACCTTTTATCGCGGTTCGCGGGCGGTCCGCCCCACCTCAGCCACCGGCTGGTTACCGCGACCGGCTCAGAATTCGAGCTTCGGGTGGAGTTGCAGGTAGATCTCCGGCTCGTTCATGTTGGCGCGGGTGACGAGGCGGGCGGGGAGCGGATTTTCCTTAGGCGGGGTCTCGCCGCGCAGCTTGCGGACGGCGAGCGACACGGCTTCGTAGCCCATCTTCCACGCGTGCTGGACGACGAGCGAATCGATCAGGCCGGCTTCGAGGTCGGCAAGAAGCGTCGGGCTCGAGTCGAATCCGACAAGTTTCACTTTGCTGCCGCGCGCTTTCACTGCTTGCGCGGCGCCGACGGTGCTGGTTTCGTTCGAGGCGAACACGGCATCGACGCCGGGATGCGCGGTCAGCATGTTCTCGGCGACCGCCAGCGACTTGGCGAAGTCGGACATGCCGAAGCGCTTGTCGAGAATCCGGATACCGGGCGAGTGCTCGCGAAGTTCGTCCTCAAAGCCCTGCTCGCGGGCGAGGGTGGACGCGGAACCCGGGACGCAGGCCACGATCACCACCGTTCCCTTCCTTCCGAGGATCTCGCCCATGCGCCTGCCCGCGAGCCGGCCGGCGCCGTAGTTGTCGGTGGCAACGCGTGCCACATAGCTCTCGGTATCGACGCCGGTGTCGAAGATGATCACCGGAATGCCCTCGCGCGCCGCGCGGTCCACCACTCCGATCATCGCCGTCTTGTCCATGGGACAAACCGCGATGGCGTCCACGCGGCGCGTAATCATCGCGTTGACGATCTGAAGTTGGGCGGCGTAGTCGGTTTCCGAAGCCGGCGCGTTCCAGAGGATTTCCACGTCAAGTTCGCGGGCCGCCGCGGCCGCGCCGGCGTGAATCGACTGCCAGAACAGGTGGGTGCGGCCCTGGGCGATCACGGCGATGGACTTGCGGTTGCTCTTCCGGCAGCCGGCGAAAGACACCAGCAGCAGCACAGACAGAAGAGGAGCCAAAAGGCGCATTGCTATAGTATCCGTCATGAACAAGAGAATCCGCCTTCTTCTATTTGCCTGGGTGATTTGCGCTTCCGCCGGGTTTGCCCAAGAGCGGCGTCCGGTGAAGCTTCCGCCGCCCCGGACTGACGGGGGCCAGCCGTTGATGCGGGCGCTGAAGGATCGCCAGTCCACGCGCTCCTTCTCGTCGCGCGAGATCCCCTTGCAGGTGCTGTCCGATCTTCTGTGGGCCGCCGGCGGCATCAACCGCCCGGAGTCGGGCCGCCGCACCGCGCCCTCGGCCCATAACTGGCAGGAAATCGATATCTACGTGGTGGCCCCCGATGGAGTCTTCGTGTACCGTCCCAAGGATCACGCGCTCGGACCGGTGCTCGCAGAGGACATACGCGCGCTGGCGGGAACCCAGGACTTCGTCAAGGAAGCGCCGCTGAACCTGATCTATGTCGCCGACTTCGCCAGGATGAGCGAAGGCTCGGAGGAAGAGAAGGCGTTTTACGCCGCCGCCGACACCGGATTCATGGCGCAGAACGTGTACCTGTACTGCGCCTCCGAAGGCCTGGTCACCGTCGTTCGGGCGTCCGTGGACAAGCCCGCGGCGGCAAGGAAGCTGGGGCTGACGCCGACCCAGCGGATCACGCTGGCGCAGACGGTGGGGTATCCCAAATAGGTGAGACCTTCGGCAAGAAACGAAAGAGCGCCGAAGGCGCACCTTCATTTTTGCCTTTTGACTTTTGATTTTTGATTCTTGCCTTGCGCGGGCCGAAGGCCTGCGACGTCCCGCTCCAGTATCGCCACGGCCGTCTCGGGCACGATGCGCCAGTTCCCGTCCGGCCGCGACGGCAAGCGGCCGCGCACCGTGTAGTACTCCACCATAAGACCGGGGATGTCCTGGTTCGACCTCCACAGGATCTTCGCGTCACGAAACATGTCGTAGCCGGCGCGGCCTGCTACGCGGTGGTTGTTTACCGCGATCCGCAGCTTTTGCTCCGGGCGCAAGGGCCGGCCCCTGTAGCGGAGGTTTCGAACCCGGCGGCCCGCCTGCTGCGTCAGGTCGATCTCGTATTCGACGCCCTGCGCCATGTCGTAGTTGAAACCGGCCACGCGCCGGTTGAGGAGCGGTCCGTGGTCGCAGGCCGGCGTCGGGCACGTGCGGAAGTAGCGCGCGGCGTTTTCGAGCGCCTCCCGCACCATCCGCCCGGTTCCCTCGATCGCGTACAGCTCGTTGTCGTACACGTACAGCGCGGCGAGCTGCCGGACCGTCATCGGCCCCTTCGGAATGCGCACGCCGGAATGGAACAGGGCGGTGAAAGAGACATCGGCCTTGGCGTAATGCATCTGCACGGCGTGAATCACATCCACGAGCGCGGTGTCACGGAAGCGGCCGGCGGTTCCGTCCATCGCCACCGGTGACTCGGCCACCGGCGTGTCGAGATACCGTTCCGCGCTCTCGTGATAGGGCCTGGCGAGCCGCATGACTTCTTCGTCCGCCGGAGTCTGTTTCTTCACCGGGATGAGCCGGCTGCGCTTGTTGAGGAGTTGCCAGACGGCGCCCCGTCTTTCCAGATCAAAGTCCAGCCGGGCCAGAGAACCGCCGAAGCGCTCCGGTTGCACGAGCAGGACCCCGCCGATCCTCAGTCCGGCCATTTGCTGGTGGCTGTGCCCGTACACGATGGCATCGATGCCCGGCACTTCGGCGGCGATCTCGCCGGCCGCGTTCTCGCCGGCGAAATCCGTACCCCGCCGCCGCCCGGTCTTCGGATCGCGGCCCAGCCCCATGTGGGCCGCCACGACCACGAGATCCGGCTTGTGCTTCCAGGAAAGCTCGGCCAGCGCCCGCCGGACACCTTCCTGGCCCGGGAGAAACCGCAGCCCTCGATAGTCCTCCGGTTCTTCCCAGGACGGAACCGCCGGGGTGGTGATGCCGATGACGGCCACCTTGACCCCGGCCACGGTCTTAACCAGGTACGGCTCGAAAGGCTTGATCCGCGTGCCATCGACGACCGTGTTCGCCGACAGCCAGGGGAATGCGGCGTCACCCCGTGCGCGCTCCAGATTTCGAAGTCCGAAGTCGAACTCGTGGTTGCCGAGCACCATCGCGTCATAGCGCATGTGGCTCATCACGAGCATCATCGGATCCCGGCGCGGCGGCTCACCAGGCCATTTCAGTTTCAGTGGAAGGGCGCCGGCGCGCACCCACTGCTGCCAGACCGACTCGAGCGGCGAGCCTTGGATCGTGTCCCCGCAGTCGATGAGGAGGGTGTTCGGGTTCCGCCGGCGGATGTCCTCGACAATCGTCGCGATCTTCGCCAGGCCACGTTGGGCGGGCCGGTCTGTATAGTAGTCGTGCGGGTAGATGTTTCCGTGGAGGTCGGTGGTGGCGAGCACGGTGACCGAAACACGCTCGGCCCATAGAGCGGCCGCGGAGACCAGGCAGGCCAGCAGTACACGGAACAAGCGCATCGGGGGAGTTTCCAGTATAATCGGCCAACATGAACGCTTCTCGTTGGCATTCACTTGCTCTACTCACGGTGTTTTCGTTGCCGCTGGTGGCGCAGGAGCCGGCGGCTCCGGCGGCCGCGGCGCCCGAGCGCGAGCCCGGCCTCTACGCCACCATCTCCACCAGCATGGGCGACATCAAGCTGGTTCTGTACGAGAAGGAGTCGCCGATCACTGTCCGGAATTTCGTGGCCCTGGCGCGGGGCACGAAGGCGTGGCGCGATCCGAAAACCGGCCAGATGGTGCGGCGCCCGCTGTACAGCGGCACCACGTTTCACCGTGTCATTCCGCGGTTCATGATTCAGGGCGGCGACCCAAGCGGGGACGGCACGGGGGACCCGGGCTTCACCATCAAGGACGAATTCCATCCCAGCCTGAAGTTCGACAAGCCCGGACGCCTGGCGATGGCTAACATCGGCGAGCCGAACACGGGGAGCTGCCAGTTCTTCATCACGGAGGTGCCGACGCCGCATCTGGACGGCGGCCACACGATTTTCGGACAGGTGATTGAGGGGCAGGAACTCGTGAACAAGATTGCCCGCGTGCCGGCGGACGCGCAAGCCAAGCCGCGCACGCCGGTTCGGATCACGAAGGTTGTCATCGAGCGGGTCGGCCCCGAGCCCGCGCCGCCCAAGCCCGCCGCCAAGAAGGCCGCCCCGGCGAAAAAAGCGGCGCCAACGAAGTGAGCAGGCTACACGAGGGGCGTTTTCATCGGCGTTTATCGGCGTTCATCGGCGGCTCAAAAGAGTGCCGGACTACCGCGCCGATCCCAACGGGATCTCGAAGAAGAACAGTTCCTTGCCCGTAGCCGCTTCCCGGATTCCGGTAACGTACACGCGCGACTCGCTCCGGTGGCCGGTCTGGAAATAGACGAATCCGTGCGCCGACTCGCCGGGAGCGAGCATCCGCGCCGCGAACGCCCGGCCGGTGATCTCCCAGGTGTCGAGCGGATTCTTCCGGCGCCCGCTTCCTGGCATCCGCGGCAGCGGACCGGGCACAAGGTCCGGCTTGGTTCCGCCGAGCACGTAGCGAAGCTCCTCGGCGGGCGTGGCCTCGATATCCTCGCCGCGCGGGGTGATGTATTTCACCCGCATCCGGTCGAGAGCGAGCACCTGCGTGCCGTCGTTCTGCATCACCAGCAGGACGGGCAGAATCCCGTACTTGTTCGGATTGTTCTTGCCGAAGGCGGGCCGGGCTTCGTCGTCGCCCACGTACGGGCGCGCGGCGATCGTCAGCTTATCGATCGTCTGCCTGGCCTCAAAGGCGGTCACCGGGCCCGGATCAAATTTCGCCTTCTCCTTGTCGGCTCCCCAGGCCGCCGCTATACTCAGGAGAAGCAAGAACAGCTTGGATGAAAAGCTCATCTATTGTTTGTACCGGGCCGTCCAGTGGGCCGCGTCCCCTCTCATCGTAATCTACTTCCTGCTTCGCGGATTCCGGGACAGGCGCTACTTCCGGCAATTCGGCGAGCGGCTAGGCTTCCTGCCCCACTCATACAAACAGACCGTTGCCGGCGCGGTCTGGTTACATGCGGTCTCCGTCGGCGAGGTCCTCTCGTCGGTGACGCTGATCCTCCGGCTGCGGGAGGTGCTGCCGGGCGTGCCCGTATTCGTCTCGACTTCAACGCTCGCCGGCATGGCGCTGGCCGAAGACAAGCTCCGCGAGATCACCGGCGGCGCGTTCTACGCCCCGATGGATTACTGCTTCGCCGTGCGGCGCGTGCTGCGCACCCTGCGGCCCTCCGTACTGGTGGTGATGGAAACCGAGCTCTGGCCGAACCTCTACCGCGAGGCGAAGCGCCAGGGCTGCGGGCTGCTCATCGTCAACGGCAGGATCTCGGACCGGGCATTCCCCAGGTACGCGCGCCTGCGATGGTTCTTCCGCGCGGTGTTGTCTCTGCCGGACCGGATCCTTTGCGCGGGCCCCGCGGGCGGGTCACGCTACCTGGCGCTCGGCGCTCCAGCGGGGAGGATCGAGGTCGTCGGCAATCTGAAGTACGATTTCGAGCCTCAAGCCACTTCGGTGCCGGCGCCCGTCGCGCGGTTGCTCGAAGCCGCCCGGCCGGAAACGGTCTGGATCGCCGCCAGCACGATGCCCCCGCGTGAAGCCGGGGACCCCGATGAGGACGACGCCGTCATTGAAGCTTTCCGGCGGCTGGCGCCGGAGCACCCGCGCCTGCTCCTCATCCTTGTTCCCCGCCGTCCCGAGCGGTTTGATTCCGCCGCAGCGAAGCTGGCCGCCTCGGAGGTTCCGTTCGTTCGCCGGTCGGCGCTGAACGAATCGACGCCTGCCCTGCGCCTGCCGGGCGTTCTGCTGCTCGACAGCATCGGCGAGCTGAGCGGGCTGTTCGCGGCGGCCGGCGTCGTCTTCATGGGAGGAACACTCGCCAGACGCGGCGGCCACAACATTCTGGAGCCGGCGTGCTTCGGCCGGCCGGTCATCTGCGGCCCACACATGGAGAACTTCCCGGACATTATCGAGGAGTTCCGCTCGAAGCGCGCCTGCCTGGAGATTCGCGAGGCATCGGAGCTCGAGTCCGCGGTTGGCGCGCTGCTCGGAGACGCGGCGCTGCGGGCGGATCTCGGAAGCCGCGCCCTGCAAATCGCCGAAGCCCGGCGCGGGGCCACCGGCCGGGCGTTGCAGGAAATCGGGATTCTGTACGCGCGGGCGCTGCCGCATTACCGGCCGGCGTTTCCTGCCTTTCAGTTTCTGTGGCTGCTGTCGCGACTGTGGGCGGTTGGGGGCAGGTGGAAGCGGAGCCGCGATCTGGCCCGGCGTGCGAGCCTGCGGACGCCGGTGATCAGCGTCGGGAGCCTGACAGCGGGTGGCTCGGGGAAAACGCCGTTCGTCCTCTGGCTGGCAGAACGGCTCCGGGCAGCCGGGCACAGCCCGGCGTTTCTCACCCGCGGCTACCGGCGGCGCAATCCGGAGAGGTGCACGATCCTCGCCGCGGGAGAGATCGCCCCCGCCTCCAGGACGGGGGACGAGGCGCAGTTCCTGCTCCGCTCCGGGCTGGGTCCGGTCGGGATCGGAGCAGAGCGGGTGGTCGCGGGGCGGCGCATCGAGTCCGAGCACCGGCCGTCCGTATTTCTGCTCGATGATGGGTTTCAACATGCCCGGCTGGATCGCACGCTGGACATCGTGTTGATCGACACGCTAGCGCCGTTCGGCGGAGGTGAGATGATGCCGTTGGGGCGCTTGCGTGAGCCGCCAGTGGCGCTGGAGCGCGCCGGCCTGATCGTCCTTACCCGAGTCGAGCCCGGCCGGCGTTACGACGGCATCGAGGCAGTCGTGCGCCGCTACAATACCGAAGCGCCGATCTTTCACTGCCGGACGGCGCCGGTCGAGTGGATCGACTGCAAGTCCGGCGAACGCCGCTCGCCGGAAGAGCCGCCGTGCTCGCGGGTGGTCGCCTTCTGCGGGCTTGGCAATCCCGCCTCGTTCTGGCGCACGCTGGAATCGTTGGGCTGCCGGCCCGCCGCCCGGGTGGCTTTTGGCGACCACCACCATTACAGGGCGATCGAGCTGCGCCGCCTGACCGCGCACGCCCGCGCTGCCGGCGTGGAGGCGCTGGTGACGACGGAGAAGGACGTCATGAACCTCCCGGCCGACTGTGCGAAGTGGATCGCCCCGCTGCGGTTGCTTTTCCTCAGAATCGGCGTGGAGCCGGAGGATCCGGAGCGGTTGCTGCGACTGGTCGAGGATCGGATCGCTGAGGCGCGGGGGAGAGAGCCGTGAGAGAGCCGTGGCATCATACCCTCATGGCGACCGAACTCCCTCTCGATAACATCGGTCCGGCGCGGCCCATTCGGCCGACGCAGTTGATCAAGAAAGAGTGTGGGGTATGGGTTTGCCAGGCGGGGCGGGCCCGTGCGCCGATCGTTGGCATGATCGACCGCCAACGCAATAGTCGTCTGAGCGAGCTGGCAGCCGTCGGGCGTGATCGTACAGCAAAAGGGAAGCGATAACTGCGAGGCCGGGACCGTGCCCGCGGCCCTCAGAACAGGCGTGGGCTGTAAAACCGGGCGGCCAACACGGGCCGTTGAAGGGGTGTGTGAGGCTGGCCGGATGATGCGGCGACCTCCGCCTCAAGCGTGAGCAACCTCCCCTTCAGATCGAGCCCACCGCCGTATCCGCCCAGCCCGCCGCCAGATGCGACCACTCGATGGCACGGCACGATGATCGCAATCGGATTCGAGCCGTTGGCGTGCCCGACCGCGCGCACCGCCTTCGGATTGCCGATCTCCTCGGCGATCTCGGCGTAGCTGCGCGTCTCGCCGTAGGGGATGCGCAGAAGCGCCTGCCACACCTCCACCTGGAACCGGGTGCCCCGAAGATCCAGCGGCACGCGGAACTCGCGGAGTTTCCCGCGGAAGTACTCTTCAAGCTGCCCGACAGTGGAACGGAGCATGGGATGGCCATCGTCCCTCGGGCCCGGCTCAGTGCCGTCGAAGGAAAGCCGGCACAGCCCGCGGTCCGAAGCGGCCAGAACCAGGCGAAGCCCGGCTTCAGGCTGGCAGGTGGTCCAGCGGTCCATGCCTGAAGTGTCCCACAACCCCGAAGCGGTGCGTGGAGCCGTGCAGGCCCAGCCCGGGCAGCACACGGGAGGCACTGAAGCGAAAGAAGCTCGCTTTCAACGAGTTGCTATACTGAAGTACGCATGCCCACTTTCCATCCGTCTCCTGGGGCGACGGCTGCCAAGAGAGTGCTTCTGCTGACCCCGCGCGGTTTCTGCGCCGGGGTGGTCCGGGCGATCGACGTGGTCAAGATCGCCCTGGATACCTTCGGTCCGCCGATCTACGTGCGCAAGGAAATCGTGCACAACCGCCACGTCGTGGAGGATTTGCAGGAAGCCGGAGCAATCACCGTTGAGGAAGTGGACGAGGTGCCCGTCGGCGCCCGGGTCATCTTCAGCGCCCATGGCGTGGCCCCCGAGGTGCGCCGGCAGGCCAGGGAACGGAGGCTGCGGGTCATTGACGCCACCTGCCCGCTGGTCACCAAAGTCCACCTGGAGGCGGCGCGGTTCGCGCAAAAGGGATTCACCATCGTACTGATCGGCCACCGCGACCACGACGAAGTGATCGGCACCTTGGGCGAGGTGCCGGACTCGAGCGTGCTGGTCGAGACGGTCGAGGACGTGGACCGCGTCGAAGTGCCCGATCCGACGAGGATCTGCTACCTGACGCAGACGACGCTGAGCCTCGACGAGACGCGCGACATCGTGGCGCGGCTTAGGGAACGGTTCCCCGCGATCCAGTCGCCGCCCGCCCAGGACATCTGCTATGCCACCGAAAACCGGCAGCTTGCGGTCAAGGCGGTGGCCCCGCGCTGCCAGCTCCTGTTGGTGGTGGGATCGCAGAACAGCTCGAATTCCAAGCGGCTGGTGGAAGTGTGCGAGCGCAGCGGCGTGCCCGCCCACCTCATCGACGACGAACGCGAGATCCACCCCTCGTGGCTCGATGGAGTGGACACGGTCGCAGTGACCGCCGGCGCCTCCGCGCCGGAAGTGCTCGTGCAGGGCGTCATCGACGCTCTCGCGCGGTACGGGCACACCGTTCTGGAGGAGTTTCAAGTCAAGGACGAAGACGTGCGGTTCTCCTTGCCATCCGAGCTGGTGCAGTTCAGCGACCGGCCGGTGGCGGTCGGAACGGTATGAGCACCGGCACCCAGGTTCAGGAACGGCTGGCCGGCGCGGCCGCGGATGCGCTCCGCCGCTCGTCCGAGTATCTTCTCGGCTTGCAGCACGAGCAGGGTTACTGGTGGGGCGAGCTGGCGGCCGACACCACCCTCGAATCCGACTACGTTCTGCTTCAGTTATGGCTGCACCCGCCACAAGGGAAGATCTGGAACCCGCCGAACCGCGCCCAGATCGACCGGGCGGTTCGCTCGATTCTGGCCCGACAGCTTCCCGATGGCGGCTTCAACATCTATCCCAAGGGTCCCGCCGACATTAGCGCCACCGTGAAGGCCTATTTCGCGCTGAAGCTCGCGGGGCTGTCGGCCGGCAGCCCCGAACTGTCGCGGGCACGCCAGCGCATTCTGGCGCTCGGAGGCATTCAGTCGGCCAACAGCTACGTCAAGGTCAACCTCAGCCTGTTCGGCCTCTACCCGCGGGAGCATGTTCCCTCCATCCCGCCGGAGATCATGTTGCTGCCGGGAGACTTCATCTACCAGATGTCGTCGTGGACGCGCGCCATCGTGATCCCGCTCGCGATCGTTCACTCGGCGAATCCGCGGCGGCCGGTCCCCGAGGGCTTCACGCTCGAAGAACTGTTTCTGCCAGGCGCGAGCTTTGAGTTTCGCGGCCGCGATGAGTTTCTGAGCTGGCGGAAGTTCTTCCTGCGCGCCGACAGGCTGCTGAAACTCTGGGAGCGCTACGGGCCGGCCGGCATCCGCCGAAAAGCAGTCCGAAGAGCCGAGCAATGGATGCTCGAGCGCACGCGATACTCGGACGGCCTGGGAGCCATCTATCCGCCGATGATGTACGTCGTCATGGCGCTGGACGTGTTGGGCTATCCACCCTCCCATGCCGACCGGATCGAAGCCGAGCGGCAGTTCATGGGTTTGCTCATGGACGACGGCGATCGCTTCCAGTTCCAGCCATGTTTTTCCCCGGTCTGGGACACCGCCATCGCCGCCTTCGCGCTGGCCGAGGCAGGCGCGGCGCCCCCGGATGCGTTGCGCAGGACGGCCGACTGGCTGCTCACCAAGGAAGTCCGGCGGAAGGGGGATTGGGCGGTCAAGCGGCCCGACATCGAGCCGTCCGGCTGGTATTTCGAGTTCGCCAACGAGTTTTATCCCGACATCGACGACACGGCCATGGTTCTGCTGGCGCTGCGGCATGCTCAGGCTTCCGACAGCCGGAACCACAACGCCGTGGTCCGGCGCGCCATCCGCTGGCTTCAGGCGATGCAGTCCTCCGACGGCGGCTGGGCTGCGTTTGACGTGGACAACAACTGGACGATGCTGAGCGACGTCCCGTTCGCGGACCACAACGCCATGCTGGACCCGACTTGCCCGGACATCACCGGCCGAGTGCTGGAAGCGCTGTGCGCGTTCGGCCTCGACCGGACGCATCCGGCGATCCGCCGCGGAGTCGACTACCTGGTCCGCGCGCAGGAGCAGGATGGAAGCTGGTTCGGGCGCTGGGGCGTGAATTATGTCTACGGCACGTTCCTCGCGCTGCGCGGACTCCGGGCCGCCGGCGAGAGCGACCGGGAGGCTCACATCCTGCGGGCGGGTGAGTGGCTGCGCTCGATCCAGAACGCCGACGGCGGATGGGGCGAGAGTTGCGCGAGCTACGACCGGGGCGCCTTCGCGCCAGCGGAAAGCACCGCATCTCAGACGGCCTGGGCAGTTTTGGGTTTGCTTGCCTCCGGGGACACGGACAGCCTCAGCGTCAACAAAGGCATTGAGTATCTTCTGGAAACACAGCGCGGCGACGGATCCTGGGACGAAGAACTGGCCACGGGCACAGGATTTCCAAGGGTCTTCTACCTGACTTACCACCTATACCGGCAGTCGTTCCCGTTGCTGGCGCTCGCCACTTACCTGAAAACTCGAAACGGGGGCACCGGGGGTGGACCGTGAGATTTCCGCTATCGATGACGGTCGGCATGGCCGGCTATATCGCCAAAAACAAGTGGAATCCGCGTCCGGAATGGCAGCAGGACCATTCGTCGAAAACGGACGCGTCCAATCCCTTCCGCATCGTCCACCACAACGGCGGGGCGCGCCGGGCGCCGCACCCGATGATCCGCAGGCGGTTCCCTTTGGTTCTGATGCTCGAGCCGCTGCACGCCTGCAACCTCACCTGCACGGGCTGCGGCCGCATCCGCGAGTACGAGTCGGTGATGACGCAGAAGCTGAGCGTCGAGGAATGCCTTGCCGCTGTGGACGAGTGCGGGGCGCCGATCGTTTCCATCTGCGGCGGCGAGCCGCTGCTCTATCCGCCCATCGGCGAACTGTCGGCGAAGATCCTCGAACGCGACAAGCACATCTACCTGTGCACGAACGGCATGTTTCTCCGGAAGCGGCTCGGCGAGTTTCGCCCCGATGTCCGCTTCTTCTTCAACGTGCACCTGGACGGCATGGAGAAGACTCACGACCTTGCCGTCGAGCGCGAAGGGGTGTTTCGCGAGGCAATCGACGGCATCCGCGCTTCCAAGGAAGCGGGCTTCAAGGTCTGCACAAATACGACCATTTACAAAGAAACGGACATGCAGGAGATCGAGCAACTGTTCGAGTATCTCGAGCAGTTCGACCTCGACGGCCATATGCTGTCGCCGGCTTATGGGTACTCAGCGGTGAATGATCGCGAGATCTTCATGACGCGCGACGACATACACGAGAAATTTCAGTCGATCGACCGGCTAGCGAAGCGCTTCAAGCTGAACGCCACCCCGGTCTACCAGGATTTCCTTCAGGGCAAGCGCGAGCTGCCCTGCACCGCTTGGGGGAACCCGACTTACAACATCATGGGTTGGAAGGGCCCTTGCTACCTGATCACGGACGGGCACTATCAGACGTTCGAAGAACTAATGACCCGGACGCAGTGGGAGAACTACGGGCACGGCAATGACCCGCGCTGCGAGCATTGCATGGTTCACTGCGGCTATGAGCCCTCGGCAGCGCTGGGCATCAACGCGAAGCCGGGCGACAGCCTCCGGTTGCTGACCTGGATGCTGCGTTGAAGCCGACCCTGGTGACCGGCGCGACGGGATTCATCGGCTGGCACGTCGCGCGGAAGTTGCTGGAGCGCGGCCATTGCGTGCGGGCGCTGGTACGTCCTGTGAGCAGGCTGCGGGAACTGGATGTCGAGTGCGCCACGGGCGATCTCCGGGATCCGCTGTCGCTCGAGAGAGCTGTCAGCGGCTGCGGACTGGTGTTTCACGTGGCCGCGGATTACAGGCTGTGGGCCAAGGATCCGTCGGAGTTGTACCGGTCCAATGTGGACGGCACGCGCAACCTGCTGGAGGCGGCCAGAAAGGCCGGTGTGGAGCGCTTCGTCTACACGAGCACCGTCGGCACCATCGGCTTGCAACCGGATAGGATTGGAGACGAAGAGACGCCTGTCAGCCTCGGCGACATGACCGGCCATTACAAGCGATCGAAGTTTCTGGCCGAGCAGGCGGCTCTGGAGGCTGCGCGGTCCGGCTTTCCGATCGTCATCGTGAATCCGACGGCGCCGGTGGGCGATCACGATTTCAAGCCCACGCCGACAGGGAAGTTGATCGTCGATTTTCTGCGAGGCGCCATGCCGGCCTTCATCGACACCGGCTTGAACCTGGTGGATGTGGCCGACATCGCCGAAGGTCACCTTCAGGCGTGTGAGCGCGGCAGGAGTGGGGAACGGTATGTTCTCGGCTGCCAAAACCTGACGCTACGGCAAATCCTGGAGAAGTTGGCACACGTGAGCGGCCGGAAAGCACCGGCAGCCCGGATTCCATTCGCCGTCGCCTATGCCGCCGGCGCGGCGAGCACGGCCTGGGCTCGCTTGAGCGGCCGGGAGCCGCGGGTCCCGCTCGAAGGGGTGCGGATGGCGCGAAAGAAGATGTGGGTATCGCACGGCAAGGCAGCGCGGGAATTGGGTTATTCGCCTGGCCCGGTGGATGGAGCGCTGGGCCGGGCGGTGGAGTGGTTTCGCCGGAACGGCTACTGCTGAGGTGGATGAACTGCTGATGGTCGCCTCGGAACCGAGGGAGTTCTCCGGGCTTCTGCGGCGGTGCCGGGCCATCGAGCGGTTGAGCTGGCCGGTCCAATTCGCGCGATCGGCCGAGCTGAATGGAAGGAGACTGCTGCTGGTGGCCCACGGGCACGGACAGGGGTTGGCCGGGGAGGCGATGGACGCTGCCGCCGGCCGGCGGCTGGCGGCGGTCATCAGCACCGGCTCCTGCGGAGCATTGGATCCAGCGCTCGGCCCGGGCGATGCGGTTCTGGCAACGAGAATCGAGGCTGTCGGCGGCCGGTCCTTCGAGGCAGTCCTGCCGCGGACGGGATTCCGAACGGCTCGGGGGCCGGTGGTATCGGTGGATCAGGTGGTGCGAACCACTGCGGAGAAACGGCGTCTTCATGAGCAAGGGTTCCTTGCCGTCGAGATGGAAGCCGCGGCGGTAGCGGAACGGGCGACCCGCTGGCGGGTTCCCTTTTACTGCGTCCGGGCCGTCACCGACACGGCCGGCGAGGAGCTGCGAATCGACCTGAACGCGGCGCGGGACACCCGGGGCCGAATCCGCGATGCGCGGGTCGTTTGGGCCGCGATCCGCCAGCCCGCGCTGCTGCCGGAGTTGTTGAAGCTTTGGAGACGCAGCCATGTCGCTGCGGAAACGATAGGAAGGCTGATTGCTGACTGTCAATTCTAGCTTGCCGCCGTTGATGCGGGCGGCGGTGTACACGGGTAGCAGTCATGTATCCGTGGACGATCTGCCGACGCCGAAACCGCAGCCCGGCGAACTGCTGGTCCGGGTGGAAAGCTGCGGGATCTGCCACACCGATCTCAAGAAAATCACGTACGACCTGCTGGAGCCGCCGCGCATTTTCGGACACGAGACGGCGGGGGTGGTAGCCGCCGCCGGCGTGGGTGTGAACGGCTTCGACATCGGTGATCGCGTCGTCGTCTTTCACCACGTCCCGTGCGCCGAGTGCTTCTACTGCCGGAGGAAGCTCTACGCCCAGTGCCCAACCTACAAGAGGGTTGGCGTCACCGCGGGGTACGAGCCTTCCGGCGGGGGTTTCTCCCAATACGCGCGGGTGATGGACTGGATCGTCCGCCGCGGCGTCGAGAAGATCCCGGACGGCGTGTCCTTCGACCGCGCGTCGTTCGTCGAACCGGTGAACACGTGCCTGAAAGCGGTCAGGCAGATCGATCCCCGCCCCGACGAGACGGTGGTGATTCTGGGCCAGGGGCCGATCGGGCTGATGTTCACCATGCTGGTCAAGCGCACCGGCGCGGCGATCCTGGCCACCGATACCATCGCCCGGCGCCGCGAGCTTTCGCTGCGGTTCGGCGCGCGCGAGGCGTGGGACCCGCGGAAGACCGATGTGATCGCGGAAACGGCGGCCCGCACCCAGGGGCGAGGCGCCGACGTGGTCCTCGTCGCCGCCTCGGTTCCGGGCATCGCCGAGCAGGCCATCCGCTGCTCGCGACCCGGAGCGCGGATTCTGCTGTTCGCGCAAACCTCCCACCAGGAGCGCATCGACGTCTCCGGCGCCGATATCTGCGCCGGCGAGCGCATCCTCATGGGGTGTTACAGCGCTTCGATCGACTTGCAGAAAGAGTCGGCGGAACTCGTGTTTTCCGGGGCGCTGCCGGTGGACGAGCTGATTTCCCACCGGCTGCCGCTCGACCGGATCGAAGAGGGTTTCCGGCTGGCGTTGCATCCGGACGAGCAATCGTTGAAAATTATTGTTCACCCACAAAGGCGGTCCCAGTGACGACAGAAATGATGGCCGCCGTGCTCTACGGCAGGGAACAACTTCGCGTGGAGCCGGTGGCCGTACCCAGCCTTCGCGAAGGCGACATCCTCGTTCGAGTGAAAGCGGCGCTGACCTGTGGCACTGACGTGAAGGTGTTTCTCCGCGGATATCACGCGCGGATGATCGTGCCGCCCGCCGTGTTCGGCCACGAGCTGGCGGGCGACGTGGTCGCGGTGGGAGAAGCGGTGCGCCGGTTCCGCCCCGGGCAGCGCATCGTGGCGGCGAATTCCGCCCCTTGCCAGCAATGCTTCTTCTGCCTCCGGGGAAACGAGAATCTCTGCGAGGACCTGCTGTTCAACAACGGCGCCTACGCGGAGTACATCCGCATTCCCGGCCGCATCGTCGACAAGAACACCCACCAGATCCCGGATCACGTCACCTACAAAGACGCGGCCCTGGCCGAGCCTTTGGCCTGCGTGCTGCGCGGCCTGGAAGAGACCGGACTCCGCCCCGGCGATACGGTGGCGGTGATGGGCCTGGGACCGATCGGGCTGATGTTCGTCCGGATGGCCAAGGTCCACGGGGCGCGCGTGATCGCCTTGGGCCGGCGGCAAACGCAGATCGACCGGGCGCTGCGGCTGGGCGCCGACGAGGCGGTGATCACCGGCGATACCGACCCGGTGGCCGCGGTCAAGTCGCTCACCGGCGGCTACGGCGCCGACATCGCCATCGAGGCGGTCGGCAATCCGGCGGCGTGGGAAACCGCGATCCAGTTGATCCGCCGCGGCGGCACCGTGAATTTCTTCGGCGGCTGCCCGAACGACACCAGGATCACGCTCGACACCAACCTGCTGCACTACTCCGAGCTGCGCTGCATCGCCAGCTTCCACCACACGCCGAAGCACATCCGGCGCGCGCTGGACGTGATCAGCGCCGGCTACATCACCTCGCAGGATTTCGTCAAGGGCGAGGAGCCGCTCGACAACCTGCTCGAGGTCATGCGCTACCTCACCAGCCACAACGGGCACCTGAAGACCGCCATCATCCCGTGAACTGACTCTGTCCGTGTTTCTGCCGCCGAGGGATTTCGTCCATTCACCCGAAGCCCTCGCACGCTCCTGGCCCGCAGCGGAATCGGCCGCCTACACGCGCTGGCTGGCCACGCACCACTATGAGAATTTCCACGTGGTGACGTTCCTGCTGCCGCGCAGCCTGCACCAGGACTTCTACAACGTGTACGCGTTCTGCCGCTGGGCCGACGATCTCGGCGACGAAATCGGCGAGCACGCCGAGAGCCTCCGCCTGCTCGACTGGTGGTGCGGCGAGGTCGAAGCCATGTACGCGGGCCGGGCGAGCCATCCGGTGTTTGTCGCGTTGCGGGAAACGGCCGAGCGGCGCGGGCTGCCGAAACAGCCGTTCCTCGATTTGATTCAGGCCTTCGTGCGCGATCAGACGGTCACGCGATACCGGAGCTTCGAGGAGCTGTTCGATTACTGCCGCTACTCCGCCAATCCCGTGGGCCGGCTGGTGCTGCACTTGTTCGGCTATTCCGACGCCGAGCGGCAGCGGCTGTCGGACGCCACCTGCACCGCGCTTCAGTTGGCCAATTTCTGGCAGGACGTGGCGGTCGATCTGGACAAGAACCGCATCTATCTGCCGCTCGATCTCTTGAAGCGCCACGGTTCATCAGTAGGGGAAGTGCTGGCGCGCTCGGCCACGCCGCCATTCCGCGCGGCCATGAAGGAAGCGGTCGAGGTCGCGCGGCGGCTGTTTCTGGAAGGGCTGCCGCTCCGCGCCAAGGTCGCGCGGCGCCTGGCCGTGGACATCGAGCTGTTCAGCCGCGGCGGCCTCGAAATCCTGAACAAGATCGAGCGCCAGGACTACGACGTCTTCTCCCGGCGCCCGGCGATTTCGAAGACCGAACGCGCCTGGCTGCTGCTGCGCACGCTGGCGCGATCGGCGTTTGCGAAGGCCGCATGAGCCTGTCGCTCGAGGCGTCCTATCGCTACTGCCGGGCAGTGACTCGTCGCCGCGCGCGAAACTTCTATTACGCCTTCGTCCTGCTCCCCAGGCCGGAGCACGACGCCGTCTGCGCCATCTATGCGTTCATGCGCCGCTCGGACGACCTGAGCGACGATCCGCCGCCGGGCGGCGATGCAATGGCCGCGATGCAACAATGGCGCGTGGAGTTGGATGCCGCCCTCGCCGGCGGGAACGGCGAGTTCCCCGGTTGGCCGGCGCTTTGCGATGCCGCGGCCCGCTACCGGATTCCGCCGCGGTATTTCCACGACATGATCGACGGCGTCAGCTCGGATCTCGCGCCCCGCCGGTTCGAGACCTTCGGGGATCTCTACCACTACTGCTACCAGGTCGCCTCGGTGGCCGGGCTGTCGCTGATTCACGTCCTGGGTTTCGAGTCGCCGGAAGCGCTCGAGCTGGCGGAGAAGTGCGGGGTAGCGTTCCAGCTCACCAACATCATCCGCGATCTCGGCGAGGACGCCGCGCGCGGCCGCGTCTACATTCCGGCAGAGGACCTGGTGCGCTTCGGCCTCCAAGCCGAGGATGTGTTGGCTTGCCGGGGAACGGACCGGCTGGTGGCATTGCTGCGCCACGAGGCCGGCCGGGCGAAGGCGTACTACGAAGAGTCGAAGCCGCTCGCCGGAATGGTTCCCCGGCGCAACCGGGCCTCGCTCGCCGCGCTGATTGCGATCTACCGGAGGCTGCTGGGGCGGATCGAGCAATCGGGTTTCGACGTGCTTTCGCGGCGAATCCGCGTGCCCGCATGGGAGAAGTGCTGGATCGTGGCCAGGGAGGCGGCGAAGCTGATCGGTTAGTCGCCCGGAATCCCGGCGCCGGTGACCAATCGACTGCGCCGCCACTACTGGAGCAGCACGCCGCTACGCGAGACTGACGCTGATTCGCGGATCGTTCTCGAATCCCTTCACCGTCACCTTGACCGGGATGCCCTGCCGGACGCTCTGTGTGACGACGCAGTAGTCCTCGAAGAGATCCAGGCAGCGCAGCGCCTTCTGCCTCTCCGATTCGGCAATCCGCGGATCGATCTCCACCTCGACTCCGGCGATGCGCAGGCGTCCTGTCTCGTTGCGGGCAATCTGAGCCTTGACTCGCGCCTCGATCCGGCCCACCTCCACCCTTCCCTTGCGCGCGCAGAACAGGAGGCTGGCGCTCAGGCAATTTCCGATTGCCGCCGCCATGATTCGGGCGGCGCTGGGGCCCGCATCCTTGCCGAGCGGCGGAGGCTCGTCCAGACGGAGGTCTGCCTGGCCCGGCTTGTCAAACCGAACCCGGAACTCGTAGTCCTGAATCTGCTCCATCGTGACGGTGAACTCGCTCACGATCTGGGGCGTCTTGCCCTCTCTTCCGGCCGCACTCATGATACTGTTCCTCCTCGCGTGTCGCCACGCTTGCATTTGGCCGAGGCTTCCAAATAGGGACGCGCCGGCGCCGAGACGTCGCCTATGTCCGCTTCGCGGAGCATGCGGCGCGGAAAGTCGACAGACATGGATCAAACCACGCTAACCATGATAGTCACGGGGAGACGGGCGACGCTGCTGGTGACCAGGATCCTGATCTCGCCGCCCTGCTAGGCTGGTGCCATGGGCAAGAAGATCCCCGTGTTTCAGATCGATGCGTTCACGGGCAGGGTGTTTGCCGGGAACCCGGCCGCGGTTTGTCCTTTGGAGGAGTGGCTCAACGAGGTTACTCTTCAGGCGATCGCCGCCGAGAACAACTTGTCGGAGACCGCGTTCTTTGTGCCTCGCAACACCGTCTATGAACTGCGATGGTTCACGCCGGCGATGGAAGTGGACCTTTGCGGGCACGCGACGCTGGCCGCGGCGTTCGTGATTCTCGAGTTCCTGGACAGGTCCAAGGGATCGGTGGATTTCGAGACGAGGAGCGGGCGGTTGTCAGTGAGGAGAGAGGGCGATCTGTTGTCGATGGATTTCCCTTCCCGGCCGGCAACCCCGCTGCCCGTGCCGGCGGGGCTGGCGGAGGCGCTCGGAAGGACGCCGGTCGAGACCGGGCTGTCGCGCGACCTGATGGCGGTCTTCGGCAGCGAGGACGAGGTGCGGGGGATGAAGCCGGACTTTGCGCGGCTGGAAGAGCTGCCCTATTTCGCCGTCATTGTGACGGCTCCCGGCCGGGAGGCGGATTTCGTGTCGCGGTTCTTCGCCCCGCGGGGAGGCATCCTGGAAGACCCGGTGACGGGATCGGCGCATTGCACGCTGATTCCGTATTGGTCCAGGCGGCTGGGAAAGACGAAGCTTCACGCGCGGCAAGTCTCGGCGCGCGGCGGGGAGCTGTACTGTGAGAATCAGGGTGAGCGGGTGACGATTGCCGGGCGGGCGGTACGGTTCCTGGAGGGGGCGATCTTTCTGGATTAGTCGCGGCGCATGGCGCCGCCCCACTGGTGTTGCACTCCGGTCCCGCCGATGAATAGGATCAGGACGGATACTCCTCTGCCATGAAGCCGATTCGCACCTTCACCGTCGCGCCTTCCCTGCCCGAGCCGATCCAACAACTGCGGGAGATCGCCTACAACCTCCGCTGGGCCTGGGATCACGAGGCCATCGAATTATTTCGGAGGCTGGACTCCGATTTGTGGGAATCGAGCGGGCACAACCCGGTGCGGATGCTGGGCTCGATCGAGCAGAAGACGCTGGAGGCGGCGGCCCGGGACGACTCGTTCCTCGGGCACCTGGACCGTGTCGCCGGCGAGCTGGCGGCGTATCTCCGGGCGGAAAGCTGCTGGTGCCGGCGCACCCATGGGAAGGCGGACATTCCGCTGGTGGCGTACTTTTCCGCCGAGTTCGGCCTGACCGAGTGCCTGTCGATCTTCGCCGGCGGGCTGGGCATCCTGGCGGGGGATCACCTGAAATCGGCCAGTGACCTGGGCGTGCCGATGGTGGGCGTCGGGCTGCTTTATCAGCAGGGGTACTTCCGCCAATACCTCAACGAAGCCGGCTGGCAGCAGGAGGCTTACGAGGACAACGATTTTCACAACCTTCCGCTCGCTCAGGCAACGGGCGTCGACGGCAGCCCGCTGGAAGTCCGGGTGGAGTATCCGGGCCGGACGGTGACCGCGCGCGTGTGGAAGGCGCAGGTCGGCCGCGTCCCGTTGTATTTGCTTGACACGAATATTCCGGCCAATGCGCACCCGGAGGACCGCGACATCACCGACCAGCTTTACGGCGGGGACGGCGACATGCGCCTCCGCCAGGAGATCCTGCTGGGGATCGGCGGGTATCGGGCGCTGGAGGCTCTCGGGCTGGAGCCGACGGTATTCCACATGAACGAAGGCCACTCGGCGTTCTTGGCGCTGGAGCGGGTGCGGCGGTTGATGGAACAGAAGGGTCTCAGCTTCCGCGAGGCGCGCCAGCTTGCTTCGGCGAGCCTGGTATTCACGACGCATACGCCGGTCGAGGCGGGCCACGACTATTTCGCGCCGGGCCTGATGGACGACTACTTCGGCGAGTACGCGCGCCGGCTGGGCCTGGAGCGGACGGAGTTCCTGGGACTGGGGAGGAAAAATCCGGCCGACGCGAACGAGAATTTCTGCATGACCGTGCTGGCGCTGCGGCTGGCGTCGTTCACCAACGGGGTGAGCAAGCTGCACGGGCAGGTGAGCCGGCGCATGTGGCAGGGGATCTGGCCGAAGCTGCCGCTGGATGAAGTGCCGATCGGGCACGTCACCAACGGGGTTCATTTCCGCTCGTGGATTTCCTATGAGTTGAACCAGCTCTATGACCGCTACCTGGGTCCGAACTGGCGCGAGGAGCCGGCGGACCGGAGCTTGTGGCAGCGCGTCCGGTCGATTCCGGCCGAGGAGCTGTGGCGGACGCACGAGCGCCGGCGGGAGCGGCTGGTGGCGTTCGCGCGGCGGCGGCTGCGGCGGCAATTGGAGCGGCGCGGCGCCTCGCCGGTAGAGATCGAAACGGCCAACGAGGTGCTGGACCCGGACGCGCTGACCATCGCTTTCGCGCGCCGCTTCGCGACCTACAAGCGGGCCGGGCTGGTGCTGCGCGATCCGGCGCGGCTGGCGCGAATCCTCAACGACCCGGAGCGGCCGGTGCAGTTGATTTTCGCCGGCAAGGCGCACCCGCGGGACGACGCCGGCAAGGCGCTGATCCAGAAAGTGGTGGCGCTCGCCCGCCAAAAGGAGTTCCGCCGTCGGCTGGTGTTCCTGGAAGACTACGACATGGCGGTGGCGCGGTACATGGTGCAGGGAGCGGATGTGTCGCTGAACACGCCGTTGCGTCCGCTGGAGGCCAGTGGGACCAGCGGGATGAAGGCGGCGGCCAACGGCGCGCTGAACCTGAGCACGCTCGATGGCTGGTGGGACGAGGCCTGGCGCGACCATCAGCCCGACTCGGGCCAGATCGGATGGGCCATCGGCCGGGGCGAATCCTACGAGAACACGGAGTACCAGGAGCAAGTGGAGGCGGAGGCGTTGTATGAGCTGCTGGAGCGCGACGTGGTTCCGGCCTTCTACGACCGCGGCGCGGACCGTCTGCCGCGGCGATGGCTCCAGCGGATGAAGGATTCCGTCGGCAACCTTTGCGCTTTCTTCAACACACACCGGATGGTGCGGGAGTACACCGAGCGGTTCTACCTGATCGCGCACGTGCAATATCAGCGATTGGCCGCCTCGGACGCGGCCCGCGCCAGGGCGCTGGCGGCGTGGGTCGGGCGCGTCACCGAAGGTTGGGGGCGGGTGCGCGTCGAAGAGGTCGAGGACGGCACCCAGCCGTCTCTGCGCGTAGGCGCCGCGCTGCATGTGCGGGTGCACGTGCAGCTTGGGGACCTAGCGCCGGACGACGTCCAGGTGGAGTTGTACACAGGGCGGGTGAACTCCAACGGCGAATTACTGGACGGGGTGGCGACCCAGATGCACCCTGCCGTCCGGGATGCCGACGGCTGTTGGATCTACGAAGCGGCCAAGGTCGCCTGTTCGCGAAGCGGGCTCCACGGCTTCACGGTGCGGGTGCTGCCGTACCATCAGGACCTGACGGTGCCGTTCCTGCCGGGCCTGATCGCCTGGGCGGAGCCGTGACCTTCCGGAAACTGCAAAACTAAGCACAGATGCGGACAGGCCGGATTTTGATCGGGATTAGCGGGCCGTCCGGTTCCGGGAAGACGCTGCTGGCGGAGGCGCTCGCCGGGAAGACGGACGGAACCGTGCATTCGCTCGACCACTACTATCGCGATCTGTCGCAGCTTCCCGCCGAGCAGCGCGAGCGGTGGAACTTCGACGATCCGGCCAGCCTCGACTGGGACCTGGTGGTGGCGCAACTGGCGGCGCTCAAGAGCGGCGAGACGATCGAGCGGCCGCGGTACAACTTCGCGACGCACACTCGCGAGGCGGGATCCGAAGCCGTCCGGCCCGGCGCCGTGGTGATTGTCGAAGGCATCTTCGCTCTGCATCACGAAGCGGTGCGGGCGTTGTACGACACCCGCGTGTTCGTGGAACTGGAGGACGAAGTCTGCTTCGCCCGGCGCCTGGAGCGGGACATGCTGGCGCGGGGCCGGACGAGGGAGTCGGTGGTCCGCCAGTACGAGGAGACGGTGCGGCCGATGTGCGAGCGCTACATTCTGCCGGCGCGGGCATACGCGGACGTGGTGGTTCGGGGGGACGGGGACTTAGCGGAATCGGTGCGCGCGGTGCTGCGCCGGGCGCGGTAGGCAGGAGCCGCGGCCCGTGTGGCCGCGCCACTTGCGGGTAGAATGTACTCGGTGATCCGATGAGACTCGCACTGTTTGTTGTCGCCGTCGGCCTGTTGAGCGGTCAAACCGCGCCCGAGTTCTTTCCCATGGCGGTGTGGTATGGGGGCGGCAAGGCGCGGGCGCCGATGCTGGAGCCCGACTCGCGGGCGAAGAAGGAACTCTGGCGGCACGACCTGAAGCAGATCAAGAGCCTCGGCTTCAATGCGATTCGCTGCTGGATCGACTGGGCGAGCGGCGAGCCACGCGAAGGCGAGTACCGCTTCGACACCATCGAGGTTCTGCTTGAGCTGGCGGAGGAGGAAGGGTTGAAGGTCGTCATCCAGGTTTACATGGATTCGGCGCCCGACTGGGTGGGGCGGAAGTTCCCGGATTCGCTGTACGTGGCCGCGAGCGGCCACCTGATGCGCCCTGAGCCCGCCCCGGGCTACTGCGTCGATCACGCCGGGGTGGAGCAGGCGGTGCTTGCGTTTTACGGCGGGCTGGCCGAGCGGGCGCGCCGGAGTCCGGCGTTTGCCGGGTGGGATTTGTGGAGCGAGCCGCACGTCATCAACTGGGCGATGGCGCCGTTTCTGAACAACGCGGAGTTCTGCTTCTGCCGGCACTCGGTCGGCCGCTTTCGCCGGTGGCTGGAGAAGAAGTACGGCTCGCTCGACGCGCTGAACGAGGCGTGGTACCGGCGCTACCAGTCCTGGAAGGAAGTGGAGCCGGGGCGGCTCAGCACCATCCTTTCGTATACCGACTACATCGACTGGCGGACCTTCATCCAGGACAAGCTCGGCGAGGACTTGCGAAGGCGCTATGAGGCCGTCAAGCGGGCGGCGCCGGACCGGGTAGCCACGTCGCACGCCGCGGTGCCGAGCCTGTTCACTTCCCCGCTGTACGGCGACGGCAGTCCGGACGACTGGATCATGGCGAAGCAGGCCGACTACTACGGCACGTCGTTCTATCCGAAGCATTCTAGCCCGGTGGGGCGGGACGTGGCCTGGAGGGCGGCGCTGCTCGATTTCGCGCGCTCGTCCGGCTATAGCGGCGGCGGGCGCGGCTTCTGGATCGGGGAGCTGCAAGGCGGATTCGGGACTATCGCCCTGCGGGTGAGCGCCACGGTCACGCCGGAGGACCTGCGCATCTGGACGTGGAGCGCGCTGGCGCGGGGCGGCAAGGGGATCAACTTCTACGCGTGGTACCCGATGAGCTCGGGCTACGAATCGGGCGGTTACGGGCTGATCCAGCTTGACGGAACGATCACAGAGCGGAGCCGGGAGGCGGGCCGGATCGCCCGGGTGGTGGACCGCAATCAGCGCCTGCTTCTGGAGGCGCGGCCTCCGCGCGCGCAGGTTGTCGTGATCTACAACCCGCTGGTGCATTTCGTCGGCGGGCGCCAGCGGGCGTTCACGGTGGGGGCGCAGACGGAGGTTCCGGGCATCGAGCGCGACTCGCTGCTCGGCGTTTACCGGGCGCTGTTTCCGACGAACGTGCCGCTGGATTTCGTGCACATCCGCGAACTTACTCGCAAGTTACTGGGACAATATAAGTTGGTTCTCCTGCCTTACCCGTTGATGTTGCCGGAGAAAGCGGGGGCCGAGATCGCAGAATACGTGAAGGCCGGCGGCAGCCTGGTGGCGGAGGCGCGGCTGGGGTGGAACAACGAGCGGGGATGGGCGGCCGAGACGATTCCGGGGATGGGCCTGCACGAGGTAATGGGGTGCCGGGAGACGGCGGTGCAGATGACGCCGTCGGGCCGCACGGAGCTTGTCTGGGAGGCTGAGGACTTCCCGGGGCTGCGGAAAGGGGAGCGGCTGGCCGGACGGCTGTACGAGGAAACGCTCGAGCCCACGCGGGCGGACGCGCGGGTGGCGGCGCGGCTGGCCGGAGGCGCGCCGGCCGCCGTGTTGTCCACGCACGGGAAGGGCAAGACGCTCGCGCTTGGCTCCTACCTGGCGGTCGCCTACGAAGAGAAGCCCACGCCTGAGGTCCAGCGTTTCTTCGCCGGCTTGCTGGATTGGGCCGGCGTGGAGCGGCCGGTCGAGGTCGCGGGCGGCGAAGCGGAGGTGCGGTGGCTCGAGTCGGGAAGGGACCGGATCGTGTTCGTGCTCAACCACCAGGAGCGGGAGGCGGACCTGGCGGTGCGGCTCCGGATGGCCGGCGATTTTGCCGCGACGGACCTGGTGGCGGGTGAGGCTGTCCGTTTGGAGCGCGACGAGGGCCAGTTGGTGATCCGAAGGAAGGTGGGAGCGTCGGGGGTGGCGGTGATTTGGTTGGCGGCGCGGTAACCACGGACGAAGATTGTCAGAAGCCTCCCGCGTATCCGGTCAACCGATCGCGAACTGCGGGATGGATAAGAAGCATAAGGCAATTTCAGCACATCGACGAGACGGCGAAATCACGTCAGCTTGCGCCAGGCACGATTAACGGCAGGCTCGCGGCCGTCAGGGGCCTCGCGTACGAAGCTGCTGATTCCAGCCTGCTCATCCCCGAGCTTGCCGCTGCTATCCGGCGAGTCAAAGGGCCGAAGAACCTCGGCGTTCGTGACGGGCACAGCCTGCCTCGATCTCCAAATCGAAGTCTCAGATGGTGTGGGTGGATCGAGTCAGGTCGTCAAGACCGGAAGCTTGGAAGGCAAACAGCGAATCCACTGAAGCTGGGCGGGCGTCTCCGGAACCGTTCGTCCACGGGCGGCGCTGACCACATCCAGTGCTTTCTCGACAGGAACTCCGGACGTCACCAACGCCCCGGCTGCCAACAATCCCGAACGCCCAATCCCCTGGCGACAATGAAGTCCGACGTTCTTGCCCCTCTCAAGTGCGTCCGTAACCACCCTCAATAGCGACAACGCATCTGATGTTGATGCGGGTACTCCACGATCGGGAATCGGGAAGGAGATGAAATGTACGTTTCTCGATTCCACGATGTCGCGCTCATGAGCCAATTCGAGTTCAGCCGCCTCTTGCTCCTCCAGCAGAGAGATAACGACATCAAGGCCTGCTCCACGCCAACCAGTGGCTTCATCCTCAAGCCAGTCGCCGCCTCGAGGGCGTGCAGCGATGGCTAATCTGCCGCGCCAAGGGCCCGGAATCCAAGACAGGTCAGGCTTCATGGCTCTCGTTGCTATTATCTCTCGCGGAAGCTGATGGATGTCCTCTCCACGCTCGACAAGCACAGCAAGCCGGTGGTGACCGTCAAGAACAGTCCCGTCCGGTCGGACCTTCAGCGCACCCTCCTTACCTGGTACAAGCGAAGATTTCAACTCGCCGGTCGAGAGGCGCCTGAAGAATTCCAGTTTGACCCGATTCAGGCTGCACTCGGAGTGTAGGAACGTAAGCCTGGGCGTGCGTGGCGGGTCCATGGGTCTCATTGTGCCGCTTGATGTCGATGACGTGAAGTCCGGCTCGGTCACTTGGTCGAATCACGCCGCCTGTTGGTGTTTGCCTGATGCGGATCCAGCGCCGGTCTTCACTGATGCCGGAGAAGTGTCTGCCTCTTTGCTCATGCCGGCGGCAATCCGGAGCCGAAGCCGCCGTCCACCACCACCGCGGATCCGGTCATGAACGAGGCTTCGTCGCTTGCCAGGAAGACGGCGACGCGCGCGACCTCTTCCGGCCGGCCGATCCGGCATAGCGCGTGGAGGCGGCCGGCGGACGCGCGGGCTGCCGCGGGATCGGGCTGGGCTTCGAAGTAGCCCCAGGCGAGGCCGGCGTCGATGTAGCCCGGACAGATGCAGTTCGCGCGGACACCCTCCTTGCCGTGGTCGATGGCGATGGCCTTGGTGAGGCCGATGATGGCGGCCTTGGTGGCGCAGTAGCCGGCGCACATCGGCTCGACAAAGAAGCCGTTGACGGAAGAAATGTTCACGATCGCGCCGCCGGCGCGGCGCAGGTGCGGGAGGAAGAACTTCGAGCAGAGGAAGACGCCGCCGACATTGACGGCCATCTGGCGCTGCCATTCCTCGGGGGTCGTGTCTTCAATCGTCTTGTTGACCTGAATGGCCGCGTTGTTGACGAGCGCGTGGACCGAGGAGAACTCGCGCAGCGTTTCCGCGATGAGGTTCTCGACGGAGCCGACGCTTGAGACGTCCGTTTCGACAGCGAGGGCGGCGCCGCCGCGGGCTTGAATTTCGGACGCGGTTTCCCGCGCGCCGGCAAGGTTGATATCGGCGATGACGACGCGGGCGCCCTCGCGGGCGAATTCGAAGGCGCAGGCGCGTCCGATGCCGGCGCCGGCGCCGGTGATCACGGCAACGCGATCCTTGAGCTTCATTGCGCCTCCCGGCCCACCAGGGTGAAGATCGCTTCGTCGGGGAGATCGATCTGAGCCATTCCCTCACGCACCGGGACGGCGCCGATGCGGGCGCAGTCGAGTTGTCGCGTGGTGGCGTAGACTTCCCACCGGGCGGGGCTCAGGTTCTTCGGCACATCGATCTGGAGGAGGCCGGGGCCGCCCTCCTTGACGCCGACGATGACCAGCGAGTTCGCTCCGCCGTCGCGAAAGGCGGACATCAGGAACCGGTCCGAGTCGATGCTGGCGGCGATCCGTTGGGCGCCGGGCCGGACAAAATAGTAGAGCTGCCGCGCGGCGTAGTAGCGTTTCTTGGGCGTGTAGATGTGGTCCGCGTTCCGAATGAGGCCGAAGTGCCGGAAGAGGCGGTCGTGCTCGTGGTAGTTGTCGAAGGCGTCCCACCAGAGGGCGGCCTGCGCGCCTTCGTTGATGGACCGCAGCGCCCGCCTTGTCGCGGTCAGCGACATGTTCTTCCATTCGTTTTCGAACGACAGGTCGAGGTCGTTCAGGTCGGCATACTCGGTGAGCCAGACGCGCGTGCCGGGATACTTGCTCTGGCGGATCTTCTCGACGTGCGGGCTGATCTGCGCTGCCGCGTCCTGGTAGGTGTGCAGGGATAGAACCGCGGTTTGTTTCATCAGCTCGTCGTTCCGGAGGATCGGGCCGATGTAGTCGTTGGCGCCGAGAGCCTGGTCGGCGACCACCAGGCGCACGTCGCCGAGTCCCTCTTGTTTGAGGCGCCGGGCGATGACGGCGAGCACTGTAGGCGCCTCCTCCGGGTCAATTCGGGGACCTTCGGCGGGGTAGCAGTCGGTCTCGTTGAACGGGCTGAAGTACTCGAAATCGACGCGGCCTTTCACACGGGCGTAGAGCGCCATGGAGACGAGCATTTCGGCGTATTCGTCGTACCTGGCGGGGCTGAGGCGATAGGGGCGCCTGTAGCCCGACTGAGCGATCTTTTCGTCCGCCTGGCAGACCTTGTGTTTCGCCGGCGGAGCCGTGTCGCACATCCACTCCGGCGCCTGGCCGCTGGCGGTGAGGAACGGTTTGACGCCGAGCGAGTTGAGATAGCGGGCGGCGGCCCATGAATCCTCGAAGTAGCCGGTCGAGTAGCGGTCGTTGTAATACTCCCAGTTCATGTGGCTGGGGTCGTCGTTGTCGTTGATCTGCTCCCAATCGCTCAGGCCGTAGGGGTCGAGGCGGAAAATGGTGGCGCCGAGATCCTTCACCAGCATTTCGAGCATTGGCTTCTGCGCGTCGCGGAAGTAGGTGGCGTTGAAGTTGACGCCGAAGCCGTCCATCACCTGGAACCGCTGGTTGGGATCGAGGCTGACGCGGGCGACGGCCGACGGCTGAGTGGGCGCCGGGAGGTGCAGAAGGAGCAGGAGGCTGGTCAGGAGAGATGTCTTGGGCATGCTTCCTATTTGTAAGCTGTACATGGCGGCGATGCAAGGAATCGGCGCCGGA
>CAZACK010000064.1:0-27534 GCA_964483455.1 uncultured Solibacteraceae bacterium
CCCAGTCACCGGGCTTCACGATAGAGGCCAGCCCGCCCCGCCGAGTGTTCCCTAGCTCGACCGCCTTGCGGAGCATCGAAGCAATCTGAGCCTCCGTCAGGCTGGCGTTGACGGGTGCGGGATCCTCCAGGCCTGCAATCGCGTTCCCGTCATGGTCTTTGGATCCCCGGAAGCTGGAAAGGACGATGCCCACCCGCGGAGTCTTGTCCTGGCTCGCCGCCGCCACCGCGAGATCTTCCACTCGCGTCTGCGCACCGCCCAAGGCGCGGCCGAGCGCGCCCATCCCGTACTGAAGCAGCCGGCGTCGCATCATAGGGGCCGCCGAATCAGGCCAGGTCGAATTTCCGCAAGTCGATCTTGGCGTCGTCGAACTCGCCCAGGCCGATCGCGCCGGCGATCTCAACGTGATCGACGCGGCAAGCAAGCGACGGCCCGCCTTCATTCGCCCCCGGAGCGGCCACCGGCGGGATGCCTGCTTCCTTCCGCTTGGCGTTGATGATCTGTAAGCCGGTCTTGTCGAGCGCCACCGGGTCGGTGCCGAAGTACATCGTCTTGTGCTCCCAGACGTACTTGGGATTGCCTCCGGGCCCGCCGTTGTACAGCGCCTTTACCCCGTCCACGATGTGCAGCACCGTCTTCCCTCGGATCGGCTTGAGGTTCACGACTGCCGGGATGAACACGCCGGTCGCATTCAACGTCTTGCCGGTGTGAATCCGGCAGACGTTGTTCACCATGCCGCAGGAGATGTTCTTGAGCGCGATGGTGACGCCCGCCGAGTAGTGGTGCTTCAGCACCGGAAGGTTCACCAGCTTGTTAATCTGCTTCGAAATGACCTCGGCGACGTACGAGCGTCGGATGTGGTCGTCGTCGATGTTCTGCCCCGGCTGGCACAACGCCAGGTCGAGGTACTGGTCGGGGTCATATCCTTCCATGCCAAGCTGCACTTCCTCAAAGACCTCGGCGGCCCACGCCCAACGCACGCCCGGCGACACCCACTTATGGATCCCGCACTCCAGGATCTCCTGCCGGTAGCGGTTGAAGACCACGATGTCACGGGGGCGAACGCCGGCCTGCTTCAGGCCGTCGATGATCTGGTGAAGGACAATCGCGTCCGAGCAAAGATGCTTTCCCCCGACGGGGCTCACCTTGATGCAGACGACATCGCCCGGCTCGAAGAACACCCGCCACGCGTCGGCCCATCCCGGCGCGCCGGTCAGTTCCAACATGCCCTTCCGCATCATTTGCCCGACCGGCTCCGCCTGGTAGCTCCCCGAAACGATGGAGCCCGGATGGCGAACGGCGACAACCCGCCCCCGATACAGCCCGGGAATGCCGAGCTTCGCCGTCGCCGCGTTCGACGATGGCGGCGCACTCATGGCGGCGGCGCCGAGCATCGCCGTCTGCAAGAAATCCCTGCGTCCTGGTGTCATGCGGGCATTGTAGTACAGAGACAATCAGGTCTGATGACAATGGTCTACAGCTCGTAGGTTCAGGTTGCCGCCGAAAGCCGCCCGAAGGGCGTGGCGCACGCTCTCTGCGTGCTGCGTTCCGGCTCTTCGGGACGCACGGGCGTCGCAAGAGGCAATGGTGTCGGCAAGAGCGCCGACATGGCAGCCTGAGAACCTGCGCTAAATTAGGTCCGGTCTGAATGTACTCCCTGCTTGAAACTGACCGCCCGAAAAACGGTGAGATCACCCAACGAAACGGGCGGATCAAAGTCGTGCTTCATGGGAAGTTAGTCAACGAGGGCTGGTACGCCGTGCCTTCCGAGGGAATCATCTGTCTCCAGTCCGAGGGCTGGCCGGTGGACTGCATCAACGTGTTGGGCGACTGAGCAGACGCCTATCTCGCGTTGCGGTTCGCACCCACAAACTGCCACCCGAACCGTCCCTTGATGCAGAGATGTCCCTGGGCGACGGAGTGGTCCACCGGCGAAGTTACTTTGACGATCCGGTTGTCCTGCGAGTGCACCGTCAGTGTGCAGCCGACGCCGCAGTAGGGGCAGATGGTGTCGGTCCGCGACTGGCGCGACTCGTCCCACTGCCCCGCTTGCCGCAGGTCATGCTCGCTCTTGAACATCAGCGCCCCCGTCGGGCAGACGCCGATGCAGTTGCCGCAGTAAACGCAGGCCGACTCCGGCAGCGGGACGTCGTACTCGGTGGAAATGTGCGCGTGGAAGCCCCGGCCCGCCACCGCGATCGCGTAAGTATTCTGCGCATCTTCGCCGCAAGCCTCGACGCACCTGTAACAGAGAATGCACTTGGAGTAATCGCGGACGTAGAGGTCGTTGTCGATCTTCACCGGCTGGGCCACCGTCGCGGGTTGCGGTCCGAACCGCTCCGGCCGCGCGCCATAACGCTCCATGTACTCCACGAGCGACGGCGCGGTGGAAACATCGATCGAAGAGGCCAGCAGCTCCAGCACCAGCTTCCTGCTCAGCCGCACCCGCTCGGTGTCGGTGCGCACCACCATTCCCGGCTCGGCTTTGCGCGAGCACGACGGCACGAGCGCGCGCGATCCCTCCAGCTCCACAACGCAGATCCGGCACACGTTCACCGGCGTGAGGTTGTCGAGGAAGCACAGGGTCGGGGTGTCGACGCCGATCGAGCGGGCGGCTTCCAGAAGCGTCGTCCCCTCCGGGACGCAAACCGGGCGGCCATCGATGGTGAGCTCCACCTCGCGCCCACGATCCGGCGCAGGCTCGACGGGCAGCGGCCCGCGCGGCACGGGGATATAAAGGACAGGCGCACTCATGCCGGAAGCCCCCATCGCCTCATCGCGGACTCCACCGCGCTGGTAGCCGTCTGCCCCAGGCCGCAAATCGACGCGTCGCGCATCGCCTGCCCCAGTTCGCCGAGCGTGGCCATTTCCGATTCCATCGACCCGTGCGGGCGGCCGCCGAACACCCTTTCCAGCAACTCCACCTGGCGCGCCGTCCCCACCCGGCAAGGCACGCACTGCCCGCAGGATTCCTCCCGGAAGAACTCGGCGATCCGCAGCAGGATTCGCCGCATGTCCACCGTGTCGTCGAAGAGCATCACGACGCCGGATCCCAGCGACGCGCCGATGGCGCGCGTGCCCTCGAATGTCAGCGGCACGTCGAGCTCGCCCGGAGAAAGGAAGCCGCCGGCCGCGCCGCCCAGCAGCACCGCTTGCAGTTTGCCGCTGCCCGCCACGCCTCCCGCCCGCTCGATCACCTCGCGGAGCAAGATGCCAAACGGGTATTCGTACACGCCCGGCCGCGCTACATGCCCGCAGACGCAGAACAGCTTCGTGCCCGTGGATGCAGCCGTACCCATTCGCGCGAACGCCTCCCCGCCGTCGAGCACGATCCACGGCACGTTCAGCAGCGTCTCTACGTTGTTCACCAGCGTCGGCCGGCCGAACAGTCCGGCCTCGGTGGGGAACGGAGGCTTGTTCCGAGGCTCGCCGCGATAGCCCTCGATCGAGTTGAACATAGCCGTCTCTTCGCCGCAGATATAAGCGCCCGCGCCGCGGCGTACCTCGATGTCGAACGAAGCGCCACTGCCCAGAATGTCGTCTCCAAGCAGGCCGTGCGCGCGCGCCTGATCGATGGCGTGCTGCATGCGCCGCACCGCCAGCGGATACTCGCCGCGGATGTACAGGTAGCCGCGAACCGCGCCGGTGGCGAACCCGGCAATGGTCATTGATTCGACGACGGCGAACGGGTCAGCCTCCTTCAGCACGCGGTCCTTGAACGTGCCAGGCTCGGATTCGTCGGCGTTGCACACGAGGTAGCGCGTGCCGCCCGCCGCTGCCACCGATTCCCACTTGCGCCCGGTCGGGAAGGCGGCGCCTCCTCGTCCGGTCAGCCGGGAAGCGGTCACTTCCCGAACGACGGCGGGCGCCCCAATCCGCAAGGCTTTCTCCAAGGCGCGGTAGCCGCCGTGCGCCTGATACTCGCTTAGGCTCTCCGGGTCGGCCACGCCGGCGCGCGCAAGCAGTCGTAACTGCGGCTGGCCAGCTTGCGGCGCCGACAATCGAAGGTCGAAAGCCGGCGCCTGCCCGCCCGCCAGCACGGCCTGGGCGGTCTGCGCATCAACGGGCGCGATCTGCTCTTCGCGCGGCCGTTCCCCCGCTTCGTGGAGCAGCGCCGCCGGAGCGCGCTCGCACAGCCCGAGGCAGCCGTTGCGCTTCCACTTGCCGCCGGCCGGACCGAGTGTCCGCTCGAGTTCGGCGCACACCTTGCCGGCCCCCGCCGCGTGGCAGGCGATATCGTCGCACACGTGAAGCACCGTCGGCGACCTCGGCTTGGTGGTGATCATGCCATAGAACGACGCCACCGAAAACACTTCCGCCGGCGGCACGTGCAGCTTCACCGCGATGTAATTGACCGCCCCCGGGCTGACCCAGCCGGCGCGCATCTGCGAAGCGTGCAGCACGGGCAACAGCATGTCCCGCGCGCCAAGCCCTAATGCGGCGTCCACCGCCGCCTGCTCCTCCGTCGACGGCCGGGCGTCAGTCAGATGAAGATCCAAGCCCTTCCTCCTGGCAACGGTCAATCCGCACCGCCGCGGCCTTGAACTCCGAAGTCCCCGACCGCGCGTCCACCGCGTCGATGGTAAGCACGTTGGTCGCCGCTTCGTCGCCGTTGTGGAACGTCATGAACGCCAGTCCCGGGCGCAAGCCTGGATCGAAGCGCACGGGCGCAACCACCGACCCGCGCCGCGAGCTGATCCGCACCCGCTCGCCTTCCCGCACGCCGTATTGCTGTCCATCTTCGGGCGAGAGGTCGATGGTCTCCTCAAAACGCCGCAGCGACGCGAGCATCGCCGTCTGGACGCCGGTGTTGTAAGAATCCAGCCGGCGGCCGGTGGTGAGCCGGATCGGGTACTGCTCGTCGAGCGGATCCGCCGGCGGCTGGTGCTCGACGACGCTGAACGGCGCCCGTGGTCCGACGAGCGGTGTCTGCCACAACCGGCCGTGCAGGTACAACTCCCCCGGGTGCGATTCATCGTAGCAAGGCCACCGAATTCCCCCGAGCTTCTCCAGTCGCTCGTAGCTCATGCCCGCGTGCATCGGGCTGAGCGCGCGCAGCTCGTTCCAGATGCGCTCGGAATCCGGCTCGCCCCAGTCGTGCCCCAGCCGTCGCGCCAGGTCGTAGAGAATCTCGATGTCGTCGCGCGCGCCCGGCGGAGGCGACACCGCGCGGCGCACTCGCTGCACGCGGCGCTCGCTGCTGGTTACCGTGCCCTCGCTCTCGCACCATCCGGCCGCCGCCGGCAGCACCACGTCGGCGATCTCCGCCGTCCGCGTCATCAGGATGTCCTGCGCCACCAGGAAGTCGAGGCCCTCGAGCAGGCGGACTGCCCGGTGCTTGTCGGCCTCGGAGTCCACCGGGTTCTCGCCAATGACATACAACGCCCGCAGTTCGCCGCGCTCCATCGCCTGGAACATGCCGCTCAGGTGCCAGCCGCGCTTCGGCGGAATCGGGACGCCCCAGGCGCGCTCGAACTTCGCGCGAAGCTCGTTGTTCTCCACGTGCTGGAAGCCGGGCAGCCGGTCGGGCAGCGCGCCCATGTCGCCGCCGCCCTGCACGTTGTTCTGCCCGCGCAGCGGATTCAGCCCCGAGCCGTACCGCCCCACGTGCCCGGTGAGCAGCGCCAGGTTGATGATCGCCACGACGTTGTCCACCGCGTTGTGATGTTCGGTGATGCCGAGCGTCCAGCAGATCTGCGCGCGTTTCGCGCCGGCAAATGCGCGGGCGCATTCGCGAATCTGCGCGGCCGGCACGCCGGTGATCTTCTCCGCGTAGTCGGGCGTGTATCGGTTGACGTGCGCGCGGTAGCCTTCGAACCCGCTGGTGGCATGCTCGATGAACCAATCGTTCGTCAGCCCGGCTTCGAGGATCTCGCGGCCCATGGCGTTGGCCAGCGCGATGTCGGCGCCAATCTCCACCGGCATCCACACATGGGCCCACTGCGCGGAACTCGTGCGCCGCGGATCGATGACGAACAGCCTGGCGCCGCGCCGGACGGCCTTCAGAACATGGTGGAAGAAAATCGGATGCGTCTCCCGCGCGTTCGATCCCCACAACAGGATGCAGTCCGCCTCCTCGACCTCCCGGTAGGAGCTCGTCCCGCCGCCCATCCCGAAGACCATCGCCAGACCGACGACGCTCGGCGCGTGTCAAGTCCGGTTGCAGCTATCGATGTTGTTGCTGCCCATCACCACGCGGGTGAACTTCTGGGCGGCGTAGTTCATCTCGTTGGTCGTCTTCGAGCAACTGAAGACGCCGAACGAGGTGGGGCCGTGCGTCTCCCGCGCCATGCGAAAACCATCGGCCACGCGGGCGAGCGCTTCGTCCCACGTCGCGGGGCGCAAGACGCCGTTCTCGCGGATCAGCGGCGTTGTGAGCCGGCCGGATTGGGCGCGTGCGTAGGGCATGTTCCCCGTATGATATCGCGAGGTCTTGGTGCCGGAGGGAGCGTTGCTCTTGCTACCAGGTGAGGAGCTTCAGCCCTCTGACCGCTTTGAAGTGCTGGTCCCGGCTTGCCAACGCGTAACCGTGCTCCCTCGTGAGCGCGGCGATCCAGAGATCGTTGCTGGGAATGGGGCGTCCCGCGAGCTTCAGCTCGGCCCGGATCTCGGCATACCGTTCCGCCGTTTCCCTGCCCACCGGGAGAACGAGGAAAAGCGGAAGGTGCGTCCGGAGCCAGGTCTCGTGCTGCGAGCGGAATCGAGACTCACGGATCCCGAAGAGGTACTCACCCAGGACCACCGTAGGTAACGCTAAATCCTGTTCCGCCTGGATGAGACGGCGAAGGGCGACATCCCCGTCAGCAAACGCAGACACTGCAATGGTATCGAGGATCAGCGCCATTCTTCCTCGTCAATGGTTTCGAATTCCGCTGTGATCAGCCTCTGAATCCGCAGATTATCGCGGTGCAGGTGCCTGAGACCGCCGAACGCCGGCTCCCAGGGTTTGCCGGCGGGCGCGGCGCCTGGCTGGCGTCTCAACCGCTCTCGAACCGCCTCCGTGAAGAACGTCTTGAGAGTCATCCCTTGTCCGGCGGCAGTGGCTTTTGCCTTTCGGAATAATGAATCAGGGAGCTCGATCGTTGTCTTCACGTCCCCATTTTCCCATAAAGATGGGTAACCGCGAGGCTGTGCTACCCGCGCAGGCCCGTGGCGGACACGCCGCTCAGGCTCGCCACGCTCGCCGGATACACCGGCGGCCGGACCGAGTCCCGCTTCCACCCGAGCAGGAACTCGACGGCCGGCCCGCACACCCGGCCCTGGCACGGCCCCATCCCGCAGCGTGTCTGGAGTTTGGCGGATTTCCATGACCCGTGCTCGGCGATCTCGCCGAGCGTCACGTCCTCGCAGCGGCAGACGATCGTGTCCGGCGCAGTCATGGACTTGATCTCATTGCCGAGTCTGAAAGCCCGGTCCATTGCGCGCATCAAACGCAAGGCCCTGCCGCGAGCCCCGAACATCGCGCGTGCCCTCTCCGGCCTGCCCGCCGCCGCGTAGCCCGCGATCCGGCCGCCGGCCAGCGCGAGATCCGCGCCGCCGATTCCCGCCGGCTCGCCGGCGCAGTACACTCCGGCGACGGACGTCTCCTGCCACTCGTTGACCGCGACAAGTCCGCTCCGAAGGCCACACCCGAGCAGAGCGGCGAGTTCGACATTCGGGACCAGTCCGAAAGCGCACGCCAGGTAGTCGCACGGCTCGCTCCAGTTCTTGCCGCCGGAGGTCAGGACCACCCGCTCGACTCGGCCGTCGCCCTCCGCCGACACCGGCCGGCAGCCAGTGAGATACGGGACACCTCGAAGCCTCCAGCGAAGCGACAGCGCTTGGGTGAGCTTTGTGGGAGCGACTGACACACCCAGGCCGAACCCGGCGACACGCCGCCACGGCGCCTGCTCGGCGATGGCCCGTACTCCCGCCCCTCGCTCGCGCAGGTAGGCCGCGGCCGCGACGAGCAGCGGTCCCGTGCCCGCCACCACCACCCGCTTGCCCGCCACCGGCAGCCCCGACTTCACCAGCGCCTGGAGTCCCCCCGCGCCCATCACGTTGGGCAGCGTCCAGCCTGGAAACGGGAGGAACCGCTCGCGCGCCCCGGTGGCCAGGATGAGCTTGTCGAAGTGGAGTTCCAACGCCTGCTCGTCCGATTCGCAGAGCAGGACGTGGTCCGCGGGCCGGTCAATTGCAGATGTCCGGGCGAAGACGGCCACACCGGCCCGCTGAAGCCTCTCCAGCCAGGTGGTGGCCGCCCGATCCGCGCTGTCGCCGCGCCAGATCTGGCCGCCGGCGGCGTCGTGATCATCGACCACGGCTACCGAACGTCCGCATTCGGCGGCGGCGCAGGCGGCGGCGATGCCGGCGGGCCCGGCGCCGGCGACGACTATTTCGAATTGGCGGGCCCGTCCCGGCCCGAGAGCCGGGACGGCAGGCGGAAAGTCTACGCCGCCGGTGAGCACCTCCATGCCAGGACGGCACACGGTCTGGCAGCTCCGCCGGTGCGCCGCGCCGTCTATCGTCACCCGGCACTCGAAGCACACGCCGATGCCGCACAGCGGGCCTCGCGGCTCTCCGTGCTCCGAGATCCGGAATCTCGTTTCGCCGGCGGCGAGAATCGCCGCCGCCACCGTCGAGCCAGCGGGAACGCTCACCGGCCGCCCGTTCACTCGGATGGAGATCGGCTCAGGCATTGGACCGCCCCGTCATCATCCGCGACGGCAAATACGGCTCCGGCGCGATCGACGGCGTGCGCCCGGCCATCAAGTCGGCGACAAGCTGCGCGGTTCCCAGTGACGTTGTCAAGCCCAGCCCCTCGTGCCCGGTCGCCAGGTACACACCCGGCCGCCCCGGACAAGGTCCGATGACCGGCAGCTTGTCGTCGGTGGCCGCCCGGAAGCCCGTCCACGTCCGGATCACCGAAAGCCCGGCCAGGGCGGGCACGTACTCGATGGCGCGCTCCAGCATCCGCCGGAGTACGGGCGCGTCCACCTCCGGGTGTGTCGCGCCGAATTGCCGCGACGATCCGATCAACACCTGCCCCGTGATTCGCGGCTGGATGTTGCACGCCACCGACTCGGCCGCAAAGCCGTGCGCGCTCTTGAGATAGCCGAGCTCGACAAGCTCGTGGCGCACGAATCCGGGATAGCGGTCGGTGATCGCCAGGTGCCCCTTGCGGGGACGCACCGCCAGCCCGGGAAACAACTCGACAGCCCACGTGCCGGTGGCGCACACGGTGCGGGCGGCGGCGATGCGCGTGCCGTCCGCCAGCGTCACACCACCGTCGCACACCTCGACCACCGCCGTTCCGGCGCGCAGCGACCCTCCGCGCTCGACCGCACGCTCGATCAGCCACCGCGCCGCGCATGGCCCGTAGATGACACTGTCCTCGGGAACGAGCAGCGCCCCGGCGAGCCCGGGCCGCAGGTTGGGCTCCGCCTCGCGCAGCGCCGTCGCGTCGAGGATCTCCGTGCGAACGTCGCGGGCAGCGTGAGACTGGTGCTTCGCGCGAACCACCGCCATTTCTTCCTCGTCCGCCGCCAACCACAGCGTGCCGCACATGTCGAACTCGACATCGGCCGGGAGAGATGGCGCGATCCCGCTCCACAGCTCCCGCGAGTACCGGGTGAGTGCGAACTGCGCCTCGGAGTCGTCCATGACGGTGATGTGGCCCATCCCCGCGCCGGTAGCGCCGCCCGCCACCACCCCGGATTCGACGATCGTAACGCGCAGGCCTTCCCGTGACAGCGCCTCCGCGCACGCGGCGCCGACAATCCCCGCGCCGACGACGACGACATCGGTGGTTGCGTTCACTTGCGGATGCCCATCGAGAACGGGTCGCGCGGATCGAGGATCAGCGTGAGCTCGGCGTTGACGTACGCGGAGCCTTTGATGGACGGGATGATCCGGTCGCCGGCCCGGCGATAGCTGCCTTCGAACACGCTGCCCACGATGCTCTCCTGGCGCCACGTCTCGCCCTCCCCAAGCTTGCCATCGGCCGCCAGGCACGCGAGCTTGGCGCTCGTTCCGGTGCCGCACGGCGAGCGGTCGTACGCTCGTCCGGGGCACAACACGAAGTTCTTGCTGTCGGCGTCCGCGCGATGCGGCGGGCCGAACAGCTCGATGTGATCGATCTCCTCGCCCCCGGCGCCGTTGATTCCGCGGCGCTCCAGCGCTTGGCGAATCCGCCAGGTGAAGTCCGTCAGCCGCTCGACGTTGTCGAGCGCGATCTCCAAGCCATGATCGCCGGCGAGATAGAACCAGTTCCCGCCCCAGGCGACATCGCCGGACACCCGGCCGTGTCCCTCGACTTCAACAACAACATCCCGCAAAAGCCGGTAGCTCGGCACGTTCTCCACCGTGACTTCACCCGTCTCATGAAGGATCGCCTTGACGGTCCCGACCGGCGTCTCGATCCGATGCTCGCCCGCGCCGATCCGTCCCGTGTGCGCGAGCGTCACCACCAGCCCGATCGTGCCATGGCCGCACATGCCGAGATAGCCGACGTTGTTGAAGAAGATGACCCCCGCCGAGCACTTCGGGTCCACCGGCCCGCACAGCAGCGCGCCGACGAGTACGTCGGATCCCCGCGGCTCGTTCACCACTGCGCAGCGAAAATCGTCGTGCTCCCCACGAAAGCGAGCCAGCCGCTCAGCCATCGTGCCGCCGCCGAGATCCGGTCCGCCGTCGATCACCACGCGCGTCGGCTCGCCCCCGGTGTGCGAGTCGATCGCTTTGACCCGCCTCACCGCGCCACCGCCGGCAACGCCGGCCGCGTCCGAATGGCGTGGCGGACGATCCCGAGAATCTCCTCGCGTTCGGCGCCCACGATCGGCAGCCGCGGCGCGCGCGTCGTCTCCGACCCCAGCCCGCGCTCCGCCATCGCCAGCTTGATGTACTGCACCAGCTTGGTCTTCGTGTCCAGGTGCAGCAGCGGCGTGTACCAGCGGTACAGCGCGCGCGCCTCTTCCCAACGGCCGGACGTGGCCAGGTCCCAGAGCGCGCGGTTCTCTTCCGGAAACGCATTAACGAGGCCCGACACCCAGCCCTGCGCACCGAGCAGGACGCTCTCGAGAACCAGGTCGTCCACGCCGCAGAACAGGATGTAACGGTCGCCGAGCAGGCTGACGAGATCGGTGATTCTCCGAACGTTCTCCGACGACTCCTTGATCGCCACCAGCGACGGCTCATCGCTCAGTTCGGCGAACATGTCCGGCGTGAGATCAACCGGGTAGGCCACCGGGTTGTTGTACACCATGACCGGCAGCGCGCTCGCACGCGCCACCGCGCGGAAATGCGCGAGCGCCTCGCGGCGGTCGGCCTTGTACACCATCGCCGGCAGCACCATCAGCCCGTCCACCCCTGCCCTCTCGGCGTCGCTCGCGAACCGGCAGGCGAGCGACGTCGTGTACTCCGCCACCCCGGTCAGCACCGGCATCCTCCCGGCCACCACCTTCACCATCTCCCGCAGCACCGCCAGCTTCTCGTCGTACGCGTGGGCCGTGTTCTCGCCGACGCTGCCGAGCAGGATCACGCCGTGTATGCCTGACTGGATCAGGATCTCCAGGTGCCGCGCGGTCGCCTCCAGGTCCAGCGACTCGTCCGGCTTGAACTGCGTGGTGAGCGCGGGAAAAACGCCCTTCCAATTCACGTCCATCGATTCGTCATCTTACCCGAACCGGTCTGCGCCTGCCTGCCCGATAATGGAGATCTGGCCCGGAGATCGGGAGAGCGGATGCAGCCTTCGGATAGACCCATTCGCGATCGTGTGCGCGAGGCATATTCGGCGGCTGCCATGCGGCCCGAGGAAGCGCACGCCTTCCCCGTCGGCCGAACCTTCGCCGAAAGCCTGGGCTATCCCCGCGATCTGCTCGACGAGTTGCCTCCGGTGTGCCTGGAGGCGTTCGCGGGTGTCTCCAACGTCTCGGTCTTCGCCGAGCTTGCCCCCGGCGATCGGGTGCTCGACCTCGGCTGCGGCGCCGGCCTCGACACACTCGTCGCCTCGCGCCGCACCGGCACGCAAGGCGCCGTCTTCGGAGTCGATTTCAGCGAGCCGATGCTGGCCCGGGCAGGACGCGCCGCCTGCGAGGCGGCGGCAGGCAACGTCGCTCTGTGCCAGGCAGCCGCTGAATCCTTACCGTTCCCGGACCGTTCGATTGATGTTGCCCTCGTCAATGGCATTCTCAACCTGAACCCGGAACGAACGGCGATCTTCCGGGAACTGGCGCGCGTCGTGCGGCCGGCGGGCGTCGTCTATGCCGCCGAGTTGATCCTCCTCGAGCCGCTCCCGGCCGAGCAGCAGAACGAGGCGAACTGGTTCGCTTGAATCGCGGGGGCCAGGGAAGGCGTGGCCTTTCTCGGTGAGTTCCGCCAGGCCGGCTTCCGCCACGCGTCGATTCTGCGGACGGTCCGGAACGCCCGGGCGAAGAGCCCGCAAGTGATTGCGGCTGAGGTGCGCGCGCAGCGGTAGCACGATGGTCGCGGCTCAGTACGCCTGATTTGGCGCGCACAACGAAGCCTGTTTCGCGGCCTTGTGCGCGGGAGCGTGCGCCACGGCCTGACCACAACGAGAGCAAGATTCTCGCCTTGAGGGCGATCACCGCCCAACCGCCCAACCAAACAACCGAAAACCGAACAACCGCGGTTGTCTACCGCCGCGTCACCGTCACCGAACGCCAGGCCGAATTTCCCGCGGCATCGTAGGCCCGGACCACCACCGTGTTCACGCCCACCAGCAGCGGAACCTGTGCGCTCCAGCTTCCCGTGCCCTGCGCCTCGCCGGAGGCGCCCAACGAGCTCCTCCAGCTCACCAGCGTGACCCCGACATTGTCCGTGGCGGTCCCTGCCAGCAGGATCGTCGAGTTCTTCGTCTGCACGTTGGTCGAGGACGGACTCACGATCTTCAGCGACGGTGCGACCGTGTCCTGGACGGGAGGCGGGTTGTAGGTGACCGCCAGCATCGCCGCCGCCGAGCCTCCGGCGGCGTCGAAGCCCGTCACGCGCAAGTCGTTGACGCCGCTTTGGAGCGCGATCGGGCCGGTGGTCCAGCTCGTTGTTCCCAAGGCGGCTCCGCTCCCGCCGCGCGAGTTCGTCCACTCGACCCGCGCGATCCCCGAGGGGTGCGCCGCCGTTCCGGACACAGTGACCGATCCGCTCGTCGAGACGTACGAGCTGTTAGAGGTGGGGGACAGGATCCGCACCACCGGCGGCTGCGCTATGTCTTGCCTGGTGACAAACACCGTCATCGATGCCTGCCTGGCGCCGGCGTCAGTCGCCGTGATGGTCACTGTGTTCCCACCTGCGTTGAGCGGCAGCGCGGAAATGACCCAGGAGCGGCCGCCGGCGGCCGACCCTGCGTACCCGCGGTCCGTCGACCACCGGACAGTAACCTCCCCGCTGCCGCCGGTGACCGTGCCCGACATGTCCACCGTCGCCGCGGTGGTCGTCATGGGGAACAAAGGCGGATTCGCGATCGCCAGCACGAGCGGTGTGGTTCCCGGCGCCGCGTACAACCTCTGGATGCCGGCGATATCGTCCGCGGTCAGGCCGGTCGCGCGTCGGTAGTACGGGTACATCACGGAACCGGGCACGTCGGAATGCGCCAGCCCCAGAGCATGGCCGGTTTCGTGCAGCGCCACTGAGAACAAGTCGATCGACCGGATCGTCACGTTGGGCCCGATCACCCACTCTTCGTCGTCGTCGAAGTGCATGTCGCCGGCGATCGGTTCGGGGTTGGGCGGCGCCGGATAATACGTGTGGGCAAGCACGCGGCTCGGCCCGTCGAAGGGATACGCGTCCCCGTGAAAGCCCGCGCCGAACAGCACGTTCAGCGAGCGCGGCGCCGCCGCCGCCGCCGAGGGAAAGAAGCTGATCGCGGCGTACCGCGTCCATTCCTGCATGGCGCGGAGGATCTCCGACCGCGTCGCATCCGGAGGCAGTTTCGCAGTCAGCCGCTCGAAGAAGTAACCCAGCGTCGCACTCCCCAGGCCGGCGCCGTCCCAGCCTTCTCCGACGCTGGCCGCCGGCTGGCCCACCGGACCCTGCGCCGTCACCGCGCCAGCACAGGCTGCCAGCGGCAGCCCCAGCACAAGCTCCCACGACGCCGGGAACACATACGCCACCTCGTCCCAACGGGCCAGCGCCGCCAGGCGCGCGGCAGGCCCTCGAACCAGCGCATGGTGCGGAAGCAAGACGGGGTGCTCGAAAACCTCGAAGCCTTCTTCCCCGGCCAGCGCGCGCACCTGCTCGGGCTCGACATCGCCGTGCGCCTCAACCAAAAAGAACTCGGGCGCCAGCAGCGCCATCTCCGCCGGCTCGCCGGCCTGGGGGGGATAAATCGCCGGACTCAGCTTCCGCGCCGGCCGCAACGGCGCCGCCTCCACGACTTCGAAGTCCTCGAACACGAAGCTGTCCGGCGCCGAAACGATCAGGCCCGTATCTGGAACATAAGAAACGACCGCGACACCTCTCTGTCGGAGCGATTCGATCTGCGCCGCTCCCGGCACCTCCCGAAACAGGACCAGCAAGTGTATGCGTCCCGGAGAGTTGCGCTTCATCACGGTCGCCGCCCCGACGCCCGGCGTCTGATCGCGTTCCCCGGCCTTCAGGTGAAGCCTGGATTCCCCCCGCCCGGCGGAGGCCAACAGGCAACACAGCAGAGACATTCGGAGCCCTCGGTGCTTCATACCGGCTTTTATCGGAAGTCCACTGAGAGACCGCCCCCCGCCGCCACACTCAATCTAGTAGGGATTCCTTCCTATGAAGGCTTGGTGTTCCGTCTTACTGTTCGCCGGCCTGCTCGCGGCTTCGGATCCGCCGGCCGGCGGACTCCACGGCTCGAGGCTGCGGCTGGCCTCCGGAGTGCTCCGCGATGGCGAGCGGGGGTTCCGCATCCGGGGCGTCGCCTACTCGCACGTCCCTGTCGGGGAATCGCCGGAGAGCCCGATCCCGCAGCGGTCCTGCCTCTACGCCCGCGACATTCCGCTCATCGCTGCCATGGGCGCCAACACCGTTCGCACCTACGATCTCATCCCTGATGCCGACACGGCGTTCGTTCCCCTGCTCGAATCGGGCGGCCTCCAATGGCTCGCCGGCTTCCCGCTCGACTCCTTCCACGACCCGGCGCGGCCGATCACCGCGCGGAAGGACCTGATCCTCGCCTCATTCCGTAGCTATGCCTCGCGTTTCAGGAGCCAGCCCCGCCTCCTCGCCTATGTGTTCGGCAATCAGGTCTCCGACAACTACAACCAGAAGTTCGCCGGTGCCGTGGAGGACTTCTACGCGCTTCTGCCTGCCGCCGCCGCGATCCTGCGGGAGATCGAGCCGGACAACCCGCCGATGCTCACCACCGCGGTGCGCGACGTCCGGGAGTTGTCCAGGAAGGTCGAGGGACTCTCGTTCTGGTCCTGGAACGCCTACCCCGGCATCAGCTTCGCGGGCCAACTGGAAGAAGCGCGCGGCGCCGCGACCGCGCCCGTGCTGATTTCCGAATACGGCATCGACGCTCTTGACCGCCTGGCCGGGGCGGAGGACGAGCGGGCGCAAGCCGGCGCTGCCACGACCCTGGCGGCGGAGATTGAGGCGGCCGAGGGCATCCTTGGCGGCATCTACGCGCGGTTCGTGGACGAATGGTGGCGAAGCGGGAAGGAAGCGAACCGCCACCTATCGGGCGGCCCGAGCGCGGCGGGATTCCCCGACGGCTGGCGGGACGAGGCGTGGTTCGGCGTCTTCCGGGCCTTGCCGACCGAGCAGGCGGGATTCGACAGCCTCCAGCCGAGAGCGGTGTTCGCCGCCCTGGCCGCGCTGTGGGGAGGGCGGACGCCGTCCGCATGGGAGCAGGACGAGCCGCCGGAGCTGGAGGCGCTGGTCAACGCCGCCTCCGGCGATGTTGCCATCGCGCCTGGAGCCTTGGTGCGCATCACCGGGAAAGGGTTGCCGGCGGGAGGCCCCGCCTGCCTGTGCATCGGCGAGTATCCCGCGCCCGTCGCCGCCGCCTCGGCGACGGAATGGACCGCCCAGGCGCCTTGGGAACTCGTGCCGGGAGAGCGAAGCGCGACGATTTACCGTGCCGGCCGGGCGGGCAATTTCGTTCGGGCGGCCGTGCAGAGGTACGCGCCGGCCGTCTTTCCGGGCGGCGTGGTGCGAGCCGGCGCCGGCTGCCGGGCCACGCGGACGAACGGCGTGCGCCCGGGCGAGATCCTCGAAGTGTACGCCACCGGTCTCGGGGCGGGACCGTTCGCGGGCGCGCTCGAGGCGCGCGTCAACAACACGCCGGCGGAAGTGCTGTACGCCGGCCTGATGCCGGCCTTCCTCGGCTTGAACCAGGTGAACTTGCGAGTGGCCTCCGCCACCGCGCCCTCGCCCGAGGCGACGCTCGAACTGCGCATGGACGGCATCGCCGGAACGCCGTACCCGCTGAGTGTCGCCGATCCGGCTGCCCGGCCCTCGATCACGTTGAGCTACTCCGGCGAAGAGGTTCTCCTCCAGGCCGGAGGGCCCGGCCGGACCGCGCGCGTCTTCGTCGGGGGAACCAACGGTTACTGCGGGCCCGTACTCTTCCGGACATCGGGGCTCCCCGCTGGCATTTCGATCCAGTCGCCGGTGGCCTTCGTCGGCGAGACAGCGCCGGTCGAGGTCCGCGCCGCGGCCGACGCCGCCCCGGTGAGCGACGCCTCATTCGCGCTGATCGGACTCGCCGCCGGCGCCTCCAGCGGGAGCGTGACGATTCCTTTCACCGTGCTGCCCCGCGGCGGCCACATCCCGGTGCGGGTCGTTTCCGGCGGCTTCAAGTCGCAGGCGCCGGCGCTGTTGGAATGGAACGGGCGCGCGCTGTTCACCACAACGGGCGGCGGCCCGGGCCGGGGCATCAACGTGTTAACCGTCGATCCGGCGACGGGCGTCTACTCCGCGGTAATGAGCTTCGACACATGGGCCGGCGAGGCCGCCTCCGCCGCGCTGGTGAATTTCCTCGCCGGGCTGCCGGATGGCAGGATTGTGCTCGCCGCCGTCGCCGACGACGGCTCCTACCGGCTCACCGCCGCCGCCCGCGACGCCATCGCCGCCCTGTTCGGCAGCCGGTTCATCGGCGACCTCGGCTACCAGCACTCCTGGGCGATGATCGGACGCAAGAACCGGACCGCTCCGATCGCGGAAGGATTCTCGGAGGAATCCGTGGTGGCGCTGGAGGAAGTGCTGTCGCTGCCGATGTCGCCGTAGTCAGGCGCCGGCCCTCCGGAAGCGGAAGGACTCGGTCGTCTGCTTGCCACCCTGCTCCTTCACGAGCACGACGGTCATTTCCCCATCGGAGCCTCTTCGATAAATCAGCCGGGTAGGCGTGGATTTGTCGTCAAGCTCGAAGGTCGCCTCCTGCCCCGTTCGACTGACCAGCCGAAAGGTGAAGGGCTTGTCCTTCTCCTCCCAAGCGATCAGTCCTGGGCTGAAGTGCCGCAACCGGAGCACAAGTGCGGGCCCATCCCGCTCGATAGTCATGAACTCGAGGAACTTCGTCTTCCCCCCGTTGACCAGGCGGAACATCCCCATCATGCTGTCGCCGAGCGGCGGCGCCCAGCGTTCCTCGATGGCCCCTCCGTCCATCTCGCCGCGCCAGTCGCCGGCGATCCAGGCCAGATCACCGGCCCCGGCGACGTTCCCATTCCGCTCCTCGCCCGTCAGGCTATCGCCCGCCAGCAACGCCACCAGTCCCAGAATTCGTGTGAACATGATGCCCTTGATTGTATCGGAGCCAGGGGCGATGGGCGCGCCTCACGGCGCCAGCAGGCCGCCGTTGACCTCGATCGTTTGTCCGTGGATGTACCTGGCGGCGTCCGAGCACAGGAACACGATCACGTCGGCGATATCTTCATTGGCGCCGAGCCGTCCGGCGGGCGTCATGCGGACCACCGAATCCAGCACTTCGCGGGTCGAGAACATTTCGTGGAAGTGGTTGTCCACGGTGCCCGGGCTGACGGCGTTCACACGGATACCCTTGGGCGCAAGCTCCTTGGCCATGCCCTTGGTCATGGTGGAGACGGCCGCCTTGGCGGCGGCGTACACAGTCGCGCCGAGCCCGCCGCCATTGCGCGCGGCAATCGAGCTGACGTTGACCATCGCCCCGCCTCGCTGCCGGATCATGTGCGGCGCCGCTGCCTGGGCGATGAACCAGGCGCTCTTAACATTGAGGTTCATCACCTCGTCGAACAGCTCTTCGGTGAAATCGAGGAGGGCCGCTCGCCGGACCAGCGAGCCGGCGTTGTTGACCAGGATGTCCACGCCGAGGCCGCGGACCTGATCCTGGATGGAATGAATGCCGTCGAGCGTAGCAAGATCAGCCTGGATCGCCACGCCGTCCGCCCCGGCCGAGCGGATGGCGGCCAGCGCCTGCTCGGCCCCTTCGCGAAAGCTGTTGTAGTGCACAATCACGCGCCCGGCGCCCTGCCGTGCGAGGGCGACGGCGGCGGCCGCGCCGACCCCGCGCGAGGCTCCGGTCACCAGCGCGGTCTTTCCGCTGAATTCGGTGGTCAAGCTTCCTCCTCTAGGAGAGGATACCGGAGAGTAGCCCGCGCCCGGCCCGCCGGCCGGGGTATGCTCTCTCTCATGATCCGTCTCAGCGTTGTCTCCCTCCTGTGCGCCCTGTGCTGGGCGCAACCCAAGGTCGAGGTCGGTGAAATCAACGGGGCGAAGTTCAAGATCGAGATCCCCGAGAAGTGGAACGGCGGGCTGGTGATGTACTGCCACGGTTACAGCCCGACGCCCGCCGCCTACACCGACGCCAAGCCCAACCCCGTGCTGAGCGTCTTCCTCGATGCCGGCTACGCGCTCGCCCAGTCGGGCTACGCCGCCGGCGGCTGGGCGATCGAGGAAGCGGTGCAGGATACCGAGGCCCTCCGCCGCTACTTCGTGAAGAAGTACGGCGCGGCGAAGGAGACCTGGGTCACCGGCCATTCCATGGGCGGCTTCCTCACCATGACCCTGGTGGAGTCTTTCCCGACGGCGTACGACGGCGGGCTGGCGCTGTGCGGCCCGCTGGCCTCCGCGAGCTTCATCATGGGCCGGCGGGTGTTCGATTTCCGCGTGGTGTTCGACTACTTCCTGCCGGGCGCTCTGCCATCGCCGGTCAGCGTGCCCGCCGACTATGTCATGACGCCGGCGCTGAACCAGAAGATCCTGAGCCTGCTCGAAGCCAATCCCGACAAGGCAGCCGAGCTGCGGCGCTACTCCGGCATCCGCGCCAACAAGGAGCTGGCCATGACGGCGGTCTTCTTCACGTACATCCTGAAGGATCTCCAGCAGCGGGGCGGCGGCAATCCGTTCGACAATCGCGGCGTCCTTTATGAAGGGACGTCGGACGACAACGCGTTGAACGACGGCGTGGCCCGCTACGCCGCCGACGCCCGCGCGGCCGCCTATCTGCGGCGCTTCTACACGCCGACCGGCCGGCTTACTCGGCCCCTGCTCGCCATTCAGACCACCTACGACCAGTTGATCCCAGCCTGGGTGACCAACGCATACTCGACGATCGCCGAGCTTGGCGGCGGCAGCCACCTGTTCGTGCAGCAGTATGTGAAGCGCGACGGGCATTGCTCGATCCTGCCCGCCGAGGTCGCGCGCGGCTTCGAGCAGTTGCGCCAGTGGAAGGCAGCGGGGACCCGGCCGCCGGCGGGGGAAAACCGATAGTTGTATGCGCGCGCTTCCGGTCTTGCTGGGCGCCATCGCGGCCCAGGCGGCGCCTGTTGCGAACATCGGGTTGAGCGGCATGGGTGGCCGCGCCAAGTCATGGGAGCCGAGCGCGGTCGTGGTCGCCGGACACGAGCCGGTCAGGGCGAATGACGGCAGCTTCCGCACGTACTGGCTCGCACGGCCCGAGACGCTGCCCGTGGATCTTGGTCTCGAGTGGCCGTCGCCGCAAACGATATCGAGCATGATTGTCCGGTACCTCGACGGGCGAATGATCCGTGGTCCGGCGGCGGCGCGGCGACAGGAATGGGCGCGCCTCGAGCGCTGGGACGGCACGCAGTGGATCGACGTTGATGCGCAGTTGATCGGGCAGGAAACCTCTTCGGTCCGCTATGTGTTCGCGCCGGTCACGACGTCGCGCATCCGGCTGCTGTTCACCGAGCCGCCCGATCCCGAGGCGCGCCGTGAGCCCGAGAGCCTCGCCATCGCCGTCTCCGAAATCGAAGCTTTCCGCGACGTGCCGTTCCAGTCGGTGGACTCGCCCGGGCGCCTCGGACGCCCCGGGCTACGCCGCGACTACAAAACCTCGTACAACGAGCCGCCGGCCGGCGACTCTTCCTACGATGTGATCGGCCCGCTGGTGATCGAGCCGAAACAGACGCGGATCTTCACGGAGACTCTGCGGCCGGCGCTGATCGTCGCCGAAAGCCGCTGGGCGCGCGAGGAGGCCTCGGTGGACCGGCGCGACGCGGGCGCGATTCGCCTGCGGAACGGCTTTCTGGAACTCGAGCTGGACGCGCGCAAGGGTGTGCGCGAGAGCAGGCTGAGGAACAACGTGACCTCGGAGGTCATCGAGACGCCACGGTCGGAGTTGTTTCTTCTCCGGCTGCGCGAACGCGAGCTGCGCCCAGGCGATTTCCGCCTGGCGAAGATCGACGATTCCGGCTCGGACGCGATCGCCGCGCGGCTGCGATTCGATCTCGCCTCCGATACAGCGGATGTCCGCGTGCACTACGAGCTTCGGCGGCAGGATCACTTCTATCACAAGCGGCTGACGGTCAGGAACAAGTCCGGCGCGCCGATCGAGCTGCGTGACGTCGTGGTGACGTCGCTCGGCATGCCGCGCACCCTGGACCTGATGGCGGGCCAGGAACTTACTTATCCGATACTGCGGATGCGGGAGGGCGGTTTCTTTTCCGCGCTGGAGACGGTGTACTGGGATCACAAAGACGACAGGCTCACTTACTATCCCGGAAAGACGATCGCGCCGGACGCGTCGCATGAGAGCGAGAAGGCTGTCGTAGGCGTGTATCGAAATCGCGGGGAGATGGCGGCCGGCTTTGATTACGGCGTTCGCGAGTGGATCGTCGAGTATCATGCGCAAGTTTCGCCCATCCCCGACGCCTGGCCCGACGTCTACTGCGAGGCCTGGTCGGCTCGGTTCGGCGTCAAGGAGATACTCGAGCGCCCCGAATGGTCCGAGAAATTCATGACGGTTGCGAGCCGGCTCGGCATCAAGTACATGGACCTGTTCGAAGCCACGCACGAAGCTGTCGGGATGCCGCGCGACTGGCTCGATCGGCTGGTGAAACTGGGATCGAAACACGGCATCGGCGTGGGCTTCTGGACGGATTTTGGCTCGGACAGCGACTTTGCCGGGCTCGGCCTGAACCTGAAGCCGCATGCCTGCAAGCTCTCGCCCGAGGCCTCGAAGTATTTCCGGGATCTCGTGGAGCTTACCGGCAAGTACAAGTTCCGCGCGATGCACTGGGGCGACTTTCTGACGGTGTGGGAATGCAGCGAGACGGGGCACGGGCACCTGCCGGGAAAGTACTCCATCTATGCGCAGGGCCAGCGGGTTCTGGAATTCGCGCGGGAATTGCGCAAGGCGAGTCCGGGTGTGATGCTCGGCGCGGACGGCGGGTTCACGAATCCGCAGTACGTCCGGCACGAGGACAGCCGCGCGCACGGCATCTACTACGGCGGCTTCACCGGCGACCACTGGCCTTCGGTCGAGCCGGACATCCACCTCGACCGGCTGTACGCGGACATGAACCGGGTGTGGGTCAACGGCGGCTACACGATTTTCCTGCGCCCGTGGTTTCGCATGATCAACGGCGTGAACCACTTCGGGCAAGAGACGCAAAACCATGATCGGGCCGGGTACCGCTACGCGCTGATCAGCGCGTTGGCGATGGCGGCGCAGGTGACCTTCAACGACGTTCCGGTGGAGATGCCGGAAAGCGAGATCAAGTTTACCCGTGCGTGGCTCGACTGGGCGCGGAAGAACCGCGACTTCTTCAAGCAGGGCGACCGGCTGTTCGATCGTTCGCTGCACTACGCCGACATCTGGCGGGGCGACGCGGAGGCGCTGTCCGGCTTCTCGCACATCCGCGGCGACCGCGGCTATGTGTTTCTGATGAACCCCGCCCCGGTCGAGCAGATCGCCCAATTCACAATCGCCTTGGATGCCGCCGCGGGAACACGCTTCGTGGTCGAGGACATCTACCCTGGCGGCTTCCCGTCTGCGGATGGAACAACGCAGGGCGGGACATTGCGTGTTACCGTACCGGCAAAGCAGGCGCGGGTGCTTTGGATCGCGCCCGGCGTGGCCTCTGCCGGCAGCCAGCCCGAGGACGCACAGGCGGCCCAATGGCGGGAACGCTACGTGGGCGATTGGCGGGTTGTAGAGAGGAGTCCCGATGCCGTTCGCGCGGCAGCGGCGTTCATGTTCCCCGCGAGTGCGAAGGAGCACCTCGACTCGAGCGCTCCGCCATCCGCGTGGTCCGCCGAGCCCTGGGCGTACGACAAGGCGTACCTCGTGCTGTTGTTGAAAGACGAAACCGACGAAGTGAACAGCAACTGGGTTCCGGACAAGCTGCACGCCGGAGCGCCGGCCAGCCAGCGGCTGGCTGTGACCGTCAACGGGGTCCCGAAGTCGGTGTACTCGTTCAAGACGAAGCGGGTCCAGCCGGAAGGGCTGGCGCGCTGCTACTTCGTGGAGTTGCGAGGCGAGGTGAAGCCGGGACTGGCGAATGACGTGGAAGTCGTCCTGCCCATTCGCACGGGGCTGGTGTTCTCCGGAGCCTATGTGGACCTGCCGGACCAGGCGCCGCTTGCCTCGCCGAAATGAACGCACGCCGCCCGGAGTAGTAGGAGAGGAGGGCTAGCCACTCTGGCGGATGACCGCAAGGCTGTTCACTCAGAGTATGATTGAAACGAGGGACGGTTGATGGAAGTCAAGCTGGAACTTCCCGAGGACCTTGCACAACAACTCGCTTCGGATCCGGGTGATTTGTCGCGCACCGCACTGGAGGCCCTTGCTTTGGAAGGCTTGCGTTCCGGCAAGCTCACGACGGCTCAGGCGCGCCGGCTATTGGGAATTCGGTCCCGAAACGACATGGACGGCTTTCTGAAGGCGCACGGCTTGCTGTTATCGCTAACTGTTGACGATGTGCGCCGGGACAGCGAAACAGCCCTCGCCTTCCTCGAATGAAGGTCGTCATAGCCGACACTTCGCCTCTCAATTACCTGATTCTTGCCGGCGCGATCGAGGTCCTTCCGCGCTTGTACGGTCGCGTCGTGATACCCGATGTTGTGTTGGCGGAGCTGACCAACGAGGACGCACCGATGGAGGTCGCCGAGTGGGCGGCCATGGCGCCTGAATAGGTCGAGGTTCAGGCAAGCGCGCTGTCCGAAGATCCAGCCTTGCGAGCGCTCGATCCCGGGGAGCACGCTGCGATTCTTCTGGCGCAGCGTCAGAAGGAAGTCCTGCTCCTGGCGCCAGGCGCCCGGCGTAGCCGATCAGCTTCGGATCATTACTCCCCGTCCTATCCGCCAGGGCTCCCATGGCCGTCGACCCGCGGACCTGTGGCAGGCGATAGGATAAAGGGAAGAGTCAGTGGTCATGCCGCCTTTTGTCAATTGCTTTTTCGAGGAGCGAGTGGAGCAACTGTTCGACCTGGCGGAACTGGTGGAGAACCTCTTTTCCTCCGCCGGGCTTGAGTATCGCGTTGTCGGCGGTCTGGCGGCCTACCTCTACGTAGAAGAAGTGGAGCCGGACGCCGGGCGCTTGACCAAAGACATCGACATCGCGGTCCGGCGGGAGGACCTGGAGAGGATTGCGAAAGCGGCCGAGGCATTCGGTCTCAAACATCGGCACGCGGCCGGAGTTGACATGCTCGTGCAGTCCGCACAACCGGCGGCTCGCAGGGCGGTCCATCTGGTGTTCACCGGCGAGAAGGTTCGGCCGGACTATCCCGAGCCAACACCTGAATTGGGACCGTATCGAACCGTCAAGGGACTTCGACTGATTCCGCTCGCGGACCTGATTCGCATGAAGCTCACGAGCTTTCGAGCCAACGACGAGGCGCATCTGAAAGACATGGACCAGGCCGGGCTGATCACGCCGGACGTCGAGGCCGGTCTTTCGCCGGTCCTGGCAGGCAGACTGGCCCAGGTTCGAGCACGCGGGTAGAACAGGGGAAGCGGTTAACTCCTCGTACTTCAATGGCTTGCAGCGCTCTTGCGCACGTACGCCGCATAGTGTAAATTTTTATACAAGACGAGGATTTGGCCGCGGCATGCCCTACGTTGCGCTGCATAACCACAGCTACTACTCGCTGCTCGACAGCACGATGTCGCCCGAGGACATCGTCACCGCCGCCGTCGAATGCGGCATGCCCGCCGCCGGCCTGGTGGATCGCGACACGCTCGCCGGCGCCGTGCTCTTCTACAAGGCGGCGCGCGCGGCCGGCATCCACCCGGTGATTGGGAGCGAGGTGACCGTACAGCCACATTGTGGCGCAGCCTCTCAGGCTGCCGCGCCGGCTCTCAAGCCGGCGCCTGGCCTGGTGCTGCTCGTCGAAAACACCGAAGGCTACTCGAACCTCTGCCGCCTGCTCACCACCCGCATCGAGCACCCCGGCGGCGTCACTCTCGACGACTTGGGCCGCTTCCGCGTCGGCCTCATCTGCCTCTGCGGCGCCCAAAGTGAAGCCGCCGCCCGCATCCGCGCCAATCAGCCGCCCGAGCCTGTCCTTCAGCAATACCGTGAAATCTTCGGCCGTAACTTCGCCCTTGAGATCTCGCCGCACAACGAAGAGGATCTCCACCTGTCGCGCGTGTTCGCCGCGCTCGGGCGCCGCCTGCGCATCCCGCTGGTCGCAACCGCCGACGCGCACTACCGCGCGCCCGACGACCGGCTGCGTTACGACATCCTTGCCTCGATGCGCACGCTCACCCTGCTCAACCAGCCGCACCGGGAAAAGCGCGGGGCAGGGAATTACCACCTGCACTCGCCCGAGGAAATCGGGCGGCACTTCGGCGCGCTCCCGCAGGCGATCGAGAACTCCCGGCTCATCGCCGAGCGCTGCCGGTTTGATTTCGAGCTCGGCGACATCTTCTTCCCGCCGTTCCCCGTGCCGGACGGCGACACGCCCATCGGCCTGCTGCGGCGCCTGGCGCGCGAGGGCATCGAGCGCCGCTACGCGCCGAAGCCCGGCCCCGAAGTCTGGGCGCGCCTCGACCGCGAGCTGGAAGTCATCGAAGAGGTCGGCTACGCCGAATATTTCCTGATCTTCGCCGACATCGTGCGCTGGGCCAACGAGCGCGGCATCGACACGCTGGCGCGGGGCAGCGCGGCGGGGAGTCTGGTTTGTTACGCGCTGGGGATCAGCAACGTCTGCCCGTTCCGCTTCGGCCTGTGTTTCGAGCGTTTCCTCAACAAGGAGCGGATGCAGTTTGCGAAGCTTGCCGACATCGACCTTGACCTTCCGTGGGACCGCCGGGATGAAGTCGTCCAGTACGTCTTCGACTGCTACGGGGCCGAGCACGTCGCCGTGATCGGCGCGTTCAACACCTTCCAGGGCCGCTCGGCGGTGGCCGACATCGCCAAAGTCTACGGCATTCCGGAACGCGAGGTGCGCCGCTTCACCGAGCGCCTGCCGCATTTCATGGGCGACGCGGAGACCCTGGTGCGCAGCGTGCCGGAGTGCCGCCACTTGCCGTGGCAGGACGAGCCCTACCGCACCGTGCTCAAAATGGCGGGCAGCTTTGACGGCATCCCGCGGCACGCCTCGATGCACCCGTGCGGGCTGGTGATCAGCGCGCCGCCCATCACCGACCGCATGCCGCTGTTCCAGAGCGCCAAGGGATACCTCACCACCCACTACGCCATGGACGACGTCGAGGAACTGGGTCTGCTGAAGATGGACCTGCTCGGACAGGCCGGCCTGACCGTGCTGCGCGACGCCAGGGAGAACATCCGCGCCGCCCGCGGCGAGACGGTCGACCTCGGCGCCATCGACTACGAAGACGCCGCCACCTGGGAGGCGATCGCCACCGGCGACGCCCGCGGCGTGTTCCACATCGAGTCGCCGGCGATGACCGGGCTGCTGGTGATGAGCGGCTGCCGCGACCTCGACACGCTGACGGCGGTCGAGTCGATCATCCGGCCGGGGGCGGCCAACGAGGGCAAGAAGCGCGCCTTCGCCCGGCGCTGCCAGGGGCTGGAGCCGGCGGCCTATGCGCACCCGTCGCTTGAGCCGCTGCTGGCCGACACCTACGGGCTGATGGCCTACGAGGAGCACATCCTGCTGGTCGCCAACGGCTTCGCCGGCATGCCGTGGGGGCGGGCGGACATCCTCCGGCGCGCGCTGGTCAAGAACAAGGACCGCAAGAAGATCGTCGCCATGGGCGAGGAATTCCGCGCCTGCGCGCAGCGAGCCGGCCGCGCGCCGGAGGAGATCGAGGCGGTGTGGGCGCTCGTCGAAGATTTCGCCGGATACATGTTCAACAAGGCGCACTCGGCGGCGTACGCGGTGGAAGCATATCAGGGCGCGTACCTGAAGACGCGCTACCCGATGGAATTCCTGGCGGCGGTGCTTTCCAGCCGCCGCGGATTCTATGCGCCGATCGTGTATGTGCTCGAGGCGCTGCGCTGCGGCGCGAAGTTCCTGCCGCCGGACGTGAACCTCTCCGAGCCGCGGTTTGCGGTGCGGGGCAACACCATCCGCCTGCCGCTCGACCAGGTGAAGGGCCTCACCAAGGGGACGCTGGAGCGGCTGTATTCCGCCCGGCCGTTCCGCGACGCCGGTGATTTCTACCGCCGCGTCCGCCCTTGCCGCGCCGAGTGGACGGCGCTGCTCCGGGTGGGCGCGCTCGACTCCTTCGACGAGCCGCGCGGCCGCATCTTCTGGCGCCTCTGCCGCCTTGAAGCCACTACCGGCTCCGCATCTCTCATTGAACCGGATCCCGGCCTGGCAACGCCCCGCTCCCCGCAACCCGCCGCCCAGGCCCGCGCCGAGCACGAGTTACTCGGCTTTCCCGTCACCTGCCACCCGCTCGACTACTTCGGCCCCGGCATCGACTGGGACCGCTATGTGAAAGCCGTGGATCTGCGCCGGGCGCCCCAGCGCTACTTCGACCAGCAAATCGAAGTCTGCGGCCTGATCGTCGCCGACCGCATCCACCCCACCGATCGCGGCTCGATGAAATTCCTCACCCTGGCTGACCACACCGGCTTCGTCGAAGTGTCCCTCTTCGCCGGCGCCTACCAGCGCTTCGGCCACCTGACGACGCACCCGGTGGTGGCGGTCACCGCGCATGTCGATCCCTTCGACAACCGCAAAGGCTGCGCGCTGAACGTAGTGGGGGTCAAGGTCGCGCCACCCTCAAGGGAGTTACGATTAGCGTGAAGGGAGTTCCGCGATGGCGAACATCATACGAACGACTGCGTTCCTATGCTCCGGCGTCCTCGCACTTCCCGTCATGGCAAAGGACGGGAGATGCCACGCCTATCTTAATCGCTCGGGATGCCTTGCGGTCGATTCAGAGGGTCAGGGTCGTCAGCGACCCCACGATCGCGTTCGAGTCGGG
>CAZACK010000064.1:27634-28863 GCA_964483455.1 uncultured Solibacteraceae bacterium
CGCGTCCGCGTCTTCCTCGGATCGGTGGATCCGACTATGCCGCCGCCTCCGGACTCCAAGCCGATGTCCGTGGAGTCGTTCATGGCCTGGAACCTGGGCCGGCCCCCTACGCTCGGCGACTTCGTGATCCATGAGGGTCTTGCCGACCATTTCGCCATGGAGGTGTTTGGCGGCGGGCCGTACCCCTGGGACAAGGCGATCGAGAGGGAGCAGCTCGACCGCTGGTTGGCCACGTTCTCGAGCATTGGGAGGACAGGGACTACGAAATACCCGCTTGGGTGGTCGGCTCCAATGAGGTTCCCCGTCAAGCAGCCTACGCGGTGGGCTATCGGCTTGTCGTGGACCACTTGGCTGCGCACCCCGGCCACAGACCGTCGCACCTGATGCGGGAGCCGGCAACCACGTTTCGGCCGGGCAGGTGAACGGTTGCCAGGAGGAGGGGGTTGAGAGAGAAGGCAGTGAGCGGCGCTGAGCTGCTGCGCGAGGAGCGCCGGCGCTATTGAAGGCCAATTGCCTACGAGCTTCCTGGTCTCGCTCTACGTGCCGGACGCGAAGTCGCCGGCGGCCTGGTTTTAAGGCTTGTTTGCCAACCATCGATAAGCTTCGCGGTGGCGTGGCTTAGAACGAGATGAGCTTCAGCCCGGGAATCTTCCGGAAGTGGCGCTGGTTGCGTGTGGCAATGGCGTATCCACGTTCCAGCGCACAAGCGCCGATGAGCAGGTCATCGAGGAACTCGCGGCGGGCCTGGCGGCGTTCGAGCGTGTTGGCGCGATAGATACCGTGGGCGAGTTCAGCCACGCTGACCGAGCACAGCGCCGCTTCGCGCGCCAATCTGCTGCGTGACGTAGTAGAGGAAGCGTGCCTCGTCCAGGCGCTGCCGCTCGGCTTCAATCACAATACTGGAATCGAGGATCACCCCGAGGTGGGCGGGTTCCATGGTGCGCTGCGTTCCGCAATCCCTTCTTCGACGTCTTGCATGAAGCCTTCGTCCGGGATTGCGGTTGTACCGCGGGCCTCTGCCAACGCGATACTCTCCGACAGTAGTCGGCCCTTGGGATGTGGCGTTTTGATCACGGCCACAGGGCGGTGGTCCTGTTCCACGATCACTTCCATGCCCTCTTGGACCTTGGACAGAACCGAATGGACGTCGCGAGCCAGTTCGGCTTCAGTGATGCGGACACTCCCCATGTCCACAATCATAGCGGTTATTCCCTCTGCTCGGCTTGGTG
>CAZACK010000065.1:0-28822 GCA_964483455.1 uncultured Solibacteraceae bacterium
GTTTATCGGCGTCCTGCAAACGTGCTGCCTCGGCGTTAGTCTCATAGGTACTTGTTGGCAAGGAACCGGTATCGCGTCCCGTCGTGCGCGGCCAAACGGAACGTGCCTTGCCAGCGCTCGGCGAACGAGGGCTGGTTTTCTTCCGAAATGTCCCGAAGGGCGCCTTCGATCAGCCGAGACAAGGACACGCCTCTTGCCCGCGCGGCGCGTCTCGCCTTGGGAAGCAGATCCTCGTCCATGATGATGGTCAGTTACGTCTTCATACAGGTCTGCTGATTCCATTATCAACGAAGACGCCGCGCCGTCCCCTCGGGCGGCTCGAACAGCGCCCGCACCAGCGCGAGCGCCTCCTCCCGCGTCGTGATGGTCGATTCCAACTGCGCATCCTCCACCGCCTCGAGTATGCGGTTGAACACCGGCCCGGGGCGGTAGCCGGCGGCGATCAGGTCGTCGCCGGTCAGCAGTCGGGGCGGCTTCAGCTTTTCCGCCGGTAGTTCCTGCAGCTTCCGGCACAGGAACTCGTAGTGATCCAGCCGGCCGTGGCTGGCCAGGCAGTCCAGCCGGTGCAGCTCGAGGTGCTCGTCGAAGTCCGGCTGGCGAAGGAAGCGCTTCAGCGTGCTGTCGCGCATCCGCGAGACATTCATGAACCGCAGGTGGCCGGCGACCAGGGCCTCCACCCGCGCGATTTCGTCGCTCGAGAACCGCAGCCGCGTCAGGATTTCCACCGCCATCTTCGCGCCGAGGTCGTCATGGCCGTCAAAGCGGATACGCTCTTCGACGCGGAACGTCGGTGGCTTGGCGACGTCATGCAACAACACCCCAAGCGCGAGGGTCGGGGAAGGACTCCGCATGGCTTCGAGCATCAACAGCGTGTGAATCCACACGTCCCCCTCGGGGTGAAACTCAGGCGGTTGCCGGACCCCCTTCATCGCCGCGACCTCGGGCAGGATGTCCAGCAGCAGGCCCGATTCGTCGAGCAACTCGAAGCCCCGGCGGGCGCCGCCTCCGGTCAAAAGGCGCACGATCTCCTCCCGGACACGCTCGGCGGAGACGTTTCCGATCAGAGAACGGAGCCGGACGACGGCGGCCATGGTCCCCGGCTCGATGGCGAAATCGAGGGCAGCGGCGAGGCGCACAGCGCGTAACATCCGCAGGTGGTCCTCGCGGAAGCGCGTTTCCGGATCGCCGATGGCCCGGATGCGGCGGGCTTCGAGGTCCGCGCGGCCATCCACGAAATCGAGCACGTCGCCGCTTTCCGGATCCATCAGCAGAGCGTTGACGGTGAAATCGCGGCGCAGCACGTCCTGGCGCGGGTCGCTTTCGAACTCGACGCGGGCCGGATGCCGGCCGTCGCGGTAGGAATGATCGCTACGGAAGGTGGCGACTTCGACCTGGGCGTCCTCTTCCGAGACCAGCACGACGCCGAAGTGCGCGCCGACCAGTTTCGCCGACGGAAACAGTGGCAGTACCTCGTCCGGCCGCGCCTCGGTGGCGACGTCGTAGTCCTTCGGCTCGCGGCCGAGCAGCAGGTCGCGGACGCAGCCGCCGACCAGATACGCCTGGTAGCCGCGCTCCCGCAGCGCGCCGGCGAGCCGCCGGGCCAGCCGCGCCGCTGTGGTGTCGGGCATCCGCATGATCGTAGAATAGTGCACTGGGTATCACGGATTCCCGCATATGTCCACACAGGCCGGGCGGCCTGCCTCCTCCGCGAAGATTGTGGTCGCAACCACGGTCGCCCTTTCGTTCATCTCTTTTTGGCGGGCCGCGGCGATTGTCCTGAGCGATCTCGCCTCCTCTTCGTTCTACGCGGGAGGCATCGCCGAGCAGGCGATTGGCAAGTCGGCGCCGTGGTTCGTGCTCGGCGTGATGCTGTTCAGCTTTGCCGTGCGCTCCATCTACATGGAGAGTTGCAGTATGTTCGTGCGCGGCGGCGTGTATGTCGTCGTGCGCGACAGTATGGGGCCGTTCATGGCCAAGCTGTCGGTGTCGGCGCTCGTGTTCGACTATATCCTTACCGGCCCCATCAGCTCGGTGACCGCGGGCCAGTACCTGGGCAGGCTGCTGAACGAAATCAGCGAGATGCTCCACCAGCCGTACCGGCTCGACCCCAATTCCTTCGCCGCGTTCTTCGGGGTGGCGGTGACGCTGTACTTCTGGTGGCAGAACGTCAAGGGAATCCACGAGTCGAGCTCGAAGGCCCTTCGCATCATGCAAGTCACCACGGTGATGGTGGTGGCGCTGCTGATCTGGTGCCCGATCACGCTGCTGCTGAAAGGGGAGGTGAACTGGCCTCCCGCGCCGACGCCCTCAAACCTGCAATTCAACGACACCTCCCTCGGCTGGTTCAAAGACACTTTCTGGCCGCAGATCCCGTTCGTGGCTATGATGATCGCCTTCGGCCACTCGCTGCTGGCGATGAGCGGGTTTGAGACGCTGGCGCAGGTCTATCGCGAGATCGGCTACCCGAAGCTGAAGAACCTAAAGATCACCGCCAATATCGTCTGCACGTATGCCGTCGTCTCCACGGGGATCGTCACGCTGCTGGCGATGATGATCATCCCGGATAACATCCGGTTGACGTACGTCGACAACCTGATCGGGGGCCTGGCGATGAACCTGGCCGGACCGTACCTGCTGCGCCTCTTGTTCCACGCCTTCGTCGTCGTCGTCGGCATCCTGATTCTCTCCGCGGCAGTGAGCACCTCGATGATCGGCGCCAACGGCGTGCTCAACCGCGTGGCTGAAGACGGCGTGCTGATGGACTGGTTCCGCAAGCCGCACCGGCGATTCGGCACGACCTCCCGCATCATCAACTCGATCACGCTGCTTCAGTTGGTGACGATCGTGGCCAGCGGGGGCAACACCTACCTGCTGGGCGAAGCGTATGCGTTCGGCGTCGTGTGGAGCTTCTTCCTGAAAGGCCTGGGGGTGCTGGCGCTGCGCTTCCAGCGGACCGACCAGGAGTACAAGACGCCGCTCAGCTTCCAGATCGGCGGCAGGGAATGGCCGGTCGGCCTGGCGCTGACCACGCTGGTCCTGTTCCTGGTGGCGATGGCGAACCTGTTCAGCAAGACGCATGCCACCATCTACGGGGTGCTGTTCACGGTGACGCTGTTCGCCGTGTTTGCCGTGTCGGACTACGTCAATCGAAAGAAACGCAGAGGCCTGGGGAAGGGGCTGGAGGAGTTCAACCTGGAGTTGGAGCCGACCGTCAACGCCGAGACGGTGCGGGCCCGCCCCGGCTGCGTGCTGGTCTCGGTGCGCGACTACAACCGGCTGCCGCACCTTCAGCAGGTTCTCAGGAAGACCAACTTGCGGCGCCACGATATTGTGGTGATGACGGTGAGACCGGTATCCCCCGGGGCCGGCGAGTACGCGCTATCCGACAACCAGCTTTTCAGCGACTACGAGCAGGAGCTCTTCACGCGCGTGGTGGCGCTGGCCGAGCGGGAAGGCAAGCCGGTCGAGCTTCTGGTGGTTCCCGGCGTCGATCCGTTCGACGCCATGGTTCAGACGGCAGCCAAGTTGCAGGCGTCCCGCCTGGTGACGGGAGTCTCGGCGCGCATGGCTTCCGAGGAACTGGCGCGGCGCATCGGGCTCGCCTGGGAGCGGCTGCCGGAGCCGCGGCATCCGTTCTCGCTGGAGATCATCAGCCCGGACCGGCCCTCCACCTACGTCAACCTCGGACCCCACCCACCACGGCTATGGCCCGAGGACCTCGACCGGCTGCACGAGCTGTGGCTGCGGCTCTCCGACAAAGAAGGCTTCGGCGCGAGGCTGCATCACCGCGACGTGGTCGGCGTGGCGCTTCGGAGGCTGGAAAAGGAACTGGAGGGCGAGCAGCGCGAACACGTGCTGGAGGAACTGCGCCGGGATCTCCGGAAGGGGTAGGTGGTTTAACCGCAGAGCCGCAGAGGACGCGGAGTTTCTATTGTGTCCTCTGCGCACTCTGCGACTCTGCGGTCTATTCCTTCCCCCGAGCCTTCTTCGGCTGCTCGTCGGTCTCGGATGGCGCAATCCCGGAGAGCACCTCCTTGAACAGTGCTTCCCTCTTGAGGTCCTTCTTCGAGGGCGGGGCCTTCTCGTGCCGGTAGTCGTGGTCGTTATAGCAGGTGCGGCAGCGGACTTTGGCCGGCGATCCATCTACCAGAGAAACGATGGAGTGATTCGTCAGGCGTTTGCACTTGACGCAGAAGTCGTCAATCACGTCGCCAAGGCGCAACTCGGACATCGTGCGTACTCCGATCAGGACGGGCTTGGGCAAGTATACCAGAGAACGGCGGTCGCCTGACTGTATCATCGAGGTATGCGCGGCAAATGGCTGTTGTTCGCCGGCGTAGCGATTCTCGCCGCCGTGGCCGCCGGCGCGCTCTCGCTGCTGTGGCGGAAACCCGCCGCCGGGCCCGTCGCGGCGCCGAATCCGGACTCCGCCGAAATCGCCGCCGGCGAGATCAGCCTGCCCGGCACGATCGTTCCGCGGGAGGTCGTCGCCGTGGTGGCACCGATTGAAGGCACGCTCGACGCCTTTCTGGTCGAAGAAGGCGAGGAGGTTTCTGAAGGCCAGTTGCTGGCTCAAATCAAGAACACCGGGATCGAGTCGGAGCGCGACCAGGCAGCGGTTGAACAGGAGCGGATGCAGGCACGGGTTAACAGCCTGGAGAGCCGGCTCATCGGCTTGCGGCTGGAGGCGACACGCGCCCGTGCCGAGGCCAACCGGGCCCGGGAGGCGCTTGATCGGGCGCAGAAAGCATTCCTGCGCCAGCAATTCCTGTACGGCGAAGGGGCCACCCCGCGGTTGAAGTTCGAACAGGCGCAGCGAGAGTACGACTCCGCCAAGACGGAACACGGCAACCTGGAGGAAGTGGCCAGGCTTGCCGAGGAACACGTCGGTGGCCTCGCCAGGCAACTGGATTCGGACAAACAATTGCTGGCGGAGAAGACACGGGAACTTGAGGAAGCCGGCGCGCGGATCGCCTCGGGACAGGTGCTGGCGCCCGTGACCGGGCTGGTTTACAGCCTGCGCGTTCGGCCCGGCGACCCCATCCGTGCCGAGGCTCAGGAGATCATCGAGATCGCTGTGAACCTGGCACTCCTGGACGTCGTTCTGGAGCCCGCGCCCAATGTGCTGCCGTTAGTCCGCGCCGGCCAGCACGCCGTGATTCACGTCGCCGAAGCGCCGGGCGGGGGGATTCCGGGGACCGTCCGCGAAGCGAAGGGCGGTCAGGTGTTCGTCGAGTTTGCCAGCCCGAATCCCGCGGTGAAGCCCGGGCTGACCGCCCAGGTGATCATCAAGCTAACATAGTGCTGGAGTCATCCCTATGCAATTTCTATCCAACAGCCTTCTTGAACTGATCACCCAGACCTCGACGAATCTGCCGCCCGACGTGCGGGCGGCGATGGGACATGCGCTGGAGGCGGAGACGCCCGACACCCAGTCCTCCCAGGCATTGAACATCATGGCCAGCAATATCGACATGGCGCACGACGACGAGGCGCCGATCTGCCAGGACACGGGGATGCCGACGTTCGTCGTGCACACTCCGCCGGGCGTCAACCAGGTTCAGTGCGCAAAGACGGTTCGCGAGGCCGTTGCCGAAGCCACCCGCCGGGGCAAGCTTCGTCCGAATTCGGTCGACTCGCTGACCGGCAGGAACAGCGGCAACAACCTCGGCGAGGAGACGCCGATCATCCACTTCGAGCAGTGGGAGCAGGACGAGATTGAGGTGCGGCTGATCCTCAAGGGCGGCGGCTGCGAAAACATGAACGCGCAGTATTCGGTTCCGTGCGAGCTAGAGCACCTGGGTCGTGCCGACCGGAACCTCGACGGAGTGCGGAAGTGCATCCTCCATGCGGTCTGGCACGCGCAGGGGCACGGCTGCGCGCCGGGCGCGGTCGGCGTCTGCATCGGCAGCGACCGGGCCCACGGCTACCTCCTCGCCAAGTACCAGTTGTTCCGTTCGCTGGACGACGTAAATCCGAATCCGGAACTGGCGGCGCTGGAGCGGCGGATCATGGACGAGGCGAACACCATCGGCGTCGGGGCGATGGGCTTCGGCGGCAAGTCGTCTCTGATCGGCTGCAAGATCACCACCGCCAACCGGCTTCCCGCCAGCTTCTTCGTCTCCGTGGCCTACGATTGCTGGGCGTTCCGGCGGCTGGGCGTTCGGCTGGACGCCTCCACCGGCGCGATTACTCGATGGCTGTACCGCGACCCAAGCCGGCCGGTCGAGAGGCTGGCGAAGATGGAGGGCTTCCCGCTGACCGGGCGGGAGGTGATCCTGACAACGCCCCTGACGGAGGAGGCGGTGCGGGCGCTTCGCGTCGGCGACGTGGTGATCCTGAACGGTGAGGTCTATACCGGGCGAGACAACGTCCACGCCTGGCTGATGAAGAACCCGCCGCCGGTAGATCTCAACGGAGCGGTGATTTACCATTGCGGGCCGGTGATGCTCAAACAGGGCGAGCAATGGGTGACCAAAGCTGCCGGTCCGACCACCAGTTCCCGCGAGGAGCCGTACCAAGCCCACGTGATCCGGACATACGGCGTGCGCGCGGTCGTCGGCAAGGGCGGCATGGGCGCCCGGACATCGGCGGCGCTGAAGGAAGCCGGCGCGGTCTACCTCAACGCCATCGGCGGGGCGGCCCAGGTTTATGCCCGGGCGGTCGAGAAAGTGCTCGGCGTGCACCTGATGGAGTTCGGCATCCCGGAGGCGATGTGGCATCTCCGGGTCAAGGACTTCCTGGCGATCGTGACCATGGACGCGCACGGCGCGAGCTTGCACGCGGATGTGAAGGAAATCACCGGAGGGAATCTGGAAGAGCTACAGGCCGTGTAGCCGGGCCTCGCTCGCCGACGATCCGGGCAGTAGGCGCGCTAAGCGGCGTTAATCGCCGCGACGTTGCGTTCTCGCAGAGCTTTGATGTCCCGCATGGGGGGCTGTCCGAACAAGCGGCTGTACTCACGGCTGAACTGCTGCCTGCAACCTGAGCTGCTTTTGATATTGGAGCGGGCTCATCGCCGTTAAAAGCGCGGAACTGGTGGCGGAGTGTGGAAACGCCCATGCGTGCAACGCCAGCCAGTTCCTCCATGTGAAGCGGCTTGGTGTAGTTGGTACGGAGCCAGGCGATCGCTCTCGCCGTTCTGTTACTCAGATCGCGCCTCTCATCGCGATCGCGCGGAGGCGCTCTTTCTGTGGACTTCTGGGGATGCGATAGGCGATTTCACGCTGGATCAAGGGGCTGAGGAACGGTATGTCCTCGGAGGTGTCGAGAAGGTCGAGCAGCCGCGAGCACGCACCCAGCAAGCCGACTGTCGTTTCACCGACAGCCAATCCGCGTCGTTGCGACGATCCTTCGGGTTCGGATAAATCGTCCCGGCTCAAGATCGCCTGCACTGCCGACATGTCAAGCCGGAGACGCATCGAGAGGAGGGGAACCGCTTCCGAGACTTCGAGAATCTGACTTCGAATCGGAACGTCGATGGAGGACACAAGAAAAGACGATCCGTCGCACATGTATTCCGTCCCGCCGAGGTTTATAAGCTTTCGCCCTTGGACGAAGATCGAAAGGCTTGGTTCGCACATCGTCATCTCCACAAAGGATTGCGGAGGCTGTCCGGCCCCGCGGCAGCCTCCGTCCGCTTGCCCGCCGACAAGTTCATCTTGTCACGTCGATTAGCCCGGCTCCCATCTCGGTCCCATCATGATGAAGCCGTGGTCCGTTTTCAGGCGAACCCGGCGGTAGCCGGCCGTGGGCGCGAAGCCGGATCGCTTGCCAGGGCTGCCGCCAGCACCACGTGGTGGAATCTTCGCAGCGCGGCGGCCAGCGCCTGATCTTCCTCGGCAGGACCGGCCTATGAGAGTATGAGGTCCAGCGCCAGAACCCGAGGCCGGGATTGCGCCAGTGTCTCCAGTCCACGGGCGAGAACCGACCGGCGTGGCGGCAGAGGTCCGTATCTGGAGACGGTGCGGTCGTCGATCGCAACGAGCACAATACGTTCGGCCCAGGCGGATGGCTGATGGCCGCGCAGTCGCATGAGGATGTCGGATACTTGATCGTTCGCCTGCTGGATGAAGCCATTCCAGGCGATCACGGAAACAGCAACGACGATGACCGCGGCGTACAGGCGGCGAAGGACGGGGCTCGCGAGCACTACGTCGCCTGCTTCAGCACTTCGCGGATGCGGCGGGCAACGATCCGCGCCTCGCCCGGCTGGAGGGTCCAGGAGGCGACGTCCAGCTTCTCCTTGTAGTCGGGGACGACCTCGATGGAAGGCTCGCCCTCGCGCAGGCGTTTGGCGGCTTCCTCGGGAGCGATCTTCACCACGCTCTGGTCCCAGGTGATCCGGAGGTGCGGGACGGCGTTGGCGATCTCGGGCACGTAGATCTCCGTCTTGATGCCGCGGACGGAGGCGAGCGAATCGGCGATCAGCTTGACGCGCTTTTCCCACTCGCGCCAGTCGGCCTGGTGATCGCGCTTGAAGTAGACTTCGAGCGCGACCAGCATGGCCAGCATCTCCTCCTTGTTCACCTTCATGCCGCGGCCGATGGTGTCGCTGTTCGGTGAGGTGTTCAGGCGGGCCGCCTCGATCAGGTCCTTACGCCCGTACAGCAGTCCGGTGCTTTGCGGTCCGCGGATGCCCTTGCCGCCGGAGAAAGTCACCAGCGAGAAGCCGAGCTTGATGAACTTGGTCAGGTTGTCCGCCGGCGGCACGTCGGCGGCGCAGTCGATGAACGTGGGAACGTTGTGCTTCCTGCCCAGCTCGGCGAACTCGGCGGAGCCGATCTTGCCCATGTTTTCGTTCTTGCAGAGGAACAGCATCAACGCCGTGCGGTCGCTGATGGCGCTTTCGAGTTCGTCGCGGGTTTCGACGTCGACCGGCCGTATGCCGCAATTGCGCACCGCGTGCTCGTATCCGAAGTGGTGCGACTTCTGGATGATGTATTCGCTCTTCATGCCGGTGATGTCCGGCAGGCGCTGGATGAATTCGGGATTCTTGCCGGTGAGGCAGGCGGCCGTGCCGAGCGTGAGCGCCGATGCCGCCCCGGCGGTGATCATCGCCGCTTCCGCGCCGAGCATGCCGGCGACGCGGCGGCCGACGGCGTCATGCAGATCGTCGAGGCGGACGTAGTGCTTTGTGCCGTATTCCCAGGCCTGAACCGCTTCCGGCGGCATCAGCGAGGCGGTGAGGAAGGTGTACGAGCCGGCGGCGTTGATCAGCGGGCGAACCCCAAGCTCCTTGAGCAGGTCGCGCTTGACGGCGGCACGCAAGGGCGCGGGGGAGGACAGCACGCCGCCCACCAGCGGCAGGCTGGAGAGGGCTTGCAGGAAACGTCTGCGGTCGGGCATGGACATGCTCCTATTCGGCCTTTCAGTCTAGCGCGTGAGGCGGGGCCGCACAACGAGGGGGACGACAGAGTGGACAATAGGTCAATGGGTGTAGCGTGCTTGGTCTTGTTGCTCGCGCTCGGGCAGCAGGTCGATTGGAAGACGCACCACCAGCGTGGGCTGGAGGCCACCAGGAGCGGGGAATTCGCGACGGCCGAGCAGCATTACCGCGAGGCGCTGCGCCTGAACCCGCAGTTCGCGCCGGCGCGGAAGAACCTCGCGGTCGTGCTGTGGTTCCTGGGCCGGAGGGCCGAATCGGAGGGCGAGTTTTCCGCGCTTTTGAAAGTCATCCCATCGGACCCGGTTCCGCACTTGTACCTGGGGCTGGCGGCTCGCGAGCGGAAACAATTCGTCGAGGCGACAGAACACTTCGAGAAGGCGGGCGATCTCGCGCTGAAGAATCCCGAGGTGCTGCCGACGGTCTCCGAAAGCTATCTCGGGGCTGGCGCGGCCTACGACCAGCAGGGAAAGCCCGAGAAGGCCCATGCAGCCTTCCTCAAGGCAATCGAGGTTGACCCGCGTTCCGAGGAAGCCTGCCTCGCGCTGGCGCAGTTCTCCATCGCGCATCAGAACAACGAGTACGCGCTGCGAGTGCTGGATCAGGGTTTGCAACGTATCCCCGACTCTCCGCGCCTGCTGCACCAGAGAGGCATCGTGCTGGCCCTGCTGGGAAATCAGGAGGAGGCGGAACGAAGCCTCCGGCGGGCCTTTGAGCTGGACCCGAAGTGGAACTCGCCGCTGCTGGCGATCGGCGTTTCCCAGCTCGAGCGTGGCCGTTACGAGGACGCCGCCTCGTCGTTTCGCCAGGCGGCGTCGCTAACGCCCGGCGACTTCCGCGCCGAGTACCTGTACGCGACCGCGCTGAAGCGAACCGGAGATCCAAGCCGGCGCGACGAGATCATCGCCGCGCTGCGCCGGGCGGCCGCGCTAGAGCCGAACGATCCAAGGCCGAAGGCGTCGCTCGGCCAGACGCTGTTTGAATCCGGGAAATCCCACGAGGCCGCCGCGGAACTGGAGGCGGCGCTCCGCCTCGATCCGGACAACACCACCGCGTTGTATCAGCTCGCGCTGCTCTACCGCGACCTGGGACGAAGGGAAGACTCCCGGAAGCTGCTCGGCCGCTTCGAAGAGGTGAAGGCGAAAAGGCGGGAGCAGGAAGGCGAGCTGGGGCAGATCCTGAAGGTGGTCACGGAGAAATAGCCGCGCGCTACTTTTTCTGTTCCGCGAGCGACCGGATCAGGCGCTCCTTCTCGGCGGCGTCGCTCTCGGCCCGAAGCTTGCGGAACCAATCCATCTCGGCTTTGGCTTTTTCGGCCTCGCCGAGGCGCTGGTAGGCCAAACCGAGCCGGTAGTGAGCCGAGGCGAGCTGAGGGTTCAACCGCACCGCCCTGCCGAGGGCTTTCACCGCCTCCTCGTCCGTTTCCGCGATCATGCCAAGCTGCACGTAGGCCTCGGCGAAGTCGGGCTTCAATTCCAGCGCTTTCGTCAGGTTGGCCCGCGCCTCGGCGCCGGTGGGCTCGCCTTCGGACTGGGCGCGGAGGTACAGGATCGTTCCGTAGTGGTAGTAGGCCCAGGGGTCGTCGGGCCGGCGGCCGACGTAGGCTTGAAAAGCGCGGGCGATCTCCGGCTGGAGCGAGGCCGCCGCCTCGTAGGCGTGGCCGAGCAGGTAATACGCCTCTTTGGCGGCGGGTTCCAGACGGATGGCCTCCAGGAGAGCGAGCGCGGACGGCTCGTGCTTTCCCGCGAGATACAGGGAGGAAGCCAGGCCGAGACGCATGCGCCAGGAGTTCGGGAAGTCGCGCACGCATGCCTCGAAAGCCGGCAGCGCCGTCTCTCCTCCATACACCTGAAGGAGAGCCGTGGCCACGTCGAAGCGATAATCTTCATTGGCGGGTTCGAGTTCGGCGGCACGCCGGAAGGCGCCGGCGGCCTCAGGACCGCGGGCGCGCTTCGCCTCAACCTCGCCCAGGAGGTTGAAAGCCTCGGCCGCCGCCGGCCTGTCTAGCAACGGCTGCAATGCCGAAGCGGCCTGGTCAAGTTGCGAGTTCTTCAGGTAGGCCAGCGCGAGGTTGTAGCCCGCCTCGCGCGAGCCGGGCGATGCCTGGCGGACGCGCTCGAAGATCGGGATCGCCGCGGCATGCTCTCCGTGCGCGGCCAGCAGCGTGGCCGCCTGGAACAACCTCGGGTCGCTCGCATCGAGCAGCGCTTCCAGCTTCTTGGCCGAAACCGCGGTCTGTTCTTTCTTCTTCAACAGCAACTGTGATTCGAGCACGCCGATCAAGGCGGGGACATCCTTGGGATTCGCGGCATGCACCCGCTCGAACTGCGGCAGGGCTTCGGCCGGCTTGTTGTCCAGGAGCGCGAGGAGCCCCAGGTTGTAGCGGGCCGAGAGGTTGCCGGGGTCGAGCCGAAGCACTGCATCGAACGCGCGACGGGCTTCCGGCAGCCTTTTCAATTGGAGGTACGTCGAGCCGAGGTAGGCGTGGACACGCGGATTCCGGGGCTGGAGCGCGACGGCATTGAGGAAGTGCTTCTCCGCTTCCAGCGGGCTGGCTTGGGCGGTGGACACCAGGCCGAGAAGGGCTTCGGCATCGCCCAGCCGCGGGTCGAGTTCGAGTGCATTCCGCGCGGCTTGCCCCGCATGTGCCCAATCCTGCCGCTCGAAGTGCTGACGGGCTTCGGCAAGCCAGGCAAGCGCGTCGCGCGTCGGTGTCGAAGCTTGCAGAAGGGCAAGCGCGAGTGCGGTGGCCTGCAACATTACTTCGAGGTTAACTCGACGAGCAGATCGTTGACGATCCTCCGGGCTTCATCGATTCGCGCCGGGGCATTGTCGCGCCAGGCCCCGGTGCGGTCGAATTGCCGGGTGGCGAGGTCCACGGCGCGGAGCAGTTCCCTTTCGCCGCGCTCGACGAGGTCCGCGTGTTGGCCGCCTGCATGGACGCGGTCGAGCGCGTGGCGGGCTTGCCAGAGAACCTCGTAGTCTTCCAGACCCTCCCGCAGCATCTCCCACCGGATGCTGTCCACCGGGCCATCCCGACCGGGGTAGACGAAGAACATGTCGCCGGACCACCACTTGAAGAACGGCTGCTCCCAGAGCGTTTCCGGCCAGAAGTTCCACGCCCAGCGGATGTAGCCGTCGAAGCCCCACTTCCAGACGGCCCAGGGCAAATAGCGCGATTCATGTGGCTCGGAAAAGAGAAATGTGTTCGGGTAGTACGGATAGACGGCGGTGTAGAGCAGTGTCCGCTTGCCTGCCTTGCGGCGGGCGGGGATATCGGGGAGTTCGACGGGCGAGCCCGAACTGAAGTAGCCATAGTAAAAGGCCATCTCCCGGGAATCGGCCATGTGCCGCCCCTTCTCGTCGCCGCCGCTGATCATGAGCTTCAGATCCGGGGCCACTTCGTGAAAAAACGGCGCCACCCGATCGAGAACCTCGGACTTGATCTCATCGAAGGCGAGATAGGTCTTCTCGAGCCATCCCCTGGAGCGAAGATGCTCCTGAAACGCGCGGGCGAAATCGCCCCAGACCGCTTTGTACTCCGGCGAGCCGGCCGGCAACCGGAGCCTGCGCGGCCGGCCGGAGGCGGTATCGGTGTAGATCAGAAGCGAGTGGTCCGATCCGGGCTGCACCAGCGGCGACCAGGCCTCGATATGGTCGCGGATTCCGGCCTTCAGACACATCGCCACGAAACGGTCGAAGGAAGAGAAGTCATAGGTGAGACGGCCGCCGGACTTCCATTCGCCGTGGTGTTTCCACTCGACCAGGGTTCGCACCGCAAAGCCCGTGTCGCCCGCCCACGGATCGTCCACGATAAAGGCGGTGATGGTCTTCTGGCCGTGCTCGGCCAGATTCCGAACATACCGTTCGAGCTGCCGCCAGTGTTCATCTCCCCACAGCGGGAGTTTGTTGAAACGCGCCACCGAGGCCGGGTCAACCAGGATGTTCAGATAGCAGTGAAACTCGGGAGGATCGGGGAGCGCGCACGGCGGAACCGAAAGGGAAAGTTGAAAGGCAGCGGGCTTGCCGGCATCGCGATGAACGGTCAGAGTGCCCGCATATTTTCCGGGCGCCGTGTCTTTGGGGATTTTCAGGTCGATCCAGATTCCCTGGCTCTGGAACGGCCGCAGGGGGACGGCGTCCGCTTCCCACAGTGGATCGGGCGTGTACTGGGCGTTCTCGTCCACCGGAATCAGGCCCGGGTAGCGGACGCGAATCAAGCGGGACGGCAGCTTGCCTCCGGTGGCCGAAACGAGATCGCTGGTTTCGAGCGAAAGCCTCTCAACCGCCTCGGGGCTGCGAACGCCCAACTGCACAATGACGAACTCGTTCCGACATGCCGAGAGCTGGACTTCGCGGACGGTCAAGTCGCGGCCGAAACTGCCGGGATAGACGCGCTTGTGCGGATCGGCAATCCAGGACTGGAATGTCTTCTCCCAGGCCGGCTCGGGGCGGCCGATCCATTGGCCGGAGGCGAGTCCGCCACACCACGCGCCGAGACAACAGAATGACGCGATCACTTGCATGAGCACAGGAAGCTCCCGGCCCGTCACCGGGGCCGGGAGCACTACTGCAAACCTCGCCTACCAGATCAGCTTCAGGCCGAATTGGATCACTCGCCCGGCGGCGGCGCTCCGCAGCCGGCCGAAGGTGCCCGAGTTCACAGCAGTCCTCACGCTGCCGAAGTTGACCTGGTTGAAGGCGTTGAAGAACTCCGAGCGGAACTGGACCCGGAACGGTTCGCGGATCACGAAGTCCTTCAACAGACTGAGGTCGCTGCTGGAAGAGGCCGGACCACTGATCAGGCCGCGGCCTGCGTCTCCGTAGACCCCCCGCGGCAGGTCGTTCGGGTGGATAAAGGCGGCGGTGTTGAAGAAGCGCTCCACCATCGCGCCGCGGCTGGAATGGTCAAGCACGATGTCCTTGACGGTGACGCCAGGAACCAGCATGGCGTGTTGATCGCCGAAGGTTCCGTCCAGCGCCACGTCGTCACCCTGGATGAATGTGAGCGGCGCGCCGCTCTGCACGGTGTGGATCCCGGTGATGGTCCATCCGCCGAGCAGGGTGTTCGCCACCGGACTGTCGAACTTGATAGGCGGCGTGTACAGCCAGGAGGCGACGAAGGCATGGCGGCGGTCCCAATCCGAGCGACCACGCTCGTCGCGGAGGTTGAACGGGTTGGCCACGGTGGCGCCGAGATTGTCGGTGGAACTCGAGTCAATCGACTTGGACAGAGTGTAAGCGCCTACGACCGACAAGCCGTCGGAGAAGCGCTTGGTGACCTGCGTTTGAAAGCTGTGGTACCAGCTTCGGAAGTCGTTGCCGAGCAGAAAGCCGATCGGGCTCAGGATTCCGGGCTCGAAGATGACGCGGTCGTTGATGTTTTGATCCGATGGAGGCGAGCCGTCCTTGGCGGATGGCCGGAACGCCGCCGGGTTGTACGTTCGCAGCGCCTCGATCTTGATGCCGATCTTCCCCGCATAGGCCCCTTCCACCAACAGCGTTGGCGTGAGCTGGTGCTGGAGGGACAGGTTGAACGACTGGACGTACGGGGTGCGCAGCGACTGGTCCGTGAACACGCCGCCGATCGGCAGCGGGAACAACGGGCAGTCGTAGCCGGGATAGGCGTCGATCTTCGTGCACCCGAACTGAGCGGTGGTCTTGACGGGCGGCGGCGTGAGTCCGAGCGAGCCGTATGGGTCCTCGATCCTGCCGCTGTAAATGTTCGAGAAACCGGCAAAGGGCGGGTTTTCCTGCGCCAGCGAGTCGGCGTTGACGCTTTCATAAAATACGCCGTAGCCGCCGCGGACACTGGTCCTGCCATTGCCGAAGATGTCCCAGGCGAAGCCGATCCTCGGGGCGAAATTGTTCAGGTCGTTGGGGGCGAGACCGCGCGGCACGTCGCCCGGGAACAGGACGCCGACAGGTGCGTCCGGGACAACGGTGGACTGCACTCCCGGAGCGACAGTGGTGATCCGGTCATCCTTTTCCACCCAAGGCAGGTAGGGCTCGTACCGGATGCCGAACGTCAGCGTCAGCCGCGGAGTTACCTTGAACTCGTCCTGGAAGAACGCCGAGTGCGCCAGCGTGCGCCCGTCGGTGTCGCGAACACCGAAATTCAGCGACAGGTAGTCAAACGCTCCCAGCATGAAGTCGGCCACGGGATCGCCGGAGCGCGACCCGGTAAACCCGAAGCCGGGGGACCCGATGAACACCTGGCGGAACTGAAGCCGCAGCGTTTCCCAGCCGAACTTGAAGTTGTGGCGGCCCTTGATCCAGCTCAGCGTGTCGCGGAACTGGAAGTTCTTGCTGAAGAACCGGGTGGTGAAGCCGGAGCCGACGACGAAGTTCCCGCCGACATCCACGGTGACCGATCCCGTCGGCACATACTGCGGCATGTTGATCCCGAGATCGATCGGATCGATGGTCTTGGTTTGCACCTGGTCGGAGGGTGTGTGCAAGTAGGTGAAAGCAAACTGGTTCAGCAGCGTGGGGGTGAACGTATGGGTGTCGTTGAGGACAAGGTGGTACGTGTCCTGGACGAAACTCTCGGAGATGTAGCCGGGCACGTTGCCGGTTGAGAAGGGATTGGAACGAGTGTTGTGGTCGTGAAAGAAGCTGCCGAAGATGCGGTGGGCGCTCGATAGATTCCAGTCGCCCCGGACCATCCAGGTGTCTCCGCGCCGCGGACTGGACGCCAAGGACGTGACCAGGCCGGTGGGCGACTCCGGCACGTACTGGAGGAGATTCTTCGCCACCGGGCTGATGCAGCCGGACAGGATGATGTTCCCCTGCACGCAAGGCCGGCCGGTGGAGTCGGTGAACGGCTGGCCGGTGACGGCATCCACCGGGTTGGCGATGTCGAATCCCAGGCCGGTGAAGTCCCCGTTTCGCTGCGCCGTGCTGGGAACCAGCGCCTCGATGGTCTCCGCCTCGCGATGATCGCGCAGGCCTTGATACGAGCCGAAGACGAACAGCTTGTCCCTTACGAGCGGCCCGCCGGCCGCGGCCCCGAACTGGTTCTGCTTCTGGTCGGCCACGCGGGGACTGAAGAAGCTCCTGGCGTTCAGAACATCGTTTCGCAGAAATTCCCAGGCCGAGCCGTGGAACTCGTTGGTGCCCGCCCGAGAGATCACGTTGACCTGTGAGCCGGGATTCCGGCCGTATTCCGCCGCGAAGTTATGTGTCAGGATGCGGACTTCCTGCACCGCGTCCGGCGGCGGATAGTTCATCCCGGTGTTGCGCGACGGATTGTTGAAGTAGCCGCCGTTGAAAGTGAACAGGTTCATGTTAGGCCGGCCCCCGTTGACGTTCATCTCCGGGCCGCCGCGGGCGTCGCTCATCTGCTGCGGGGCGAACACGTTCAGGACGCCCGGGAGGATGCGCGCCAGTGCGATCACGTTCCGCCCGTTGAGCGGCAGGTCCACGACCCGGCGGTCGTCAACCAGTCCGGACATGGTGTGAGACGTGGTGTCCACCAGAGGCGCGGTCGATTCGACCGTGACTTGCGTCTCGATCGCGCCGACCGCCATGTTGGCGTCTACTCGGAGGTTCTGGCTGACGGTCAGAGTAATTCCGGTCTGCAACTGCTTCTGGAATCCTTTCGCTTCGAAGGTCATCTCGTACGTGCCGGGCGGCATGGCCGGCAGCGTGTAGAAGCCCTCGGTGTTGGCTTGCGTGGTTCGTGTGAACTGCTGCTCCACCATCTTGGCGGTGACGGTGGCGTCCGGCAGGGCAGCGCCGGTAGGGTCTTTCACGAATCCGCTAATGTTGCCGGTGGCGAGCTGGGCGTAGAGCGGCGCCGAAAGAATCAGCGCGAGAGTCGCGCACACGATCGCCGTCCGGGCGGCAAGTGAGGATGGTACGAACCGCTTCATGTGTGTACACTCCATAGGCTGCATCCGAGATTGGCAGAAGTCCCCGCGCTTTCAGCCTAGTTCAGATTTAAGCGACTTTCTTGCGCTTGTCAAGGAAATTTTCGGGCGGGCCTCCCTATCTGCTTGTCTGGCCTGGACTTCCCGCTCCGCCTCCTAACGAGGTAGACTTCGGGAAATGAAGACAGCCGCGAACCTCGTCTTCCTGCCCCTTGTCTTGGGACTTTCGGCGGAAAGTCCGATGCCGTCGTCGTTCGACGTCATCCCCGCTCCTCAGCGGGCCTCTCTTGCCGGTGGCAAGTTAGCAATCGGTTCGGACTGGCGCGTCTCTCTCTCCGGCATTCCGGAGGGGGACATTGCCCCAAGAACCCTCATCCAGGACTTCCGCGATTTCCATGGGGTCTCGCTTGGGCTGGGCGAGGCTCCGGCAAGGACGATCCGTCTGTCCGTCGAAGCTGGGGCGGTGAAGACCGGCGCCGCGGCGGAATCGGAACGGCAGGCCTATCGGCTTCGCATCGAGCCCGAACGCATCGAGATCGCGGGCAACGCCGCCCCGGGGCTGTTCTACGGCGTGCAGACGCTAGTCCAACTCGCCCGGCGCGAAGACGACGGGCGGCTGGCCGTGCCGCTCGGAGTCATCGAGGACTGGCCCGCGCTTCCGCTGCGCTTCCTGCACTGGGACGCACAGCAGCACCAGGACCGGATCGAAACGCTGAAGCGATACATCGACTGGACGGCGCGGTTCAAGGCGAACATGATCGCCTTCCAGCTCGAGGACAAGTTCGAGTTCCCCTCGCACCCGGTGATCGGTGCGCCTGGCGCCTACACCAGTGCCGAAATGCAGGAACTGACGGACTACGCGCTCGAGCGGCACATCCAGATCGTTCCGATGATCCAGGCGCCGGCGCATTTCTCCTGGGCCTTGAAGCATCCGGAATTCGCCGACCTGCGCTCCGACGGGAACAACTACGCGGCCAACACCTGCGACCCGCGGGCTCTGGAGTTCATCTTCTCGCTTTACGACGACATCATGAACGCCACCCGCGGCGTGCATTACTTCTTCGTCTCGACCGACGAGATCTACTACGCCGGCATCGACCCGCGCTGCGGGCGGCCGTACACGCCTGAGAATCGCAGCCTGGCCTGGGTCGAGTTCGTGCAAAAGGCGCACGAGCACGTCGTCAAGAAACACGGGCGCACGATGCTGATTTGGGGCGAGTACCCCTTGCTTCCCCAGCACGTGAAGCTGCTTCCACCCGACATCATCGATGGCGTCTCGATGGAACCGGAATACCTGCCGGAGCAGAAGAGGATCGGGATGCGTAACCTCTTCTATGTGTGGACGCAGGGGGTGGAGCTTCACTTCCCCGACTACTTCGGCTGGGTGGGCGAGAAAGGCTGGCGCCAGGGGAACCTCGCACGGATCCACGAGCAGATCGCCCGCGGGCGACACTGGCAGGGCAACCCGGTGGGCGTGTTCGGCGCGAACTGGGACGCATCGGGACCGCACAACGAGACGTTCTGGCTCGGCTGGTCCGGAGCCGCGCAATGGGGATGGAATCCGGGCACGGTGACGCCGGAGCGGCACGCGGCCGATTTCTTCCGCCTCTACTACGGGCCGCGGGTCGAGGGAATGGCGCACATCTACGCGCTGCTCCAGCAGCAGGCGCGGGCCTGGGAGCGAAGTTGGGACCAGGTCCCTTCGCGCGTCCGCGGTCCGGCATACGGGAACTCCCGAGGTAAAGGCATTGGAACCCAGCGCCGGGACATGACGCTCTACCCGCCGCCTCTGCCGCGATTGCCGGACCTCCGCGTGGTCTCCGTGCTTCGAGTGAAATACCGCGACTACTTCGCGGAAGCCAGGCGGCGGATGCCGGAGAACGAAATGCTACAGGTGATGCTCGCCACCAACCTGGGCCGCGCCGATCGAAACCGGTACAACCTCGAAGTGCTGCTGGCCAACACGAAGTTCATCGAGCGGCACTGGCGGCTGCTAATGGCGATGGAGGAAGCCGAGCGGTCGCTCGAGCGCGCGCGGGCCGCTGCCGCCGGGCGGCGTCCGGCCGAGGCGGTCGGGCATCTGCTTGCGGCGGCCGAAGGCATCGAGCCGCTGGTGAAGGAACGCAGCCGGGCCCTTGCCGCGCTGACAGCCGTGTACGAGAAGAGCCGCTATCCGCGCGGGCAGAGCGTGGGAGGCCGTGTGTTCGTAGACGTCAACGACGATTCGAAGGACTACTGGGCGCAGCGGCGACCAGACATGAGCTATCTCACCGCGCCGGAGGAGAGCATCGGGCTGGAGGATTGGATCGAAGGGTTGCGGGAGGTGATCGCACAGTATGCCCGGCAACACAAGGTGCCGGTCAAGGAATTGGAGCCTGAAGGGTGACGAAGAGGATGACCGCAATCCCGCTGTTTCTGGCGCTGGCCGCGCTCGCCTGTGACGCAGCCGACCTGCCGGCGAACCGTTGGGTGGAGATCGCCAAGGACTCCGCCGGCGCGCGGCCCGGCAGCGCCATCCGCTTCGCCTCCGAAGCGAACGCCTTCTTCCTCTGGGGCTACATGAACGACAACCCGGACCTGCTCCAGGAACATCCGCTGATGAAAGTCCCCGAGTACGACGTGGTGTCCCTCGATCTCTCGGAGGGTCGCTGGAAGAGCCACCTGCCGCCGTTGTGGGAGAAGGGCTGGAGCCGCCGCCTGCCGCTCGCCTATATCCCGAGAACGTACTCCGGCATCACCACGGGGAGCGAGCGGACCATGATGCGGGGATCGACTGACGAGGAGGAAGGCGTCCCCCGGCCCGACCTCAACATCGTCTTCGACCAGGTGGCTTACCGCGCCGCGAACAACTCGCTCTACTTCTTCACCGGCGGGCTGACCGCGGTGTACAACATCTCGGGACGCCGCTGGACGGACCTTCGGCCGAGGCATTCCCCGCCGCCGGTGCTCGGAGGCTCGCTCGCACACGACCCGCTGCACGATGAACTTGTCCTGTTCGGGGGCGGCCATGTGGCCGAGCGCGGGCCCGACGGAAAAGTCCGCGGGTACACCGGAACCTGGGTTTACAGCATCGCGGAGAACACGTGGCGACAACTGCCGCTCACCGTGCAGCCGACGCCCCGGATGAACACACGCATGGTCTGCGATACGCGTAACCAGACACTGGTGCTGTTCGGGGGCGACAGCCAGAAAGCGTACCTGGCGGACACGTGGTTGTTCGATCTCAGGGCGCGGGGGTGGCGCGAGGTGAAGGCACCGGGCGGCGTGCCTCCGCGCGCCGGCCACGTCACCGTCTACGATCCGGAGACGGGCTTCGTGGTTGTCGGCGGCGGATACAACCGGTCCGACCTCGCCGACATGTGGGCCTTCGACGCGGCCGGCGCCATGTGGCGGAGACTTGCCGGCGAGACGCCCGCCGGCTTCTACCTCAGCGCCGACATCGCTCCCGACAGGCGGACGATCGTCCTTGTGACCAGCACCAGGAAGCCGGACGACAGGATGACGTGCAACATCCTGTTTCCGGTGCGTACCACCTACGCCTATCGAATCGACTCGTCCGCCTGGGCGGTCGCGGGCGAGCCCGCCGCTCCGCAAGAGCCAATGCTCAAACGCGCGCCAGAGGAAGTCGCCGAGGCAAAGCAAATCGATCTTGCGAGCCTGCCGCCGAACCAGTGGGTGCTGCTCGACACTCCGGGCCGCGTGGCGCCCGCCCGTACGTGGGGCAGCGCCACATTCGACACGGATCGCGGGCTGATCCTCTATTGGGGCGGCGGACATTGCGGCTACGAAGGCAGCGACGTGGATGCCTATTCCGTCGAGAAGCACACCTGGCGCGGCGAGCCGGCGCCCGAGTACCCCGAGCGGCTCTGGAACCGCGGCGTCCGCCTGGCCGGCGTCACCTTCGACGGCGCCCCGTGGACCGATCACGGCCGCCGGATTTACGCCTACGATCCGGTACTGAAGAAGTTGGTGATGGCGCGCCCGATCCGGCTCACTGCCGGCTACGAACCCGATTGGATACGTTCGTATCCAACCATTTCGACCGCCGCAGACGATGCGCTCGTCAGCAGGGCGTCTTCCGTGCGCAAGTACGCCACCTTCCTTTACGACATCGAGCGGCAGAAGTGGGAACTGGCCGGGCCCGCGCCGGCCGGCCTCGATACGCTGATCACAACGCCGCTGGGGGTCATGGGCATCGACGTAAGCTGGCCCGATCGCCTGAACGATGCGGGCTACCTGCTCCCATGGCGTCCAAACGATCCGCCGGTGGACAATGCGGTCTATCTCTACCGGGCCTCCGGCTGGCGGCGAATCAGCAAGGGACAGCCGTCTCCGCAGAACCTTTACGAGATGACCGGCCTTGCGTGGGACTCGCGACGCTCGCGGCTGCTGCTGCACGGAGGCGGCGCGAAGCGCGACGAGCTGTGGGCCTTCGATCCGAAGACGGGCCGGTGGCGGAATCTACAGCCCGCCGGTGACGCGCCGGCCTGCGCGCGGGAAGCGGTCTACCTTCCCAAGCAGGACGCCTTCCTCGTCTACGGCGGCCCAAACCAAACCTGGATCTACGCCGCCACGGACAATGCCTGGCGCAAGATCGAGATTCCCTTCGCCTCGGGAGCGGACCTGGCGGCGAACGCCAGCCAGAACCGGGCGATGATCTACGAACCGAATCGCCATATCGTCTTCCTGGTGCTCGGGGGCCGAGGCGACGAAGGCAAAGCCTCCGTCTTCGCGCTAAAACGGTGACAGGCTGCGCAATCTCTAGTTTCCTGCTGCCTTCCCGTCCACCACAACCAACACCGGCTCGATCTTCGCGATGTCGTCCTCCGGGCAGGTGAGGTAGTCGCGGTCGATCACCACCAGGTCGGCCAGCTTGCCCGGTTCGATTGAGCCTTTCTCCTTCTCGGAGAACATGCGGTAGGCCGCCCAGATTGTGTAAGTGCGCAGCGCCTCCTCGCGGGTGATCCTCTCCTCCGGATGCATCACGGCGCCGCGGTTTGTCTTGCGCGTGACCGAAACCCACAATCCGTGGAACGGGTTGTACGGGTTGACCGCCCGGTTCTTGTCGTGGCCGATCATGTGGTCGCTGCCGCCGGCGACAACCACACCGGCGTCGATGTAGGAGCGAAGCGGAAAGAAATATCGAAGACCGTCGTAGCCGAAAACCTTCTCGAGCGCGGGCGTGTCGAAGTACAGCCAAGCCGCCTGCGCATCCGCGAGAATACCCATCTTTCTCATCCGTGCGATCGCCTCCGGGCTCTGGAAGCTGGCGTGGATCAGGTGTGAACGCGTCGGGGCGATGGGCTTGACCTTGTCGAGCGCCGCCATCGCGTCGAGGAAGCCGTCGATCGCGCCGCCGCCCTGCGTGTGCGCCGTAAGCTGCCAGCCTTTTTCGCGCGCGGTCCGCATGATCTCCAGCAGCTTCTCCGGCGACTCGAAAAGCTGCCCGCGATCGTCCTCACGCGTCTTGCCGTAAAGCTGCCGGCCGAACGGGCCGTAGGGATAGCGCTGGTAAGCGGTGCCGATTGTCATCCCGCCGTCGACATTGACTTTGTAAGCGGCGAACTTCAGCCACTCGTCCCCCGTGTTGGTCGTGACCGCATGCGCTTCGAGTTCGCGGCGCAAGTCCTCCATCGGGCCGGCGGCGTTGTGCCACCACGTCATCGCGACCCGCACCGGCAGCCAGCCGGTCGCCTTCAGCTCGCCGAACAGCGCGATGTCCTCATCGCTGACCCCGCCATCGCCGATCGAAGTCAGGCCGGCGGCGCGGTAGAGACGCAGCATCTTCTCGAGCGCCTGGAGCTTCTCTTCGTGGGTGAACGGGGCCGGCGGTTTGACTCCCTTCAGCAGGGACTGCGCGTTCTTCAGGATGCCGTTCGGCTCGCCGCTCGCGTCTTTGAGGATCTCGCCCCGAGGCGGATCAGGCGTGTCGCGCGTGATGCCGCTCATCTTCAGGGCGAGCGAATTGGCCACCACCACGTAGCTGGCGTCGAACATCACGGGGTGCTCGGTGGCGACATCGAGCAGTTCCCGCGTCGGCATGCGCATCTCGGCCAGGCGCGTGGGAAACGTGCGAGGCACGATGATCCACTCGGCCTTAGGTGTCTTCGCTGCCTCCTTCCGGATGAACTCCTGGATGGCGGCGAAGGAATCGAGCGGCGGCAGCGGCGCGCGGAATTCGCTCAACCCACCCTCGAGCGCGTGCACGTGGCTGTCGATGAGGCCCGGCAGAACCATCTTGCCGCCGAGGTCGATCACCTTCGTCCACGGCCCTCGCTCGGAAGCGAGGATGCCCGCGCTGTCCCCGACGGCGGCGATGCGGTTGCCACGGATCGCGACCGCCTGGCGGATGGAGAACGCGGCATCGACGGTGACGATCTTCCCGTTGTGAAGGATCAGGTCCGCGTTGGCGGCGAAAAGACTGCTGGTGACGGCCGTAAGAAAAGCGATCCGCATGGCATTATGATTCTATGCCAGTCGGGAGCCTCGTATTCCTGCTCGCCGCTGCCTTGGTTGCGGCTGAACCCGTCACCGGCCCGCTGGTGGTCAGCGACCACTGGCCCGAGTGCACCGATCTGGCGAGCTGGACCCGCGACGTCATGCGCCTCGAGGGGCTCGAGAACGCCTCCGAGACTGCACAGGCCAAGTCCCTTTTCCGCTGGCTGCGCCTGTTCTCGCGGATGGCGACCGGAGGCATGATCCAGGCCTACGAGGGAGACTACGGCAAGGAGCAGTACGTTCTCGACAATCACAAGAATCTGTTCGTGTACGGCTGGGGTTACTGCGACACGAGCAGCCGGATCGCGGAAGGAGCGTGGATCGAATACACGAACGACCAGCGCGCCGCCGAGCGCGTCTGCGTCCAGCACGAGGACGGCGGCTACCACACCATGTACCGCCTCCGCCTCGATGGCCGCTACGCCGCCTTCGATCCCCGCTACGGCTATTACCTGGTCGAACGCGACCACCCCGACGCGAGGATTCTCGACTGGCACGAGGTCGGCGACGATGCCAACATCCGGAAAAACCAGGCCTACCGCCATCGCAGCCAGCCGTTCTTCGAGTACTTCGGGCGCGAGTGGGACCGCGCGTTCCTGATCAATCCGGGCGTCTACGAAACGGAGGACGCCTGGCGGAAAGCGGGCGCGCCGATTGAGTACGTGTTCGGCGACCCGAAGTACGAGAAGGGAACCGCGCTTCACGACATGGATTTCCGCCTGTTGAAGGGCATGACCATCGAGCGCTTCTGGGACAACAGCGCGCGGAAGTTCTACGCGCCGGCAGGCAAGCACGCGCAGCGCGAGGAGCCGTTCCTGCCGTCGGGCCGCTTCTACCGCATTACCGAGACGATGCTCGACGGCAACTGGCCGAAACACGACCCGAACTACCAGAAGGCGAAGCCGTACCTGGTCACCGTCCCGAAGAACGAAGGCTACAAGGACGAAGTGGCGGGAGGGCGCACGATCGGCCAGGCGTGGGGCCGGATCACCTACGAATGGAATCCGAGCGAGCCGCTCGACCTGTACAGCCCTTATGTCTTTGTCGACGGCAGTCTCTCGGGCGAACTGACGGGCGACAGCCGCATCGAAATTCGCACGCTGCGGGCCAAAGCCGGCCACCGCCTCGAGCCGGACGTTTGGTCGGCGTGGGATTCGCTGCACCACGGTCCGGGCAGGTTTTCCGAGCCGCTCGGACGCGAACGGTTCAACGGGAAGTCGGTCAGCATTCACGGGGTCTACCGGTTTCAGCTTCGAGCCGTTCCACCGCACCCAAGCCGCCACAAGCTGGAGGCCTTCTTCGAAACCGGCATCATGTCGCTCCCACAGATCTTCGCCGGCCGCAACACGATCCGCTTCAAGGTGCGCGACTCGTCTCGGATCGACGGCGCGATCCGCGTGGTGTACCGGTACCGAACCGAGGCGGGCGAGCGGCGGCACGAACAGATGCTGCGTGCCTCGGACTTCCGCGGCAACACGGCGACCTACACGATCGATGCCCCAGGGCTGATTCGGTGCGATTCGGTTTCGGTTGTGTACTGACCGTCGTCGTAGACTGTGCGCCTTGTTGTGCCGCGGAAGGAGACCTTGTGGTCAGCGCTTCCGATTCTCAACAACCCGCGGAAGCCTGGGGTGGAATCCGCGAACCAAGACGGCGCCCGAACAGCCGCACGGCGAGCAGCCCCGCTCCTAGCGCTACCCCGGCGCTCCCAATGCCGTTCCACAGCAGGAACGGCGCCGGCTGCCGGGTGAGCACTGCCGCCGGGCCGGCGCTGGCCAGCCAGAACAGCGCGACTCCGAACGTGACCAGATCGGCGGCGCAGGTGCGGACAATCAGCAGCAGCAACCCGCAGAGAGCGGTCGCCCCCAGAACCGCGTGGGCAAACTGCGCCGGATGCTGCGCCCTACTCGCGGCGAACACCAGCGACGCGACCGCGACCAGCAGCATCCGGCCCCGCGGGTTCAGATAGTAACGAGCGGTGCAGACGGCGATGATCAGGATGCATAACACTGCGACCGCGGTCATCAGCGACCGGAGCAGCACTTCGCCACCGGGCAGGATCGTGTCGGCGCCTGGGAGGTTCCATAGCGGCAGGGAAAGTCTAGGGCCGGGAATCCAGCGGTCCGTGCCGGAGACGACTCGCAGGAGTCCCCAAACAGCCAGGAGAATCGCCGCGGCGCGGGCCACAGAGGGCCGGCGAGATTCACGCCGGCCGGCCGCCATTTGCAGAAAAACGTCCGCGGCGAACGCGGCCAGGAACATGGCGGAACCGGCGAGCAAAGCGCCGATCAGCCGCCAGAGGATGGATTCTGTGTAGAAATTTTCGAGCGGTCTTGCCGTGTCGTACCCGGCCAGCAGGACCGGCCATTGGTTGAGCGAGGAGACCGCGGCCACGAGCAGCCCGGTGGCGGCGGCGCTGAAATACCACGCCCAATGGTAGACGTGCGCGCCTCGCCGGCTCAGGCGCCTGATGAAGCCGATCAGGAGGAGCACCGCCGCCGCGCCGAGCGTCCCCGGGATCAGCAGGCCCGCCAACCGGGGCTTGTGCTGCTCCCGCAGCCAGACTTCCGGCAGCTTCAGAAACTTCCAGGGCCCGGTCGGTTCGTCGCCCACCACGCTCACCCTAACGCGCGCTCGCGCCTGCTCGGCCTGGAACGACGGATCCTCCCAGGTGAAGGCGTGATCGGTGCGGCGCTCCCTCTTGTCGGTTGCCGCATCGACCAACTTGTAGCGCTCCACGGGAACACTGTGGATTCCGACCAGGTACTCCTCCGCCAACCGGCGCGCTTCCTCGGCCGGCAGGTTGGCGCCCGGGGCCTTTTCCTCCAGCAGGTGATCCCGGCGCACGAGCCGGCCGCTCTGGTCGAGAAAGATGTGCCACTCCTCTTTGCGGAGCGGCTGTAGAAACCGGGTGACCCAGAGTCCCGTGTTCGTTCGCTCGCGGACGGCATCGTCCGCCGCTCGAGTACCCGACACGCGCCGCAGGTACTCGAATTCGTCCGTCGAAAGCCGCGAGGCGAACCGCGTGACCTGGCGCCACTCGCCGCCCCCACCGAGCCGCCCCAATTCCTGGCGCGCGATCCTTTCCGCCTCCGGCCGCCATAGGCGCAGCCGGATGAAATCGCCGAACCGCCACGAGGGCAACAGCGCACCGGCCAGCCCCAGCGCCACGGCGGCGACGTACAGCCATTGCGCACGCCAGGGCGGCTCGACTGCCGGCAGCAGCGCCTCCCGCTCTCCTTCGGGCACGGAAGGCTCAACGGCTGGCTGCGCCCAGTTCAGCATCTCGGCATCCGCAACGAAGCCTCCTCGCTTCAGGTAGAACGCGATCGAGACCAGGAGCGGCAGAAGGACCGCGCCGCCGACAACCCAGCCGCTCAATTGGAAATACAGACTCTCCGCCCGCAGAAGGAACATGCCGATAAGAACCGCGTCGACGGTGTAGTGCCAGATCAGCGTTGCCGCGATGCCGAACCGGAGCATGAGGAATCCGGCGGCCACGCCGATGATCCCGACTTCCAGTCCCCGGATGTAGCCGGGCTGCTGCGGATAGGTGGCGTGCAGGAATCCCCATACGAAAGCCGGCAGGATCACGGCCGCCCACGTGGACCGCAGCCACCGGCGCAACAGTGGAATCGCCAGCAGGCGGAACCAAAACTCTTCCGACGTGGAGGCCAGCAGCGAGATTGCCAGCGGGTAAATCCACGGCAGGCTGGTCGAGAGGAAGTCCGAGTAATTGATATCTTGCGGGCTCCAGACGCCGAACCGCCGCCCGATCAGATAGAACGCCACGACAAATGCGATGTGCACCGCGGCGAATCCGTAGCCGACGACCGTCGCGACGAAGAACTCCTTCGTGCGGATTCCTCGCGGCCTGAAGACCGAAGCCAGCGCCAGGTGGCGAGGCTGAGACCCGCGGTAGAGAGGCTCGCCGGCCGCTCCGGCCAGGATCACGTAGAAGAACACACCGACACCGGCTCCGAGACCTTGGAGCAGCGCAAACACGATGGTCTTGGGCAGCGGGGAACTCGTCGGAGCCTGGTCGATGAAAAACGGCAGCGAGTTCCATTGGTTTCCGATCATCAGCAGCCCGACCGCTCCCGCAATCGCCGCCAGCGGACGCCACCGAACCTGGTGCTTCCGGAAGCCCTGAATTACCAACCCCACCGCCGCCAGAATCAACGGGACGTAGAGCGCCTCGGCGACGGTGGCGTACAGCTCATTGTGCGAACGAAGCGCGGCGAACTCCCGAGTCCACTTCTCCGGCACGTGCAGATACTCGGAGTAACTGCCGACCCGGTCCCCTTGAACGACCACTGTGCGCCGGTAAGTGGCGTCTCTGGCACGGAATCCCTCCTGCTCCCAGGTGAAGGTGTAGTCGTGACGCGCCGGACGCGACTGGCGCTCCTCTTCGATTAGCCGCTGAGGGGCCTGTGTCCGCGCTGCGAGGAAGTCGGAAGCCAGCTTCCGGGCCGCTTCCATTTCCAGCCTCGCACCCGGCTGTGCCTCGGGAACAACATGCCGGAATCCAACGACCCGGCCGGTCGGGCTGACGTAAACCGTCATCTCCTCCTGTTCGGGCGGCCGGAACCACCGCGCGCGCCAGCGCCAGACGGCAACGTCGCTCTGCATCAGGCGGTTTGCCTGTTCGACGCCGACCTCGCGCTCCAGGTACGTGCGGGCTTCCTCGTCGGGATCGAAGAGCGTGAGCTGGCGATAGCCGGCGGTGGACAGCCCGCGCTCTCGGAGGAAGCGGTTCGCCATCCCCGTGATTTCTTCCTTCGAGTGGCGAAGATCGATAGACGCTTCCGGAAAGGCGGCGAAGAAGTTGTGCCGGATGTAGGCGACCGAGGCGACGCTCACCAGGATGGCGAGGACGATCAGCCGCTTGTCGTGAGACGTCAGTCGTTCGAGCATGGAGTCCTTCCATTCAACCAGATCCAGTGCGAGGCCACTAGCCCAGATCGATGGCTTGCGGCAGTCCGCTCTCAAAAGGCTGGGAAGGAATTGCAGCCGCCGATGAACGCCGATAAACCACTCATGGCCGGCAAGGCCGGCCACCCTG
>CAZACK010000066.1:0-28797 GCA_964483455.1 uncultured Solibacteraceae bacterium
TCATTTGACCCAACCGATGCCCTTTCGGTGACATTTTAGATGACCCAATTCGCCCCCTTCCCCGATCTCGCTGATTCTGGTATACTCCACCTGGATGGTCAAGCATCCGCGTACGCGGACAACGCCGGGCCACTGGAGAAACACCGACGCGTGTGACCCACCGCTCGTAACCCCTGCCGATTCGCCGTTCATGCCTGCTGTTTCATGGAGGTAGCCAACCCTGAGAACTAAGGTCAGTGTACAGATCAGCCGTGGTATCGAGTCGTTGTTCGGGACCCGTGACGAGAATATCCGGCTGCTGGAAACGGGTCTCAACATCCGCACCCAACTTCTGGATGACAGCCTGGAAATCGAAGGCGAGGACGCCGACGTCGCCCGCGCCGAGAGCATCCTGAACGACTACGTGTCGCTCGTGCGGGAAGGGCAGAGCTTCGGCAACGGCGACCTGAACAGCTACCTCCGCGTGGTGATGGAAGACCGCGAGGTCACCCTTCGCGACCTGGTGCTCAGCGGCCGCCAGCGGAACTTCGGCAAGAAAGGGGTCGCCCCGAAGTCGTCCAACCAGCGCCGCTACGTCGAGGCCATCGAGCGCAACGACCTGGTGATCGGAATCGGCCCCGCCGGCACCGGCAAGACCTACCTGGCGGTGGCGATGGCCGTGTCCGCGCTGCTGAACAAGCGCGTCACCCGCATCATCCTGACCCGGCCGGCGGTCGAGGCCGGGGAGCGGCTCGGATTCCTGCCCGGCACGTTGCAGGAAAAAGTGGATCCGTATCTGCGCCCGCTCTACGACGCCCTCTACGACATGCTCGAGGTCGAGAGGGTCGAGAAGCTCCTGGAACGGGCGGTGATCGAAGTCGCGCCGCTGGCCTTCATGCGCGGCCGCACGCTCAACGACAGCTTCATCATCATGGACGAGGCGCAGAACGCCACGCCCGAGCAGATGAAGATGATCCTCACCCGCCAGGGCTTCAATTCGAAGATGGTGGTCACCGGCGATGTCACGCAGATCGACCTTCCGATCGGCAAGCGGAGCGGCCTGCTGGAGGCGATCGAGGTACTGCGCGGCGTGGAAGGGATTCGCTTCATCTATTTCGATGAGCGCGACGTCGTCCGCCACAGCCTGGTGCAGCGGATCGTCAAGGCGTACGAGCGCTACCAGGAAACCAACGGCGCCGGCGGCCAGCTCCTGCTGAAGCTCGGCGAGCCGGCGCCGGATCGCGCACCTGCCCCGCCTGAGCCGGCCGCGAGCCAGGCAATGGCGACCGCTGCCGAGGCGAATCACCACTGATCGATGTCCGGTTCCGAAGACCCCTTGCTATTTCTCCGCGCGCCGAGAAGCCTCGACCGGCCCAGGCTCCGCGCGTTCGCGCAACGGCTCGTCGAGGAGGTGGCTGGGGGAGGGCGCTTCCGCTGCCTGCTTACCGACGACCGCGAATTGCAGCGGCTCAATCGCGAATTCCTCGGCAAGGACCGCCCGACCGACGTGCTCTCGTTTCCCGAGCCGGGGCCCGACGGCTTCCTGGGCGAGATCGCCGTCTCCGTCGAGAGGGCGGCCGAGCAGGCGCGGGAATACGGGCACTCGACCGACCACGAAGTCTGCATCCTCATGCTCCACGGGGTGCTGCACCTGCTGGGGATGGATCATAAACGGGACCGGGGCCGGATGCGCCGGGCTGAGGCTCGCTGGCGCGCGAAACTCGGCCTGCCCGCCGGTCTGATCGAGAGGGCCCGCCGATGACGGTGCTGCTGGTGGTGCTGCTGGTGTGGTTCGTGGGCTCGCTGGTCCCGGTGACGTTCGTGCAAGTGCTGTACCTGGAATCGCTGCGTCTCCGGAAGAGCGAACTGCCCGCGCTGGCCTGGTTCAAGGAGCACATCGAGCCGCGCCTCAATCTCAAGCCCGCCCGCGGAGCCCTGACCTTTTCCCTGGTCAAGCACACCTCGATCGTGCTTCTTGGCGTGGTCGTCTTCGGGCTGGTGAACACCCGCGGCGCCTCCGCCTGGCAGTCGCTTGCGGAAGCGTCCCTGGCGTCCTGGCTGCTGATGCTCGCGGTGAGCTACGTCATCCCGCAGACGTTCTACCGGAGGACGGAAGGCCGGTGGCTGGCGCCGCTAGTCCCGCTGTTGCGGATGTTCGCGATTTCCGTCCGGCCCTTGATCCTCGTGCTCGAGTTCTTCCAGTCGGTGGTTGAGCTGCGGGATGTCGAGGAGGCCGAGGAAGCCGCCAACCAGGTGGAGCACATCGACGCGCTGATCACGGCCGGCACCGAAGAAGGCCTGATCGAGGAGGAGGACCGCAAGCTGATCCATGCGGCGGTGGCGTTCGGCGACAAAACCGTGCGCGAGGTGATGACGCCGCGGCCCAAGATCGTTTCGATCGACGCCTGCAAGTCGCTGGAAGACCTGCGGGAACTCGTCATCAACGAACAATATTCGCGGATCCCGGTCTACGAGGGCTCGATCGATCACATTATCGGCTTTGTCCACGTGCGCGACATGTTCGAGCTGGACGAGGAGGAACGCGCGCGCCGCACGGTGCGCGAGCTGATGCGTCCGGTCCGGCTCGTTCCGGAGACCAAGCCGGTGCAGGACCTGATGAAGGAAATGCAGGAGGACAGGGCGCACGTCGCCATCGTGATCGATGAGTACGGCAACACCGCCGGCCTGGCGACCATGGAAGATCTCGTCGAGGAGATCCTGGGGGAAATACGCGACGAGCACGAGCCGGAAATGGACGTGACCGAGGACCAGAACGGCGGCTGGATTGTCGCCGGAAGCTGCGATCTGGACCGGTTGGAGGATTTGCTCGGGTTCCGGCCCGAGGAGGGCACCGAATCGACCACCGTCGGCGGTCTGGCCGCTGAATGGCTGGGGCGCGTGCCCAAGAATGGGGAAACGGTCGAGCGAGACGGAATCCGCATGGAGGTGCTGGCCGCGAACGACCTGCGGGTCGAGCAGCTTCGCATCCGGCGAGCCAATGCCAGGGAACATGAGTGAGGCCGTGTGGAAAAATCCGTGACAGGCAACGCTGTCCCCGCGCGAGAGCCGAATGCCGATGATTCCACGGATTTTCCACGAGCCGCCGGCGCCGGTTTCGTCTCCGGATTCGTGTCGATCTTGGGCCGTCCCAACGCCGGCAAGTCCACGCTGCTGAACGCGCTGGTCGGCGTGAAGCTGGCGATCGTCGCCGAGAAGCCGCAGACGACGCGCACGTCGATCCAGGGAGTCCTGAACCTGCCCGGCGCCCAGATCGTGTTCCTCGACACGCCGGGCATCCACAAGCCGGACACGGCGCTAAACCGCCGGATGCTCGAGGTGGTGAAGCGCGCGCTGGATGAACGCGACCTGCTACTGTATGTCGCGGACGCCACCCGGCCGATTTCGGAGGAGGATCGCCAGGCGGTGGCGCTGCTGGACCGCGGACGAGTCCCGGCGCTGCTCCTCCTCAACAAGATCGACCGGCTGAAGAACAAGAGCCTGTTGCTGGAACTGATCGAGGGCTTCAAGGCCCTGCACGACTTCGCCGAGTACATCCCGATCTCCGCCCTGCGCGGCGAGGGACTCGGCATCCTGCGCAAGGCGATCGTGGCAAGGCTGCCCGAGGGCCCGGCGTTCTTCCCTCCGGACTATCTCACCGACCAGCCCGAGCGATTCCTCGCCGCGGAACTCATCCGGGAGCGGCTGTTGACCGAGACGAGGCAGGAAGTGCCCCACGCGGTGGCGGTGGTAGTCGACCGCTGGGAGGAGACCGGGAAGCTGACGCGGATCGCGGCCACGGTTTACGTCGAGCGGGAAGGCCAAAAGGCGATCGTAATCGGCGCCGGCGGATCGATGCTCAAGAAAGCAGGCACCGCCGCTCGCGAAGAAATCGAGCGGATGCTCGGCCGGAAGATCTTCCTTGAGCTGCACGTCAAAGTCCGGCCGGGATGGCGCGAGAACCCGCAGTTCCTGGATGCGGTAGACTGGCGTTCGATGGCCGGCGCGGAAGAGGAATGACCATGCGATTCCTACCAATTTTTCTGATCATTGCGTTCGTTTGCGCTTCCATTCCGTCCCTTCACGCTGAGGAGCAGGTCTCCGACGATTTGATCTACGACCAGGTGCGCCGGAAGCTCGCTTCCGACTCGCAAGTGAAGGGCGGCGGGCTGGAGGTCGAAGTCAAGCAGGGCGCAGTCACCCTGCGCGGCAAGGTTCGCACGGAAAAGCAAAAAGCCCGGGCCGAGAAACTCACCAGGAAGGTGAAAGGCGTCACCAAGGTTGTGAACGAGCTTGTGGTCGAGCCGTATTGAGGGCGACTCCTGCCAGGCAGGCCCGTGTCACGTACGGCGTGGGCTACAGAAGTTCCGCGAACCTGGCCGCGTCGAAGCCCGGCGCCCTCTGCTTTCCCTTGGCGAGGATCGGGCGGCGGATGAGGTTCGGGTTGGCGGCCATCAGCTTCAACGCCTCGGCCCGGGAAGGGGGCCGCTCCTTCATCCTCCGCTCCCGATATAACTCGCTCTTGGAATTCAGGAAGAGCCGGTAGTCGAGGTCCCCGATCAGTTCCTCAAGCTGCGCGGCCGTCAGCCCGCGGGTCAGATTGACTTCCGTGAACTCGGCGTTGTGGTCGCGAAGGAAACTCCTCGCTTTGCGGCAGGTGGTTCAAGTGGGTTTCAGGTAAAGCGTGAGTTGCATCACAGGCGCAGGCCGTCCGTTGAGAGCATAGCAAAGACGGCGGATCGTCGGGCCCGTTGACCGCGGCCCAAGACTGGCCGGTATAATGACCGGGGCAAACGGTTGCGGCAAACGTTTGCCGGCGGAGATCGACGATGGCCTCAGTGTTGGCAAGCAGAAGAACATTCCTCGGCGCGGCAGGGGCGGTGCTGTGGTCGTCCGGCGCCAGGACGCGCGCGCTCGGCGCGAACGATCGGATCAACGTCGGCTGTATCGGCCTTGGGGGCCGCGGCACCCACCTGATGCAGATGACCCTCAAGCGGCAGGAACTCCGCGGCGACATCCAGGTGGTTGCCGTCTGCGACGTCTACCGCAAGCGCCTTGCGGCGGCTGCCGGGATGGCCAAGGGCGCCAAGCCGTACCTCCACCACCAGGAGCTCCTGGACCGTTCGGACATCGACGCCGTGATCGTGGCGACCCCGGACCACTGGCACGCCCCCATCACGCTGATGGCTCTCGAAAAGGGTAAGGACGTCTACTGCGAGAAGCCGATGACCCACACTCTCAAGGAGGCCAAACAGGTCTACCACCGCTCGAAGGAACTGAACCGGATCGTGCAGGTGGGGGTCCAGGCGATGTCCTGGACTCGGTGGCACAAGATGCGGGAGATCGTCGAGTCTGGCATGCTTGGGCAGGTGGTGGCCTGCCAGGGAACCTACAGCCGCAACGACCCGGCGGGCGACTGGAATTGGCCAATCGACGCGGAGGCCGGCCCGGGCGGCAGAGGCGACGACTACATCGACTGGAAGCACTGGCTCGGACCGGCGCCATCGCGGCCGTACGACGCGGACCGGTTCTTCCGTTTCCGCAAGTACTGGGATTACTCGGGAGGCATCGCCACCGACCTGCACTACCACATCGTGGCCCCGTTCCATCTCGCCCTGAAGAACGACCACCCGACCCGCGTCGCCGGCATGGGCGGAATCTGGGTGTACAACGACGGCCGGGAGACGCCGGATACATTCCTCAACAACGCGGACTACCCGGGTAAATATTCGCTGCTCGTGCAATCCTCCCAGGTCAACGAGGTGGGGCCGGTCACCATGCTGCGGGGCACCAAGGCGACGGTGTTCCTCGGCGACGAATGGGAAGGCCCGAAGAACCGGCGGTTTGACCACGCGCAGATCGTCGCCGAGGCGCCGTACGCCGAGGAGTTTCGCAAACAGCACGGCAAGGACGAGATCATCATCCCCGGCCTCGGCAACGAGGGCGACCAGAAGCACGTGGACAATTTCTTCGACTGCGTCCGCTCGCGCCAACAGCCCAACTGCAACGCGGAGACGGGCTACACGGTCACGACGCACATCAGCCTTGCCGTCCGGTCGTACCGCGAGGGGAAGATGTTCTACTTCGACCCGGTGCGGGAACGGGTCATCGAGCAGGGCTGACCCGGAGCAGGAACCTATGGCAAACGGAAAAGTGAAGGTGGGCATCATCGGATCGCAGTTCGAGGCGGACATCCACGCCGCCAGCTTTCAGATCATGCCGGAGGAGGCCGAGGTGGTGGCGGTGGCGTCGCCCACGCCCGGCCATCCCGAGGAGTTGGCGCGGCGCTACGGCATCCCGCGGGTGTTCCACGACTATGGCGAGATGCTCGCGGAAAGAGACATTGAGATGGTCACGCTGGCGACACCGAACGCCTTGCACGCGCCGATGACGATCGACGCGGCCCGGGCGGGCAAGCACGTGGTGTGCGAGAAGCCGCTGTCGATGACGCTCGAGGAAGCCGACGAGATGATCGATACGTGCAAGCGCGAGGGAGTGCTGCTGCTGTACGCCGAGGAACTTTACTTCACGCCGAAGTACGTCAAGGCGAAGGAGATGGCGGACCAGGGGGCGTTCGGCAAGGTGTACCTGGTCAAGCAGAGCGAGAAGCACTTCGGCCCTCACGCCGGCTGGTTCTGGGACGTCGATCGCTCCGGCGGCGGGGTCTTCATGGACATGGGGTGTCACGGGATCGCCTTCTGCTACTGGTTTCTCGGACGGCCGGCGATCCGCAGCGTGTACGCGAACATGGGAACTTACGTTCACGCCGATAAGACGAAAGGGGAGGACGACAGCATCTGCATTCTCGAGTTCGCCAACGGTGCGGTGGGACTGGTGGAGGACAGTTGGGCGCGGCGCGGCGGCATGGAGGACCGCATCGAAGTGTACGGCGAGGGCGGCGTAACCTACGCCGACCTCCACATGGGCAACGCGCTGCCGACATACAGCGAGTACGGCTTCGGCTACGCGGTGGAGAAAGCGCCGACGACGAAGGGCTGGACCTATCCGGTGTTCGAGGAGTTGTGGAACTACGGCTTCCCGCAGGAGATGCGGCACTTCGCCCGCGCCGTGCGAGGCAAGGAGGAGCCACAGGCGACGGGCGAGGACGGGCGGGTGGTGATGGAAGCGCTGTACGCCGGCTACGCCTCGGCGGGGGCAGGACGGAAGATCGAGCTGCCGTTCCGGCCGCAAGGAGTGAGGAAGCCGATCGACTTGTGGCAGATGACTACCGGCCAAAGGTCGTAGCGCACGCTCTCAGCGTGCCGCGTCCCGACTCTTCGGGCCGCATGGACTGCCCACGAAGCAATGGTGTCGGCAGGAACGGGTCCGCAAGCGGAAGTGCCGGCACGGCGGCCTGAGAGGCCGCGCCACTTCCACCCTGAACGTGCTACCTGGAAGTTGACAGCCTCAAGGCAGGACCTCCCGACAACAAGAGAAAACCACCGAAGGCGCACCACCATTTTTGCTTTTTGATTTTTGCCATTTGCCTTACGCGGACCGAAGGTCCGCGGGATCGCCTGCCCGGGGTTCAATTTTCGGTCTTCAGCACCCTGTCTGTTAGCGCGCCGCAAGCCGTCTCGCCAGCCCTCGGGCGACGCCGGTTGACTGGCGAATCACGAGGTGGACCTCCAGCACGTACTCGCCGCCGGAGCGGCGCTTGTTGCGCAGGCTCCGCTCCAGCGCCTCGAAGGCCAGCTTGCCCAAGCGGTCCCTCGGCATGCGGATGGTGGTCAGCGCAGGGCTGCTGTAACTGGCGTAGGACACATCGTCGGCGCCGATAACCGACACGTCCTCCGGCACCCGCAAGCCCGCCTCGGTCAGGGCGCGGATGGCGCCGAACGCCGCCAGGTCATTGCCGCAGATGACGGCGGTCGGCAATTCCCCGCCACGGAGCAGTTCGCGGATTCCGTTGGCGCCTCCGTCGAGCGTGTTGTCGCCCTCGACCACACGCGGCCGAGGCAGCTTCACGCACTCCAGCGCGTCCACCAGCGCCCGGTGGAAGGTGACGGCCGAGACGCGGTTCTGCGGGCCGGCGATGAGCGCGATGTCGCGGTGGCCGAGTTCCGCCAGGTGCCGGGCGGCCTCCGACGCGCCGACCGAGTAATCGACGCGGATGTTGCTCCGTGATCGGCCGGCCGGCCCATGGTCGAGACGAACCACCGGGATCTCGTTGGCCACCAGTTCCTCAACCAGTTCCTCCTCGAGCTGGGAGGTCAGTACGGCCACCCCCTGCACCTTGTTCTCGATCATGCGCCGGACAGCGTTCGCGGCGAGGGCCCGGTCGTAGTTGGTGGCGCACAGCAGCACGTCATGGCCGCGCTCGCGCGCCGCCGCTTCATAGCTCTTGATCAGCGCCGGAAAGAACGGATTCTCGATGTCGGAGATGATCAGGCCGAAGGAATCGCTCCGGCCGCGCGCCAGGCGGCGACCCGACAGGTTCTTGTAGTAGCTCAGCTCGCGCATCACCGCGAGCACCCGCTCGCGGGTCTGCGGGCTGACCGGACGCGTGTTGTTGACGATGTGCGAAACGGTCGAGATGGACACCCCGGCTCTCTCCGCGATGTCCTTCATCTGCGCCGGCCGGCGCCTGGCGGCCATCGTTCCCTCGTTCCCGAAATTCCTTGCGAGCAGGCATACCAGTATCCCTCCGAATCCCTGGAGCGTCAATGCACGGTGGCAAACGTTTGCGCCATCCCTTGCCTTGTCGCCGGCCCTTGTCTCATACTGGCTCTTGCCTGCACGTCCATGAAGATCCTCGCCGAGCTGACGGTCCTTTCCCCCGCGGAAATCGAGGCCATCCATCGAAGCAGCCTGCGCATTCTCGAAAAGGCCGGCGTGAGGATTCCGCATCCGGAGTGTCTCAGGACCTGCGCCGAACTCGGAGCGCAGGCCGAGGCCGAGTCCTGTGTGGTGCGGTTCCCCTCCGCGGTGATGGAGGAAGTGCTCGAACGAATCCGCTCGCTGGCGGCTCCCCCGGGACCCAGTCCCCGGAAGCTCGAAGGGCGGATCTCCACGGGGATTTACGTGGCCGACTACCGGACCAACACCCGGCGCCTCGGCCTGCTCGATGACATCCGCAAGGGAATCGCGCTGGTCGAGCATTTGAAGAACATCCCGACGTCGAACGCGGTGGTGGTTCCCTCCGACGTGCCGGCGGAACTCGCGGACGTGGTAGCGTTCCAGACGATCTACGCTTATTCCCGAAAGCCCGGCGACACTTACGTGCTGTCTCCGGCGTCGGCGGGGCACATCCTCAAAATGGCCCGGGTGATGGACCGCCGCGTGACGTACCTGCTCGACACGGTCAGCCCGCTGCAATTCCGGAAAGAGAACCTGGAGATTGCGGTGTTATTCGCCCGGGCGGGCCAGCGGGTGAGCATCGGGCCGATGAGCATGGCCGGGGCGACGGCGCCGGTCAGCTTGGCCGGTTCACTGGTCCTCCAGAACGCCGAGGCGCTGGCCAGCCTGTTCCTCGTCTACGGCCTGACCGGCAGGGCAGCGGCCTACACGTCGACGCCGCACAGCATGGACATGCGCACCCTGCTGTGCTCGTTCGGCTCGCCGAACCAGGCGCTGTTTGGGGTTGCCGTCGCACAACTTGCGCGCCGCTATGGGCTGCCGGCGGAGGTCAACGCGGGCCTGAGCGACGCGCTCCGCCCGGACTTCCAGTGCGGCTTCGAGAAGGCGGCCTCGGCGATCTTCAGCGGGCTGGCGGGCGCGAGCGCCATCGGCGCGCAGGGGATCGCCGGCTCGGACCAGGGCTTCAGCTTCGAGCAGCTCGTCATCGACAACGAATGGCTGGAAGCGTACAACTACCTGCTGGACGGGTTCGAGGTCAGCGAGGAAACGCTCGCTGAGGAGCTGATCGCCCGGGTTGGACCTGGAGGAAGCTACTTCGGCGAGGACCACACGGCTGCCCATCTGCGCGGAAGCTACTTCTTCTCGAAGCTGTTCAGCCGCGACGACGGCGAGGCGTGGCGGAAGCGCGGCGCAATAGACGTGCTGGTCAGGGCGGGGGAATTCGTGGACGCGGTCACGGCGGGCTACCGCGACCGCGAGCCGGTTTGCACGCCTGCTCAGTTCTCGGCGCTCGAGGAAATCGTCCGCGCCGCCGCGGCTACGTCAACACCGGCCACTTGAAAGTGGATTCGAGATGGATCCGCCGTCCCGTGCGTTGTGACTCTCGGGCCGCCTGCATGATCTCCACCACGTGCAGGGCGTGCTCCGGGGTGACCAGCGAGTCGACGCCCTTGGCCATGCACTCGGCCATGTGCGAGGCGCCGTTCTGCCATACGTAGTCGTGGGGCTCGGCGGCGTAGCGCTGCATTTTCGACTCGCGGCTGCCCATGTCGACCGCCAGCGGCGCCCAGCAGTAGCCGACGAGGTGCATTTCGCCTTCCCTGCCGAAAAGGTCGATGGTCTGGTGTTCGGCGCCGGTGTAGGTGTGATGGTAGGCGTCGAAGTAGTTGAACCCCGACTGCGCGTGCGACAGGGCGCCCTGGTCGTGGTACATCGTCACCATCGCGTTGTCTTCGGCTTCGACCTTGACGACTTTGCGGTCGCGGATGATGTCGCGGGTCGGCGTGATGATGGTGGTGGCGGCGATCACCTCGCGGGCCGGACCCAGCAGGCCGGTCAGCACCGTCAGGTCGTACACCATCAGGTCGGGCATGCTTCCCCCGCCCTGCTCATAGAAGAACGCCGCCCAGTTGGGACCGAGATGACCATAGGAGGCGTGAGCGGCGGCGATGCGGCCCAGCTTGCCGGCGGCGATGGTTTTGGCCATGAACTCGAACTGCGGGCTGAGCACGGGGGTGGGAGCGCCCCAGAACCGGAGACCCTTGTCCCTGGCCCGGGCAAGAAGCTGTTTGCCGGCGGCGTAGGAGTTCGCCATGGGCTTCTCACTCCAGACGTGCTTGCCGGCCTCGATCGCCTGGCGGTTGACGCCCTCGTGGACCTGCATGTTGGTGAGGTCCACCAGCAGATCGAACGGAGCGCCTGCCAGCATTTTGTCGAGGCTCGGGTAGGCGTTGGGGACCTCGTGCTCGGCCGCCGCTTTCTGCGCCCGCTCGAAGACGATGTCGCAGGTGCTGACGATGTCGGCGTACGGGCATTTCTTCAGGTGCGGAAAGTACTTCTCCGACACGCTTCCGCAGCCGATGACGCCGACGGTGGTCTTCTTTGTCTGGGCGGGCGCCGCGGCGGCGAAGGCGCCGGCGGCGGCCGTGGTCAGGAATGCTCTCCGGTCGATCCGGTTGGAATCGTGCATGTGTGCTGGGTCTCCTTCGATCAGTATACCGCGTCGCTGTGGTATAAAGAGAAGGAGCACAACACTGCGGGCGCGTAGCTCAACTGGCAGAGCAAGTGACTCTTAATCACTAGGTTGAAGGTTCGATTCCTTCCGCGCTCACCACTGTATGCAACGAGTTCTTGCCAACTCGGCGCGCCTTCCGGGCCGATAAGTAGCCACGACCGTAGCCGCCGGATTCAAAATCCCTTCCATCGCGGCGGCAGCTTCCCCCTTCGCCTGCCTGGAGCTGGCTCTTGGCGCCTTCTTCATTCATCCTGCTAGGTTTGGCGCACTCGCAGCGCGGCCGCAGCCCTACAGTATGGTTTGTCTGTCCATAAAATTATGGTAATATTAGATGTATGAAGAAGACCTTGAACGTTGATGACCGGCTCATCAGGGAGGCGAAGGTGGCCTGCGGAGCAACAACGGATACCGAGACCGTGCGGTTGGGCTTGGAAGCCCTTGTGCGCCACGCGGCTTACGAGCGCCTTCGAGCCCTGCGCGGTGCGGAGCCTTCCGCACGCGACGTGCCCAGGCGCCGTGAAAGGCCGTCGCCCAAAAAAGGGTGAACTGATGGTCCTCGTGGACACCTCCGTGTGGATTCGGTTCTTGTCGAACCGGGCGCCCTACGCGGCCGAATTAGACAGACTGCTCGCTCTCGATGAAGTGACGGGGCACGAGTTGGTGTATGGAGAACTCCTTATCGGCGACCGAGGGGGTCGCCGGAAACTTCTGGCCGACTACGAGCGGATGCATCAGGCGGTCGTGGTCCCTCACCACGAGGTGGTCGCGTTCGTTCGGGATCGGGACCTGCATGGTCGCGGCCTGGGCTGGATCGATGTCCACCTCCTGGCATCCGCGATTGTGGGGCGATTTCACTTATGGACGGCCGACCCGCGTTTCTCAGCGGTGGCTCACCAGCTTGGGGTCGCTTACGAGGCGCGGGCCTGAGGCCGATGTCACTCTCCGTCTCGGCCGCACGGGCGGCATACAGGCGGGCCGTCCCCGCTTACCCGCCGAAGGCGCGGACGGGGTTTTCCACCATCAACCGCCTTGCCCAACCGCTTTCCAGCTTCGGCAGGAAATCGGTGTAGATGTACGTATAGCCGCGGTAGTTCCCTCCGCCCGGCTCGCCGACGTTGTACCAGCCCGCGTCCTGCGAGATCAGGGTCCGGCCGAGAAGGCCTTTGGAAGCCATGAAGCGCACGCAGTCGAGATGCCAGTCCTCGGTTTTCGGGCCGACGCCGTCGAACTCGACCCAGGCTCCGGCGCGGGCCGCCTTTTCGTGAATCGCGTGGTCCTTCTCGCTCTGCGCGTGCACCCAGACGAACCTGGACGGCTTCACCTTCTCCGCGACCACGATGTCGATCTCCTCGAGCGCCGCCGCCCCGTCGCCGGTATGGGCCGCGATCGTCAGGCCGGTCTCGCGCGAAGCGATGGCCGCCGCCCGCACCAGCTTCCGGTCGATTTCGTGGAGCGGCCCTTTGTTCACACCGGTCTTGATGAACCTCGGCTTGACTCCGTCGACGCCGCGGCGCGCTTCTTCGATCCATCGCCGCGCGAGCTGCTCCGCCGATTCCTGGCGCGCGAAGGCGGGCACGAACTTGTGGTCAGCCGCGCCGTACAGTCCGGTGTTCGTCCAGATCTCCATTCCCACGGCGTCGCTCAGCCGTCTCATGAGCTTCGCATCGCGCCCGATGAAGTTCGGCGTGCACTCGAGCAGGCGGCGGCAGCCGAGGCGCTTCACTTCTTCGAGCTTCGGCCGGGCGACGCGGAAGACTTCCTCCGGATCGTAGCGGCCCGGTGCGATCTTGTCGGCGCCGATGAAGTCCACCAGCACGTGCTCGTGGACGAGGATGCTTCGTTTGACCTCCATCGCCAGGAGGGGAGACGTCAGAGTCGCCAGAAAATGTCGCCGCCGCATGTCACACCGCCTCGAACACTGCGTTCTCCCCGTCGAGCCGTGTGAAGTACAGCTCCACGCCCAGGTTCGGGTACCGCTCGCGAAGCTCTTCGCGCACCGTCCGCAGGTCGGCGATCACCCGCTCTCTCGGATCGCCGCGCGCCAGGCGCAGCGGCCCCTCCGTGTACCAGCGGCAATCGTCGTGCCCGATGAGGATCACCCGCAGCGGCCGAGCAATCTCCATCAGGAACTTCGTCCAGCGCCAGCCGGCCCAGGCGAATTTCGGGAGCAGCTCCGCCGCCCGCAACAGTTGGGGACCCCCGGGCGCCGCGACCAGACCGTAGGAGTGCAGGCCAAGGTGAGCGGTCAGAAAATCGTGGAAGTGCCCTTGATAGCGAGGATCGCTGCAATGGACGACAAAGGCCTCGGCCTGGTGCGCAGTTGTGTGCCGCGTACGGTACACGACGGACATCGGCTCAAGCCTCGGACTTCGGAGCGGGAGCGGTCACCGGCGACTCGGCGGCGGGCGCGCCGTTGGTTTGTACGCCGAGCTGTTTCAGGACCGACGGCAGATCGAGCCCGAGCGCCTGCATCTGCTGGAGCAGGTTAAACACCACCGCCGGCCCGGTTTGCGCCAGCCGGCCCAGGCCGCCGCTTCCGCCGCCCGGGCCGCCGTTGCCCTGGTCGATCACCACCAGCTTGTCGATGTTGCCGATGGGCGCCGCCACCGCGCCGAAGATGCCGGTGGACGCCTCGAGGATCCCCGGCAGCCGCTCCAGGACGGTTTGCAGTTTGGCCGCCTCGTTGAACTGCTTCCAGGCTTCGGCTTTCTTCTGAATAGCCGCGGCTTCCGCGATGCCCTGGGCTTCGATCGCTTTCGCCTTCGCCAGGCCGATGGCTTCGATCTTCGCGGCTTCGGCCTTGCCCTCGGCCTCGAGCGCCGCCGCCCGCCCGATGCCTTCCTTGCGCAGTTTCTCCTGCTCGGCTTCGGCCAGCGCGATCAGCGCGGAGCGCTTGCCTTCCGCTTCGAGCACCGCCGACATCTTGGCCGCCTCGGCGCGCACGATCGCCGCCTGCCGCTCGGCGTCCGCCGGCTTGATGACCGTCGCCTCCAGCTCCTTCTGCTTGCGCATCACCTCCTGCTCCTGCACGGAGATCATTTCCTGCGTGCGCGTCCGCTGGATCTTGACCTCCTCGGCGACGACGCCCTGTTTGGCCCGCGCTTCCGAGAGAGGGCCGGCCTGGGAGGCCTTGGCCTTCTCGGTTTCGACCTCGGCCTGGTACTGCGCCTGGCGGATCTGGAAGTCGCGCGACGCCTCGGCGATCGAGGCGTCGGCGTTGAACTTGGCGCGCTCGCCTTCCTGAAGAGCGAGCGAGGACTTGATCTTGGCGTCTCGCGTGGCTTCGGCCTCGCCGACCACCGCGTCGCGCTTCACCTCCGCCGTGCGCCGGCGGCCGAGCGCGTTCAGGTATTCCTCTTCGTCGCTGATTTCCTGGATGGTGAGCACGTCCACGCCGATGCCCATCTTTTCGAGATCCACCGCGGCTTCGCTGGTCAGCTTCTGCGCGAAGCTCTGCCGGTCGTTGTTGATTTCTTCCACCGTCAGCGTGCCGAGGATGGATCGCAGGTGGCCTTCGAGCGTCTGGAAGATCACCTGCTGGATCTGGACGTGCGTCATGCCGAGGAAACGCTCGGCGGCGGCGTGCAGCGACGCTTCATCGCCGCGGATCTTCACGTTGGCGATCGCCTTCACCGAGATGGGCACGCCCTGCATCGTGTACGCGCGCTTGATCTCCAGCGGGATCGTGAAGACGTTCAGCGACAGGTAGTCAACTTTCTCGAGCAGCGGGATTCGCAGCGCGGCGCCGCCGCGCACCATGCGGTAGCCGACGACGCGGCCGTCCGACAGCTTGCGCTTGCGGCCGCTCAAAACGGCGACCGTGTTCGGGGCGACTTTCAGGTAGTTGCGGCTGAACAACGCCATGCCGATGAAGAATCCCAGCAGGATGAAAACCAGGATGATCGGAACCAGCATTTCGGAAAGAGCGGAGAGCATGGATGAACTCCTGTCCGCGCCCTATTGCGGGCGCACGATGACCATTTCGCCGAGCACTTCCTCGACGACCACAACCGTGTTTTCGGGGATCGACGCGCCCTGGCGCGACCTTGCAATCCGGTCCACCATCTCCTCACCGATCTGGCAGCGGACCTGGCCGACGCCGTTAGCCGGGATGGCGACCACCACGCGGGCCGTGCGTCCGACGGCGTCGGCTGCTTCCAGCTTCGTGCTCGCTTGCTGTCCGTAGAGAAACCGCGCGAACAGGTAGATCATCGAAGCGAAAAAGACGCCGCTGGCGAAGCCGACACCGGAAGCCGCCGGGGTGGACAGACCGTAGTGCACGCTCACCGCGCCGAAGCCGCCGAACGCCGTGATGAACACGCTCAACACGCGCGGGCTGAAGAAACTCGGGCCGCCATGGCTCAGATCGTGATCCCAGTCGTGGTCGCCGAGGTGCTCGAAAGCCTCGCCGAAAATGAGCGAGATCAGAAGGAAGAGAAAACCGAAAGCGGAGATGCCAAGAAAAACAGTGAACGCGGAAACCTCAGAGAGCCAGCCGGGCACGTTCGTTCCCCGATGTGCATGATACTACGGATGGCGGCGTCCGTTTCGCACTGTATACTTGGGCCGATGATTCTTGAAAAGGCGGATTGCGAACGGATTCATCGGGCGGCGCTCGAAGTGCTCCGGGACGTGGGGGTGCGGGTGGACGATCCGGACATCCTGCAACTTCTTGCCGAGGCCGGGGCAACTCCCGCCGGCGAGAATGTCGTGCGCATCCCGGAGAGGATGGTCAAGCAGGCGCTGGCGCAATGCCCGCGGGTGATTCGCATCGCCGACCGCGGCGGCAAACTGTGGGAGCTGTCGGCGGGCGGCCGGTCTCTGGTCCTGACGGGCAATGCCTTGTATGTGACGCGCGGGCGCGAGCGCGCGGACCTGCGGTCGGGCGACCTCGCCGAGTTGGCGCGGATCGTCGATGCCTGCGACAACATTCACGGGATGGTCGGCACGAACATCGCCGACTATCCGCCCCGCTGCCGCGATTTCGCCGGCTTTCGCGTCATGGCGCGGAACACGCGCAAGCATCTGCGCCCGTGCCTGTACTCGCCTCGCGGCGGCAGGCTGGTGTTGGAGATGGCCGAGGTGTTGCTGGACGGGACATCGTTGCGCGAGCGTCCGATCGTCAGCACGGGATTCAGCATCCTGAGCCCGCTGCACTGGACCGCGCTTGCGCTGGGGGTCTTCCGCGAGACGGCGGGGCGCGGCGTCCCGGTGATGATCAACTCCGAGCCGCTTGGGGGCGGCACCGCCCCGGTGACGCTGGCCGGCTGCCTGGTGATCGGCGACGCGGACACGCTCAGCGGGATCGTCATCAACCAGTTGCTCGAGCCCGGCCGGCCGTGCTTCTACAACGTAGGCTTCGCGCATGTCATGGACATGGCTTCCGCCATCGCGCTCACCGGCTCGCCGGAGAACGCGCTGCTTCAGGCGGCGGGCGCGGAGATGGCGCGCTTCCATGGACTGCCGTCGGCCTCCTGGATGTCCACCGAGTCGATGACCGCCGACGCCCAGTCCGCCATGGAGAAAATGATGACCGGACTGGCGCACGCGGCGGCGGGCGTGAACTTCATCTGGGGCGCCGGCAACCTGGAATGCACTCTGGCGATGTCGCCGCAGGCGCTGGTGATGGACGACGAGATCGCCGGCTACTTCCTCCGGTTCCAGCGCGGGATTCCGGTGGATGACGAGACGCTGGCGCTGGAAGCCATTCGGCAGGTCGGGCATTCCGGCGATTTCCTGAACTCCGCGCACACGCTGACGCACTACCGCGACGTGCTGAGCCGAACCCGGTTCGCCTTCCGGGGACAGCGATCCAAGTGGGAGTCGAGGGGCGGTCGGACATTGGAGGAGGCGGCGCGGGAGCGGGTACGGGAGATCCTCGCGGCGGAGCCAAGGCCGTATCTCGACGCGCGGCAGGAGGCGGAGTTGGAGAGAATCGAGCGGGCGGGGATGCGGGAACTGGCGGCGTAGAGTGGGGTGATGAAGAAGCGTTTGCGGACGTCGGAGACCTACGCCACGTTCAGCGACCGCAGGCGGACTTAGTTCAGCCCGGCGCTGGCAACAGCCAAAAGCAGGCCGCCACTGGCCGCCATCATTAGGTGCCGGCGATGGCCGCGTGCCCCGACGTCGGTCGGATGCTAGGATTTCTCTGTGGCTTACAAAATCCGCTTCGCCTCGTCGGCCAAACGACACCTCCGCGCTTTCCCGGCTCGCGAACGCGCTATGGTCGCAGCTGGGCTGGAGGCGCAACTGGCGCACGAAGCGATGGTGGAGGCGCGCAACCGCAAACGCCTTCGGGCAAATCCGATCGCGCCTTGGGAACTCCGCGTCAGGGACATGCGCGTATTCGACGAACTCGACGAGCCCGGCGTGGTGACCGTTCTGGCGATCGGAAGGAAACGGGGCAGCAGACTGTGCATCGAAGGCGAGGAGATTCAGTTATGAAGACCCTGGAGCTTAGGGAGGCCTCCAAGACACTAGCCGACTATGCGGCCAACTTGGGTGCGGAATCCATCGTCGTCACCTCGAACAAAAAGCCAGTCGCCGCTCTTGTATCGCTCAGGGATGTGGATCGGGAATCTCTATCTCTCAGCTTCAATCCAGCGTTCCTGAGAATCATCCGGCGCGCGCGCGCAGAAGTCAAACGGGGAGAGGTGTATTCGCTAGACCAGATCAAGCGAGAGATCCTTATCGATGCCGACGCACTTAGCAAGACGTCGCACCGGACGCGCCAGAGGCGGGCGCGCCGACGGGCGCCAGGTTAGGGCCACGAAAGCCTGTGCGAAATCGGGTTTGTCCCGATGCGGTGGGGCGGCGATGGCTGTCGAGTGCAGCCCTTCCGATCAGCAATCCAGGCATAGCGACCTGTCAGCCCGCTAGCCCAACTCCTATTGGTCCTCGACTGCCACCGGCAATGAGCCCATTGCAGCGGGCCGGGACACTTGGGTGTGTTCGGGTGAAGGAATGGCACGGTCCGATCCCCGAACCCGGATCATGTCCCCGAACAGCAGCCTGTGTCCCTACAGGTCCACTCCCCGCAGGAACCGGTAACTCCTCGCCACGCTGTCCAGCGGGCTGCCCTCGCAGTGATCCTGCTCGACGAAATAGTGCTTCACGCCGGCTTCGGCGCAGGCTCGTAGAACTGCGGGGAAATCCAGCGAGCCGCTGCCGGCTTCGCGGAACGCGGCGGGCGGCACTTTCATTTCGTGGAAGCTGGTCTTCGTCCCGGCGGCGATGTCCTTGAGATGGATGAGCGGCATGCGACCCTTTAACCTGCCGAGCATGGCGACAGGGTCCTCGCCTCCAACCTTCATCCAGAACACGTCGCCCTCGAATGCGACCAGCTTCGGATCGAAGCGCTCGAGAAGCACGTCGAAGGGCCGCGTTCCGCCCGCCGGCGCGAACTCGAAGGAGTGGTGGTGGTAGCAGAGAGTCAGCCCCGCCGCCTTCGCCTGCTCTCCGGCGCGGTTCATCTTGTCGGCGAACGCGCGATAGAAATCCAGGCCGCTGCGCTCGGACGGCATGAGGTAGGAGATCACCACGTAGCGCAGTCCCCACGACTTCGCGTCGGCAATGGCTCGCGGCCAGTCATATCCCTTGGGCACCGTGTCGCCGAGGAAAGGCCGCCAAGGTTCCCAATTGCCGGTGACGAGCGGCGCCTCGAAGTGGCCGCTCGGGGCGTCGAGCTTGAATTCCTTGAGCAGCGGTTCGATGGTCCGCATATCGGCGCGCGAGATCTCCACCTCGGCGTAGCCGGTCTTGGCCAGCGCCGCAATGGTCTCGCGAGGTTGCTTGGGGAGGATCTCGCGCACGGTGTACAACTGCACGCCGAGCGGCCGCGAGAACTTCGCGGCGGAGATCGGAAGCGCGGCCGAAGCGGCCAGAAAGGTACGCCGGCTCATGGATCGCGGGAGCATGAAGAATGACCTCAGCCCTGGAAGATGCCGACCAGCACGATACCAACCGGGATGTCGCCGATCTTGGTGTACAGCACCCAGTCCGACTCGCCCTCCTGCACCAGTCCGGGAGCGGTGCCGGCTTCGTCCTTCCACATGCTCAGGACCGCGGGGTGCGCGGTCCCGGCGGCTTTGGCGCTCATGGCCACAACGTCTTTGTACGACGGAGTGGCGTTGACATCCGTGTCCGCGGCGGCCGGCGCCATTAACAGGAAATCGCGTTGCGCGGCGACTCCCTGGTGGTTGCCGTCAGGCGGGAAGAGGCTGTAGCGGAGCGTGTAAACACCCGGCTTGATGGGCTGGCCGCGCCGATCCTGGCCCTGGGCCGGAAAGCGAATGGCGCCCAGCAAGGCACCGTGCGGGATCTCGGGCAGGCTGACGCCCTGCTCGGACGACTCTTCCCCCTTGGGCGCCATTGTGCGGAACCAAACCTCGCAATAAACGGCGCCGCTCGGCGCGAGGATCTTCGCCCCGTCCTTTTCCAGCGCCTCGGCGATGGCCGGGGCAAGCTCGGACGGTGGCGCTCCGGCGGATTCCAGCTTGTACTGGGCGCTGGCAGCGGTTGCGGCAAGAAAGAGCAGAACGGTGGGAGTGGCAGCTCGTCGCATATCTTCATTATCATCCCTTGGCGGTTGGACCGCGACGCCGCGCATCGGGTTACAATCGCAGGTAACCGGCCCGCATGCGCACAATCCTTGTCATTGACGACGACGAAAGCCTGCGCGAAGCCATCGGCGTGATGCTGGAGCAGGAGGGCTTCCGGCCGGTCCTGGCCGCCGACGGAAAGGACGGCTTCGAGAAAGCCCTGACCCTCAAGCCGGACCTTCTGCTGGTGGATCTGCGGCTGCCCGGCATGAGCGGCGTCGAGATCTGCAAGCAGCTTCGCGCCGCCAACGTGCGGACGCCCATCATCGTGCTCAGCGCACTCGGGGACGAGGTGGACAAGGTCCTGCTGCTCGAGATCGGCTCCGACGACTACGTGGTGAAACCGTTCGGCGCCCGCGAGCTGCTGGCCCGGATCCGCGCGGTGCTGCGGCGCGCGGCGCCCGACGCGCAGAAGATCCTCCACTTCGGCGAAGTCGAGGTGGACATTGAGCGCCGCCTGGTCCGGAGGAAAGGCGACGATGTCCGGCTCACGCCCGCCGAGTACAACCTGCTCGTCTACTTCCTCCAGAATCCCGACCGGCCCCTCACGCGGGACATGATCTTGAATTCGGTCTGGGGGTACGAGGCGTTCCCGAATACGCGCACGGTCGATGCCCACGTGGTCAAGCTGAGGCAGAAGCTGGAACCGGATTCGAGCCTGCCGCGCCACTTCATCACCGTCCACGGGGTCGGCTACCGCTTTCTTCCTTGAGGTGAGAACAGAATCGTCAGCCGCCGATGGACGTCGATGAGCGCGGATAGAGGCTTCCTTCTCATCGGCGTTCATCGGCGGCTAAAAATCTCATTCACGCCCCCCGGGGTCGCATCTCACCTTGGGCTGTCAACGCCGAATTAACATTGGATCCCGATTTCGCGGCGAAAAATCCGGCGGACAATGGGAAGATGGCCGGAGCTGTGCTGATTGTCGAGGATCTCGACCAGTCCGCGTCCATGCTGGAAATCGCCCTCGCGCCCATTCCCGAAATCGAGATTGTGCACGCTCGCTCCGGTCTCGAGGCGCTTCAGCTTCTGACGAGCCGCGGCGCGGGCGCCTTCGCTTGCCTGGTGACGGACTTGCACATGCCGGGTATGGACGGCTTCGAGTTGATCGAGCGGGTCCGGTCGAATCCTCGCCGCCATCGTTTGCCGATCATCGTCCTGAGCGGGGACACGGACCCCGCAACACCGGATCGACTCGCGCGCCTGGGCGCCGACGCCTATTTCCCAAAGCCGTACTCGCCTGCTGAAGTGCGAGAGAAAGTGGAGGATCTTCTCAATGCCTCTCAACCGTGACTCCTTGCGCGTTGCTGGCTGGCAGACTCGCCTGCTTGCCTGGCTGGCACTGCCCGCCTGCCTGAGCGCCCAAACCGCCGCCGAATGGAAGTCGGTGCTCGAGCGTCTGGACCGGCTCGAGCGCCACAACCAGCGACTTCAGCAGGAGGTCGCCGAGCTGCGCAAGCAGGTCAGTGACGCCATCAGGCCGTCTCAGCCGAACGAAGGCGTTCGCGTCGAGGAAAGACTCGACATCCAGGAACGCCGCCTCGAGGAACAGGCGCAAACGAAGGTCGAGGCGTCCCAGCGCTTTCCGATCCGTGTCAGCGGCATGGCGCTGTTCAATGTGTTTCTGAACTCGCGGTTCGCGGGGGGCGCCGACAACCCCCCGCTCGCCTCGCGCCTGGCCGCCGGCAGCGGAGGCGCCACCTTCCGCCAGTCCGTCATCGGACTTCAGTACCAGGGCCCGGCAACTCTATTGGGAGGGAAAGTGAGCGGATCGCTGTTCGCCGACTTCTTCGGCGGCTCCAACGATCCGCTCGGCCACACCTTCCGCGTCCGCACCGCCTCCGTCGAGATCGACTGGTCGAGCCGCAGCCTGCTGTTCGGGCAGGAAAAACCGATCATTGCACCGCGGGAACCCAACTCGCTGGCACAGGTCGGGATTTCACCGCTGACGGGCGCGGGTAACTTGTGGCGTTGGCAGCCGCAGGTGCGATTGGAGCAGCGGTTGAAGCTGTCGGAATCCTCCAGGCTGAGCTTGCAGATCGGCGCCGTGCAGATCAATGACGAGCCTCCGGCGACGCTGGACGGAGACTACGCTCCCACGGTCTCCCGCAGACGGCCCGGACTGCAAGGCCGCTTTCTGCTGTCACAAGCGATCGACGACAACAGGAGAGTCGAGTTCGCTCCGGGCTTCCACGTGAGCACCTCCCACGTCGCTGGCGTGTCCGTGCCGTCGCGGGCCTTCTCGTTGGACTGGTTCGCGAACCCGGTGGAGAAGATCGAGTTCAGCGGAGCGTTCTTCGCCGGGCGGAACCTCGGCCATTTCGGAGCGCCTCGCCAGGGGTTCACCGTTCGGTACCATGATGTGATCCCCGTTCACAGCCGCGGCGGCTGGGCGCAATTCACTCTGCTGGCCACCAGCCGGTTGTCGTTCAACTTCATGGGCGGCCGGCACGACGACCGCAACTCCGACCTCACCTACGAAATGATCGGCAAGAACACAATCGGCGCGGCGAACCTGATGTACCGTTTGGCGCCGAACGTGATCCTCAGCCTGGAGGCCGCCCAGGTGAGGACGGACTACCTGGAAACCGGCCTTCGGATCAACAACCACTATGACCTGGCTGTGGCGTACCTGTTCTAGCCTGCTGGCGCTCGCGCCCGCCATCGCCGCCACCTTGACCGGCACGGTGGAACTGGTCGATTCCCGCGATCCCGGAGTCCGCAAACGTAAGGATTTCGCCGGCGTCGTCGTCTGGCTCGAGCCGGTGACGGGCAATCCGCCGCCGGCGCCGCCGCGAACCGTCCGAATGCTCCAGAAAGACAAGAGGTTCACCCCGCACGTGCTGGCCGTCCCGGTCGGCACGACGGTCGAGTTTCCCAACCTGGACCCCATCTTCCACAACGCGTTCTCCAACTTCAGCGGCCAGCCGTTCGACACCGGTCTGTACCCGCCGGGCAGCAGCCAGAAGGTGCTGTTCAAGCGCGAAGGCGCCGTGCGCGTCTTCTGCAACATCCACTCAACCATGAGCGCGGTGATCGTGGTAACCCGGACGCCATACGTGGCGGTGACCTCGAGGTCCGGCACGTTCCGCATCGAAGGCGCGCCGCGTGGGGAGTACCGGATGCGGATCTTCCACGAGCGCGCCCGCGAGGACATTCTCAAAGCGCTCGAGCGCACGGTCACCCTCGATCAGGATACGGTGACCTTGCCGCTGCTCCGCATCTCCGAGTCCGGCTACATCGAAGTGCCGCACAAGAACAAGTACGGCCAGGAATACCCGCCCGTGCCGGACGAACACGTGGTGTATCCCGGAGTCCGGAAATGAGACTCTCCCTGCTCTGGAAGATCTGGCTGTCCACGTCGGTCGCGCTCACTGCCCTCTTCGCCGTCACCGGCTGGATGGTCCAGAAACACGCGCTCGAATCGACGGCCAAGAGCCTCCAGGAGGAGGCGCAAACCAGCTTTCGCGCGTATGAGTCCTTGTGGCGCGGCCGCGCCGAGAACCTGCGCTCCGTGGCCTCCATCATCAGCAGCCTTCCCAACGTGCGGGCGGCTTTCGGCACGCGGGATCAGGCCACCATCCGCGACGCCGCTCAGGAACTCTGGGTCAAGATCTCCGACGATCTCCGCGAGACGGCTTTCTTTCTCGTGACCGGCCCGGACGGCAACCTGATCGCCTCGCTTGGACAGCCGTCCACCACCTCGGTTGCTCCTTCCTGGCCGATCGTAAGGGAGGCGCGCGCGCGGTTTCCCTCGCAGGTGTCCGGCGTAATCGTCTCCGGGCAGGATCTCATCCAACTCGTGCTTACGCCGGTCTACGTGGACACCCAGCGGGGCCCGGCGCTGATCAACGTGCTGCTGACCGGCTACACGGTGAACCACCTGGTCGCGCAGCGGTTCAAGGAGGCCACCGGCGGCAGCGAGTTCCTGTTCCTTTCGCAGAACCGGATTTATGCGTCCACGCTCAACCAGCGGGCGACCGAGGCCCTTATCCCGGCCAGCGCCTTGACGGCCAGCGAGACTCGAGTGAGCGATGGCGTCAACGAGTACGTGATGCTGCGGCGGGACCTCATTGACCTCGAGGGCAGGCCGGTCGCCAACCTGTGCATCTTCCGATCCTTCGAAAGCGCGCGGCAGCGGATCGCGGACCTCCGCCGCAACGTGATCGGCGTCTGGCTGCTCGCGGTGTGCGTGGGGCTCGCGCTGACCTGGTCACTGGCCAGGCGGATCGTCGAGCCGGTCAAGAAACTGGATCGGGCCGCCTCCGAGGTGGCCCGCCAGAACTACGGCTACCGCGTCTCGGTCGGCAGCAAGGACGAACTGGGACGGCTCGCATCCACGTTTAACTCCATGTGCGAGTCCTTGCAGGCCGCCCGCCGCGAGCTGATCCGCCAGGAGCGGATCTCGACCATCGGCCGGCTGGCCGGCTCGATCGTCCACGACCTGCGCAACCCGCTGGCGGCGATCTACGGCAGCGCCGAGATGCTGATTGACGCCGACCTGTCGCCGCAGCAGGTGAAGCGGCTTGCGGCCAGCCTCTACAAGGGGTCGCGCCGAATACAGGAGCTGTTGCAGGATCTGGTCAACGTCACCCGCGGAAAAACGGCGCCGGCGGAGATCTGCCGCCTGCGAGAGGTCGCGGGCGCGGCCGTGGAATCCTTGCAGTCCGCGGCCGAGGCCCAATCGGTGAAGATTGAGACGGAGATACCGGAAGAGATTGAGTTGCCGTTGGAACGGGCGCGCGTCGAGCGTGTGTTCTTCAACCTGATCAGCAACGCGCTGGAGGCGATGCCGGGCGGCGGCGCCATCCGCATCGCCGGCCGTCCCGCCGAAGACGGCGTGGTGGTGGAGGTCGCCGACACCGGACCGGGCATCTCGCCGCGGATTCGAGAGCAGCTCTTCCAGCCCTTCGTCACCCACGGCAAGAAGGGCGGGCTGGGCCTCGGGCTGGCGCTGGCGCGCCAGACGATCCTCGATCACGGTGGCGACCTGTGGGTCGAATCGGAGCCAGGACGGGGCGCACGATTCTGGATCCGGCTGCCGCTCGTGCGGCCGTCGGAGACGGCGGGAGTCTCCCCGGCCGCCGCCGCTAGCCCCTGAACCGGCAGCAAGCTGAACAACAAGAGAAAGAAGACCGCCGAAGGCGCACCTTCATCCTTGCCTTTTGATTCTTTCCCTCCGGCTACGCTCCGCTGTTGCATGATTGAGAAGACGTGATCCTGCAAGTCCAACCCGCCGGCGCCGGACAACGGCTCGATCGCTGGCTCCACGCCCAACTGCCGCTGCACAGCCGGGCGCAGATCCAGGATTGGATCCGCGAGGGCCGTGTGCGGGTGAACGGCGCGGCCTCCAAGCCGGCCTGCCTGTTGCGAGGCGCCGAGACCATCGAAGTGGAGCCTGCCGTGCGTCCGCTCCTCCGCGCCGAGCCTGAGGAGATCCCCATCGAAGTGCTGTACGAAGATCGCGACGTGATCGCCATCAACAAGCCGGCGGGCATGGTCGTGCACGTCGGCGCCGGAGTTCGCGGAGGCACGCTGGTCAACGCCCTGCTGCATCGTTTCAGCCTGTTGTCCGACGCCGGCGGCGAGCTGCGTCCGGGCATCGTCCACCGCCTCGACCGCCAGACGAGCGGCGTCCTGCTGGTGGCCCGGAACAACGTGGCCCACCTGCGCCTGGCCCGGCAGTTCGCCTCGCGGCAAGTGGAAAAGGTGTACCTGGCCCTCGTTCACCGCGCCATGGAGCAGCCCGCCGGCAGGATCGACAGGCCAATCGCGCGCGATCCCTCCCGCCGAATCCGGATGACGGCCCGCCTCGGCTACGGCCGGTCCGCCAGTACCGAGTACTGCGTGCTGCGGCAGTCGCCGGACGTCGCGTTCCTGGAGATCCGCATCGGCACCGGACGCACGCACCAGATCCGCGCCCACATGGCCGCCATCGGCCACCCGGTGGTTGGAGACCGGCTCTACGGCGCCCCCGCCAGGGTCGAAGGCCGGCCACCCCTTCACCGCTTTTTCCTCCACGCGCACCGCATCGGTTTCACCCAGCCCTCGACGGGTCAGCGCATCGTGGTCGAAGCTCCCCTGCCGGAGCAGCTTGAGCGCTGGATGACGCCGCTCCTATAATCAAGTCAGAGGCGTCATGCGATCTCTTGGGGTTGGCATTCTGCTGGCTGGCGCCCTTTGCGCCCGCCTGGCCCCGGCGCAGCCCGCCCGTCCGGCGGACAAGCAGGAGCCCGACGAGAGAACGCGCATCATTCTCGACGTCACGCGGGTCAACCTGCTATTCACGGTAACGGACAAGAAGGGCCGGTTCGTCACCGAGCTTTCCAAGGACGACTTCTCCATCCGTGAGGGAAAGCACGACCAAAAAATCCTCGAGTTTGTGTCCGAGACAGACCTTCCGCTGCGCCTGGCCATCCTGGTGGACACCAGCAACAGCATTCGCGAGCGTTTCAAGTTCATCCAGGAAGCGGCCATCGAGTTCATCAAGAGCGTCGTGCGGCCTCACCAGGACAAGGCTACGGTGGTGAGCTTCGACACCTCGGCGGAGCTTCAGGCGGACCTCTCCGGAGACGTCGAAAAACTCGAGAATTCGATCCGGCAACTGCGCCCCGGCGGGGGCACGGCGCTCTACGACGCGATCTTCTTCGCCGCCCGCGACAAGCTGATGCAGGACCAGCCGCGGCATAAGTTCCGCCGCGCTATGGTGATCCTGAGCGACGGGGACGACAACCAAAGCCGGTACTCGCGCGACCAGGCCCTGGAGCTGGCCCAGAAGGCCGACGTCGTCATCTATACCATCTCCACCAACAACACCGGCGCACCTTCCGACGGCGACAAGGTCCTCAAGTACTTCTCCGCCGAAACCGGCGGCGTGACGTTCTTCCCGTTCAAGGTCGAGGATCTGGCCCAGTCCTTCGAGAACATCGCCAACGAACTGCGCCACCAGTACAACATTCTCTACCGTCCCGAGCCGCTGAAGACCGACGGCACCTACCAGCAAGTCGAGGTGAAGGTCAAGGAGCGGAGGGGACTGGTCGTCCGGGCCAGGAAAGGCTACTACGCGCCCCGCCTGTAGTCTCGCCACAAAGACACAAAAGCACACAGAGGCTTTCGGATGATCGCTTCTCCTGGCACGAGGATGACGAAGGGCTCAGGCAGGCTGAATGCTTCTACATTTTCCGACTGCTGGCCCCGCCAGCAAAAGAAGACGGCGATGGCGCACCATTGTTGTTTTTGCCTTTTGATTTTTGATTTTTGCCTTCCGCGGAACGAAGGACCGCGGTAGGGTCGGAGGCTATTCCCGGATGACAGACACAGTGGCGGTATTCGACACCACCCTCCGAGACGGCGAGCAAGCCGCCGGAACGCGCCTTGGAAGCAGAGACAAGCTGACCGTCGCCCGGCAGTTGGCCCGGCTGCGCGTCGACATCCTCGAGGCCGGCTATCCGGCTTCCTCGCCCGAGGATTTCGAAGCCGTCCGGCTCATCGCCGGCGAAATCGAAGGACCCGCCGTTTGCGCGTTGTCGCGCGCCGTGGCCTCCGACATCGAGGCTTGCGGCAAGGCGCTCGCCGGCGCCAAGCGGCCCCGCATCCACACCGGCATCGGCGTTTCCGACATCCACGTGGCGGGTAAGTTCCGCGACGACAAGTACGGGACAACCCTCACGGAGAAGAAGGCCACCCTCGTGCGGATGGCCGTCGACGCCGTCAAGCTGGCCCGGAGCTTCACCCCTGACGTGGAGTTCTACGCCGAGGATGCTGGCCGCGCCGATCCCGCTTACCTGTTCGAAATGCTCCAGGCCGCCATCGAGGCCGGCGCCGCTGTCGTCAACATCCCCGACACCACCGGCTACACCGTGCCAGAGCAGTTCGGCGCGCTCATCCGTTCGATCCGGGAGAACGTCCCGAACATCGATCGCGCCACCATCAGCGTCCACTGCCACAATGACCTCGGGCTGGCGGTGGCGAACACCCTGGCCGGAGTCCGCAACGGCGCCCGCCAGGTCGAGTGCACCATCAACGGCATCGGCGAGCGAGCCGGCAACGCCGCCCTCGAGGAAGTCGTCATGGCGCTGCGCACCCGCGCCGACTTTTTCGGATTGCGTACCGCCATCGACGCCCGCGAGTTCCACCGCACCAGCCGCCTGGTGGCCGACATGCTCGGCATGACCGTCCCGCCCAACAAGGCCGTCGTCGGCAGCAACGCCTTTTCCCACAGCTCCGGTATCCACGTCGACGGCTTCCTGAAGGACCGGGAGACCTATGAGATTATGCGCCCAGAGGACGTCGGCATTTCCGAGAGCCGGGTGGTGCTGACGGCCCGCACCGGGCGCGCCGGCCTCCGCGACCGGCTGGAGAAACTCGGCTACGCCCTCTCGCCGGATGAGCTCGACCAGACCTACCATCGCTTCCTGATCGTCGCCGACAAGAAGCAGGAGGTCTTCGACGAGGACCTCGCCGCCATCCTCCACGACGAGCTCCACCCGGTCCCCGAGGTCTACCACCTCGACTACCTGCATTTCTACAGCGGCACCGCGGCCATCCCGACGGCGACGGTGCGCATGCGCGTCCGGGGCGAAGTCCGCGAGGGCGCCGCCGTCGGCGACGGCCCGGTGGACGCCGCCTGCAAAGCGATCTCGCAGGTGACCGGAACCTCCGCCCGCCTGGCGCGCTACGAGATCCGGGCGGTGACCAGCGGCACCGAGGCGATGGGCGAGGTCACCGTCCAGCTCGAAGAAGGCGGCCGCAAGGTGATGGGCCGCGGCGCCTCCACCGACGTCATCGAAGGCAGCGTCAAGGCCTTCATCGACGGCCTCAACAAGCTGGCCTGTCTGCCAGGTTGATGGAACAGGGTCCAAAGGCCTTTTTCTCAGTTCCTGATTCAAGTGGAATGGGGTTCCTGCT
>CAZACK010000067.1:0-2480 GCA_964483455.1 uncultured Solibacteraceae bacterium
CCATTGGGGCCGCGACTAATCGGGGGGGCGGTAGCGGGGATTGCAAACCGGCCAGGGGGCGAACCCGAGGAACTTGTCCTTGCGGTCAACCCACAGGAATTCCTCCTGGTCCGTCCCGAAGGCCACGGTGATGATGACCCCGGTGGCGCATCCCCGCACTTTCCGGATCTCGGCTGCGGCGGCGTTGGCATGCGGGCTTTGCGGCCCCCAATCCTCCACGAACTTGTCGAACGGATAGTCGGCGCAGGCGGGAGCCCCGGGGTCGGTACAGCCCCAGAGCCGGTACGCCGTCTGGTAGTCCTTATTGCGCAGCAACTCCAGGAAGAACTCCGCGCGCTTGGTCTCCCGGTAGTTGCGGAACATGAAGTACAGGCTGATGCCGGCCACGGCAATCGCCAGGACCGCGAGGGCCGTGCGCTTGAGGATTCTCTCCCGGCGCTCCTCTCCCGCGCCATAACCTTCCAGATAGCCGGGCATCGGTTCCGCCAAACGGGACCGCTTACTTCAAAGGGTGGGCCTTGTCGTAGGCGTCCGTGGCCTCCTTGGTCAGCTCGAGTGCGTTCTTGAAGTAGACCGTATTGCTCACGTCGACGACGATGTCGAGCCCTCGCTCCTCCGCCAGCTTGGCGACGATTTCCTGGAGGCGCCGGCCGCCCCTGGTGAGGATCTCGCTCCGTTCCCGATCGACGTCGGTTTGCAGGTCTTCCCCAAGGCGCTGCAACTGGCGTTGCTTGCGCTGTCCCTGGAGATTCAGATCCTGCTCGGCCTGCTGGGTCAGCTTGCCCTGCATCGTTTGTAGTTGCTGTTGGATCCCCTCCAGTTCCTTCTGAACCTGCGCCATCGCTTCCTGGCGAGGCTTGTACTTGGCCTCCAGTTCGCTCTGCGCCTTCTTCATTTCAGCCGTATCGAGAAGCGCCTTCTGCATGTTGATGACGCCGACCTTCGTCTGCGCGACAGCGGGCGTCGTCAGCACACAGGCAGCCGCAGCGACGGCCAGGAATCCGGAACACCGGTTCATGCGGAAATACTCCTTTTCTCTCTTGTTGGGGTGCTGTTCTGAGAGTAGCAAATTCCGGCAGGGCGGGCGCTTTCGCCTGCCCGGCGGCAGCGTTGGCCGCCCGCTAGCTCGTGAGGACGCCAAGGATATCGTCCTCGCGCACGATGAGGTACTCCTCTCCCTCGACTTTGATGTCGCTGCCCGAGTACTTGGCGAACAGGATGCGGTCGCCGACCTGGACATCGAGCGGAACACGCTCGCCGGATTCCAGCAGCTTGCCGTTGCCGACAGCCATCACCTCCCCCTGCTGCGGCTTCTCCTTGGCGGTGTCCGGAATGATGATTCCACCGCGAATGGTTTCCTGTTCCTCGATACGCTTGACGAGGATGCGGTCGTGTAAGGGACGGATATCCATCAGATCGCTCCTTTCCGCCGGCTGTGGGCCGAGAGTCAATATAGCGGGTGAAAAAACGGGTTGTCAATCTCGGGCGGCGCCCCTGGCGGCCCATCGTGATATTCTTGCTTTCGCGCTCGGAGCGCGGGACGGGGGAGCAGGCGGATGTCCGATCAAACGGTGACGCGGAGGGAGTTTATGGCAGCCAGCAGCGCGACGTCGGCGGCGGCGGGATCGCGGGAGCCGGTGGTGTCGGAGCCGTATCCCACCAACCGGCCCACCGCGCCGGAGGAACCGCTGCGGATCGCGACGATGTATCAGTTCGAGCCGTTCGAGGCGCAGCAAATCGCTTCGGCGGCGAAGGTCAAGCTCGAGCTGGCCATCTGCAAGACGCCGGAGGAGTTCCGCGAGAAGCTGAGAGACGCCGAGGTCGTCTACGGCGGCGTCCGCGGCACGGACCTGCCGCATGCGCCGAAGCTCAAATGGGTGCAGGCCGGCGGGGCCGGAGTGGAAGACATGGATCCGGAGTTGCGGAAGAGCGCTGTGGTGCTCACGAACTACGCGCGCACGTTCGCGCCCGGCATCTCGGAAACCGCCATGGGCCTGCTGCTGTGTCTGACTCGCGGGATTGGCAAGTACTACATGCCGCAGTTTTACAAACGCAGCATGAAGCCCGTGGGCACGGTGAAGTCGGACCATCACACGGAACTGGTGGGCCGGACCATGGGCATCGTGGGCATGGGCGGGATCGGCAGCATGGTCGCCCGCCGGGCCTACTACGGCTTCGACATGCGCATCGTCGGCACCGACGCCAAGCCGATCCCCAAGCCGGAATATGTGGCCGAGCTGCGCGACCCCTCCTGGTTCATGGAAATGGTCCCGCAGGTCGACGTGCTGGTGGCGGCGGCGCCGCACACGCCGGAGACCGACCGCATGTTCAACGAAAAGGTCTTCCGAAGCATGAAAAAGACCGCCTACTTCCTGGCTCTTTCGCGAGGGAAGCTGTTCGATGACCTGGCGCTGGTGAAGGCGCTCAAAGAGGGCTGGATCGCCGGAGCTGGGTTGGACGTGATGCCGGTGGAGCCGCCG
>CAZACK010000067.1:2497-28091 GCA_964483455.1 uncultured Solibacteraceae bacterium
ATCACCCGATCTTCGACTGCCCGAACGTGGTGATGTCGGCCCACACCTCCGGCTGGAGTCCCGACCGGCAGGTGCGGCTGATCGAGCTGTTCGCGGAGAACGTCCGCCGCTACACGAGCGGGCAGCCGCTGATCAATGTGGTGGACAAGGCGAAAGGGTATTGAGTCCCGCTAGCCCCGGCCATTGCTCACCGCCGCCGGCCGCCGTGCTCGGCTCTTGGGCTGGCGGAACAGCTTCGCGATGTGCCGCTGCAACTCGCGGAAGATCTCGTCGGGCTGCTTGCCGGCGTTGAGCGTGACGAAGTCGTACTTTGTCGCCATCCGGTCGAGGGCGCGGATCAGCCGCGTCTGGTACCGGACGAAGCTGTCGTACATGTCGCGGCCGAACCGCATGTCCATGCCGCTCTCCCAGTAGTCGAACGCACCCTTGCCGAGGACGACCCGCGAGACGAGGTCCTTCACGTCGCACCGCAGATAGTACACGGCGTGCGGGACGAGCGCGAAGCCGGCCACCTGCTCGATCCACCGGCGGTCTTCGCCGCGGGCGATGGCGCGGGCGATGATCGAGAAGATGTAGCGGTCGGTGAGGACGACGAAGCCGGCCCGGAGGGCGGGCACGATCTCGTTCTGGAGCCGATCGGCGAAGTCCGTGGTGTAGAACAGGGTCATCGTGACCGGCCCGAGGGTGTGCCCCTCCTTGGCCTGCTGAATGCCCTTTCCCGCCAGGGCCGACCGCGCCATGCCCGTGTCGAGCACCGCGTGCCCGCGATGCTCCAGCCACATGTGCAGCTTGTTGACCTGGGTGGTGCGGCCGACCGCGTCCGGTCCCTCGATGACGATCAGCTTGCCCTGTAACTCGCCGACATCGACGCTGGGGAGCGCTTCACTGTAGAACTGGAGCGGCTGTCTCAGGCTCATGGATCTCCTTGGGCTGCGTGCGCAGAACGTCGGTTTGCAACCGTTCGCCGAGCCTCTCCTGAACAATGGCCCGCATTTGTTGCTGCTGCTCCTCGATCGAACCCGAGGCGTCGATGATGTGGAATCCCATCTCCTCCGCCATCGCGTCGTACTCCTCCAGGATTCGTCCCTGAAAGAGGCGGAAGCTTTCCTCGATACTCCGGCTCAGCCCGATGTCCATGCCGGCTTCGTAGAACTTGATGGCGTCCCGGCCGCCGAGAATGCGGCCGAGGGCCACATCGAGAGGAACGCGGAAGTAGAAGGCCAGGTTCGGACGGATGGCGAAGCTATACAAATTGCGGACCCAGCGCCGGCTGACGCCGCGCACCACGTCGCGCGCAAAGGCGGTGTAGGCGTACCGGTCGGCGCAAACCACCGCGCCCGCCTTGAGCAGCGGCACGATGTACCGCTCCAGCCGGTCGGCGAAATCGGTGGCGTGGATCAGGCTGAAGGTGGTGGGGGTGAACATCTCCTTCTTCTTGCCGCGCCGCGTGGTTTCGCGAACCAGCGGCGAAGAGTTCCACTCGCTGAACGAGACGGCGTATCCCTGGGAGCGGAGCCACTGGCTTAGCAGCGAAAGCTGCGTGGACTTGCCGGATCCGTCAATGCCTTCGACGACGATCAGCTTGCCTTTGTAACGGTTCGGCAGGAGGGCCATGGGAGCGGGTGAATCGTCCACTATTATATTCCTGTATGCCCCGCTACGCCGCCATCGATATCGGCAGTAACTCGCTGCGGATGCAGGCGGCCGAGGTCGCTCCGGGCGTGCCGACGCGCATCCTCGCCGCCGAACGGGTGGTCACGCGGCTGGGGGAAAGCGTCTTCCGCACCGGCTTCATCGGCCGCGAGGCGATGGATTTCGTCTGCCAGTGGCTGGCGGCGATGGCCCGATCCTACCAGCAACTCGACGTGGTGGCCGTCCGCGCCGTCGCCACCAGCGCCGTCCGCGACGCGCGAAATTCGGCCGAGTTTCTCGAGAAGGCGTCGCAGGCGGCGGGCGCGCCGGTGGAGGTGATTTCCGGACAGGAGGAGGCGCGGCTGATCCACCTTGGCGTGCAGGCGCGGTGGCCGCACCCGAGGCAGCGCCTTCTCATCGTGGATATCGGCGGCGGCAGCGCCGAGCTGATTCTCAGCGAACGGGGCGCGCTGGTCGAGGCATTCTCCAAGCCGCTGGGCGCCGTCCGGCTGACCGAGGTGTTCCTTCGCCACGATCCGCCCGAGCCCGCCGAGCTGCACCGGATGAACGAATTCATTCTGGAGAAGCTGGAAACAGCGATCCGAAAGATCGGCAGCGGTCCGTGGGACCGGGCCATCGCAACGGCGGCGACGGCTTCCGCCGTCGTGTGCGCGGTGAACCGCGTGCCACGGGCCAAGCGGGACAACGCCGACCGGCTTCGCGCAACCTCCGGGCAGGTGCGCCGGTTCTATGAAGAAGTCTCCACCCGAGACCTGGCCGGGCGGCGAAAGATCACCGGCATCGGCCCGAGGCGGGCGGAAATCATCGTGCCCGGAGCCGCGCTGCTGCTCCAGGTAGTCAGACGCTTTCACCTGTCCCGGTTCTATTACTCGGCGGCGGGCGTGCGGGACGGCATTATTGCGGATCTGGCCGCGCGGCGCGTCGGACGGGAATTGTCGCTGCTCAGCCGCGAGCAGCGCAAGGTGGTTGAGTTCATGGCCCGGCGCTATGGTGTCCCGGTGCCGCACGCCCGCAAGGTGGCCGGCCTGGCGCACGCGCTGTTCGAATCCCTCCAGCCGCTCCATCTTCTCCCGCCACACGTGGGGAAACTGCTGGAAGCCGCCGCCTGCCTTCACGACGTCGGCCACTACGTCAGCGACACCAAACACCACAAGCACTCCTATTACCTGGTGGCGAATTCCGACATGCCCGGGTTCACCGACCGGGAACGGCTGATTGTCGCCAACTTGTGCCGCTATCACCGGCGGGCCATGCCCGGGCCGCTCCACGAGAATTTCTCGGCCCTCACCGGCGAGGAGAAGAAGACCGTCGAGCTTCTGGCGCCCCTGCTGCGGCTGGCCGACAGTCTCGACCGGAGCCACAACCAGCGCATTGAGAGCATGCAGTGCCAGTTTCGGAACGGCAGCGTGGTGCTGCGCCTGCGCTCCGAGGCCGACATCGACCTGGAAACGTGGGCCGGCGAGCGCGCGGCCGAGATATTCGAGCAGGTCTACAAGCACCCGCTGGCCATCGTCAGGGAGCGTCGGTAATGGCGAGGCCGAATCCCACCCCAAGGGGGGCGATGGAGCAGTTTGTACGGGAACAGACCACATCCCGGCTCGACCGGTTTGCGTTCGAGTTGCGGCGGGCGGCCAAGGCCGGAGACGCCGACGCCATCCACGACCTGCGGGTTTCCATACGCCGCCTCTCCCAGTGCCTGCGGATCTTCGAGCAGTTCTTTGCCGCCAAGGAGGTCAGGAAGATCCGGCGCCGCCTCAGCGCCGTCATGGACCGCGCGGCGGAAGTCCGCAATCGCGACATTGCGCGGGAACTGCTGAAAAAGGCCGGGGCGGGAACCGGTTCGGCGCTGTACCTTCGTCTCGGACGGGGACGCAAGCAGGCAGAACGCGACCTGATGAACGAGATCCTGCGGCTGAGCCGGCGGGAGTTTTCCGCGCGTTGGCGAATGCGCCTCGGACTGTGAAAGCCATGGCCAAGAAGGGGGCACGCTTGTGGGATGGCTCGGCAGGGGCCGCGGAGAATGCCAAGAAGGCCTTGCCGCGCTTGGCGACGCGCTTCTTCCGCAAGGGCCGAAAGCTGGTCGCTGAGAATGCGTCGTACGAGCAGCTCCATGCGTTCCGGCTCGAGGCCAAGCGGTTTCGCTACACGCTGGAACTCTTCCGGCCGCTGTACGGTCCGGGACTGGAGAGACGGCTGGCCGCGCTCCGGCAGCTTCAGCAATACCTCGGCGAGATCAACGACTGCGTCGTGACGCGGACCTTGTTCGAGAACTTGGGGGCACAACGGTCGCGGGACGCCGGGCTGTTCCGGTTCCTGGACCAGGAGGCCTCGCGGATCGCGGCCGAATATCGCCTGTACTGGAGTGAGACCTTCGACCAGCCCGGGCAAGAGCGGCTGTGGACGGCCTATCTGCGAACATTCGCGGGACGAACCGGCGGTCTGAGAAGGTAAGGCTAGTGCGGCTGGATGCTACAATGAGAATGGCTGTTTGGGAGGTCGTCTAACGGTAAGACGGCAGACTCTGGATCTGCTTATCGGGGTTCGAATCCCTGCCTCCCAGCCACTCTCAGGCTGCCTGCCCGAGGCACTGCGGGACCCCGCAGTGCGCGGCGCCCACAGCCGGCCCCTGGCCGGCCTGCCAGCGGGAGGACCGATATGTTCGTGGGGGCAGGCGCTCCCGTCTACCCCCCACAGAAGACGGCTACTTCCTGGCTTCGCCGGTCGCAAAGCCGTGCAGCTTCACCTCGACCTTCTCTTCGAGGCTGTCGTAGTACTCCTTCAGCACGGCGATCACCTCCGGCTTGGAGAACTCCGACGGCACCGGCTTGCCTTCACTCATCAGCTTGCGCAGCATCGTGCCGGAGAGCAGCAGCCTTGCGCCGCCCTGATACTGGCCGTTGTTGTCGATGACCGCCTTGCTTTCGTGCGGGCAGGTCTTCATCGAGGCCATCGAACCGCACTCATAGCAATAGAACGTCCAGTCCATGCACAGCGGCCGGAGCAGCAGCGCGTCCGTCGGGATCTCGTTGAAGATCTTCTGCGCGTCGAACGGGCCGTAGTAGTCGCCCACGCCGGCGTGGTCACGCCCGACGATCAGGTGCGAGCAGCCGTAGTTCTGCCGGAACACGGCGTGGAGTAACGCCTCCCGCGGCCCGGCGTAGCGCATCTCCATCGGATAGCCGCCCTGCACCACCCGGTCCTTCCGGAAGTACTTGTTCACCAGCGCGTCGATCGCCTTGACGCGGACTTCCGCCGGAATGTCGCCCGGTTTGAGCTTCCCGACAAGCTGGTGGATGTAAACGCCGTCGCAGACTTCGATCGCCACCCAGGCCAGGTACGCGTGGGAACCGTGCATTGGGTTGCGGAGCTGGAGCGCCGCTACCGTGTTCCAGCCACGCTGCTCGAAGACTTTGCGGGCTTCGGCGGGGCGCTGATAGATGTCGAACATCTCCGGATAGTAGGACTCGGACACCACTTTCACCGGCCCGGCAATGTTCACCGGACCTTGCTCCATCACTTTCTGAACGCCCGGATGCGCCGGGTCGGTCGTGCGGAACACCTGCTTGCACTCGTGCTCCTTGTCGATGGAGTACTTCTCCTCGACCTTCATGGTGCCCATGATGCTCTCGGTCTCAATGTCCCAGAGGGCGACCGCTTCGCCGATGCGCAGCGAATCGGCGACGTCCTGGGAAACCGACAGCGTGATCGGAATGGGCCAGAACAGGCCATTCTTGCTGGGCATGGCGTAGTCGTCGCAACAGCCCTTCCAGTCGTCCTTTCCCATGAAGCCGTCGAGCGGCGTAAACGCGCCGATGCCCATCATGATCAAGTCGCTGGTTTCGCGGCTGGTCATGGGCGCCTTCTTGAGGCTTTCCGCCCTCTTGATCTCCGCGGCCCTCGCTTCGCCCTCGAGCAGCAGCGGTTTCAAATCCTTGCTCCCGTGGGGGAGCACCAGTGAACTCATCGAAACCTCCTTATATGTAATAAGCCGTCAGCTTCTTTGGTGCGAACCACTGAATCATACCAACAGGTGCAATTCTCCTGAATTATAATTCCTGCCCGCGCCGTTGTCATCACCCGCCATACGCGCGCGCCGTCTTCAGCATCCCGGCGGTCCACTCGGGCGTGCCGAGCGCATGGACGTGCGTATAGCTGGCCCACACGTTCCGAAGCACAAGGCCGTCGCGTCCATCCCCGCAGCCGGTCCCGCGCCGAACGGCGCACACCGTGGGCGGTGAACCGCCGTTCACACGCAGCCGGGAATAGTGGAACTCGTGGCCCTTCAGCGTGAGCCCCGCCGGATAGAACGGGTTCTCCCGATCCACTTCCAGCACGGAGTAGCCGTGTCCCTGTTGTTGCGGCGTTACCTCCACCTCGAATGGAAGCACGCCGGCCATCGGGTATTCAACTCCGCGCCACCGGATCGCTCTCGAGAGCAGCATCAATCCGCCACACTCGGCGTAGACCGGCATGCCGCTGTCCGCCGCCCGCCGCAGCGATTCGAGGAACGATCGGTTTCCGGAGAGCGCGGCGCCGTGGGTCTCCGGAAAACCGCCGCCGATGTAGAGCGCGTGGATGCCGGCCGGCAATTCCCCGGCGGTTAGAGCGGAAACGGGCACCAGTCCGGCCCCCGCTTCGGCGAGGGACTCCAGGTTCTCCGGGTAGTAGAACGTGAAGGCCGAGTCCGACACGTAGCCGATCCTCAGCCCGCGCCCGCCGGGGCGCGGCGCCGGCGGCGCCGGCGGGCTGGCGAGGGGTGCGGCGCGGCCGGCGAACTCGAAAATCCTGTCTGTCTCCAGCCGACCTTCGATCAGCTCCAGCAGGTTCCCCCGCAGCGCCTGCACGCAGGGATGTTCCTCCGGAGTGACCAGGCCGAGATGCCGTCCGGGCAGCAGCGCATCGGGGTTCGCCTTGGGCAGAACACCGAGCACCGGAATGCCGCAGGCCGATTCAATCGCCTCGCGCATGACACGCTCATGCCGGGCGCTATTGACGCGATTCAGAATGACGCCGGCGACCCGGACCTCGGGGTCCAGTTTCTGACATCCAAGCACGTGGGCGGCGACTGTCCGCGTGACCTTCGTGGCGCTGACCACTAGCAGGACCGGCGCGCCGAGAGCTTTGGCGAGTTCCGCGGTGCTGTGCGTGCCTTTCGCATCCACGCCGTCGTACAGGCCGCGATTGCCCTCGACGACGTTCAGCCCGTCCGCCAGCGAGCGGCGGGCGAAGGACAGCACAGCGGTTTCGCGCCCCATCAGGAACGTGTCGAGATTAAACGCCGGCCGGCCGGAGGCCCAGCGAAGCCAGGCGGCGTCGATGTAGTCCGGTCCCTTCTTGAACGCGCGGACGGGTATACCACGCGAGGCGGCGGCCAGCAGCAGCCCCAGCGAAACAAGCGTCTTGCCGCTATCGCCGGAAAGCCCGCCGATGACAAGGCGGGGAGCGTGAATGTGGCTGGATGGCGCCAAGCCTCTAGGTTAGCTTGTCGCGCGTCTGTGAGTTGTGGCGCAGGCACTGTTGGCTGCCGCCTCGAAACTTGTGCCGAGGCCGGGGGCGGGAACAACTCCCGGCCCGTCCGCGTCCATTCAGACGTGCGCCTCCGGGATCCCTTGACGGTTCCGGCCGCATGTGCTAATTTTATAGCAGAATGTTAGAAAAATAGCAGGATATCGCATGGCGAAAACCCGCCCTTCCGAGCTGAGCCGGCGCGAGCGCCAGATCATGGACATTCTTTACCGGCGAGGCCGCGCCACGGCGGGCGAAGTGCAGAAAGAGCTGCCTGGCCGGCCGAGCTACTCCACAGTGCGCACCCAGCTCCGCGTGCTCGAGGAGAAAGGCCACGCGCGGCACGCCGAGGAGGGCCTGCGCTACGTCTACGAGCCGGTGGTGGCGCGGGAGAAGGCGCGGCAGTCCGCTCTCCGGCACCTGGTGGAGACCTTCTTCGACGGCTCGCCCGAGAAGGTGGTCGCCGCCCTGCTGGGCGGCCGTTCCTCGCGCCTGTCGGAGGAGGAGCTGGGCCGGCTCTCGGAGCTGGTGGCGAAGGCAAAGAAAGGAGGAAAGCCGTGACGTTCGAGGTGATCACCAGGCCGACCGGGCGGTTCACGCTCTGAAAGACCGGCCTCGGAGACATGCTGGTCGCGGCAGTGCTGTTCGGCTCGCGGGCGCGGGGCGATGCTTCCGAGACGAGTGACCGGGACCTGCTGGTCATCGCTGACAATTGCCCGCCAAGTCGTTCGACAGGGCCCTGCTGTTGAAATCATTCTCCCGCTGGGAATTCGCGGTTCCTTCTCGCTCCTGGCGAACAGCCCGGGCCAGTTCCGCGGTTCCGTTTCGTCTCTTTATCATGACATCGCCCTCGACGGCCGGATTCTGCATGATCCGCGTGGATTCGCCGCGGAGCGCTTTGGCGCTCTGCGGCGGCGGATGGCGGAACTGGGTCTTCGCCGCGAACGAACGCCGGAAGGATTCGACTGGCGTTGGGAGACGACGCCTCCGGTCCCCTGGACCCTTTTCTGGAGCCCGTGAGGCGAGACGGATAAACCCAGGCCCGAAAGTTCCGCGGCCACGAGGTAGACGCCAGGCATCTCTGATCACAGCGTGGGCGTTTCGCGACTCCAGGAAACGGCCGCTCTACAACTCCAACTTCCCTCCGTACCGCATGTCCCTCAGCCGGAAGCTCCGGTGGATGTTCAGCGCGCCCAGTCTGAGTTGGACTTCCACCTGGCCGTCGGACTCCTGGAGGGTTGTCCCACCACCGGTTCCCCTGGCGAAGTACAGAAGCAGGCGGAAGCCGTCCTCCGCCTCGACTACGCGCGCGGCGGCGGCCGGCAGGCGGCTTCGGCCACGGGGACGCAGGAATGCGTTCGGTGTGAGCACCGCCGGGTCGCGCGGGAGAAGTTTCAGCGGCAGGCCGGAGATCGAAATCACGAAGGAATCCTCGCGGCGCCTGAGGTACTCGGCGGCGGCGCTCGACGACTCCACCTCCTCCCCGAAGCGAATCCTCGCCAGCGCCTGCTTGACCGGCAGCGCGCTCTGCCAGGCCACGGTCAGGCTCAGAACCGGAAGTCCTCCCGGCCCTCCCACGGTCTTCACGGAACATTGCGCGCAGCCCCGGCAGATGTCCTCGGCGATGCTGGCGGGAGTTCCTCCAAGCCCGTCCAGGGGCACAAGCACGGGACGCGCCCAGGGTGAATCCGTGAGCATCCGCCGGGCCTCGTTCGTGGTCCACTGGTCATATTCCTTCGTTTGCCAGAAGTCGGCGGCAAGAAGCGAGGCGGAGTGAATCAGCGCGAGAGAAAGCACCGGACGCAATCGAGTCATCTCAAAGCCCTGCCGTCGGTCCCATTGTAGGTGATCGGAGACGCGACCGGCCTGCCGGCCAGGCCTATGGTAGATTGGCCCCTCGATCCGTGCTGCGCGAGAATTGAGGGATGCGCCGCTTGCCCGTGTTTCCCCTTCTTGTCTGCCTCTGCCCGGCGGCTCGCGGGGAGGTGGTTCACGTCGAGGTATCGGACCGAACCGACCTGCTCGAAGGCAAGTCGTTCGGCGCCGCCGGCGCCTACGAGCGGGTGCTGGCAACGGTCCGCTTCGCCATCGATCCGAAGTTGCCGGCCAACCGGATCATCTCCGATATCGACCGGGCGCCGGTCAACGAGAAGGGACGAGTCGAGTTCGCCGCCGACCTCTGCCTGCTGAAGCCCCGCGATTCGGCCAAGGGCAACGGCACGGTGCTGTTCGAAGTGTCCAACCGCGGCGGCAAGGGGATGCTCGGGATGTTCAACCTGGCTCGCGGCTCGCGCGACCCGCAAACCGAGGCCGAGCTCGGCGACGGTTTCCTGCTGGAGCGGGGATTTACGCTGGCCTGGCTCGGCTGGCAGTTCGACGTGCCGATGGACTCGCAGTTGCTGCGATTGCATGCCCCCGTCGCGAAGGATGGGGACAGGCCCATTCGGGGACTCATCCGCTCGGAGTTCGTGCCGGACAAGAAGGTGCGGAGCTTCTCGCTCGGCGACCGAACGATGATCCCCTACCCGGTGGCGAATCCCGAGGATTCCGCGCTCCGGCTGACGGTCCGGGAGCGCACCGACGGGCCGCGGCGCGTGATCCCCCGCGAACAGTGGCAATTCGCGCGGGACGAAGGCGGCAGGCCGGTGGCGGACCGGACCGCCGTCTTCCTGGCGGACGGTTTCGAGCCTGGCAGGATCTATGAGATCGTCTACGAAGCGCAGGACCCCGTGCTCGTGGGTCTCGGCCCGGCGGCGGTCCGCGACTTCATCTCGTTCCTCAAGCACGGCACACCGGCCGGCGGGACTACGCTGCTCGGCGACCAGCGGCAGCACATCAGGCGAGCCATCGGCTTCGGCACGTCGCAGAGCGGGCGGTTCCTTCGCACGTTCCTCTATTACGGATTCAACGCCGACGAGCAGAACCGGCGCGTGTTCGACGGGGTCTGGGCGCATGTGGCCGGCGCGGGACGCGGGAGTTTCAACCATCGTTTCGCACAGCCGTCACGCGACGGTCACCCTTTCATGAATCTCTTCTATCCGACGGACATTTTCCCGTTCACCGATCTGGAGCAGTCCGACCCCGAGACCGCTTTGACGGGAGGAATTCTGTCGAGCGCGGAGAAGGCCGGCGTTGCGCCGAAAGTTTTCTATACGAACAGTTCGTACGAGTATTACGGGCGGGCCGCGTCGCTGACTCACACCACGCTGGACGGCTCCGCCGACGCGCCCCTGGCGAGAGATACGCGCATCTATTTGTTCGCCGGCACGCAGCACGGCCCGGCTTCGTTTCCGCCGGTGTCGAATGAATCGAGGAACCTGCCGAACCCGAATGACTTCCGGTTCGCGATGCGGGCGCTTCTGGCGGCGATGAATCAGTGGATCAGTGACGGCACGGAGCCCCCGGCCGCGCGGTTGCCGAAGATCGCCAACGGCACGCTCGTGCCATTGGACGCGCTGGCGTTTCCGAAGCTCCCCGGCCAGCCGCTCCCGAAGCGCATTCAGCGGGCCTGGCGAGTGGACTACGGTCCGGAATTCCGCTCGAAAGGCATCGTTTCGATCGAGCCTCCGAAAGTCGGCAAGCCTTTCGTTGTGCTCGTGCCGCAGACCGACGCCGACGGCAACGAGACGAGCGGCATCCGGTTGCCGGACGTGGCCGTGCCGCTGGCGACGTACACAGGCTGGAACCTTCGCGATCCGAAGATCGGCGCACCGGAAGAGCTGTTCAGCATGGCCGGATCGTTCCTGCCGTTCCCAAGGACGAAGGCCGAGCGCGCGAAGAACGGTGACCCGCGGCGATCGATTGAAGAGCGACATTCCAGCCGGGCGGACTATTTGGGCAAGGTGGAAGCAGCAGCCCGAGACCTCGTCGGTGGCGGCTATGTGCTGGAGAGCGACGTGCCGAAACTGCTGGATCGCGCCGCCAGGCAGTGGGACTACCTGATGCAAATCCGGTAGCATCCAACCAAAGAACCGCCCAACCGCCCGACCGTTCTACCATAGAAGCAATGAACCCCCAACAGTCGGGCGAGCAGCCCAAGCAGCCCATTCCCGGCGTGCGCAACCTCGTGGCCGTCGGCTCCGGCAAAGGCGGGGTGGGCAAGACCACCGTGGCCGTGAACCTGGCCGTCGCGCTCGGCGGTCTGGGCCACCGCGTGGGACTGCTGGACGCTGACGTCTACGGGCCGAACGTGCCGCGGATGATGGGCATCCAGGAGACGCCGATGGCCCTCGGCGACCGGATTCAGCCGCTGGAGCAGCACGGCATCAAGCTGATGTCGATGGGCTTTCTCAACCAGGGGGACCGGCCGCTCATCTGGCGAGGGCCGATGCTGCACCAGATCGTGCAGCAGTTTCTGCGCGGCGTGGACTGGGGCGATCTCGATTACCTGATCGTGGACCTGCCTCCGGGCACCGGCGACGTGCAGCTCAGTCTGATCCAGACCGCGCCGATCTCGGGTGCGATCGTGGTGACGACGCCGTCTGATGTCTCGCTGGAAGATGCCCGCAAAGCGGTGCACATGTTCCGCCAGGTGCGCGTCGAGATCTTGGGCATTGTCGAGAACATGAGCTTCCTGCTCTGCCCGCATTGCAGCGAGCGGATCGATGTCTTCAACTACGGCGGCGGAAAGCGAACGGCCGAGGAAATGGGAGTGCACTTTTTGGCCGAGCTGCCGCTCGATCCGGAAGTGCGCCACGGGGGAGACAACGGCCGGCCGATCGCGCTGCGCAACGGCGGCGATCCGCGGGCCGCGGTCTACGTGGAACTGGCGCGCCGCACCGCGGAGAGGCTGGAGCAGGCCGGCGGCTCGAAAGCCCCGATCCTGGAAATCTCCGATTAGGAACGGGGAATGCCCCAATTCCGCTCAGCCGCCCGCCGGGCTGTGGAACAATGGCGGGGATGAGACCCATCCTTGGCGAACTCCTTGGCGCCGCCGTGTTGGCGGCCCTGCCGGCGGGCGCGCAATCCTCCGAGAAGCTCGACTTCCTCTCGGACCACACCGACTTCCAGCGCATCCGGCGGATGCTTCCCGACTGGGCGAACGCCCAGGCGCGGGCGCTGCTCGATGCGCGGACAAGAAAGGTCGAGGGCTTCTCCTCCGCGCAGGAAGTGGCCGCGCAGAAACAGCGCCTGCGCGAGCGGATGATCCGGTCCCTCGGCGGCTTCCCCGAGCGGACGCCGCTGAACGCCCGCATCACCGGCACGCTCGAACGCGACGATTTCCGGATCGAGAAGATCGTCTTCGAAAGCCAGCCAGGTTTCTACGTCACCGCCAACCTGTACCTGCCGACGAGGGGACAGCCGCCCTACCCGGCGATCCTGTTCCCGCTCGGCCACGAAGAGGGCGCGAAGGCCAATCCGGTCTGGCAGCGGATCCTGGCCTCGTTCGCCAAGAAGGGTTTCGTCGCGCTGGCGTGGGACACGCTCGGGCAGGGGGAACGGATCCAGCTCTATGACGTCGATTTCAAGGCATCGAAAGTCGTCCGCTCCACGACCGAGCACACCGTGCTCGGCGCGCAATGCCTGCTGGTGGGCGACTCGTTGGCGCGCTACACCGTTTGGGACGGCATCCGCGCACTCGACTACCTGCTGTCGCGCAAGGAGGTGGACGCCTCGCGCGTGGGCTGCACCGGCAACTCGGGCGGCGGCACGCACACGGCCTACCTCTCGGCGCTGGAGGACCGCATCCACGTCGCCGCCCCATCGTGCTACCTAACCGGCTGGAAGCAGCTTCTGGCGACCATCGGCCCGCAGGACGCCGAGCAGTGCATCCCGCCATGGCTCGCCGACGGCCTGGATCACGCCGATTTCGTCCACGCGTTCGCGCCGAAGCCGTACCTGATTCTCTCGGCCATCCGAGACTTCTTCTCGATCACCGGCGCGCGCGAGGTGTATCGAGAGGCCCGGCATGTCTACGGACTGCTCGGCGCCGCTGAAAAACTCAAGATGGTCGAGGCCGACGACGGGCACGGTTACACCAAGCCGAGGCGCCTGGCGTCCTACGCGTGGTTCACCCGCTGGCTGAAAGGCGCGGAAGACGGCGAGGAACCCGAAGTCCCGATCGCCACCGAAGAGGAGTTGTTCGCGACGCCGGCCGGACAGGTGGCGGTGTCCCTGGGCGGCGAGACGGTTCACACGCTGAACCTGAAGCGCGCACGGCAATTGCGGCGGAGCAGCGCGCCGAGGCCAGATGAAGTCCGGCGCCTGATCGGCTTCGAGGCGCAAAAGGAACCGGTTCGCGTGCGGCCGTTCGGCCGCATCCAGCGGAACGGCTATCACATCGAAAAGCTTCTCTACGAAAGCGAACCTGGAATCTCGGTTCCGGCGCTGCTGTTCCTTCCGGATGCACCGGGGCGCAAGCCGGCGGCCATCTATGTTCACGGCCGGGGCAAGGCGGCGGGGTCCGGTGAGCTTGAGCAACTGGCGCGGAGCGGATCGGTGGTGCTTTCGATCGACGCCAGGGGGCTGGGCGAAACCCGTCACCTTAGCGATGACAACGGCTCGGACTGGCCCCGCTACTTCGGCGACTACGAAAGCGCGATGACCCTGCTGCTGTGCGGCAAGACGCTGGCCGGCGGGCGCGCCCTCGATATCGTCCGCGGCGTCGATCTGCTGGCGGCGCGCGACGACGTGGATGCGGCGTCGATTACGGGCCTCGGGATCGAAGCCGGCGCGATTCCTCTGGCGCATGCGGCGCTGCTCGATTCCCGGATCCGCCGTCTCTCGCTCGAGCGGATGCTCGTCTCCTACATGGCGGTGGTCACCCACAAGATCAACCGCGGCATCTTCGAGGACGTGATTCCGGGCGTGCTGAAGTCCTACGACCTTCCGGACCTGGCGGCGGCGCTGGCCCCGAGGCAGGTCCGGCTCGTGGACCCGGTGGACCCCCTCGGCCTTCGGGTCGCCATCGACGAAGCCAGGAAAACATACGCCGCCGCGAATGTCGAGGTGGTAGAGCGCCAGCCGCACGTTCTGAGCGCCGAGCCGCGCTGAGCACCGAGCCGCGCGCGTCAGCAAGCGGTCCACCCGCAATACACCGCCATCGACTCTCCCTGGCCGTGGAGCACGTATTCAACGGCCGCGGAAACCTCCTCGTGGCTCCACAAGTAGCGAGTGCTTCCATGGCGCACCCACCTTCTGCGGTTCGGTTCCAGAACATTCAGCGACCGGCTCGCATACGCCTTGAAATCGTTCATCACTCTCTCTGGAGTTTGATCCGCTTCCACAACAACGTGTACCTGATTGCTGCGGACGTGGGCCGCCAGCATGTGCCAACCGCGGTGAGAACTGACCTCCTTTATTGCCTTCAAGACAACTTCACGGCGGTGGATGTCCAACTGGTAGGCCGGTTCTTTCATGAGGGCCTTTTCGATCGCGAAACGTTCCGGGCACGGTTCGATCAACGGACTACCCGGCGCATTGTGCTCACGATCTACCGATCCGGACTCATCGCCGTGCAGCCTCGCCCCATAGCAGCCAAAGGTAATGAAGTAGGTTTGACTTGGCATGAAAGGCCCACACTGCAAGCAGTGGGAGGAGGGAGGCAGTTGTCTCGTTCCGCTTGCTGACGCGCGCGGCTCGGTGCTCGGTCTTGTTTGTTCAGTGCCGGATCGTGACCACGATCTCCTGCTCGTTCGGCCGCACGTACTTCCCTTCACGCGGCTTCAGGCGCAACGGCACCGTCAGAACGCCGACGGCCCATTGGAGTTCGGTTTCCGGCGCATCGGCGTAGGGATTGTGCGGGAAGAACGGCCACAGCAGAGACGCTGAGGGATCGACCGTCATGGTCCAGCCGCGGTGGCGGATGGAGCCGCCCAGCTCCTGGGGCGAGAGCTCAATGCGGTCGGGGCCGATCTTCACTTTGCGGCCGGCGCCGGTCTCGAGCATCTCCCCCTCTTTGAGTACAAGCTGCAAGGCGAGCTGCGCCTGCTCCGGCGCACGGCCCTTGCCGTTGATGACGAACCGCAGCGTCGTCTCATTCTCCGCCGGCGGCGGCACGAACAGATCCGCCCAAAAAGTCAGGTACGACAGCGACAGGCGGTCCTGGGCGTCACTCATTTGTAGCCGGCTGCTGAGCGGCATGTGGAACACCTGTCCGAGCGTTTTCTCCGAGAACGTCGCCAGCTCCGGTTGCCGCTTGGAGTTCGCGCCGTTGATGATCTGCCCGAGCTTCTCGTGGAACACGCTCAGATTGCCCTGGCGGTCGAGGTAGAACCGGCTGTTCACCGCCGACGTACTCACGATCCCCGAGAGACACACCACCCACGGCCCGGTCTTGCGGATACCGGCGGGAATGGTCATCTGGCGCGAGTAACGAGCCTGCCTCTGCGGCGGCGGCTCGGCCGGACCTTCGTGGTAGTACAGGGCGTCCTGAGCGAGCCGTCCCAGTTGATCGACCGTCAGTGTCTCCGGCTGGAAGAATCCGGCAAGGAACTCGGCGTAGCCCCGCCCGTCGGCGAAATGGGAGAAAGCGAACTGCGCCCACGCGCTCACCCCCCAGTGCCGGTTGCGGTCGTTGATCACTTCCACCGGCGTTCCATCCGGCCAGGTGAAGTACTTGTGGAAGTCGGTGGCGCGCCGCAGCGCGGCCATCGCCGCCGGGTCTTTGGTCAACTCCCAGTAGAGCGCGACCGGGCCCAGCGTCAGGTGGTTGTACCCGGTAGTCGGGCCGGCGCGGCTGTGCTCACCCCAATAGCCGTCCGGCGTTTGCTCGGTCTCGGCGAAGCGGTGCAGGATTCGCGAGCCCAGCTCTACCCACTTCATGTTGCCGAACATGCGGCCGGCCAGCAACAGGTTCGCCCCCCAGTTGGCATAGTGATTCGGCGAGGTGCCGATGTAGGGCGAGTTGTACCACGGGAAGTCGAGGCGCTCCTCGGCGTCGGACTCCAGCAGTGCGACATTGCGGAGAATCGCTTTCTTCCATCGCTCGCGCCGCTGCTCTCCAAGGTCGCTCTCGATCAGCCGGTAGGTCTCCATCCACATGTAAGTGTCCCAATCGCTGTCGAGGCGCGGCTCGAAGCGGTCGCTCTCGTCCTCCTCCGCCAGCAGGTCGCCGATGCGGATGGCCAGTGCGAGCATCTTGGGATCGCGATGGCGCCGGTTTTCCGGGTGCTGTTTGCCGTAGAGGACCGCCGGCGCGAGGATGGCGTAGGGGAAGTGGCGCCACCGGCCGCCCTTCTCGATCGCTTCCAGCGATAGTGGGGAAACCTCGTTGAGACGGGCTTCGACCATGTCCGAGCCGGCTTCGAGTAGGCGGTAGTAACGGCCGGGTAACGGCTCCGCGCCACAAACCGCGGCGAGGGCAAGCAGGATCGGGGGGAAGAGGAAGCGTTTCATCCTTGAGGGCTGCTTTCAGACGAGAACAGCGGGGCGAACGGCAAAGTGATGGCCCCGATGATTGTCGCCTCGCCGCCGAGCGAGGAGGGCCGCAGCGCCAGGTTCCGGAAGTTGAGGAACCTGCGGCCGTCGGGGAATTGATCGCGGATGGCGGCGTAGACCAGCGGCCAGGCTTCGGTCAAGGTGCCGTCGACGACCACCGCCTCGGCGTCCAGAGACCACACCACGTTGCTGATGGCGATCCCAAGATAGCGGGAGGTGTCGAGGATAACCTGCCGGGCCGCGGCGTCCCCGCTCATCGCCAGGTGGCAGATCCGGTTCATCTGTTCGTGAACACCGCCAAAGCTCGACTTCGGCTTCCCGCTCAGATTGTGGTAGCGATCCACGGTCGAGTTGTCGGAAGCGAGCATCTCCACGCAGCCCGGCCGGTCATGCCTCTCGGCGCCCGGCCTGTCGTCAATCACCATTTGCCCGAATTCCCCGGCCGCCATCCGCGGGCCCCGGTACAGCTTCCCGTCGAGCACGATGCCCATGCCGACCCCGTCGTACACCATCACGAACAACAGGCAGTGGACTCCCTGCACGTCCGGGGAGCCGTAATGATATTCGGCGAGCGCCGCTGCCCGGACGTTGTTTTCGACGAACACGGGCCGGTCAAGCTGTTCCTCCAAGTGCCGTTTCACTTCGACACGGACCCAGGAGGGGTCGTTGCCCAGGGCGACCACGCCTGTCTCGCTGTTCACCAACCCGCGAACGCTCACCCCCACTCCGTGGCCGCCGAGGCGCGAGGACTTAGGGGCATGCGTTTCAATAACCTCGCCGATCGCTTTCAAGGTCTTCTCTGGGCTGGAGGGGGTTCGAAAGCGTTGCGTTTCGAGGACGCGGCCGGTGATGGTGCCGAGCGAGACCCGGGTCTCCCAATTCTGGACATCCACCCCAAAGGCCTGAAACAGATCCTCGTTGAGCTGGAGTCGAATGCCGGGACGCCCGCCCGTCAGGTCTTCGCCACCCTGCTCGACGACCAGATTCCGCGAAATCAGCCGGGCCACGATCCTCGAGACCGCCGCCTCCGACAGCCCGGTCCGCCGGGCAATCTCGGCGCGCGACAACCGCTGATGGCGGCGCAGAAGGTGCAGCACCGCCGCCTGGTTGGTGGCGCGGACATGCGGAACACGCAGCACCCGACGCCGGTGGGTGGTGACGGTGTCGATCGGCATGCCGTGATAACCTTTCCTTGCGTTATGCAAGAAACCGCACAGATATTCTAGGACGCTCGATGCCGCGGTGGCAACAAGAATTTGTGGTCTCCGGCGCAAAAACCTCTTGACTTGAGTCCGGAATTGGGGTTAACTTATGGCATAGGTTGAAATCCATCCAAAAGGGAGGTTGGTCAGATGTGCTCGCCAACTTTCTTGTGTTGTGTCAGGAAGTCCCTTATTATCATCGTCCTGCTGGCCCTTCTTGCGTCTCCGCTCGTTTCCCAGACAGGCCTGGGAGTCGTCCGAGGCACGGTGTTGGATGCCACCAGGGCCGCTGTCCCCAACGCCAAGATTACGTTGACCCATACGAACACAGGGGTTGCACGCACGGTCCAAAGCAGTTCCGTGGGCATTTATTACTTCGGCTCGGTGTCGATCGGTCCGTACACGTTAGCGGTCGAAGCCAGCGGATTTAAGCGGTGGTCGAGCACGCTCGCTGTGGAAGCCGGTCAAAATGTTGTCATCGACCCCATTTTGGAGGTCGGCTCCCTTGAGGCGACTGTCGAAGTGACCGGCGCCGCGCCGGTGATCACAACCGTCGGCTCAGAGGTGAGCGACGTCAAGGATGCGCTTCGCATCCAACAATTGCCCTTGAACGGCCGGTTCATCACCAACTTGTTCAACTTGACTCCCGGCGTGGAAGGGGGCGGTAATCCTCGGGTACACGGCCTCAAAGTGGGAAGCACGGAGATGCTGCTCGACGGTATCTCCTATGTGGACCGCTTCGGCGGGGGCATCTCGCGGGTGCAGCCTGGGCTGGACACGGTCCAGGAGTTCCGCATCGAGACGACCGGCTCGGGCGCTCAATACTCGCGGCCAGCGACTGTTTCGCTGGTGACCAAGGGCGGCACCAACGACTTCCACGGCAGTTTGTTCGAGACCCACCGCAACAATTTCGGAGGGCTGCGGGCGCGGCGGCGCCAGGACTTCTACGACACGTCGCCGAAGTACATCCGCAACGAGTTCGGCGCCTCAGCCGGCGGACCGATCCTCAGGAACAAGACCTTCTGGTTCGCGGCCTATGAGGGCTTTCGGGAGCGGCAGGCGCGGTACGCCGAGGCCAGCGCACCATCGGCGGCGATGTGGGACGGCGATCTGAGCAACGCGGTGACGCCCGACGACATCCCGGTCACGATTTACGACCCGTTGACAACCACCGCTGACGGCGCCCGGTTGCCTTTCGCGAACAACCGGATCCCGGCCGACAGGGTCAGTGAATTCTCAAAGACCATGCGAAGCGTAACGGCGGAACCCAACACGCTGTTGGACGTGAATCCATTCTTGATGCCTACGAACTTCGTCGCCTATTACCCGGACAAGACCGGCATCAACACGGTGACCCTCAAAGGCGACCACGTATTCTCGGAGAAGGACAACATCTCGGGTAGGTTCACTGGGTCGCGGAGGAAGTCTGCGATTTTCGGCGGTTACTTTGGTTATCCGAAACCGGGAAGCACGGACGCCGGCGGCACGAGCCGGCAGCTCCCGAGGGTCTATTCCAGTTTCGCCCGCTGGAACCACGTCTTCTCGCCGGTACTGCTCAACGAGTTCCAGGCTTCGGGCCACTATTCACCCAAGACCTCAGGGACACTGGCCGATGACACCGACTGGCCGGCGAAGCTGGGTCTTCCCAACCCGTTCGGCGGCAAGGGCTGGCCGACCATCTGCGTCAGTGAGTACTTCTTCTACTGGGGGTGCTGGGACGCCGACAACCGAAAGGACGAGAACCTGACGGCTTTCCAGATCGACAACAACGTCACCTGGATCAAGGGCAAGCACTCGATCAAGTTCGGCTTCAAAGGGCGCCGGGAATACAACAATATCCGCGAGTTGCAGCAGACCCATGGCTCACACTCGTTCTATAGCGACTGGACAGCGCTGTATGACCCGGAGGCAGACGACTTCACCTCCTACACAGGCTCCGGGTTTGCGGGAATGTTGCTGGGGATGCCCACCTATCTGTCGAACCAGTTCAACCGCGGCTACTTCTATTTCCGCCAGCAGGAAACGGGCCTGTACTTCCATGACAGTTGGAAAGTGCACCCGCGGGTGACCCTGGATTTGGGAGTCCGCTGGGACCGTTGGTCGCCTTACAGGGAGAAGTTCAATCGGATGGTCACGGTCGACTTAAGGACGATCGACTCGAAGTTTGAAGTGGTGACGCCCAAGGACATTCGCATGGAGGACCTGCCGGGCATTCCGCCGGCGGTGCTGGAGTCATGGAGGCAGCGGGGGCTGGCCTGGACCACCGCCCGGTCGGCCGGCCTGCCCGATAGCCTGTTCCCCGGCGACAACAACAACTTTGGCCCGCGCCTCGGCGCGGCCATCCGACTGACCGACAAGTGGGTCCTGCGAGCGGGCTACGGCGAATACTTCTGGACGATGCCGCTATCTCAGATTCTGCAAGGGGCCAGAACCAATCCGCCGTTGAACCTCAGGTTTAGCAATAACATCGGCAACAAGAACGGCTCGATCGATTTCTACGCGCTGAAGTATGCACCGGCGGCCGAGGACATGCTTCCCAACGCGACGGTGGACATTAGCCAGGCCCAAGGCATCAGTTCGCGCGCGCAAGGCGCCTACATTTTTGACTTCCGCGACTGGCGTGACAACCGGGCGCAGGAATGGAACTTCACCATCGAGCGGGAGCTGATGAGAGAGACGGCCCTGCGCCTCAGCTACATCGGCAACCACGGCAGGGACCTGGAGCAACACTACGACCTCACCTGTCCGGAGTCGGAATGGAACTACCAGGCGCGGACCGGTCTGGCGCGGCCCAGCAACCCGGACCTGCGTCGGATCAATCCGAACTGGGCGATGTGCGGCTCCAACGGACCCCTGAATCACACCGGCTTCTCCAATGCCCAGTCTCTCCAGGCTGAAATCGAGCGCCACTATTCGGACGGCCTGGCGTTCCAGTGGTTCTACGTCTGGACGCACGCGATGACCACCAACGACACCGGCGGGTTCAGTTATGGCCCTGCTTCGATCAACGCCACCAGCGGCGGCTTCGCCGTGCCACAGGACAACGAGATCATGGGCGCACCCAGCCTCTCCTATGACCAAAGGCTCCGGCTGGGCTACTTCAACTCGAATGAGGTTCCAGCCCACCGGATCCGCTATAACGGCATCTACACGCTCCCGTTCGGACGCGGCAAGAAGTACGGTGACAGTGTTGGCCGCGGACTGGACACGGTGATGGGCGGCTGGGAGCTGGCCTTCATCGGCGACTGGCGCAGCGGCAATTGGATGAGTGTCTCCTCGGGCCGCTACCTGTTCGGCGATCCTACCCTGTCGGCGGATGAGCGGCTGGAGTTGACGTATACCGGCCGCCCGCACCGGCTGTGGTTCCGTGGCGATTTCAATCCGGCGCTTGCCTCCAACGTGGACGCGGCCAGTCTCCAACAACTGGTTCCGGCCGACCGCTCGCAGCGGGTCGTCCGCCCGGTTGGAGACAAGTTCGACAACCGGATCCCGCAGCAGCTTGCCGACGGATCCGTCCGCTACACCTCAATCGCGGACATGGTGAACTGGAACGCTCGAAACTTCTTCCGCGGCCCCGGCGCCTGGAACCTGGACTTCTCCGTGTTCAAGCATTTCACCATCACGGAGCAGGTGAAAGTCCGCTTTACGGCTGACTTCTTCAACATCTTCAATCACCCGATTGACGTGAGTCCGAACAGCACAACGGGGTTGCAGGACCTGGCGGTTCAAGCGAACGATCCAAGGATCATTCAGTTCTCGCTGCGTGTGAGTTGGTAGCTGGGCCGCGGAGCCGGCCCCGCGCCAGCGGTCCCTGGCTGAGCAGGCTCGGCGGGTTTCCTGCTACGGATGGGTACGCGTTTCAGATCTTTTTCTTGCGTTTCGCAAGAAACCATGCTTCTGGCCCCCGGGAGGAACCCGGTTTCGACAAAATAGCCAAAATAGCTCTTGACAGGACCGCCCCGTTGGGTATAGCCTGGACACACAATCCATGAATGCTTCCGTGAAGAGGAGGTTAGCTCGAAGAGCCATGTACGTTCCAACTTTCTTGCAGTGTGTCAGAAAGCCTCTTGTTTTCATCGCGTTGCTTGCGCTGGCGACAGCTCCGCTGGCGGCCCAGACGGGCCTTGGCGTCGTCCGCGGAACGGTGCTCGACGCCACCAGCGCCGCCGTCCCGGCTGCCAAGGTAACGCTGACCAATACGGCCACGGGAGTGGCGCGAAGCGCCGAAAGCAACTCCGTGGGCGTCTACTACTTCGCGTCAGTGCCGATCGGCCCGTATTCGCTGGCAGTGGAAGCTAGCGGATTCAAACGCTGGTCGGGAACGCTCTCCGTGGCGGCCGGCCAGAACGTGGTTATCGATCCATCGCTGGAGGTTGGTTCGCTGGAGGCCACCGTCGAGGTGACCGGCGCCGCTCCGGTGCTCACCACGGTGGGGTCCGAGGTCAATGACGTGAAGGATGCCCTTCGCATCCAGCAATTGCCGCTCAACGGCCGCTTCGTCACCAACCTCTTCAACTTGACCCCCGGGGTCGAGGGAGGCGGAAATCCCCGCGTAAACGGGTTGAAGGTCGGCTCGACCGAGATGTTGCTGGACGGCATCTCGCTGGTCGACCGGTTTGGCGGCGGCATCTCGCGTGTGCAGCCGGGCTTGGACGTGGTGCAGGAGTTCCGCATCGAAACGGTAGGCTCCGGAGCTCAGTTCTCGCGTCCGGCCACGGTGACGCTGGTGAGTAAGAGCGGCACTAACGAATTCCACGGCAGCGTCTTCGAGACGCACCGCAACAACTTCGGTGGCCTGCGGGCGCGGCAGAAGCAGGACACCATCCTCGATCCCGACACCGGGAAATTCCGGCAGGCGCAATATATCCGCAACGAGTATGGAGTCTCGGCCGGCGGACCGGTGATCAAGAACAAGACATTCTGGTTTGCGGCCTACGAGGCCTCGAAACTGCGCCAGTCGCAGTACGCCGAGGCCCAGGCGCCCAGCGAAGCGATGTGGAGCGGCGACCTCAGCTTGGCCCGTCCGGCGGGTGGATATGAAGACATCCCCGTGACGGTCTATGACCCGCTGACAACCGGGGCGGACGGCTCCCGGCTTCCCTTCACCAACAACCAGATCCCGTCGAACAGGCTCAGCGATTTCTCCAAGGTCTTGCGCAGCGTCTCGGCTCTGCCCAACACGAATCTAGGTGAGAACCCGTTCCTCGCGGTGAACTTTAAGGCGTACTACCCGGTGACGACTGACATCAGTTCTCTGACGCTGAAAGGGGACCATGTCTTTTCCGAGAAAGACAATATTTCCGGCCGCTTCACGAGGTCTCCGAGAGCCAACAAGACGTTCGGCGGAAGGTTCGGTTACCCCATCCCTGGCTCGACCGATGCCGGCGGCACCGGCCGCAGCCTCAACAAGGTGTATTCCAGTTTCGCCCGCTGGAACCACGTCTTTTCCCCTTCGTTCCTGAACGAGTTCCAGGCGTCGAACCACCGGTCTCCACACACCAGCGGCACGCTGGCGGACGATACCGACTGGCCGGCGAAGCTGGGCACGCCGAATCCATTCGGCGCGACCGGTTGGCCGACGATGTGCATGTCCGAGTACCAGTTCTTCTACTGGGGCTGCTGGGACGCCGACAACCGCGCCGATCAGAACCTGACAGCCTTCCAAATTGAGGACAACGTCACCTGGATCAAGGGCAAACACAACGTGAAGTTCGGCTTCAAGGGAAGGCAGGAGTACAACAACGTCCGCGAGTTGCAGCAGACCCACGGCTCCCACTCCTTCTACAATTCGTGGACTTCCCTCTACGATCCCGCCAATGAGTCAGCTACACCGTACACTGGTTCCGGAATGGCGGGCATCCTCCTCGGGCTGCCTACGTACCTCTCCAACCAGTACAACCGCGGCTACTTCTACTTCCAGCAGAAGGAGCTGGGCCTTTACGTTCACGACAGTTGGAAGGTCAGCCCGCGCCTCACCCTGGAGCTGGGAGTCCGCTGGGACAAGTGGACAATCTACAAAGAGAAATACAACCGCTTGGTGAACCTGGATATCAACGACTACGTGGGCAAATTCGAGGTCATAACGCCCCATGACACGAGAATGGAGGATATTCCTGGCATTCCGCCCTCCGTGCTCGGTTCATACGCAGCCCGCGGCCTCACCTGGAAGACCGCCAACTCCGTCGGTTTCCCAAGCGCCCTCCTGCCGAACGATAACAACAATTTCGGCCCTCGGCTCGGATTCGCGTTCCGGGTGACGGACAAGTGGGTGCTGCGCGGCGGCTACGGCGAGTATTTCTGGACGATGCCGCTCTCGCAAATCACGCAAAGCTCCCGCACGAACATTCCGCTCAACCTGCGATACGAAAACCAGGTGGACATCAAGAACGGCGCGGACGATTTCTATGCGCTTCGGAACGCGCCCGCGCCGGACGACTACATCGGCCGGGCGACGGTGGACATCAACGGCCTGATCAACGTCAGCTCGCGCGCTCAGCCTGTCATGCCCTGGGACATCCACAGTTGGAAGGACAACCGCGCCCAGGAGTGGAACTTCACCATCGAGCGCGAGCTGATGAAGGAAACAGCGCTGCGCTTGAGCTATATTGGAACTCACGGCCTGGGCCTGGAGCAACGAGTGCGCTGGAACGATCCTGAGTCGGAGTACAACTACCAGGCGCGCACCGGCCTCATCCGATCCAGCAATCCGGATCTCCGTCGCGCCAATCCAAACTGGACCAGCGGCTGCTGCAACGCGCCCGTGCACCATATCGGCTACTCAAATTCGCAGTCCCTCCAGGCCGAGATCGAGCGCCGCTACTCCAACGGCCTTGCGTTTCAGTGGTTCTACACGTGGAGCCACGCGATGACCACCAGCGATACCGGGGGGTTCAACTTCGGCTCCAGCGGCATTAACTCGAGTGGGAGCGGCTCTGCATTCGCTGTCCCGGAAAACATCCTGATTCTGGGTGAGCCGAACCTGTCTCTTGACGACCGGCTGAAGCTCGGCTATGCCAATTCCGATTCGGTGCCGGCCCATCGCATCCGCTACAACGGCATCTACACGCTTCCGTTCGGCAAAGGCAAGAAGTATGGCAACAGCGCTGGACGGGGACTCGATGCGGTGATCGGCGGTTGGGAGTTGGCCTTCATCGGTGACTGGCGCAGCGGCTACTGGGCCGGCGTTTCATCCGGCCGTTATCTTTTCGGAGATCCGACCCTCAGCGGCGATGAGCGCCTGGAGATGACCTACCAAGGAAAGCGGCAGCGCCTCTGGTTCCGTGGAGACTTCCCAACCAACCTGGCCACGGACGTGGACGCTGCCAAACTCTCACAGTTGATTCCGGACAATCGCGCGCAGCGCGTTCTCCGGCCCGTTGGAGACCTCCTGGACAACCGCATCCCGATGCTCCTCGCGGACGGCTCGGTTCGTTACACCCCCATCGGGGAGAACCTGAACTGGAATGCCCGTAACTTCTTCCGGGACGCCGGCGCCTGGAACCTGGACTTCTCCATTTTCAAGAACTTCAGCATCACGGAGAGGATCAAGACCCGGTTCACCGCCGATTTCTTCAACGTGTTCAACCACCCACTCGAAGGGGGCGTCATTGGTGGGTATTTGAACACCACGACAGGGTTGCAGGACTTGAGTGTGCAGCCAAACGATCCACGAATCATCCAGTTCTCGCTTCGCGTGAGCTGGTAGAGGAGGTTTGACCCGCAGGGCCGCACAGAGCGCACCACGAAACGCGGTGAGAAGGTTCGCCGCATCGTGGGCGCTCCTCGCGGCCCCGCTGTTGTTCCTGGCGGCCTGCTCTTCTCCAAAGCCCGCTCCTGAAGTCGTCGAGCCGAAAGCC
>CAZACK010000068.1:0-21712 GCA_964483455.1 uncultured Solibacteraceae bacterium
TCGGCCAGCACCGCCGCCATCAGCAGGTCCTCGGTGCCGGTGACGGTGATGCGGTCGAAGTGAACCGTGGCGCCGCGGAGACCGTGCGGAGCCTCGGCCTCGATGTAGCCATGCTCCTGCCGGATGCGCGCCCCGAGCTGCTCCAACCCCGCCAGGTGCAGATTGATCGGGCGCGCGCCGATCGCGCAGCCGCCCGGCAGCGACACCCGGGCCCGCCCGCAGCGCGCCACCAGCGGCCCCAGCACGAGGCTCGACGCGCGCATCGTCTTCACCAGGTTGTACGGCGCTTCCGGGGCGGTAATCCCCGTCGCCTGGACCTGGCACACCCCGCGGGAAGCCGAAACCGTAGCGCCGCAGCGCTCCAGCAGGTTGCTCATTGTCCGGATGTCGCGCACGTCGGGGATGCGTCGGAGAACGACCGGCTCGCCGGTCAGCAGGCAGGCGGCCAGCGCCGGCAGCGCCGAATTCTTCGCCCCGCTGGCGTGAATCTCGCCCTCCAGGCGCGCCCCGCCCTGGATGATGAACGTGTCCATTGTTTGATTCTGGCACCATCCCGGGGGCGCGGCAGGCAAGAGTCCGAGTCTGGGCCATAACGGTGGGGGACAGATGCTCGGTCCGCCCGGGCTGGATCTCGCCTCCGCCGCGCCGCCGAGGTGTTTGTTCACCGCTCTGGCGTTGATGGAATCGAGTCGTGTGCAAGAATATCAAACCCCTCTTCAACTTCGACCCGCCCGCCACTGACGACGAGATCCGAGCCGCTTCGCTCCAGTTCGTGCGAAAGATCAGCGGCTTCAACAAGCCGTCGAAGGCAAACGAAGGCTCGTTCCTGGCGGCGGTCGATGACATAGCCCGCATCTCGACGCGTCTCCTCCGTTCGCTCGAAACGGGCGCCCTACCGAAGAATCGCGAAGAGGTGGCCGCAAGAGCGAAGCTTCGCGCTGCGAGGAGATTGGGAGCCTGAATCGGCCCGGGCGATCGGGCCACGCCCCAAGCCGTCCCTGGTCTGTTTCGACTCACGGGCTGTGTGGCAAGGATGGAAAAAGGCGCTCGCGGGCGCCCGGAGCTTCCTCCTCTTCAGCGCGGGGGTTGCGGGCGTGGATGGCTTCGACTTCCGCGAATTCGGCGTTCGCTTCTTCCTCCTTCCCCATCGCCCGGTAGGTTCCGGCGAGCCAGAAGTGCGCCTTGACGAAGTCGCGCTTGAGTCGAATCGCCTCTTTCAGGTGCCGCATGGCAGTCTCGTGGTCGCCCATTTCCGAGGCGAGCCTGCCCGCCAGCGCCTGCGCCCACGGATCGGAGGCATCCAGTTCCACGGCTTTTCGGATCGCCTCGAAAGCGGGAGCGGGTTCATCCGGGTTGAGGTGATAGCGGGCCTGGGCCAGGTAGTAGTAGGCCTCCGGAGTGCGCTCTCCCATGGCGATGGCCGCCTGGATGTTCTTCAGCGCCGCGTCGCTGCGGGCGCGGTTCTCCTCCATGATCCCGCGCACCAGGTAAGGCCGGCTCCACTCCGGCCAGCGGGCTATGATCCGCCCGAGTAACTCTAGCGCTTCCTGGCTTCGATTCCGGATTCCCAACGCCACCGCCTTCAAGAACAGCAATTGCGGATCGTCGGGCAGAACCAGGGTAGCTTGCTCGAGAAGGCTCAGCGCCTCGGCGTCCATGCGGTGCTTGAGCAGGAAGTGAGTAGCCTTCTCGTAGAGGTCCGCCCGGGTGGGCGCCTTGCGGAAGCCAAGGTTGAGATTCTCGATGGCCTTCGTCACGTCGCCCATGGCGTCGAACACCTGCGCCCGCAGCAGATAGAAGTCCCCCTGGCGCTCCTGTTCCGGAAAGCTGTCGAGCGTTCGCAGCGCCGCCATGCGATCCTCCAGGCCGAGTAAGACAACCGCCAAATCGAGCCTGGCCCCGGGCAGAGGCTCGGCCGACAGAGACCGCTCGATGAACTCCCTGGCCAGCCCATACTGCTTCTCCTCGATCAATCCCCGCCCGCATTCCAGGAGCACGCGGGCATCGGCCGCGCCGCCAAGAACCCGGCGATAGTGCTCCAGCGCCTCCTCCCGGTGGTTGTTGGCCAGCAGAAAACGGGCCAGCTTGGCGCGGCTCTCGGCGTCGGCCGCGCGGGTCTTGAGCGCAGTGCGCAAGCTCGCTTCGTAGCGCGCTTTCCACTCGTCTTGGGGTAGGCTGAGCAGGCTGAGCGTGCCCGGGATCGACCGTTCAATCGAACGGTCCGGCCCCACCTTGCTGAACGCTTCGAGTAATCTCGCGCCTTCCTCTTCCTGCCCGTTGTCGAACAGAGCGCGGCCCAGGTTCATCAGAATCCGTGGATCTTCCGGAGCTTTCTCATAGCCGCGCCGGAGCACGCGGATGGCGTCCTCCAGGCGGCCCAGTTCCATGTAGACGCGGCCGAGCAGCGCCAGCGCCTGAATGTGGTCCGGGCGGCGCGAAACCGCGAACTCGAGATCCGGAAGGGCATCGGCGGGTTTGCCGATGTGCTGGTACAGCGCGCCGCGGACTAGGTGGGCCTCGGCGTGGTCGGGCTTCAGCCGGATGGCTTCGTTGAGCTCCCGAAACGACCGGTCCTGATCGCTCACCGTGAGAGCGAAGCCTAGCTGGAAATGCCCGTCGGGGTCGGCAGGACGGCGCTTCGCGAACCACTCCAGATCTCGCAGCGCCTCGTCCTTGTTGCCCGCGCAAGCATAGGCGAAGCCGCGGTCGCGCCGGGCTACCTCGTCGCCCGGCCTGAGCTTCAGGTAGTCGTCGAACGCCAAGGCGGCGTCCCCAAAGAAGCCGGCCTGGGCTGACGTTGCGGCCATGGTGTAGATAATGTCGGCTCGCTGCGGGGCAAGCTTGCGCGCCTGGGCGAGCACCAGAATCGCTTCATCGTGCCGGCCCTGTTGGGCAACCGCGCGGCCCAACCCGAACAGGCCCTCCACATCGTCCGGATGAGCGCGCAACACCGCCTCGAAGACCTGCTGCGACCGTTCCGCGTGGCCCGCACGCAGGGCGGCAATGCCGAGGTTCTGGAGAATATCGAGATTCGCCGGCTCCCCCTCGAGAGCTCGCGCGAACGCCAATTCGGCGCCTGCGAATTCTCCCATTTCGACCCGAGCCATGCCGATCGAGTACCACGCCGCCGGTCCGCCAGCCTCTCGTTCGAGCGACGCCAGCAGCCCGCCTGCTTCCTGCTTGCGGCCCGCCAGGTGCAGCGCGCGAGCGCGCAGCAGCACCACCGCGGCGCCGCGGGCACCCTCGCCATTCAACCTCCCCAGGTATTCCAGCGCGAGCTTCCCTTGCTTGCGCTCGACACTGAGCCTGGCCAGTTGCAGGTTGGCGTTCTGGTGTGCCGGGTCAAGCGCCACCACCTTTCGGAATGTCGCCCATGCCTCGTCAGACCTGGACACGGCCAGGTAATGATTGCCGAGGTTATTGAGAACGGCTACCGACTGCGGAGCGGATTGCAGGGCCTTCCGGAAGCAGGTCGCCGCCTCGTCATAGTTCTTCCGGGCATCCAGGGTGGCGCCGAGGAGGTTCCACACGGCGGCATCAGCCGGGTTTGTCCTGGCAAGCGAGCGCAGCGCCAGCTCCGCATCCGCGAGCTTTCCCTGGCGAAACAGGTCAGCTGCCTGCGCGAACTCAGTGTCCGCGTGCTGCGCCGCCGCCGCTGCTGCGAAGAGGATTAGGGGTGCCAGCATGTAACCGCAGACCTTGGGCAAGCGAAAGCGCCTGCCCCACCGTGAAGATCCCACTATTTTGCAGGCCCTGGTGGGGCATTCAGCCTGCCTGGGCCTTCCTCATCACCTGCTCAAGAAGAAAGGGAGTGGCCGGGGCAAAGGCCCGCCACTCCCATCTATAGCATCCGGAGAGCGGCGCGGTCACCGCGCCGGCTCTCATGGCCGCGAATCACCAATAGAGCTTGCCGCCGAGCTGAACTTCGCGCGGCGAGTTTGCCTGACAGGTGATCTTGCCGAAGTCCTCCAGGCCGACCGTAGTGGCGGGCCCGCAGAACTGCGGATGGTTGAATGCGTTGAACGACTCCAGCCGGATCTCGAACCTCATGCCCTCGCGAATGCTGGCCAGGGAGAATTTCTTGAACAGCGAGAGCGAGGCGACATTCGTGCCCGGAGATCGCACCGAACTGAGTGTCTTCGGCGCCGTCCCGAATTCATACGGCTCCGGCTTGTCGACAACACTCGTGTCGGCGAAGTATTGGTCCAGCGTCCAGTTGTCGGACCTCTTCAACGTGCCGATGAGGTTTGGGCGCTGGCCTCCGAAGGTCGGGATGCTCTGTCCTCCGGAGAGGTACAGAATGATGGGCTGGCCACCGGAGGCGCGGTAGATGCCGTTGGTCTGCCAACCGCCGATCACAGCGTCCAGCCACGGCTTCATGTCGCCGCCGAGCAGCTTACCACGCCCGATGGGCAGTTCCCACTGGGCGCTGAGCTGGAAGATGTGAGCGATGTCGTATTGCGACAGCGAGCGCTCGATGTGGAGGTTGTTCGGATCCTGCACCACGCTCCCGGTCGTCCCGCCCAGCCAGGTGACATTGCCGCCGGCGACCGAGCTGTCGTCGATCGACTTCTGCCAGGTATACGTGGCCAGGAACGTCAGGCCTCGCGAGAATCGCTTGTCCAGGCGCATCTGGAGGCCGTGATAGGACGAGTTGGCCCAAGGCGGATCGTTGCCGCTCAGGCCGTTGAAGTGAGGATGCGGCCGGATTAGCTGAATCCTCGGGACTGAGGGCGCCGACAGGCTGGTGTTGGGGTCGGTGATGATCCCGTAGAACGGGTTATCGACATACTCGTTCCAGTAGCCGGGATTACTCTTGAAATCCGCCGCCTGTGCGGCGGTCAGGTGGTTCAGATCGCCCGCGTTGGCAAAGTAAAGGTGAGTTCCTTTCTTGCCCACGTAGTTGATGTCCCCCACCATGGCGAACGGCAATTCGCGCTGGATGCCGAAACTCCAGGTTTGCTCAGAAGGCCGGATGTTCCAGCTTCGGATGGGTCCGCCGATACCCTGTCCTAGCAAGGTCAGTGTCCCGAGGCTGCTGCCTGTCGGACGGAGAACGTCGCCGCCGAACGGATCCCGGAGGAATCCGTACGGCGTTTCACCATCACCCTGGTAGTAACTGTTCCAGTTGGTCACGGCATCGAAGCCGGTGAAGCCGCCGGCGCCGCTGCCCGCCGCTCCACCTTTGGACAGGGAGTAGAAGATGCCGTAGCCTCCACGGAGCACCACCTTGTCCGTCAGGCGGTAAGAGAGGCCGAACCGCGGGCCCAGTCCCATGTAATCGGCGTCGTACGGGGAGCGGGTGTTCTTATCGACAAACCGCAAGCCGCCGGTGAGGTTCTGGAATCCGGGCGCGGAGATGCCGGTCGGAACGTTGGGGTCCACCCAGCTCATGCGGTTGTGGCGCTCCGTGCGCGGCAGGTCGACGTCGTAACGCACGCCGAGATTGAGCGTCAGCTTGTCGTTGACCCTCCAGTTGTCCTGCACGAAGCCCGCATATTGTAGGTTCTGGGTGCTGCTGGCGAGCGGGATTTCGTATTCGCCCCAGCCGCCGGTGGAGGTGCCGATCATGATCGCCGCCATGGCGTCGCCCCCGCCCCACCACGGATACTGCGAGGTCGAGTTGAAGTCGTAGGCGAAAACGCCCATCGGCGCGCCTGCCTGTTGGAAGCTGATGCGGTGCACGCGCATCTCGCCTCCGAACTTCAGATCATGGCGATCCAGCACCCGGCTCACGCTGGAGATCAGGTGGTGGACTTCCTGGCCGTAGCGCATGAAGGACCAAGCCTGCGAGCCGATGTCCACGTTCCCGGCCGCTTTGTTGTAGCCGGCCACGTAAATGCCGGGTGTGGCCCGGACGCCGGCTGCCTTCATGTACTCCGGCAGCCCCAATGTCGTCACCGGGTCGAAGTCCGGGAAATCCTCGCCCACGCCCTTGGTGAACGACCAGGAGCGAGTGAGGCCGTAGCTGAGCGTGAACAACGTCTGCGGGTTCAGGGTGTGTGTGTAGTTCAATACCCCCGCCGTCGGTCCTCCGTTGTTCGGTCCCTGCGTGCAGGGGTCGCCTACGTTGCCGAAGCAGTTGGCGCCGTGCCAGCTTCCCCGGCCATAGGAAAAGCGGCCCGCCAGAAGCGCGTTGTCGGTGAACCGGTGGTCAACCTTTACGTCAAACTGGTCGTTGGTGGACTTGCTGGCGCCCGAGCCGACCCAGTTGTTGCGAAAATCGTACTGTGGCGTACCCACTGCCACGTTGGGAAGCGGGTAGTATTGGAGCATCTTATAGCCCACCGGGTCGATCAGGTTTCCGGGCTTGGCGGGGATTTGCAGGGACCCCGGCAGCTTCGAATTGCCAGGGCTCATGTACGTGCGCATGTCGTTGAACGGGATGAAGTTTGTCCGCACCGGACCGCCGAAGTCGGCGTTGAACACCCCGGTGTACGGATCCCAAAGCTGGCCGTCCTCGACCGAGCACAGGCCGGACGGGGAGAACGTGCCGCCACGCAACGTGCACAACTCGCCGAAGTCGCCTGTCCGCTCGGCCGCGCTCGGCACGCCGGCGTCAAAGGTCCCCATGTAGGTGGAGCGGGTACCCTCCCAGTCCATAAAGAAGAACGTCCTGTTCTTCTTGATCGGACCGCCGGCATTGAGGCCGTACTGGTGCCACCTGAGCGGCGGGATATCGATCCCGTTCATGTTGTTGAAGAAGTTGTTGGCGTCAAAGGCGCTGTTGCGGTGGAAATAGTACGCGCCGCCGTGAATGTCATTGGTGCCCGAGCGGAAGACCACGTTGAGAATCGTGGACCCGCTGAAGCCGATTTCGGCGCTGAAGTTTGACTGCTGGACCTTGAACTCCTGGATGGCGTCCACCGAGGGCGTGTACAGCGCCATTTGAATGCCGCTGTTCTGCTCGTAGTTGACCGTGCTGACGCCGTCCATGATGATGTCGGCGGTCGCGTTTCGGCTCCCGTTCGAAACGAAGTTGTTCGGGCTGTTGTTCAACCCGAACGACGAGCCGGCCGGTTGCGACACGCCCGGCGCCAGGAAAGCCAGGTCGAACACGGCACGGTTGACCAGCGGCAGGTTGTTGATCGCCGAGCGTTCCAGGCCTTGTCCGGTAACGGCGTCCTCGGTGGACAGCAGCGGAGCGCCGGTCCCGACCACCTCGACCGTCTCCGCCGTGACGCCTACCTGCATCGCGACATCCACATTGGCGTTCTGGTTGACTTCCAGCGTGATCCCGCCTTGCTGGTAGGTCTTGAAGCCGGCGGCTTCCACCTGGATGCTGTATTTGCCCGGCGGCAGGTTGCGGAAAAGAAACCGGCCCACCGGGCTCGACTGGGCTTCGTACTTGAAGCCTTTTTCGGTATCCGTCAGGGTGGCTTTGGCTCCCGGGATCACCGCGCCGGAGGGGTCGGAAACCACCCCAGTGAGCGACCCGGTGTACAACTGTCCCCATACTCCCACTGCAAGCGCGAGCAGGATTGGAAGCAACAGCGACAGCCGGGAACCAGGTCCCCGCACTCTGACGAGGCTTGTTGTCATTCTTGCTCCTTTCTCACTGTTCCGGCAGCAGCGCAAAAGCCGGAACCCGGCGCCGGCCGCTGCCACGCTCCGGCGACGGGACCGCATTCCGGCAAAAAGTTGTTACGGATCTGAACCTCCTACTTCCCCGCATAGCATTATAGGCCAGGCTCATAGGGCTGTCCAGCAAGAAAGAGGGGTCAGGCGCTTCTTTTTCTTTCTTCTTCTTCAGCAGCCCGCGCCGGCGCGGGCTTCGCGCCCTTGGTATTCTACCTACGAGAGGATTACCGCTATCATGTCCGAAGAACTGTCCCGCCGCGATTTCGTGCGACGTTCCGCCGGAGCGGCTCTGGCCGCCGGTCCCGCGGTCGTGCCCGCGCGGGGAGCCAACGACAAGCTGAGAGTGGGCTGGATCGGCACCGGCAGCCGCGGCCAGTACGTGATGAACCAGATGTACATCGGCGCGCCCCAACTGGCCACGGTGGTCGCGGTTTGCGACACCTACCAGGGCCACCTGAACAAGGCCAAGGACCGCGTGGCCACCGTCGAAAAGACCACGCCGAAGACATACGTCGATTACCGAGAATTGTTGCAGGATCCATCCGTCGACGTCGCCTTCATCACCACCCCCGAGCACCTGCATCACGACATGGCCATTGCGGCGCTGAACGCGGGCAAGCACATCTACCTGGAGAAACCGCTGGCGCACACCATCGAAGAGGGCTGGGACATTGTCAGAGCGGCCGAAAAGTCGGGCAAAGTAGTGCAAGTCGGCACCCAGAACCGCAGCAATTCGCTGTACATCATGGCGAAAGAGCTCGTCTCGCAGGGGCTGATCGGCGATGTGCACTACGTGCGCGCATATTGGTACCGGAACTCGCTCAACACCGATCCTGCCTGGCGCTATGCGATCCCGCCGGATGCCAGCGAGCAAAACACCGACTGGAGCCGTTTTCTCGGTCCGGCCCAGAAGCGCCCGTTCCACAAGGGCCGCTACTACCAGTGGCGACTGTATTGGGACTACTCCGGAGGCATCTCGACGGACCTGCTGGTTCACCAGACCGACATCACCAACTTCGTCTGCGGCAAGACCGTTCCGCTTTCCTGCATGGCCTCCGGCGGCATCTACCGCTGGACCGACTCGAGCGACGACCGCGAGGTGCCGGACACGCTGAGCGCCATCTACGAATACCCGGACAGGTTCCACATCAACTACAGTTGCTACTTCGGCAACGATCACTTCGGCTACGGCGAGGAGTTTCTCGGCAACGAAGGAACCATCCAGGTCGTTAGCCGCCAGTTTCTGCATTTCTGGCCTGAGACTTTCCGCGGCAAGCCGCCCGCCCATGTGGCGGCCCGCAAGGAACTTCACCTGGAGATCCCCCGGAACGACGACACGGCGGTCCAGGCGCACGTGCGGAACTTCCTCCAGGCCGTGCTCGGCAAGGCGAAGGTGATCGCCCCTGCCCAAATCGGCCAGGAAGCCGCCATCGGCGGGCACATGGCCACGCTGTCGTACCGCAACGGCAAGAAGGTGCTCTGGGACGAAAAGGCGAAGAAGCACAGCTTCGCCTAAAGATCTTCGTAACCAGGTGGGACCGGCCTCCCGGCCGGTCCGGACAGCCCGGGAGGGCTGTCCCACCCTCCTACTAATTGAACAGCATTGGGGCGAGGCTCACGCTCAGACCACCAGAGAAGCGCCGGTAAGTCCGAGATGCCGGTCAGTCGACCAGCAGTTCGTGATCCTGCGCTCCTGCATGATCGCCAGACCGTGGGCATCGGCCAGCGTGAGCGGCTGATCGCCGAACTTCGTGATCAGTCCGGTCGCCAATCTCAGGCCTTTCTCGTCGAACGCCAGGACGCTGAGGGGCTCCAGTTCGCCGACGAAGCCCAGGAACTGGATCGCGCGCCGCGCGTCATAGCGGCGCAGAAACCAGCCGTGTCCTTCCGCCACGACCAACGCCGAGCTGACCAGCGGCGGCGGGCTCGCAAACAGCCGGCGGAACAGGGAATGGTGGCTGTCAGATCGGTCGAGAAACGCGATCAGCGCCGAGGTGTCCACGTAACACTCAGTCCTTCGCGCCATAGATCGTCTCATCGATGGTCTGGCTCGACCGCCTGTCGCCGGATTCCACGAAGCCGGCGAATCTCATCCAGGGCGCATTCCCCTGCGGCGGCAGTATCTGGCGAATCGCCCTCCGCACGAGCTCGGCCACAGAGATTCCGAGGGCGGCCGCCTCTCGCTTGGCCAGCTTGTATTCATGCTCGTCGAGGCTGACCTGGGTCCGAATCATGTTATCATCTCTATCATCGATGATAACAGACAGGAACTCCTCGCGTCTAGCGGCGGACTGGCGTAGGTTGCTTCTGGGCGCCGGCCCGGATTGGCGCCTCCTTTCGTGATAAGATCACGGACCTCGGCGCGGCTGCCCGCTTGCGCTGAAATGTGTCGGTAGCCATGGGAGGAACCTGATGCTGATCTTCGCCGCGATTCTGGCCATCTTCGTCTACGGAATGATCGCCGCCATGCTGGGCACGATCCTGCCGGACTTGTCCAACCGCTTTCAGTTGACGCCCAAGCAGAACGGCACCATCGCCATGTCCCAGGCCATCGGGCTGATCGTCGCCTCGGTTTCCGTGGGCCCGCTGGTCGACAATCTCGGCAAGAAGCCGGGACTGGTCCTCGGTCTCGCGCTGATTGCCTTCGCTCTTTACCTCTTGCCGAGGGCGGGCGGATACGGATCGATTGTCGGCTTCATGCTGGTGCTCGGCATCGGCGGCGGCATCATCGTGACCGGCGCCAACGCTCTGGTCAGCGACATCAGCGAGGCGAGGCGGGCCAGCACTCTGAATCTGCTGAACCTGTTCTTCGGGTTGGGCGGCCTGGCGACTCCGTTCATCTCCGCCAACCTGCTCGGCCGGAACTCCACAAAGCTGTGCTACCTGGTGGCCGTGCTGACTACGGTTACCCTGCTGGTGCACTCAGTGGCGCCGATTCCTCCTCCCACCGGCGAGCGCGGCTTCCAGTTCTCGCAAGCGGGCGACCTGCTGGGCCAACCCGTCTTGTGGCTATTGGCATTGCTGCTGTTCCTCTACGTGGCGGCGGAAGTCGGGGTCTGGAACTGGCTGCCGCGACACCTGATCGCGCAAGGGATTCCCGAGGGCAAGGCGCTCAACATCCTGTCCCTAGGTTTTGCCCTCGGCCTTTTGTTGGGACGCGTGGGCGTTTCTCCGATCTTGATCAAAGTGCCGGCATCCACGGTCACGCTGGTGGCGGCGATCCTGATGGTGATCACCGCCTATCTGACGCTGCAAACCAAAGATCCGAAGGTTTCCTGGATCGCAGTCTTCTGCGCCGGCATCGCCATGGCGCCGGTGTTCCCGACCACTCTCGCCATGGCCGGCGACGCGTTCAAGGTGGGCACAGCCACCGCCATGGGCATCGTCATCACTTGCGGCTGGATCGGCCTCGCCGTCAGCTCGACCATCATCGGCGGAATCGCCGGAGGCGACCCCAAAGCCCTCAAGAAGGCGCTGTTGGTTCTGCCAGCCGGATCGGTGTTGATGGTCGTGGTGAACTTGGCGCTCAGGCGCTACCTGTAGCAGGATGCCGCAGAAGGCCCGGGCAGGCTGAGCCCGGTGGGGCAGGCGCTTTCGCCTGCCCGGAACCGGCGTGCCCGAGAGGCTTACAAAACGCGAATACGGTCGCGGATCTCCCCGCCCCCGAACATGCTCGTGTGCACGTTCGCGTAGGTGCCCCCGGCGCGGATGGCCGCGATGACTGCGGCAAGTTCTCCGGCCGCAATCCCCTGCGACGCCACCGCTTGAATGTCGGCCGGCATGATGGTGCCCGTTACCGTGCCGGAAGCCGGGCACGCGGGCTTCCCGCCCCCGCCGCAGAGAAAAGCGACAACTCCTCCGTTAACGCCAGGCTGGCCGAGATGAATGTGCGCCATGGAGGCGGTCCCTTCCAGGTTGGAATAGCTCAACTGATAGTTGATCGCGGTGTCGCCGGTGACGATGACCCCGACGAAAGTCCCTGTTCCGGTCGTCGAGATGGCGGGGACCTCCTGGAAGCCGCTCATTGGACCGCCCACTACCTGGCCGGCTTGAGCGAACACCCGATTGCCCTGGAGCACGCCCAGCGCCACCAGTGCGACCGCAATCACACGCGTTGAAAACACTACGACCCTCTTTTTGTTCATGTGTATCCCTAGTTGCCCAGCGAAGTAAGCGCGACCCGGAAACGGGCACGCTAAAGTTATCGTAAGGCCGATCGCGCCGCGGTCCAATCCTGTATTTTGTTAAATCTGTCGTATCGAGGAAGATCAAGCCATGAATGCTCCGGCCGTCTTCGTCCTGCTGGCCTCCGCCACCGTCGCCGCGCAATCCGTGGAGCCATTGCCCGCCACGCAGCCGCTCACCTGGAACGAGGACCTGGCCGGCAAGATGATGGCCGGCGCCCACCGCTTCGTCGAACGGAAGATCGCCGAGTCGCGGGATCGCCGCGGGCGGCTGTGGAAACGGGATCTCGCCGGCGGCGAAGCGTACGAGAAGTCCATCGAGACCAACCGCCAGCACTTCCGGAAGAAGATCGGCGTGGTCGACGCTCGCCGGCCGGTTACCCTCGAGCGGTTCGGTGACGACAGCAATCCCGCGCTTGTCGCCGAATCCGCCGGCGTCCGCATCTTTCAGGTTCGCTGGGACGCGCTCCCCGGCGTCCACGGCGTTGGCCTGTTGCTCGACCCCAAGCGCGAGCCCGCCGCGCACGTGGTCGTGCTTCCCGACGCCGACCAGACGCCGGAGCAGACGGCCCTCCTCGGGACGGGCATGGCGCGCCAACTCGCTGAGGCTGGCTGTCAGGAGCTTGTGCCCACGTTGATCGGCCGGGGCAAACAGTGGCCAAATCGGCCGGCGGCCGAGAAGACCGATCAGACTCACCGCGAGTGGATCTACCGGCAAGCCTTCCACATGGGGCGGCACATCATCGGCCTGGAAGTGCAGAAGGCGCTCGCCGCAGTGGACTACTTCCTGAGCCGCGGCGCCTCCTCGAAGGTCGGCGTCGCCGGGTACGGCGAGGGCGGCTTGATCGCCTTCTACGCCTCCGCCGCCGACTCACGCATCGACGCCGCTCTCGTCAGCGGATATTTCGCCCCGCGCGAAGCGGTCTGGTCCGAGCCAATCTATCGCAACGTCTGGGGCCTGCTCGACGAATTCGGCGACGCCGAAATCGCCACCCTGATCGCCCCGCGCGGGCTGGTGGTCGAATTCGCCCGCGTGCCTGACGCAACCGGGCACAAAGGCGACGTCGCGCAGCCTTCGTTCGATCAAGTGAAGGCAGAGTTCCACCGCATCGATAGCCTGCTCAAGCCTGGCTTCATGGGGAAGCGCCTGGTGAGCGGCCCGGCAGGCGAGCCCGCCGGCCCCGGCTCGCCGGAGGCGATCCGCGCGTTCTTGGAAATACTCGACGCTTCCGCGCCGGCGGCGGCTGAGAGGAGCGTCCTCGAAGACTCCCGCCGGTCATTCGATCCCCGCCAACGGCAGGATCGGCAGTTGCTCGAACTAGAGAATTACGTTCAGCGCCTGGTGCGCGAGTCGGAGGGAGTCCGCCGGCGCTTCTTCCTCCTCGAGGCAATGCCCGCCTTCGGCGAACGAAGCTGGAACCTGAAGCTGCGATTCGATCCGAAGCCTTCGGAAGGCTTCATCGAGCAGGCCAGGCGAAACCGCCAGTATTTCCACGAGGAAGTGCTGGGGCGGTTCGACGAGCCGCTGCTCGCGCCCAACCCGCGCTCGCGCAAGATCTACGATACGGCGAAATGGACCGGCTACGACGTAGTGCTTGATGTCTGGCCGGAGGTGTTCGCCTGGGGAGTGCTGCTCGTACCGAAGAACATCCCCCCCGGAGAGCGGCGCCCCGTGGTCGTCTGCCAGCATGGCCGCCAGGGGTTGCCGTACGATACCGTCGCTGGCAACCGCGAGGCCTACCGCGACTTCGCCGCCCGCCTCGCCGAGCGGGGCTTCGTCGTCTTCGCGCCGCACAACCTCTATCGGGGCGAAGACCGCTACCGCTGGCTGAGCCGGAAGGCGAACAGCGTGAAAGCGTCGCTGTTCTCGTTCCTCATCGGCCAGCACGACCAGATCCTCCGGTGGCTGGAGACGCTGCCGTTCGTGGACGGAAAGCGAATGGCGTTCTACGGACTCAGCTACGGCGGCGAGACGGCGATGCGCGTTCCCGCCGTCCTGGAAAAATACGTGCTGTCGATCTGCTCCGGCGACTTCAACCACTGGACGCGGAAAGTCGCCTCCACCGAAGACTGGTTCAGCTTCATGCACACCATCGAGTGGGAAATGCCCTACTTCGACATGGGCAACACCTTCGATTACGCGGAAATGGCCTACCTGATCTTCCCGCGCCCGTTCATGGTCGAGCGCGGCCACCACGACTTGGTCGCCGAGGACCAGTGGGTCGCCTACGAGTACGCCAAGGTCCGATGGCTGTACACGCAATTCGGGCTCGCCAACCGCACGGAGATCGAGTTCTTTAACGGCGGCCACACCATCAACGGGGAAGGCACGTTCCGGTTTCTGGAAAACCACCTTAGGTGAAAAGGGGTCAGACGCATTTGCACTGCGGCCGCCTTGAGGAGTGCGTATCTGCCCACACGGGATCCGATCCGGGGGTCTTAGGCCGGCAATTCCCCCGGTCACCCGGTCAATAGAACAGGTATTTTCTCCACTGGTCGTCGCTATGCGCGAGCTGCCGCATCAGGTGGCGGCTGGTGTGGAGGCTGAACGGCCGGGGCTGCCTGGCCAGTTTCAGTCCAGCCTCGTCCGGAGTCCGGCTGCCTTTGCGGTTGTTGCACGAATGGCAGCACGCCACCAGGTTCTCCCAGGCGGTTTCGCCCGCCCGCGACCGCGGAATGACATGGTCCAGCGTCAGCTCTGCGGACGGCAATGTGGTCAGGCAGTACTGGCAAGTGTAACGGTCGCGCATGAGGATGTTCTTGCGCGACAGGGGGCGCGTCTGATGCGGAATCCGCCGGTACTCCAGAAGCCGGATGACCGACGGCAGGAGAATCGCGTTCCGGGCCGAATGAATGAATACCTGGGTGAGTTCCTCGGCTGCCGCCACGCCCTTGAGGACCAGCACCAGCGCCCGGCGCGCCGCGCAGATGTTGATCGGCTCGTAGCTGGCGTTCAGGACCAGCACGGGCCGGTGCATGCGGTCCAAGCCGGTCATCGCGCGCCTCCGGGAGGCTGCGGGGATGCAGCCGCGCCGCTAGACACAGACAGTGGGGACCGCCGGTCCACGCGGGCCAGCGTCAGCAGAGCCACACGCCTCGCACCCGCCTGCTTCATGGCGCGGGCGCAGGCCGCCGCCGTCGCGCCGGTCGTCATGACGTCGTCCACCAGCAACACACGAAGCCCGCCAAGATTCCGTGCCTGGAAGGCGCCGGCAACATTCGAACGGCGGCCGGAATTGCTCAAGCCGGCCTGTGGAGACGTGGCGCGAATCCGCCGCGCAGCGCGCCTCAACGGGATTCCGCATCGCGCCGAGATCTCTTTGGCGAGCAACTCGGACTGATTGAAGCCCCGCCGCCAGCGCCGCCGCCAGTGGAGCGGCATGGGCACGATCACGTCGAACCGCTGCTCGCGCGGCAAGGCAGCCAACAGAAGTGCGCCCAGCGGCCGGCTCAACGGACGAACCCCGCCGTACTTGAAGAGGTGGATGAGGTCCCTCAACTTGCCGTCGTAGGCGCCGAAGGAATACGCCGCATCAAACCCTCGCAGCCCGAGGCGGCACAGCGGGCACCGGCCTTCGCTGTCCAGAGGGTGGCCATTCAAGAACGGCGTCCGGCAGTTCACGCAGAAGAACTCGGCCGCAAGGGGCTCGATCCCGCGCAGGCACGAGGAACAGACGGGAATCCGGGAAATCTCCGTCAGCGGCTGATCGCAGAGCCGGCAGTCGTCGGGGAAGACAAGCGCAAAAAAGGCGGACGGGAGCTTCGCGATTTGGGACGGGAGCCCGACTGGCAGGACATGCGATAGCCAACTACTCGAGAAGACCCACCTCCTGCTGTCAGAACCAGTGTACAACAACCCCCGAACGGCATCGTGGCCGGGCAATCGCAACGGGTGTACAGACGTCGTGGGCATCTGAGCGTACCCACTACACCGGACAGTTGTGGCGCAGCCTTCAGGCGGCCGTGTCGAGACCCGCGAGCGCCCTCGCCGCAGCCAAGCATCCGATCCGATAGGCTGGGTACGACGCTCGCCACGGCAGAATCCACTTGCACGCGGCGGCGACATCTTCATTCGGCCGCCCCGACGCTGGCCGTCGCACCGCCTCGCAAGCTCGATTGAAACGGGCTGGCGGCGACGCTGGCGCCGCGTCATAATCACCCAATGAGATTCCCGGCCGCGGTTGTGTTCCTTGCCTTGCCCGTCCTGTGCTTTTGCCAGCGCAAGCAGGGCAGCCCTCTCGATCACCTGCCGAAGAACATCCGGATGCTCACTCACTTCGGCGAACGGGCGGATATCTCCCCGGACCACCGGCGCGTCGCGTTCATGAACAAGAGCTTCGGCGACGCCTTCGTCGTCGATCTGGAGACCGGCGTCATCCGCTGCCTCACCTGCAATGTCCCCGGGGCGGCGTTTCTCCGCGTGATGCACCTCGTCACCGGCGACTACCTGCTGATCGGCCCCGAGCGTTTCACCGACATCCGCACCAGCCGCGCGCGCGACAACGAATTGTGGTTCCTGAGCAGGCAGCCGGGATCGAGGCCGGTTCGCCTCGGCCAGCGGATGAGCGAAGGCGCCGCAATCTCGAAGAAGAGCCTGCGCATCGCCTTTTCCCAGACGAGCGCGCAGAATCCGGAACTGTCCCAAGGCGCATCGCGGCTGATTGTCGCGGACGTCGAACTTTCCGGAGGCGTTGCGAAGCTGGCCGGCGCGCGCGTCGTTCACGAGAGCAAGGACCGGAGCTGCACCATCGAAGCCCAGGATTTCTACGACAACGACTCGAAGCTGACTTTCTCCTGCTACGAACCGGACGACAGGGCATCGGTCATGGGGATCGATCTCAACACGGGCGAGGTGACGAACTTCTCAAAAGCGCCGGGGACTTACAACGAGCCCGAGGGTATCTTGCCGGACGGCAAGCACACGCTGGTGGAAGCCGACCGGCAGTGCCAGGCTCTGGGCGGCCACGGATCCCGCCAGATCGACATCTGGAAACTGCGGCTCGACGGCACCGGCAAGGACTTTGTGCGGCTCACGCGCTTCAACGACTACGAGGGATACAAGGCTTCCAATCCGGTAGTCTCCACCGACGGAAAGTTCATGGCGTTCCAGGTGGCGAAGAGCGCCGATGAGGCCGGGGTGGGATATGGGATTCTGCTGTACAATTTCGGCGGTGAAGTAGGCCGCGGGCAGCCCTAGGGAGAGCAGCGATCAGCGCGGCGCGGCGGAACCTCCCGGCGCCGCGCGAAGAGCCTGTTCGAACAGGACATGCGCTCGTTCATACTCGTGGCCGGAAAGCAGTGCGTAGCCGCGGAGCAGCTTCTCACGGACCGGCCCTATCCAGGCAGGCAACGGCTTGCCCTCAAACGAGTAAGCATCGAGAACAGACACGGTCTCCCGGTTCAGTTGCACGAACTTCGCGTGAGCTTCCCAGTACGCTTCAGGGTAGATCGGGCGCCGGCTATCCCTGGGCGGCAGCTTGGGGAAAGCGGCGTGCGGCTCCTTCTGGTACCAATACACAACGCTCGAATAGTCGTTGTCGAAGTCGTTGTCGTGGCCATGCTCGATCGTCATCCGGATGGACTTGCGGAACCGGATCGGGTCCTGCACATACCACCGGTACATGCCGTTCTTGCCGCGGAAGCGTTCGCCGCGCAGGTTTTCAACGAGGAGGAATCCGGTGTACGGTCCCGAGTACTCACGGTGCGGGCACGCGCCGCCGCCGAAGATCTCCTCGGTGCCTGTTCCGTGCAGCGAAGGCGGCCACGGCTCTCCGTCCACAAAGATCATGTCATCGCCTTCTCCCCACCATCCGCCCTGAATGTTGTCAACCTCGAGGAAAAGGCCGGCCACGTGCCCCTCACCGGCGGCATCCAGCATTACGTAGTTCGCCTTTCCGTCCCGATTCAGGCCGGGAAACGCACCCTTTCCCGGCCTGGGTTGGCTCCGGCTGCCCGTAAACCTGGTGCGCCGCCATTGAGCGTGGAAGCGTCCGAGTTCGTCGCCGGGCGGCCGGTCGTGTTGTTGGTAATCGATGTGATACCAGACGCATCCCCAAGCGCCGCCGAGCGCATTGGGCCCCTGATTCTCAATCTCGATGCGGGCCCCGTTCGAGAAGGGCATGGGGAAATAGACATTCAAGCCGTTGTTGGCGCTTTCGGCATCCATCCCGGGATTGATCACCGCGAGCAAGGATTGGAATCGCCGCGGAGTGCAATTGCTGACGCAGAAGAAGTCCCCCAACGGCACTTCCACGCTCGGCGTCTTCTCGCCGTCCCAGAACATGCGCAGAACGGCGTCGCGGTAGTCCATTGGATCCGGATAGACCATCACAAGGTAGATGTGATTGATCTGCCCGGACCCTTTGATATCCGCCAGCACGGCGGTTTCTCCAGGGCCGATGCGCCGGTTGTCCCGGTTCTGCCCGGTTTGGTCCCAGCTCGAGACGCGCTTGCTTTGGCCCGACAGTATCAGCGGAAGCTGGGTGAGAGAGGAAGCGGAATGGCGCGTTGTTTCAGAACCGCTGCGGCAGGAAAGGGTGGTCGCCGCAATCAGCAGCAACCCAACGCGCAGTTTCCGGTGCATTGTCATGGAGGTCTCCCTCAAGGCTGAGCCCCCGGTCAATCGGGGAACAGCCTGTCCTCTACACTAATCCAGCCGGACGGAGGCCGGTTTGGTCTGGTGGTAACTGCGCCTCGCGGGCGCGACCGTTCCCTGTCCGGCTGCCGGCATTGAGAATCGAGGTTGCTCCGCCCGCCATGTTTCCTCGCCGCAATTCACTTCTCAGCCTGCCTTTCAAGTCTCCCGGTCTTCTGCAGCCAATGGCGGAACATCCGGGTGAAGTCCTTCGCCGGGCCGTCGGAGCGCAACTCCTCGACCGTGAACCGCGTCTTGCGGCGCCAGTTTGGATATTGCCAGGTGCTGCCGGGCAGGTTTTGCTGCTCGGTTTCTTTGTGCAGATCCTCCTGGTTGAGCACCATCAGCATGGACGGCGTCGACGCCAGGAAGCCGGTGATCGCGTTGTGCAGTTCTCCCGTCAACTCCGGGACCTCGGAAGCGTTCCTCGGAAAGCTCTCTGGCACAAGCCCGGCGCGGTGAAGCACATCGAGGATCTTCTGCTTCTCCGCGGCGCGTCCGGCGAGCTGGGCATGGCAGGTTTCGTCGCTTTCGAGGAGCCCGGCCTGGCGGCGGGCTTCGATGTCGCGGTTCAGCCAGAAACCGGCTAGCGTCGGCAGATCGTGGGTTGTGGTGGAGACAAGAGCCTGTCGCGGGTACTCTTCCGGTAACCGGAACTCGCCGCGGTCGTTCTTCTCAAAGTAGAAAAGCCTGTAACTCAGGATGCCAAACCGCGCCAGGGCTTCGCGGAAGCTGGGCTCGACGGTGCCGAGGTCTTCGCCCACGATGAGCACTTTCTGCCTCGTGCTCTCGAGCGCCACGATCCGCAGCAGGTCCTCTTGGTCCTCGCGAACATAGGCGCCGGCGGGCGCCTCCATCCCATCCGGAATCCAGAACAGCCGGAAGAGCCGCATGACATGATCGATGCGCAGCGCGCCGCCGGAGCGGCAGTTGCGGCGAATCGATTCGGCGAAGAGCCGGTATCCGTCTTCGCGGCGACGGGCGGCGCTGGGCGGCGGGAAGCCCCAATCCTGTCCCTTCGGCGAGAAATCGTCGGGCGGGGCGCCCACGCGGCATTGGGAGGCGTAAAAGGAGCGGTGCGCCCAGAGGTCGAACCCGCAGCGGTCCGTCGCCAGGGCGAGGTCATGATACAGCCCGATCGAGAGGCCTTTCCCTCTCCCGTGCTGGTGCGCCTCGGCGAGCTGGGTTTCGGTCAGCCACTGGAGGTATTTGTGAAACAGGACCCGCTGGCGATTCGCCTCCCGGAACACCCCCACGGCGGGCGAGTCCGGATCCCGATACTCCTCGGGCCAGTCCGGCCAGGTCCAAACCTCCGCGCGGACGTCGTGAATCCATTCATCCAACGCGCAATAGGTGGCGTAGCATTCCAGAAGCTCGCCTTCCTGCCGGCAATAGTCCTCGAAGGCGGCGGCTCGGGCCGAGCCGGCACGGCTCCTCTCCAGAAGATTCTCGAACGCGATCTGGAGGAACCGGAGCTTGAGGCTATAGACCCGTTCGTATTCGACGTAGGGCGCCTCGCGCAACGAATGCAATTCCGCCTGGATCTCCGGGCTTTCAAAGAGCGCGCGGGCGCGCTGCGATTCGGCGAACTCCTCGACCCGCTCGACGTCGATGTAGATCGGGTTGCGGAAGAAGATGCTCGCCGGCAGATACGGACTGGTGTTGAAGGGCTGGCGGTTTGGGATGGTGTGGAGCGGATTCAGCGAGACGAAGCTGCCCCCGAGGTCGTCCGCCACCCAGTCGATCACCCGCGCCAGGTCGGTGAAATCGCCACATCCCCAGTTCCGCGCGGAGCGGAGCCCGTAGAGGCTGATGGCAACGCCGGCCGCTTTCCCGTGAGCGAGCTCGGGCGGAATCCACGCCCGGTCGGGGCAGACGATCAGCCGCGTTTCGCTCCGCAGCGTCTCGCCTTCGAAAGACACGGTAACCTCGAGGTCGTGGTAGCCGAGAGGGAGGCGCTCGGGAAGCGGCGCCGGGAAGCTGGCGAAGCGCCGGCCCCTCAGCTCGGCGGTCATGACCAACGGCAGGCCCTCCAAAGGGAACCAGTACTCTTCGGCCGAACCGTCTTCCCGGCGAACCTCGACTCGGACCTCGCATGCGCCGGCGTCCCGCGGCACTTGAAGGGGAAAGACGCGGGTATGAACATCCTCCGGCACGACCAACGCGGCCGGCGAAGGCCGCGACCACTCACGCCAGAGCCGCTCCTCCATCTCCGAATCGATGGCCTCGCGGCTTTCGCAGCGAACGCCGAGCGATTCGAGGATGGCCCGGCACGTTTCCGGCGAGGTCGCGTGACGCCGGCCCCAGATGTCCCAGTACTCCGGTGCGACCCCACAAAGCGAGGCGGCGCGCTGGAGCGCTTGTGCATAGTCAGCCGAAGGCTCAAACCGGATGTGAGGGATTGACATGAATCGGAATCGCCGTCTCGGGCGGACGGCAGGCCGTCGAGAGCCGGAACTTCCATTCTAGCGGTTCCGTGAGAGAATGGAGCCATGGCGCTGGACCAATCGGCCCGCTTCAACCTGACCGGCGTTTCCGACGTCCCCGAGGATTTCTTCTCCCGCATCGACGACGAAGGGAACGTGGGACCGTCGGAGGGAGTCCTGGTGACCACGCTCGACAAGGCCATCAACTGGGCGCGCAAGAACTCCATCTGGCCGATGACGTTCGGACTGGCCTGCTGCGCCATCGAGATGATGGCGATGGGCGCTTCCCGGTTCGACATCGCCCGCTTCGGAGCCGAGGTCTTTCGCGGATCCCCGCGCCAGTCCGACCTGATGATCATCGCCGGGCGGGTCTCCAACAAGATGGCCCCGGTGATCCGCCAGCTTTACCAGCAGATGCCGGAGCCGAAGTGGGTGCTGTCGATGGGCGCCTGCGCCACCTCGACCGGCGTCTTCAGCAATTACGCCCTGATTCCCGTGAACCAGATCGTTCCGGTCGATGTCTACGTGCCCGGCTGTCCCCCCCGTCCGGAGCAGCTTATCTACGGGCTGATGACGCTCCAGAAGAAGATCGCCGGCCAGACGGGGACATTGAAAGAAGTGCTGAACCTCGGATAATTCCCTCCGTAACTTCCGCCGCCTGAGAACCGAAGATAGAATGGGCTTGATTGGCGGACACCCCTGCCCAAGCCGGTCGAGAAGATCGACGACTCGAAGACTTGATGCGGCGTTACCAGCAAGCTGACGAGCCTGCCGCGTCGGAGTTGATACGGCTCGTGTCCCCGGCGCTATTCCGGTTTCTGACAGCCCGCGCCGCGTCGCGCGAGGCGGCGGAAGACCTGTTACAGGATTGCTGGCTTCGCATCCAC
>CAZACK010000068.1:21812-27089 GCA_964483455.1 uncultured Solibacteraceae bacterium
GCCTTCTTCATTCTGATGTTCCTCGGGATCGTCGGGCTCTTGGGCGCGGCCATGGTGATGCAAGGCGGGGCTAGGGGCCTTCGAGCCTTGACTGCGATGCAGTGGGGCGTTGTCGCGGCGGTGCTCGTGTCGGGGGCGGTGCTCCTGGCTGCCTCCCTGAGCCGCCAAATGGTGCCGGGCGGCAGGCTAGCCATTCGTCCGGGCCGACTGCTGTTCGGCTTGGCGGCCGCGATGGCGCTGGCTGTCGGCATCTTGTATCCGTGGAAGATCGAAGGTCCGTTCGTCGCCTGGGGCGCCGCCTGTACCGTTCCGGGCACTCTGTTTGCCGTGCCGCCCGCCCTCGCGTTCCTGCTAATCCTCCGCCAAGGAGCGATTCTGTCTCCCGGCGCGGTTGGGGCATCGGCCGGATTCCTCGCGGGGCTGGCCGGAGCGATCGGGCTTCACCTGCAATGCTGGGTGGTCGAAGCTCCCCACGTGCTCGTCTGGCATTTGGCCGTGCCCGTGATCGGCGCGGCCCTTGGCTATCTGGTCGGAAAAGCCGCCGGGGCCGGGCGGCGATCTCGGCGGAAATCGTAGCTGGCTTGACCGGTCACCGGACTAAGTGGAACTCCGTTTGCCGGCCGAGCACCCAGGAGATTCGGCCGGATTCGTCGATGGCAGCGTCCTCTTCGAGGGCGACCCAAAGCTCCTTGTTGCCCCATTCGGGCACCGGAGTCTGGGTTGACAGCTCGATCGAGAACCAAGTTTCGGGAAGCAGCGTGACATCGCCCCGGCCGGGAACGCCCTGCTGGCGGTCCCACAGGCCGATCAGGGGCCCGGCGCCGTGGCCGTGGTCGCCGACCGGGTGGCAGTAGACGGAACCCTTCATCCCTTCGGCTTTCATCGCCGCCAGCGCATCGGCCAGAACCTCGTTGCCGGTGCGTCCCGGACGCATCCGCTCCATCACGATGTCCTGGAGGCGATTTGTGTTCGCGAGCGCGCGCTTGATTCCCGAGGGCACGTCCGTTTCCCCTTCGCGGAGCACGTAGCCCATGTGCTGGGTGTCGGTGTTCAGCCGCATCGCCGTCAGCCCGAAGTCCACGTGCAGGACGTTCCCGCGCTCGATCACCACGGGCTTGTGCTCGCCCAGAAAATTCCAGTCCGGACGCTCGGGTGTCAGGACATCGACGTCGGGATGGAACCAGGTGCTGAAGCCGAGCCGCCGCAACTCCTCGCGCAGCCACCAGACCACGTCCTCGTTCGTCGTCCGGCCCGGCGTGATGACTTCGTTCGAAAACGCCCGGCGGATGAGCGAGTGCGCGGCCTCCATCATCTGCCGGTAGACGGGCAGCATCTCCGGCAGCCGGATGGCGATGTACTCGAGCGGCAGGTTCTCCGCGCGCACGAGCCGCTTGCGGAACTCCGGCCCGAGCGTGTCCTCGAGCTTGTCGCGCTCTGCGGCCGTCAGGCCGTCGGAGAACGCGTGCGTGGAGGAAACGTTGACGGCGATCGTGGCCGGCTTGCGCTCCTCGATCAGCTTCCTGAGCAGGACCCACTGGCCCTCGCCGTAGACCTCGCGGCTCTCGACCGCGGGGTCGCGATACACCTTGTAGAGCCCGCCGTTCGAGCCGCCGCCGAGCGCCAGCCGCTCGACGCCTTCCTCCTCGCCGCGGTCGTGAAACACGTAGATGGTGCGCCGCCGGGCGGCGAAGACCGTGGGCGAAACCAGCGAGAAGAAGGCCGGATCTTCGTTGTACTCGCGGCAGATCACCAGCCACATCTGAACACCGTGCTTCCGCATGAGCTTGGGCAGCACGCGCTCGAGGCGCAGCTTCAGCCACTCCTGCTGGATGGCCGCCTGCTCGCGCAGAGAAGGGAGCGGCGCGGCGGATGCTCCGAGGATGAACAGCATGAGCAGTGTGAGGCGCTTCATTTCTTTCTCTCCTGTTCCTCCAGAGCGCCGGTCTGCCAGAGGAGGAATCCCCACTCGCCGATTTTTTCGTCGATCAGCATTGCAACGGGTTTGGCACGGATGTGTCCCGACTTGACTTCATACTTCAGGATGACCGGCAGGTCCGAGCCGTTCGCGGCCTGGAGCAACGCCGCCATCTTGCGAGCGTGCAGCGGCGCGACCCGCGTATCCGCGTCGCCGCTGACCAGCAACACCGCCGGATACTTCGTGCCGGGCTTCACGCGATGATACGGAGAATAGGCGTAGAGATACTGGAACTGATCCGAATTCTCCGACGAACCGTACTCCGGCACCCACCAGCGGGCCACGAGGAACTTGTGATAGCGGATCATGTCGAGAAGAGGATAGCGGCACAACACGGCGCGAAACAGGTCGGGGCGTTGGGTGAGCGCCGCTCCGACGAGCAGCCCGCCGTTGCTGGTGCCTTCGATCGCCAGCCGGGAAGCGCTGGTGTAACGGTTCGCGATCAGCCACTCGGCGGCGGCGATGAAATCGTCGAAGACATTCTGCTTCTTCGCGAGCATGCCCGCCCGGTGCCACTCCTCGCCGAACTCAGCGCCGCCGCGGAGGTTCGCGACGGCGAACACCCCGCCGTGCTCGGCCCACAGGACCGCTTTCTCATCGAAGGAGGGAGTCTCGGAGATGGAGAATCCCCCGTAGCCGGTGAGCAGCGCCGGCCGGTTGCCGTCGAGCTTCAGTTCTTTGCGGTGCAGCACGAACATCGGCATCCGCCCGCCGTCCTTCGAGGAATACCAGACCTGCTTCAGATCGAAACGCCCGCTGTCCACCGGGACCTTCAGGCGCTCCCATTCCGCCTGCCGGCCGCTCGAAATGTGGTAGCGGTAGACGGTGGACGGGACGTGGTAGGAGGAGAAAAGGTAAAACGCCTCGTCGCTTTCCCACCTGCCGAATGCGGGGGTCACCGTGCCCAGCGCGGAAAAGGTGATGTCGCGAACGTGGCGGCCGTCCGGCTCCAGGACCTTCACCCGCGACACGACGTTGTCCAGGTAATTAACGAAGAGCCTGCCGCCCGCCGGGGTCAGATATTCGATTGGTGCTTTGCCTTCGGGAACGACCTCGCGCCAGTTCCCCCGCGCGGGATTGCGGAGATCGACGGAGAACACACGCCAGTTGGGCGCTTTCCAGTCGGTCCGCAGGAACAGGCGGTCCCCGCCGATCTGGGGCCTGAACTTGGCGTCGATGTCGTTCACGACAGTAACGATTGGTCCGCCGCTCTCGAGGTCCTGGAAGTAGACTTCCGTTTTGGCGTCTCCGCCGACGCCGTGCGAGACGAGGAACAGCAGATACCGCCCGTCGTACGACAGGGAAGTGGACAGCGTCTTGTCCCTTCCCAGCCCGTCGCCGAAGATCAGCTTGTCGGTGGAAGGGTCCGTCCCCATCGCGTGGAAGCAGGCTCGCGGCCCTTCCTGGCCGAAGCGGGTGTAGTAGAAGCCGCTCCTGTCCGGCTTGATCGACACGCCCCAGTAGCGAGCCTTGGGCAGCCGATCCGGCAGTTCTTTTCTGGTTTCCACGTCCAGCAGACGGATCTCAACCTCGTCCGCTCCGCCGTCTCGGAGGGAGTAAGCGAGGCGTGAGCCGTCCTTCGAGACGTCGATCAGCCGGACCGAAATCGTGTAGGCGGCGCTGAGCGGGTGCGGGTCGACGAGGACTTCGTCGTTGCCCTTCGCGCCTTTCCGCATGTAGATGATGTCCAGGTCCTGGTCTGCGCGGCGTTTCGAGAAGAAGTAGCGGCCGCCCCGCTCGATGGGAATATCGATGGAATCCACCTTGAGCAATTCGGCGATGCGGCGCTTCAGGGCCTCGCGGCCCGGGATTCCGGCGAGGATCGTCCGTGCGTACGCGTTCTGGGAATCGATCCAGGCCCGCGTTTCGGGACTCTCCTGGTCCTCGAGCCAGCGGTACGGGTCGACGATCTCCACGCCGTGGATGATCTCCTTGACGTTGTCCACTCGGGTCTTGGGCGCGGGTGGGGCATCCGCGGCCCAGGCGGCGAGCGCGGCCGCCACCGGCAGGCTTCTCAGCAACATTTCGGCCTCAGGTACTTCGCGTGGAACCGCCGATCGGAGAAGCGGCGCCACTCCTCGGGCGAGTGCTCGCGCCCGTGGGCGGCCAGGTGGCGGCGGTAGGCGGTTTCGTCGCTGAGCTCTCGAAGGAGTCCGGCAAGCGTCGAGACGAGTCTCGACGCGGCAGGCTCAAGCCTGCGCCACGCGGTTCTCATAATTCCTCCGGACGGAGCTTCGACAGCACAAACGGGGCTTCCATCACGTTGGACTCGCGGGTGCCTCGCAGGATGCCGACCCAAAGGCGGATCGAGTCCGCCAGGATCAGTGTCACCAGCACGAGGAAGACGCCGCAGACCGCCGCGTCGAGGCGGTTGTTGAAGATCAGCGTGCCGGTGGCGGCGCTTTGCGGGCCGCGCGCGAGTTGTTCGGCGGCGGCCAGGAAGCCGACGCGCGGCTCGGCGGAGAAGATCTTCTGCCAGCCGGCGGTGTAGGTCACGGTCACCAGCCACACCAGCGGAATGCAGGTGATCCACATATACCGCGCGCGATGCATCTTGATGAGGATGGTGGTGGCCACGCACAGCGCGATGGCCGCCAGAAGCTGGTTGGCGATGCCGAACAGCGGCCACAAGGAGTTGATGCCGCCGAGCGGATCGACCACGCCCTGGTACAGGAAATAGCCCCAGGCGATGACCACGGCGGCGCTGGCGCCGATCACGCCGGGCATCCAGCTCGTTCGTCCCAGCGGTTTGTAGACGTGGCCCAGCAGGTCCTGGAGCATGAAGCGCCCGACGCGCGTGCCGGCGTCGATGATGGTCAGGATGAACAGCGCCTCGAACATGATCGCGAAGTGGTACCAGAAGCCGAGGATCGCCTTGCCGCCGGCGCCGGTGGCGAAGATGTGGGCCATGCCCAGGGCGAGCGAGGGTGCGCCGCCCGTGCGGTAGAACAGCGTCTGCTCGCCGACGTCGCGCGTCAGGCTCTCCATCTCCGAGGCCGCCACCGGAAAGCCCCAGGAGGTGATGGTCGCCGTCGCCGCCTCGGGGGTTGCGCCGACGATGCCGGCCGGGGAGTTCACGGCGAAGTAGACGCCCGGCTGGAGCACGCAGGCGGCGATCATCGCCATGATGCCGACGAAGCTTTCGAGCAGCATCGAGCCGTAGCCGACAGGCCGGGCGTGTCCCTCTTTTGCGATCATCTTCGGCGTCGTGCCCGAGGAGATCAGCGAGTGGAAACCCGAGATGGCGCCGCAGGCGATGGTGATGAAGCAGAACGGGAAGATCTTGCCGGCGAAGATCGGGC
>CAZACK010000069.1:0-26440 GCA_964483455.1 uncultured Solibacteraceae bacterium
CTGGTGTTCGGCGAGAGGCCGGCCGAGCCACCGCCCAATACCTTCTACAGAGGACTACAGAGGAACCTTGACAACTGTCTCCCTGTCCTATCGGATCTATCACGCAACGGATCCCGAAAGCCTGCCGGGCGGCACCACGAATCCCGTCTTGCCTGATCTCTGGCTGAACGGGCAATTCTTTTCGACATGCCCGGTGCGACCGGTCATCGTGCCCGAGGACGCCACCGTCTGGGGCCGCCTCGACAATGGAGACTGGTTCGGGACGCCGCCCACCCCCGCTAACAAGCTTACGGCCTACGATCCACCGCGTTGGAATATTCGCGATCCGTTTTCCGCCCACTTTTTCCCCAACGGCGACAACTACTACTTCGTGGCAACGCTCAGCCGGGAGTTTCTCCAGCCGAATACAAGCAAGGAACTGGTCGTGGTCCGTTTCAAGGCCCCGACATCTCCAAGAACTCGAAGCGGCGAACCTGTCTACGCCGATCGCCAAGTGCGGTTCTGGTCGCTCTGCACCGATGATCCCTACACCACGAATGTCCACCGCTGCATACCCGACGACGAGGCCCTGTTGAACGCTAACGGGTACGCCACGTTTGTGATTTGCGATCCCGGCTCGAAGCCGAGCGATGCGTCCCTGGCGGCTTTCCGTGCCAGGTGGCTCCCTTGGGGGGCTTTGGCCCTGCCAACGGACGTAGTCTACGACCGAAGAGATCGCCCTTGGGGAATCGACACCCCGGTTCACTACTACAACACCCTGATCTATCGCCAGACGCGGGCCAACCCCTCCTTCGCCGAGTCCATGGCGAACGTCGTCAAGCTCCCGCGAAGGGAATGGAAAGCGGCCATGGGCCCCTATTGGCCGGCTTCCGGCTACTGCTCGAAGGCGGACTTCGAAACCTACGGGGCGGGTTGCTTGCAGCGCTAGCAGGCGCGGCTTCGGCCCCAAGGGATCCCCCGAGCCGCCGGGGCAGGAGTGGGGCAAATGCCCTGCCCGGGCTGAGTCAGCCACCAAAGGCGGGACGCTATTCGTTCCGGCCGGTGCTGCCAGCTTCCACTGGCGGTGTCTACCCCGGCTGGCGGGTCCAGCGTCCACCGTACTCGAGAAGTCTTCTGTTTTCTACCTGTTGCGCCCGGCCTGCGATTGGCGTCGCATCTGCACCTGTAAACCGCGGCGGCGCAAGAGCGCCAGGAGGTTTCGATGCCAACCGCATTCAGGCTGGTTCTTCTTCTATCCCTGCCAGCCGGCATGGTCCTCGCGCAGCGCCAGACGCCGTACAAGGGTCACGGCTACGTGTTCCTTTCGCCAGGCGTGACCTCGCCCGACGGCGGCGGATTCATGCACTTCGGCGGCGGGGGCGAAGGTGTGTTCTACAAAGGAGTCGGGGCGGGCGGTGAAATCGGCTATGCCTATCCGACCAGCGCCTTTGGATGTGGCATCGGCCTGGCTTCCGTCAACGGGCTGTTCCAGTTCGGAGAGGCCCGGCCGGACCGGAAGGTCGTGCCGTTCGCCACCGCCGGCTACAGCCTCGCCTTCCGCGGTGACACCGCCAGGTTCGTCAACTTCGGCGGCGGCGCCACCTGGTGGTTCCGCGAGCGGACCGGACTCCGGCTGGAGTTCCGCGACCACACCACCGACGGCGTCCATCTGATCGGGTTCCGGATCGGCGTCTCTTTCCGCTGAGATGAAGCTGTTCTGGCCTTGCCGGCACCACGGCGGCGGTAAGATGTATGTGCCGCCGCCCATGCTCGCGACATTGCTTGTCGTTGACGACGATCCGGCGGCCCGGTACGCCATGGCCCGGGTCTTCGAGGGCGAGTTGCGCGTCGTCGAAGCGGCGACGATCGCCGAAGGGCGCGAGAGGCTGCCGGCGGAGCTTCCCGCGGTCGTCCTGCTCGACTACAACCTGCCGGACGGAGACGGCCTCGAGCTGCTGCGCGAAATCGGCGATGCGCCGGAATCGCCGGCGGTCATCATGATCACGGCGCACGGCTCGGAGCGCGTCGCCGTGGAGGCGATGAAGGCCGGCGCCTACGATTACCTCACCAAGCCCTACGATATCGACGAGCTCCGGCTGACCGTCAGCCGCGCCCTGGAGCGGCAGCAACTGCGGAGCGAAGTCTGCGACTTGCGCGAGCGCCTGGCCGCCGAAGGCCAGTTCGGGCGAATGATCGGCGCTTCCCAGGCGATGCGGGAATTGTTCGTGCTTGCCGAGCAAGTCGCTCGGACGGACTTACCCGTCCTGCTGCTCGGGGAAAGCGGCGCGGGCAAGGACATGCTGGCGCAGGAGATCCACGCGCGAAGTCCGCGGGCGGCGCAGCGGTTCGTGGCGTTGAATTGCGCCGCCGTGCCGGAAACCCTGGTTGAGAGCGAACTGTTCGGCTACGTAAAGGGCGCCTTCACCGGCGCCACCAGCACCCGCGCGGGCAAGTTCGAGCTGGCGCAGGGCGGCACGTTGTTTCTCGACGAAATCGGCGACATGGCGCCGCCGACTCAGGCGAAGATCCTGCGGGCCGCCGAGTCCGGCGCGGTCGAGCGGCTCGGCGATTCCAAATCGCTACGCGTGGATGTGCGCCTGATCAGCGCGACGAATCAAGACCTGGAGAGCGCCATCCGCGAGAGCCGCTTCCGCCAGGACCTGTACTTCCGCCTGGCGGGCGTCTCTCTTTACCTGCCTCGGCTTCGCCAGCGGCGCGAGGACATCCCGCTGCTCGTCGAGGTTTTCTGGGACGACCTGCGGCGCAAGTACGACCGCATCGGACCGGAGCTGTCCCGAGAAGCGTTGTTGAGCCTCGAGGAGGCGCCCTGGCCTGGCAATGTCCGCCAGTTGCGGAACGCGGTCGAGCGGCTGTTCGTGCTCGCCCGCGAGGGCAAGGTCACCAAGGAGGATGTCGCGGACGCCGTCCGGCTCGGGCCGGTTGCGGCCGCGCCGGCGGACGATCTGCTCGCCCCCGCCGACTTCCGGGAAGCGCGCAGCCGGTTCGAAGCCGCCTACCTTGCCCGCAAGCTCCGCGAGCACCAGGGCAACGTAACCCGCACCGCCGCCGCCATCGGCCTCGAGCGCCAGAGCTTGCAGGAGAAGCTGAAGAAGCTGGGCATCGAGCGCGAGTGACGGGACCGGCCGGAAGGCAGACGGCAAGGGGGCGGCGGGCTGACGGGGTGGCGGCAGCGGTTTCCGGCGCGCGCGGCGAATTTGGGGATTACGTAGCCGGTCACCGATCTTCTACTCGCCGCGCACCAGATCTTCGAAGGTTTCCCGCGCGCGGACCAGGCGCCAGGTGGAGCCCTCGACCAGCACTTCCGGGGGACGGGGACGCGAGTTGTAATTGGAAGAGAGCACGAAACCGTAGGCGCCGGCGGTCCAGACGGCGAGCAGGTCGCCCGGCAGCACGTTGTCCAACTCGCGGTCGAGCGCCAGGAAGTCGCCCGACTCGCAGACCGGCCCGACCACGTCGGCCAGGATGCGGCCGCGGTCGGTCTTTCGGAGCGGGATGATCTCGTGGTGCGATTGGTAAAGCGACGGCCGGATGAGGTCGTTCATGGCTGCGTCCACGACCACGAACTCGCGGCTGCCGGTGCGCTTGCGGTACAGCACCCGGGTGAGCAGCACGCCGGCCTCGCCGACGATCGAGCGCCCCGGCTCGACCATCACCTCCAGGTCCTTGCCTTCGACTCTCTCGCGAACCTCCGCCACGAAGCGGCGGATCTCCGGCGTCTGCTCGTGCGGCCGGTAGCGGACGCCCAGGCCTCCGCCGAGATCGAGGCGCCGGATGGGGACCGCCTGCGCCCGCAGCCGCGCCACCAGCTCCAGCATCCGATCTATGGCCTCCATCAACGGGCCGGTGTCCAGGATCTGCGAGCCGATGTGACAGCCGACCCCGTCGGGAGTGAGGTGGCGAAGCGACATCGCGCGCCGGTAGGTTTCTTCGACCTCGGCGATGTCGATGCCGAACTTGTGCTCGCGCAGGCCGGTGGAGATGTAAGGATGGGCGCCGGCGTCGACGTTGGGATTGACGCGCAGCGCGATGCGGGCCCGCACACCACGCCGCGCGGCCAGCGCATCGATCAGCGCCAGTTCGGAATCCGATTCGCAGTTGAAGCTGTGGATGCCCCGCTCGAGCGCGTACTCGACCTCGTCGGCCGTCTTGCCGACTCCCGAGAAGACGACTTTCGAGGCGTCTCCGCCCGCCTTCAGCACGCGATACAGCTCCCCGCCGGAGACGATGTCGAAGCCGGCGCCGGCGCCCGCGAGCAGCGCCAGCAGGCTGATGTTCGAGTTCGCCTTCACGGCGTAGCAGACGCAATGCGGCAGATCGCCGAAGGCTTCGTCATACGCGCGGTAGCGATCAAGCACGGCCCGCGCCGAGTAGACGTAGCAAGGAGTTCCGGCGCGAGCGGCCACGGCGGCCAGCGCCACCTCCTCGCAGTACAGCGCGCCCTGCCTGTAATCGAAGCAGTCCGATACCATCTACTTGACCTTCAGCACGAGCAGCGTCTGATCGTCGGCGACCCCGGCGCCCTCCGCGTAGCGGTCGAGGTCGGCGAGCACGGCATCCACGATCGCCTGCGCCGGCTGCCACCAGACTTGCTGGAGAAGCTCCGCCAGCCGGCCGCGGCCGTAGTGCTCGCCGGCGGCGTTGTGCTGGTCTTCCACGCCGTCGGAGCACAGCACGATGACATCGCCCGGCTCCGTCTGGAAGGAAACTTCCTCGTAGTCCCGGCTGTCGAGGAGACCGAGGGGGATGCCCTCGACCCGCGGGCGGATGATCTCGCCCTGGCGGCAGATCATCGGCGGGATCGCCCCCGAATTGGCCATCGTCAAGACCTGGGTGCGTGGATGCCATACCAGCACCAGCAGCGTCACGTACCGCGCCTCCACCTTCCTTTCAATCAGCGCTTCGTTCAGCGACTTGAGCAACACCGCCGGCTTGCACCGTTTCGGCGCGAGCGTGCGCAGCAGGCCGCTCACCAGCGAACTGTACAGCGCCGCCGCGGCGCCCTTGCCGCTGACGTCGCCGAACGCCATCACCGTGTGCTGCTGGCCGTGTTGGAAGAAGTCGTAGAGGTCGCCGCTCACTTCCCGGGCGGGCCGCAGGCCGGCGGCGGCGTCCAAGCCGTCGATCTTCGGAGCGGTCCGCGGCAGCAGCAGCGATTGCAGTTCCCGGGCCGCCCGCAGGTCCACCTCCATGCGCTGCTCGCGTTTTGCCAGTTCTTCGTAAAGCCGGGCGTTCTCGACCGAGATGGCGATCTGGGGCGCCAGCAGGGAAAGCGTGCGCGCATGCTCTTCGGTGAAGAAGCCGATGCGTTCGCTTTCGAGGTCCATCACTCCGACGACCCGGTCCCGGGCGATCAGCGGCACGGCGATTTCCGAGCGGATGTCAGGATGCGACGGGATGTAGCGGGGATCGGCCAGCGTGTCGGCCACGCGCACCACGGCGCGAGATTCCGCGGCCGCGCCGGTGATGCCTTTTCCCAGCGGGATGTTGTCCACGCACGAGCGCTCGTCGTAGCGGAAGCTGGAACGGCTCCGCAGAAGCTTCGCCTGCTCGTCGACGAGCAGGATGCTGAACGAGTCGTAAGGGATCAGCAGGCGTACGGCCTCGGCGATCTTACCCAGCAGGTCGTCGAGATCGAGGATCGAGGAGAACTGCTGGGAGAGCCGCGCCAGCATCTTCTGTGTGCGGTTCTGGCGATCGACGCGCCGATAGAGCCTGGCGTTGTCGATGGCGAAGGCAACGCGGCCGGCGATGAGCCGTAGCATCGCCCGCTCGTACTCGCCGTAGGCGTTGACGCGCGTGGACTGGATGTCGATCACGCCGACGAGTTTGCCGCGGGCCAGCATGGGCACGGCCAGTTCGGACCGCACGGCGTCGACGGCGTTCAAGTAGCGCGCGTCGAGCCGCACGTCGCCGACAAGCAGCGGCTTGCCGGTCTCCGCCGCCGCGCCGGTGATCCCCTCGCCCAGCGCGATCTCGAGGCTCTGGACAACCTCCTGGCGATGGCCGACGGCGTGGCGGATCTTCAGCTTCCGCAGGCGCTCGTTGTACAGGAGGATGGCGAACAGCTCGAACGGAATCACCTTCCGGATGATGTCCGCCACGCGGGCCAGCAGCTTGTCGAGGTCGAGCGTCTCAGATGTGGCCGCCGAAGCTTCAAGCAGGAAGTCGAGCAGCTCGGAGCGCTCGCGGAAGCGGAGAACCGATCGGGCTGGGCTTGCCATTGGAGGCCCTCAGGCGGCGGTGGGTGTTTGATGCGGCCACCGGCGCGGATGCGGGTCGCGCCTGTCTTGCCGAACCTGGTTCATGTCACAGGGTTACGTCGCCGGCGGAAGCTGGAACTTGATTCCGAGGCGTCCAAGTTGAGCGCGGAAGCCTCATCATAGCACGGAGCGAAGCCTCGAGACGATCATCGGCCTGGGCGGCGCCCGAATTTATCATGCGCTGGTTCGGCGGAGGTTTCCGGTGGTCGCACAACTCACCGCACCACAGGCCGCTTCATGCGTGAGCGAAACATTCCGGGCCGCCGACGAACGCCGATAGACGCCGAAAAAACCATCAAACCATCGGCGTTCATCGGCGGCTCAATGTGGGTTCCCCAAAAGACCCCGCTCACCCCGCCTGCCCGCTGAGCGCGTTCAGCTTCTGCTCGATGCGTCCCAAGGCGGCGGTCACCAGCGCCTTCCAGGCTTCATCCGAACCGGCCGGCCCCGGCGCTTCCAGATCTGTCCGGACGACCGCCGGGCCGAAGATGTCCGCAATGAGGCGCTCGTTCGGCAGCAGTCCCCTCACCGGAAGTGGCATGACCTTCGCGTTGGGGTTCGAAGTGATCGGGTGGATCGGCTCCCAGATCGGATACCCTTGCGCATTGAACTTCCAGAATCCCGGCGCGCCGATCCCGCCGGCGTACTTCTGCTGGAGGAGCAGCCCTGCCACGGCCCGCTTGCCGTTGGGCAGCGCCAGCGCCCACTGCCGGCGCGTCTCCCCGTTCCATGCAAGCTCGTGAATGGGCAAGACCGGGATCGGGATCTCAACCACGCTCAACCCAAGCTCGCGCCCGAGGGCTTCGGCCTCCGCGCGCTCTGTCAGAAATACCGGATTGATTGCCCGTTGACCGCCCGCCATCGCGGGTGTGTCCGCCGGAACATAGGCCGGATAGCGGTAGGCCCCGGGCAGATTCACTCGCGCCGCATCCTCGGCAGTAATCGCGAAGGGGCTGACTGCGTAAGCCGCTTGTCCCTCTACTTTGCGCACGACGCTGTAGGTCACCACTTCGCCGGGCAGCCGGCCGGCGACACTGGAATCGAACCAGGTCTTAATCGGCTTGCTCGGATCGAACGGCGGCGGCTGCACACCGAACGTCTGCTCGTAGCCTTGGCGGGTGAACTCCCGGAACAGGTACAGTTCTCCAATCCCATACCTCGGCCGATCAGGCTGCGGTTTTTCCTGCGGGACACTCTGTGCTTCCATCATCCATCTCCTCTTCGAGAACACGTTGGCCGCCGGGCGCCGATTCGGGCAAGCCCGGCCGGCCCGGTATCATCCTCGCGCGCGCCATCGCCGCGACGGCGGAAACTGGCGCCAGGCGGATGGCGCTAATCGTCTGAACAGTCAGGATTTAACGCCACCGGGAGAAAATCGAGCAGGATTGTGACCGTGCGCCGGTTGGCCCGCCATTCGCCCACCTGGGACGGAGGGCATGGAGGGCATCACCGTCGTTCATGCTGTCCGCGTCTGGTGGTATAGTTGGCAAAACACCATGACAAAGCTGATTGGAGTGTTGTTCCTGGCTGTCGCTTCGGCGGCGTGCGCCGCGAGTCTTCAAAGCGCCGAAACCGGTTTCCGCGCGCTCTTTGACGGAACAAGCCTGGATGGGTGGGACGGCGATCCGCGCCTCTGGAGCGTCCGCGACGGGGCCATTGTCGGCGCCACCGAGGGGGTCGAGCTGAACGCCAATTCCTTCCTCATCTACCGCAAACAGCAGTTTCGGGATTTTGTCTTGCGCGCGGAGGTGAAGCTCCGGAATCACAACAGCGGCATCCAGTTCCGGAGCGAGGCGCTGCCCGACTGGGTGGTCGGCGGCTACCAGGCCGACATGGCCGAAGGCAACTGGTGGGGCAGCATCTACGAGGAGCGCGGCACGCGCGGCGTGATGGTCAACGGCTGGAAGGGGAAAGCCGAGAAAGTGGTCCGCGCCGGCGACTGGAACACCGTCGAGATCCGCTGCCAGGGCGACCTGATCCAGGTCAGCGTGAACGGGCTGCTCACCGCCGAACTGCGCGACTCCCAGCGCCTCGAAGGTGTGCTCGCGCTGCAACTGCACCGCGGGCCGCCCATGGAAGTCCGCTTCCGCAAGATCGAGATCAAGGAATTGAAATAAGCGGGACCGGTCTCGCAGCCGGTCCGGACAGCCCGGCAGGGCTGTCCCACTGGTGTTACGCCGATCTCATCATCTCGTCCCAGCTCACCTCGCGCTTCAACTCGATGGCCATCCGCCCCAGCAGGGCCGTGAGCGTGCTCTCCCCGGAGGTCTTCGTCATGTCGTAGGGTTGGCGCTTGACGATGCTCCGGAAGAAGCTTTCCACCGCGTCGATGGTGATCTCCCGCTTCGACTCCCGGCGCTCGATCAGGCTGCGGTCCCGCAGGTCATCCGCGTTGGGAAAGGGGGATGACGGAATGGGACCGTGCAGCTTGTAATAGACGCGAGAGGTTTCCAGCAGCCCCTCCGAGCCGAAGAACTGCTCGCGCACGTCGCGGTAGCCCGCCGTGTGCTTGATGCTGATCAGCCAGCCCTCGATTCCGTTGGGATAGGAATACTGCACGTCGTGATGGTCGGTTCGCCAGTCGCCGTAGACCAGCGGATACCGGACGCCGCCAGTGCCGACGGCGCGCACCGGATGGGCGTCGCCGGCGAACCAGTTGAGCGTGTCCAGCCCGTGGCAGTCCTGCTCGACGATCGCGCCGCCGGAATAGGCCTCCCACCAGCCCCAGTTGCGAATCTTCTCGTCCTCCTGGTAGCGGTTGGTGAACTTTGACGGCGGCTTGCCGCCCAGCACCCAGAAGCTCGTCATGAGCTTCATCTCGCCGATCTTCCCGCTCTTGAGCAGGCTCATCGCCGTCAGGTACTCCGGGCTGAAACGCTGCTGGAAGCCGAACTGGATCGTCATGGACTTGTCGGCCTTCTCTCCGGCTGCGAGCAACCGCTTGACGCCGGCTATGTCGGCCCCGGCGGGCTTTTCGCAATAGATGTGCTTCTTCGCCTGTACCGCCGCCTCGAAGTGCTCCGGGTGCAGGAACACCGGGGAGGCGATGAGGACCGCGTCCACCGAGGCGTTCTGCAACAACTCGCGGTAGTCGCGGTAGGCGGGCACCCGGTCGCCGCCGGGCACCTCGGTCTTGGCGAGATCGATGCGGTCGGGGTATTTGTCGCAGATCGCAGCCAGCCGGGCGTTCGGATCCTTCGCCATGAACGTGCCCACGTAGCGGCCCCGTCCGCCGGTGCCGATAATGCCGAACGCCACCGCCGAGTTCGCCTGCGAGCCGAAGGCGGTCTCCGGCTTCACCAGAAGCAGCCCGGCGGTCGCGGCGCCGGCCAGCGCCTGCCTCCGGCTGACCTCGGTTGCGCTCTTTCTTTCGTTCTGTTCGCTCTTTGTCATTTCAGCTCCTGACAGTGCGAAGTATACCTCATGCCGGCCGGCGGGCCGCGCGCGGCTGCCGCATCGTATAATCAAGGGTCGCGTTCCCACCGGCTTTGGAATTGGGAGGGACGCCTCCCAAGAAATCCGATGACCCCGATCATCGAGGTCCGCGACCTCACCCGCCGCTTTGCTTCCCTGACGGCGGTGGACCGCCTGAACCTCGTGGTCCACCGGGGCGACATCTTCGGACTGGTCGGACCCGACGGCGCCGGCAAGACGACCACCCTGCGACTCGTGCTCGGCCTGATGAAGCCCGACGCCGGCCAGGTAAGGGTCTCCGGGCACGATGTGTCGCGCGAGCCGGACGCGGTGAAGGACCGCATCGGCTACATGGCCCAGAAGTTCGGCCTGTACGACGACCTGACGGTCGACGAGAACATGGAGTACTATGCCGACCTGTACGGCGTCGCACGCCAGCGGCGAAACGAGCTGAAGCCTCGGCTGCTGCAAATGACCCGAATGGCTCCGTTCCAGGGCCGCCAGGCGGGGAAGCTCTCGGGCGGCATGAGACAGAAGCTCGCCCTGATGTGCACGCTGCTGCACCGGCCGGAGGTACTTTTCCTCGATGAACCCACCTGCGGGGTGGATCCGGTGTCGCGGCGGGAGTTCTGGGCGATCCTCTACGAACTGGTCAAGGAGGGTGTGACCGTTTTCCTGACCACGGCCTATCTCGATGAGGCCGAGCGCTGCAACCGGGTGGGGCTGATGCACAAGGGCCGGCTGATCCGTTGCGACTCGCCGGAAGTGCTGCGCCGTGAACTGGGGGCGGATTGCTACGAAGTGGAGTCCGCCGACCCGATCGCCGCCCGAGAGTTGTTGTGCCATCGCGATGGCGTGCTCTCCGTGGAGCCGTTCGGCTCCTCGCTCCATGTACTGCTCGACCCGTCGAGATCCTCGCCGGAGTCGCTTAGCCAAGAAACCGGCGCCACCGTTTTCAAACGCATCCCGCCGTCGCTGGAGGACGTGTTCCTGGCGCAGTTGCGAACGACCGAACCGCAGGATTCGACGAGAAGCCATGGCTGACGACCTCCAAGATGGCGTGCCCGTTCAAGTCGTGGATCTCGTCAAGAAGTTCGGCGAGTTTGCCGCGGTGGACGGAATCTCGTTTGAGGTGCAAAAAGGCGAAATCTTCGGCTTCCTGGGGCCGAACGGAGCGGGCAAATCCACCACCATACGCATTCTCTGCGGGCTGTTGCGTCCGACCTCGGGAACGGCCCTGGTGAGCGGGCTCGACGTGGCCAGGCATCCCGAGCAAGTACGGGCGCAGCTCGGCTACATGTCCCAGCGGTTCTCGCTCTACAACGATCTGATGGTCGAAGAGAACCTCGACTTTTTCAGCGGCCTGTACGGCGTGCCGCGCCGCCTGCGCCTGGAACGTAAGGAATACGCCGTCCGGACCACGGGTCTGGGCGGCCTCGAAACCACGGTGACAGGCCTCCTCCCGGCGGGCTGGAAGCAGAGGCTGGCGCTGGCCTGCGCCATCCTGCACCGGCCGCCCATCCTGTTTCTCGACGAGCCGACCTCCGGCGTCGATCCGATCGCCCGGCGCGGGTTCTGGGACCTCATCCACCAGCTTTCCGCCGCCGGACAAACGGTCTTCGTCACCTCGCACCACATGGACGAGGTTGAACGGTGCCACCGGCTGGCGCTGATGCACGCGGGCCGGATTATCGCCCTCGGACCGCCGGCCCGGCTCAAGCGCGACCTCTACACGCACGGCCTGCTGGCCTTGGAGACTTCCGACCTCGTCGGAAGCATGCGCGCCCTCGAGAACATCCCGGGGCTGCGCGAGGCGGCCGTGTTTGGGGCCGGCTTGCACGTCACCGTGGACGATCCGTCCGCCGCGCTCGTTCGCATCCGCGGAGTTCTCGCCGGCAAAGGAATCGAGGTGCGCCGGCTCGAGCCGATACTTCCGTCGATGGAGGACCTGTTCGTGTCCTTGATTGAGTCCCAGGAACGGAGGCCGGCGTGACCCTGAGGCGAACCGTGGCGACGATGCGCAAGGAGATCCGGCACATCGTGAGGGATCCTCGCAGCCTCGTCCTGGCGCTGGTCCAGCCGTCCCTCATGTTGCTCCTGTTCGGGTACGCGCTCAGCCTGGACGTGGACCGCATTCCCACGCTCATCTACGACGCCGACGGCACGGCCCGCAGCAGGGAACTGACGCAGCGGTTCCAGGCCTCCCGCTTCTTCGACATCCGGGGCCACGCCGGCGACTACGCCGCCATCGAGCGGGGAATCGACCGCGGGACCGTGCTGATCGGGCTGGTGGTCCCGGCGGATTATTCCAAGCGGATCGACGCGGGCCTGGACGCACAAGTGCAGATCCTTGTGGACGGCAGCGACGCCAACACCGCCACCATCGCGCTGAGCTACGTATCGTCGCTGGTGCAGCACTATTCCTTCGAACTCCGCGCCGCAGGCCAGGGCCGTGGATCCGGAACGGAGGCCGCGGTGCCGCTCGATGCCCGGTTGCGCGTCTGGTACAACAGCACGATGGAGTCCAAGAACCAGGTCGTTCCCGGCCTGATCGCGGTGATCATGATGATCATCGCGGTGCTGCTCACGTCCTTGACCATCGCCCGCGAGTGGGAGACGGGCGCCATGGAGCAGCTTCTGTCCACCCCGCTGCGGCCCTCGGAACTGGTGCTCGGCAAAATGATGGCGTACTTCCTGGTGGCGGCGATGGATGTTGCGGTCGCGATGGCGGTCGGCGTGTTTGTCTTCGACGTTCCTTTTCGCGGCAACCTGGCGCTCCTGGCCGGGGCGGCGTCCATCTTCCTGTTCGGCGCGCTGTGCTGGGGGATCTTCTTGTCGGCGGTCACCCGCTCCCAGGTGATGGCCTACCAGTTGGGGATCGTGACCTCCTTCCTGCCTTCCATGGTGCTTTCCGGATTCGTGTGGGCCATCGACAATATGCCCGAGGCGATCCAGTGGATCACCCGCATCGTCCCCGCGCGCTACATGGTGACGATCCTGAGGGTCATCTTCCTGAAAGGGGTGGGTCTGGAAGTCCTCTGGGTGGAGGCGCTTTGTCTGGTCGCCTTCGCGACGCTGGTGTTTCTGGGTGCGGCGTACACCCTGAACCGGAAGTTGGGCTGACAACCATGCTCGGACGGATTCTCGAGGTCATTCGCAAGCAGTTCCGCCAGTTGTTCCGCTACCGGCGGATGCGGACGATGCTGTTCGTGCCGCCGATGATCCAGTTGATCGTCTTCGGCTACGCGGTGAACCTCGATGTTGAAAACGTGCGAACCGCCTGGATGGACAACGACGGCACGCCCGCCAGCCGGGCGCTGCTGGCGGCGTTTCAAGGCTCGGGGAGGTTCCAGGTGGTGGCGCTTCCTCGGGACGAGCGGGAGATGCGGCGGCTGCTGGACAGCGGGGAGGCGGTCGCGGTCATACGGGTGCTGCCGGGATTCGCCCGCGCCATCGAACGCGGCCGCAGCCCGGAAGTGCAGGTCTCGATCGACGGCACCAATTCCAACAGCGCCTGGCTGATCTCGGGCTACGCCAACGAGATTCTCGCGCAGCACGGCGCCCACATCGCCGAGGAGCAGCGCAACGCCCGGCGAATGATGTCCGGCTCCGCCGCCGGCGGCGCCCGCGCGCCCAGGCTCCAGTCCGTCGCCCGGGTGTGGTTCAATCCCGACCTCAAGAGCAGGAACTACTTCGTGCCGGGCATTATCGTCAACCTGACGATGGTGGTGACGGTCATGCTGACCGCCATGGCCATCGTGCGCGAGCGGGAGATGGGAACGATGGAGCAGTTGCTGGTCACTCCGATCCGGCCGATCGAGCTGATGATCGGCGTGACCTTGCCGTTCGCCCTCGTCGGGCTGATGGACGTCATCCTGATCACAACCCTGGCGGTGCTGGTGCTCGACGTGCCCTTCCAGGGGAGCTTCCTGCTGCTGTTGTGCTGCGCCACGCTGTTCCTCATGACCAGCCTGGGCGTCGGCCTGTTCATGTCCACGATCGCGCGCACCCAGCAGCAGGCGCTAATGTCCTCGTTCTTCTTCGCCACCCCGGCGTTCATGCTCAGCGGCTTCGCCTTCCCGATCCGCAACATGCCGGAAGCGGTTCAGTACCTGACTTACCTGAACCCCTTGCGGTATTTCATGGAAATCGTGCGGGGCATCTTCCTCAAGGGCACTGGCGCCGACGTCCTCTGGCCGCAGATGCTGATGCTGTTCGTCTACGGCGTGGCGATCCTGACCCTCAGTGCCTTCCGCTTCCACAAGCGGCTGGATTAGTAAGAAGTAACCATGCCTGTGAATGTGAATGACAAGATCAGAAGGCTGAGCCCCGCGCGGCGCAAGAAGGTCGAGCGGCGCGCGAAGGAACTGATCGCCGAGGAAATGACCCTGCGCGAGCTGCGCAAGGCGCGCAAGCTCACCCAAGTCCGTATGGCCAGGAAGCTGGGTGTGACCCGGGACAGCGTCTCGCGCCTCGAAAAGCGCAGCGATATCCTGCTGTCCACACTACGGAAGACCGTCAAGGCGATGGGCGGGAATCTGTCGCTGGTCGCCGAATTCCCGGACCGCGCCCCCGTCGTGCTGTATAGCATTGGTGAAGACGCGCCTCCGCAGAAGACCTGAGGCCGCAGGCACGCCCACGTGCAGGCGTGATGCGTGATCAGAGCGTTGCGTCAATTAACCGGGCATCTGGTCGATCGAGTTCGCAAGTGAGGCTGGCTGGTACTTTTCCTGAACCGGGTCCAGGTCCTAGTCCGCATTGAGAGTCGGGGCAGAGCCGGCAGAGATTCCTCGCCGCGCCTGCAACTCCTCCTGGATTCGCCCTACCTTCCCCCGCGTCAACCCGTACGTCAAAATCATCGCCGCCGACAAGGCCAGAATCAGCCCCGGCAGCAGCCCGTAGATCAATCCCAGCCGCGAAGCGGCTCGCGGGCTCTGGATTTCCGATCCGGGCGCCAGGTGGACGAACACGTCGAGCAGCACTCCGCTGAGCAGCAGCGCTCCGCCGGCCGCCACCTTCTCCCCGAAGTTCATCAGGCCGAAGCAAATGCCCTCGCGGCGAACGCCGCTCTTCAGTTCGTCCTCGTCGACGACGTCGGCCATCATCGAGAACGGAAGCACCCACAACGCGCTGGCGAACAGTCCGGCGATGACATTTCCCACCAGCAGCGCCCTGGCGTTGCCCGTGCCGAGAAGGTGCCCCTTACCGATCAACAAGGTGGCGCAGCACAGCACCCCGGTGAGGCCCAGGATCGAGGCCGCCAGCCAGTTCCGCTTCTCGCCGCGGCGCGACACCCAGATCCAGGCCACCACTCCGGCCACCGCCCCGGCGTAGAACGAGGCCTGCACCACGCCGATTCGCTCGCTTTCCACAACCCTCGCGTACCATTTGTAGAACGGAACCGCGAGGGTGAAATTCAGGACCACCGAGAGGGTGCAAAGGATGAAGGCGATCCACAGGATGCGAAACTGCCGGCTCTTGAGCAACAGCCACATTCCGGCGTAGAAGCGCCGCGCCTGCGCCACGCCAGCGGCCGGCTCGCCGTACGTGCGATGCGACAGCGTCCCGAACACCGCCACCAACCCGGACAGCGCCATGACGGCCGCGAAGAACAGGCCCATCTGCGGGTAGCCCTCATAGCGCAACTTGGGGTCGCCGCCTCCGCTCGTTCCCGGAAAGAACAGGACAAACGGCAGCGCCGAGCCGGCCAGCATGCCCCCTAGCCCGAGCAGCGACCGGATGGCGATCACCCGCGTCCGCTCGTCGTAGTCCGATGTCAGCTCCGCGCCCAGGCTCAGGTACGGGATGCGGTAGCAGGCCATGAAGAACCGGAACGTGACCGAGAAAAACAGCAGCCAGGCAAACAGTCCGGCCTGCCCCAGATGCCGCGGCGGGCTCATCAGGAAGAAAAACAGCGGGCCGGCGGCAAGGCTACCGAACAGCATGAAGCCCTGGCGGCGGCCCAGGCGGGAGCGGGAGCGGTCGGAGCGATAGCCGATGTACGGGTCCAGAACCGCATCCGCCACCAGCCCGGCGGTGACTCCCAATCCCGCCAGCGAGCCCGGCAGTCCCATCACCGAGTGGTAGAAGAAGAGAACAAACACCCCGAACAGCCCCATCGTGGCCGTAATCGGGATCTCGCCGGCGCCGTAGAGAAATTGGAGGGCCAGCGACAATCGGCGCTTCCGCGCATGCCCGACCTCCGGCCCGGGCGTAGTGAACGTGGCGCTCATGTGTGGATGAAGGAATGTTGAGCCGCCGATGCACGCCGATAAACGCCGATCATGGCCAAGGACCTGTCGGCGTTCATCGGCGGGCAATAAGAATCTGTTCACTCTCGGAAATCCTCGGCGCCCCTCATCGGCGAGCCCCGGAAGGATAAACAACAGACGACGAAATCAAGTCCCCTTCCCTCTGCGTATGGGCGAGTATCGCGCCGTTGTCGCTGATCAGCCGGACGAGGCCGGCATCGTGCTCCGCGCCGGCGACGCGGATTCCGTTGACCACGCTCGACAGGTCTTTGCCCAGCGCCTTGGCCGCCGCCTCCTTAGCGCACCACAGCCGCAGCGACCACTCCTCTCGAAGCTCCTGTCCCGCCCTATCGATCCATCCCCGCTCTTCCTCGCTGAAGGCCGCCGTTTCGTATGGCGAGGGCGACAGCCCCAGAACCTCGATGTCGATGCCGAGGAGCCAGCCGGGCTCGATCGCCGCCAGCGCCACCGCAACTCCGTGGGAGTGGCTGATCGAGATTGCCGGCTCGACGCCTGCCCGCGATTTCCAGGCGCCCTCGACCACCGGCCGGCCGGACGCGTCCTGAACGATTTCAACGTCCGCCGCGCAGAGCTCCAGGCCGAGCTGTCTCTTGAGCAGCGTCCGCACCGCGTCTTTGGCGGCGCAGCGTCCGAGCAGCCACTCGCGGCACCGTTTCAGCACCGCGCCGTGCATGCCCTCCCAGATCTTCCGCTCGCGCCGGCTCAACACGAGGTACGCCAGCGTCTTCAGCCAGATCCCGTGCGAAGACTCCAGGAGCTCCGGCGTCAGGTCGGCCAGCTTCGAGCACGCCAGGCCGGCTTGGTCCTCGATCGCTGCGATCGGGGTGTCCCATGGCTCCGAGACATAAGCCTCTTTAGGAGACACGCGCAGATGCAGGAAGCGGGGCGGCTGCTTGAACCGGCGGGTTTCCCAGTTCTCCAGCCGGTAGTACACCTTGCCCGAGCCGTCCAGCACCTCGATGTCCGAGTGGATCACCTTCTCGTCTTCGTGCTTCCGCAGGACGCGGCACTCGAGCTTCGCGCCGGTTTCGGGCGAAGGCGCATAGCAGTGGAACGCTCCCACGCGATACGGGAACAGGTCGGTGCCGGTCTCGATGGCTTCCCAGAACCAATAGGCCACCACCTGCCCGGCCGCGTCGAGCAGCACTGGGTCAAACAGGAACGACGGCGCTGGATGGCCGGCGAAGAGCAAATCGTGCGGCAAGACCTCGATGGTCGCCGATGTGCCGTTTCTCCCCGCCCACTCCACGCTGCGAGTCCCCTGCATCAGCGGGCCATGGAACATCCCGGTCCTGTACAGCATGTCCGGGATCCAACGCGACGCGCGTTTCCCTTCCAAAACGAACGGGCGGGGCGGACCGGCATCGGGATAGCGGTCGGCGAACAGAGTCGTTGCTTCCGCCAGGATCGGTCGCGGCTTGTCCGAGGGACCCGCTTCCTGGATCCGCACGTGCACCTCTCCCGGGCCTTTGCGCCGCGCCGTCATCTGAATCGTGAAATCGGGCTGCTCCAATGTGATCCAGCGCGCGGCGCGCAGTTCGCGCATCCCGACCATCACCTTGCCCGGCTCGAGCAGCGAGCCTGCCTCGGCGAGGATCTCCATGGTGACGGTCAGCGGAACGAACGGGATGCCCACCAGCGATGGGTCTTCCACCGAGAGATCGCGCCCCATCGTGTGGTGGTGGAAGATCACTTCACGCTCGGAGGAAAACCGGTGCTCCACCACCGCTGATTGACCGGGCTCCAGCTTCACGATATCGGTCAGGAACGGGAGCCAGGGTTCGGCGGCGGGTTCCGGCTTTGCCGCGCCGCCCCGCGCCGCCCGCCGGCGCTTCGCCAGGTAGGTGGACATCACCTGCTGTTGCGTCGCCAGGAACTGCTCCATCGTCGCCAGGTGCGCGCGCATGGCCTGCTCGCGCGGCGAGGCGGCGGGACGCGGCTGTTCTTCCTGGACGGCCGGCCGCGGTGGTTCTTTCGGCACCTCCGGCTCCGCGCGCTCCGTCATTGCCGGAGGGGCGGGCTGCGTCCGGCCGGGCAGCGCGAAATCGCTCGGAAGGCGCAGCGGCTGAATCCCGGTGGCCAGCGTCATCTCCCGCTTCGGTTTCGACGCCTCGTCGACCGGCTTGGGCGCCCGCCGCTCGTAGAGATGCTCCAGCCGCGGAGTCAGCCCGTGGGCGATCAGTTGCCCCAGCATGTGATGGAGCTGAAGAATTCCGGTGCGGTGCTGCACGCTCATCGGAATCGCAGCGTGGCGCTTGCCACGCAGCACGTCGTCGATGAACGAAGTGAGGTTGTTCCGTGGCCCGACCTCGACAAACAACCTGACCCCGTCCCGGTGCATGGCCTCGATGGTTTCCCGGAACCGCACCGTGCGCGACCACTGCACCGAGGCCAGCTCGCGGATTTGCCCGGGATCCTCGGGGTAGCGGCCGGTGGTGACGCACGAGTACAAGTCGACGCGCGGCTTGCCGATCCGCAGCCGCTCGAAGTGCTGCTGTAGAGGCTTGCTGAACACCTCGAACCACGGGGTGTGGTAGGCCCGCCCGAACGGCAGCTTCTGGCAGATGGCGGGGGTGCCGGCCAGCGACGCGTTCAGGCGGTCGATCGCCGCCTCCTTGCCGCACAGCACCACCTGGTGGATGCAATTGTCGAGCGCGATGTGGAGATCTCCGCCGCTCGCGGCCACCTGTTGTTCCAGCAGCGCGTGGTCGGCCCCCGCGATCGCCAGCAGCACCGCCTCGGGGATGCCGCTGTCGGCGCTGAGCCGCTCGAAGACGTCGTACACCCCAAGGATGTGCCGGATCAATTCCTCGTCGTTGTCGACCAGAACCACGTTGGACGCCAGCAGGGCAGAGTGTTCTCCGGTGCTGTGGCCCACCATCGCGTCGGCGTCGATTCCCAGCTTCCGGATGAGCGCGTAGGCCGCCTGGTTGGCGCAGAACACGGTTTCGGCGCCGGAATCCATGTTCCAGATCCGGTCCTGGCTCGGCGAGCCCTGCGGCGGCGGAAAGATGACATCGCTCGGAAGATAGGTGCGCGAGAGGCTCTCGTAGGCCCGGTCCATCAGATCGAACATCCGCCGGACTTCGGGGAAATGGATGCATAGGTCGCTGAACATCGAGCGGTACTGCGACCCTTCGCCGGGGAAGACGAACGCCACCTTCCCTTCGCGCGCCAGCCCTTCTCGGAAGTAATAAATCCCCTCGATTTCCTTGATGCCGCGGGTTCGCTCGTCGCCCAGGCGCGGAATCGTGCGCTCGAGTTTCGCGCGCAAATCATCGAGCGACGTTGCCACCACAGCCAGGCGGACGGGCCCCCATTCCGCGCGGCCGTTCCACGACCAGGCCAGGTCCTTCAGGGATTCGTCGCTGTCCAGGTGGCCCGCCAGGCGGAGCAGGCGCCGCGCTTCCTCCGCTAGTTGGCCGTGCGAAGCGGCGGACACCACGAACAACTCACTGTCCCAGCGGTGCTGTAAACAGGGAGGCCGGTTGTTGTCGCCGGCGTACTCCTCGAGCACGGCGTGCGCGTTGATGCCGCCGAATCCGAAGGCGTTGACCCCGGCGCGGCGCGGCGCTTGCGTCGAGCCATGGATCCACGGCCGGGTCTTGGTGTTGATGTAGAAGTTGGTTTCGTCCAGCCCAAGTTTAGGATCGGGATTGTCGCAATGCAGCGTCGGCGGCAGAACCTTGTGGTGAAGCGCGAGGGCCGCTTTGATTAAGCCGGCCATGCCGGCGGCCGGCATGGTGTGGCTGATCATGGACTTGACGGAGCCGAGCGCGCAGCGCGGCGATTCCGTCCGCCGTTCCGGGAACACCCGCCGGATGGCTTCGATTTCCACGGCGTCGCCGACCAGCGTCCCGGTGCCGTGCGCTTCCAAGAGTCCGACGGTCGCCGGATCGACGCCGGCCTCCTCGTAGGCCCGGCGCAAGGCCGCTTCCTCACCTTCCACGCGAGGCGCCAGCACGCCCAGGGCGCGCCCGTCGCTGGCGATGCCCACTCCCTTCAGCAGGGCGTAGATGCGGTCCCCGTCCCGCTCGGCATCGGCCAGGCGCTTGAGGACCACCACCCCAACACCTTCTCCGAGCAGCGTGCCATCGGCGTCCTTGTCGAACGGTCTGAGCTGACCGCGGCGGCTCAGCGCGTTTAACTGGGAGAAGATCATCATCAGCACCGGCGAGGTGTTGGAATGGACGCCGCCGGCCAGCGCCAGGTCGCACCGTCCCGCGCGCAATTCCCTCGCGGCCATCTCCGTCGCCACCAGCGAGGAGGCGCAGGCGGCATCGATGAGGTAGTTTGGCCCCATCAGGTCGAGCCGGTTGGCGATGCGGCCGCTGATGATGTTCGGCACCAGGCCCGGCGCGGTGTCGGCGTGAAACGCCGGCGCGCTCGCCTTCAATCTCCGCTTGATTTCGGCCAGTTCCTCGTCGGTGTGCTCCGGGTGCAACTGCTTGAGAATCCGGAGGACGCTTTCTACGATCACCCCTTGCTGAAGCGCCGCGGCATTGCCCCGGTTGATGTAGGTGCCGCGGCCGAGGATCACCGCCGTCCGGTGCTTGGCCTTGCCCGCATCGCGGTACCCGGAGTCGGACAACGCTTCCGTGGCCGCGCGCAGCGCCATGAAGTGGTCGGTTTCGGCGCCGTCCACCGCGCTGGGCATGACTCCCAACGAAAACGGGTCGAACTGCGCCAGCTTGCCCAGGAATCCGCCGCGCTTGCAGTAGATTCGGTCGTTCGCATCCGACTGTGGATCGAAGAAAAGATCAGCCTCCCAGTCGGGCGGCGCGTCGGAGATCGCGTCCACTCCCCCGATGATGTTTTCCCAGTAGCGCTGGAGATTCTCCGCGCCCGGGAACACGCAAGCCATTCCGATGATGGCTATGTCGTTACCCGAGTCTCCACTCATCTCCATTGCGGAGAGGACATTCCCGCCCCGTAATCAAAGAAGTGTACCATTTCCGCCCGAGTGGCCATGCTCATGACTTTGTCGCAATTCGGTTCGGTGGGCGCCGGAATCGGAGGCAAGCTTCGCTGTCCCCGCCGCACGTACCGTACTGTCAACAACACACGCTTCTGGCGCGGGTGAGCGTGCCCTGCCTACGATTCCAACTTCACGGCGTGCGCCTTCATCCCGAAGCACGAAGCACACGTTCGACGTTGCGTGCCAGCCTCGCATCCTTTAGACTGAACGGATGTCAGCTCGTTCCGGCCGATTTGATGGTGAAACGAGAATGGCTGGGCGGGCACATCGGCCTCGGCCGGCACGCGGGGCTGGCGGTGGGCTGGCGGTGGTGGGCGCAGCCCGCGAGAGTGCCAACAACATCGCAGAGAGCCATGAACTCCCCGAGAACTTTCCTCGTCGGCCTGGATGGTGCGACGTTCTCCGTACTGGACCCCCTGATGGAACAGGGCGTGATGCCGTTCCTGAAGTCGTTCCTGGCGGAGGGAGCTCGTGGCGGTCTCCGCAGCATCATTCCGCCGCTCACACCCCCTGCCTGGACCTCGCTCATGACGGGACGCACGCCGGGGCAGCATGGCGTCTTCGACTTCTTCCGCCTGGATTCCCGGGAGAACCGTTACATTCGCTTCTTCAACTCATCGGACGTTGGGTGCGAGACCATTTTTTCCCTGGCCTCTTCCCACGAACTGCCGGTTACGGTGCTGAATTTCCCGTCCATGTTCCCGGCGCCCCGCCTGAAGGGCTACGTCGTGCCCGGCTGGATTCCATGGAAACAATTGCGCCTGGCCTGCTGGCCGGAGGATTTGCTGGACCGCTTCAAGACCGATGTCCCCAGCTTCAACCAGCGCGAGCTGGCCATGGATATCAAGCTCGAAGCGAAAGCCACGGAAGGCATCGCGGACTACCAGGAATACGGTCCCTGGATCGAACTGCACACGCGCCGGGAGCGCAACTGGCTCGAGATTCTCCGATACCTCGATAGCCGGGACCCATCCGCCCTGACCGCGGTGTTGTTCGACGGAGTGGATAAGCTTCAGCATCTCTGCTGGCGCTTCCTGCGTCCCGAGGACGATCGTCCGCTGGAATCCGACAGCGAACTTCGCCTTCAAGAGCTTTGCCTGACTTACTTCCGGGAGTTGGATGGGGTGCTCCAGGCGATTTGTTCACTGGCCGGTCCTGACGGGACGGTCATCCTCGCCTCGGATCATGGATTCGGGCCGACGTTCGAGGTGTTCCATCTGAACGCGTGGCTGGCGCAGAACGGCTACCTCGCCTGGTCCGAGAAGGCGCTCCCGGAGGTGCAGCCCGCGCTGCTGGGCGTGGAGCAGGTGGCGCGCCACACCTGGATGCTGGACTGGAGCCGCACAACCGCCTTTGCCGCCACTCCAACCAGCAATGGAATTCACATCGTGGTCAGCGAGGACGGCCGCACGCCCGGGGTTCCCCGCGCCCAGTACCACTCATTCCGCCGAAAGCTGATGGACGATCTGCAAGGCTTCCGGGATCCCGCCAGCGGGCAACCCGTGGTCGCGGAGATCTGGACCCGAGAACAGGTGTTTTCCGGCCCGAACTCGGAAATGGCTCCGGACCTCACCCTCACTCTTCGAGACGGCGGGTTGGTTTCGATCCTCCCGGCGGATGAGATCCTGCGCCGGCGGCAGAATGTGGCCGGCGCGCACCGTCCCGTGGGGGTTTTCGCCGCCAAGGGTCCGTGGATCAAGCGCGGGGTCGATGCGAGTGAGCTGTCACTTCTCGATGTGGCGCCACTGGCGCTTTACAGCTTGAATCTGCCAGTTCCCAAAGAGATGCAAGGCCGGGTGCCGGCGCAGATTATCGAAGCTTCAGCGCTGGCGGCGCGTCCGGTGCGATTTGAAAACGCTCCGCAAGCCGCGACCGTGACTGCGGACCATGGCGGGGGTGTTCTTTCCGCCGAAGACGAGCAAACGGTCCTGGAGCGGCTCCGCGATTTGGGATATATCGAATAGGGCGGCGCCGCGAGTCACGAAAGTCGGGATTGGGCGGCACGCCGGAACCGGTGACAGCGTTGCCTGCCTCCGATTCCGACTTTCGAGAATGTCCATCCATGAACAACTCGGCAGAAACGATCCTCATCACCGGCGCAGGCTCGGGCATGGGCCTGGAAACCGCCCTGTTTCTGGCTTCGAAAGGATATCGGGTCTTCGGCGGCATACTCACGGAGGCGGAAGGCGAGGCGCTGCTCCAAGAGGCCGCGAAGCGATCTGTTGTCCTCACTCCGCTCGTTCTCGATGTGACCGACGGTGAAGCGATCCGGAACCAGGTGGCTCATGTTCTCGGCGAAACCGGTCGAATCGACGGGCTGATCCACTTCGCGGGTCTGGGACTGCGCGGCTTCTTCGAGGACCTGTCCATGCAAGAAATCCGCCGCGTCTACGACGTGAACGTCTTCGGCGCCATGGAGCTCACACAAGCCGTGTTGCCGTCCATGCGCCAGCACCGGCGGGGGCGGATCGTGATCACCAGTTCCGCCGCCGGCCGGATGGGCAGCATGAGCATCGGCGGGTACAGCTCGAGCAAGTTCGCGCTGGAAGGATTCGCCGAGTGCCTGGCCCAGGAAGTGCGGCCTTTTGATATTTTCGTCTCCTTGCTGGAACCGGGACTCATCCAGACACCGCACTTCACCATCAACCGAAATCGGGCGCGGCGGGCGACGGACCCATCGAGCCCCTATTACCCCTGGTTCTGCCAGCATGAACACCTGGTCGATGGGATTCTCGCACGCAACCGGTTCACGACGCAGGATGTGGCGAGGCTGGTTCACTGCATCCTCACCGCGCGCCGGCCGAAGCTCCGCTATCTGATTGGGGCGAACGCCAAGGTTGTGCTTTGGCTCCGCCGCTACATCCCCGGAGAGTGGTTCGACCGGTTCTACTGGCCGATTCTGCGCAAGATGGTGACATCCCCCCGCAACAGGGTGACCACGTTGAGTGGAAAATGAGCCCCCGGCGGGCGCGGACAGCCCGGCGGTGCCCCCCCCAAAGTACTGGTACCTTCGAAACCTGGCTTGCCAAATATTAGTGGAAATTGGAGAATAGACAACTGATTCTCTTCATGGTATAGATACTGTGATGCGGATAATTCCGTCCCGAGTGACCATCCTGACCCTTGCTCTGCTTCTTGTTGCGGGGACGAGTTGGGGCGGCCCCATCACCCTCGGGCTCGTTCCGGGCTCTCAGAGCATCGGCATAGGCGGTTTTGCGGATGTGGAGATCTTTATCACCGGGCTGGACTCAGGCGCCGCTCCTTCCCTTTCGGCTTTCGATATCGACATCCTTTTCGATTTCTCGGTGCTCAATCTCACCGGCGTCTTCTTCGGAGACTCCGGGATCGGAGACCAGCTCAACTTGCTGGGGGCGGGCAGCATAACCGCAAACAACAACATCGGGCCGGGCCACGTGAATTTGTGGGAGGTTTCGCTGAACACCCCGGCCGATCTCGACTCGCTCCAGGCGGGCGATTTCACCCTGCTGACGTTGCAGTTCCAGGGCGTGGGCCTCGGAGTGGGGAATGTGGTGCTGTCGCTGAACTACCTGGGGGATTCCATCGGGAACCCGCTGACGGCGTCGCTTGACCCGAGGGCGGCCTCGATTACCGTCGGCGAAGGCGAGCCGATTCCCGAGCCTTCCACTCTCGGGTTCCTTCTGATTGGCCTGACCGTGTTCGGAATCGGCAGGCGCTTTCTCGCGAAATAAGCCGTTCCCGGCTCAAACCCCGACCGCTTGCGCGCGGGCTTCCTCCGTGCGCAGATTGCCCTCCAGAAGCAGCCGCCGCAGGGTCCGCAGATCGTTCAGGATCCGGCGAGTCTTCGAAACGTGGAACGTGAGCTTCGACAGGTTGTGGGCCACGAGCTGGAGTGCTTGCAGCCTTCGTTCCGCCTCGGGTTGCGAACTGATGGCGATGTCGGCGTCAATCTCGAGCTGGACCTCTCGGACCGTCTCGAGCAGAAGTTCTACGAACTCCTGGGCGCTTTCGATGCTGTCAAATGGAGTCCCATTGTCATAGCTCATACGAGCCCCCAGGGGGTGTGTCTATTATACACCTGTGAAGTCCGCCGGGCTACAGATTCTTGCATGATCGCGTCATCCTCCGACCATTGCGGCGCCGCGAAGGCGGCAAGCGCCAAGGGTTCGTCACAAGGCCCCGCCAGACTGAGAAAGCAAAGGGATCATGCGCGCAATCATTTCTGAAAGTGTTTTCTTTTCAACACGAAAGAGCCAGGTTTGGCATGCGATCGGCGCCAAAGGCCCTTAATTCGCCCTCAACGTCTTCCTGGACAGCGTCTGTCCCGTCATCGCCGGTGGAATTGGGTAGCCGCCCAGTTCCAGCAGCGTCGGGGCGATGTCCAGGAGGTGCAGATTGTGCACTTCCCCATGCACCGGCAGATTCGGCGCGCTGAGGATGAACGTGCCGAACTGCGCGTGGTTGCAGTCGTCCGGCCCGGTGTCGTTCTCCTGCACGTGCAGCCTGTCGTAGCCCACGCCGCCGACCGAACGCCAGTACAGCCCTCCGAAATGCGCGATCAGGTCCGGAGGCACATTCCGTGTTGCGGTGTAGATTTCCTCCGGCCGGAAGACAAGGGTTCCCATCGGCTGTCCCCGGTCGTCGGCGAGCGCTTCCAGCCGGGCTTTCATCTCCGAGCGGAAATCCTCATACTGCGCCGCTGGAATCCGGCCTTCCGGCTCGCGCCCTTCCACGTTCAGGAAGATGCGCGCATAGTAACCGCCTTCGCTCCACACTTTGGTCCGGCTCCAATCGACGAGCTTCGGCGAGAAAGGCGCCGGCTGCGACGGCCGCTCCTTCAGCGCCAGCAGACCTTCCCGGCACAGCCACTCGTTGACGCAGAAACCGCCGTCCAGACGCTGCGCCCCGTGATCCGAGACGACCAACACCACCGTGTCGTCGTCCAGCAATTCCAGGATCTTGCCGATCTCCTCGTCGAGGTATGCATAGTAGTCAAGGATGGCGGACCGGTAGAGGCTGTCGGGAACAAACTGGCGATGAGCCGGATCGTGGTACTTCCAGAAACCGTGGTGCATGCGGTCGAGGCCGATTTCCACGAATTGGAAATAGTCCCAATCCACGGTGGCCATCAGGTAGCGGACCGCCGCAAAGTGCTTCTCCGACATCTTGTAGATCTCGCCGAGCAGCCAGTCCTTGTTGTCGGTGCGGAAACCCTTGACGTCCGGCGGGTATTCTCCGACAACTCGCTCGATCTCAGCCTTGACGCCGGCGGGGTGAGTGTATTCGTTGTGAGCGGTGTCGGGGGTGAGGAAGCATCCGATACTGACCCCGTTCACCGTACGCGGCGGGTAGCCCGGCGGCACTCCGATGATGACGACTTGCCGGCCGAGATCGCCGATGTGGTCCCAGATGGCGGGCGCGGTGATGGACCGGGAGTTCACGACGCTGAGCCCGCTGTAGGAGTAGTCGGTGCGGTTGCGGAAGCCGTACACGCCCAGCGCTCCCGGATCCTGGCTGGTCGACATGCACATCCATGC
>CAZACK010000070.1:0-26230 GCA_964483455.1 uncultured Solibacteraceae bacterium
ATCGTCCCCACGTTCACGTGCGGCTTGCTGCGATCGAATTTTTCCTTGGCCATTGTCTTAACCTTTCACCACAGAGGCGCGGAGGACACAGGGGTTTTTGTGCTCCGGCCCGCCTGATCCTTCATCACTCTGGGGGAGTTCACTCCAGGGATGAACACCTGCAACACTGGAGCCGACGACCGGGATTGAACCGGTGACCTCGTCCTTACCAAGGACGCGCTCTACCAACTGAGCTACGTCGGCTCGTCAGACTCGATTTGCCTTCGCCCGGGTTGCCTGGTGGACGGGGGAGGATTCGAACCTCCGTAGCCCGCAAGGGGCGGCAGATTTACAGTCTGCTGCCATTAACCACTCGGCCACCCGTCCACGAACCAAGCCGCTGTTCCCAGCCGTCCTGGCCGCGGAAGCCGGGCTGGAGCTGGCGGAGGGATTTGAACCCCCGACCCTCTGATTACAAATCAGATGCTCTACCAACTGAGCTACGCCAGCAGGGCAAACCAATCCATTGTAGCAAACCTGCATTCTCCGCCGGGTGCGAGTGCTGGCTAGGGTTTGCCTCGATTTCGGGTTATTCTGACTCTTGAATGGACCACAAGGTCGTTATCTTCGGCAGCAGCGGACAACTGGGCATGGAGCTGGCCCGCGAGTTTCAGTCCCGCGGTTACGCGGTGACCGGCCTCGACCGGGAAGCCGTGGACATCACGGATGGCGCGGCCGTCGAGCAGGCAGTCACCCGCCGCGACCCGGCGCTGGTGCTGAACGCGGCCGCCTACAACCAGGTGGATGTGGCCGAACGGGAGCCGCATGCCGCCTTCGCGGTGAACGCGCTGGCGGTGCGCAACCTCGCTCTCGCCTGCCGCCAGGCCGACGCCAGGCTGGTGCATTTCTCCACCGACTACGTCTTTGACGGAGCGGCCGGCCGGCCCTACACCGAGGACGATCCGCCGCACCCCCTTGGCGCTTACGCGGTGTCGAAGCTGGCCGGGGAGTACTTCGCTCAGGCCTATCTGGAACGGTCGCTGATCATCCGCACCTCCGGAGTGTTCGGGCCGGGCGGACTGGAGACTCCGCGCGGCAACTTTCCCGAGCTGATGCTCCGGCTCGCCGGATCGGGGCAGCCGATCCGCGTCGTCGAAGACCACGTGGCTTCGCCGACCTACGCGCCGCTGCTGGCAAGCCGCACGGCCGACCTGGTCGAGAAGGGTCTCGCCGGCGTCTTCCACATCGGAGGCGGCACTCCGATTTCGTGGTTCGCCTTCGCCCGGCTGATCTTCGACATGGCCGGAATTTCGCCGCAGCTCAGGGCCACTAACGAGCGGGAATATCGGACTGCCGCCCGGCGGCCGAAGTTCTCGGCCCTGTCGAACGCGAAGATGGAGCGCGAGGGATTGGAGCCGATGCCGTCGTTGGAGCACGCGGTGAAGGACTACTTCGCGCGGCGGCGCGAAAGGCTCCGCGCGGGAGCCTAGCGTTCGCGCAACGCGGAACGCCAACCTTTGGCGGTCGGGGCGCAGCCCTGTTCCGGGCGGACGCTGAAGCCTGCGACAGTGAGCGTCGGCTGGAGAGCCGACGTGACAGGCTGAGAGCCTGCGCCACCTCCACATGTCCAGGAACAGGCTGGGAGGCCGGTCCCATCAGGGGCAAAACTTCGTGTTCAGCGCCACGATGCGCTACCCGGATGGAGCGGTGACCGTTACTTCTGGAGAATTGGAGCGCTAGCCCGGCGGCTTCGAGAAGGGAGGTGAGGCGGCGCAATGGAAGCGTCTGCGCAGGGACTGTGAAACGGCGGGGCAAGGCAGCGCCACATGAGCGGATGAGAATGAGGTCTGAGACCGCAGCGCCGAGCAACCGGTGGTCCTATTCGACAGGGGAGCATTACGGCCGAAATTGAGGATTGGGTAGCCTGTCACCGTATTTCACCCGGCCGGCGTCAGTCCGCCAGCACCTCGATCGCCTCGGGTCCGCAGATCCTCTCCAGCTCGGCCTTGAACTCCTTGTCGGGGCGAACCTTGGCGTCGACATCCAGGATGACGCCAAAGTCCCGCGACTTCTCCAGCCTGAGGCGCACGTGGGTGTCGCCCGGCTTGCGTTCGAACAGCTTGGCCAGCTCCGCCGCCCGGTCCGTCTGCGCTCCGCCGTTCTGGCCCAGCCATACCCGGATCGAAATCAGCGACGGCAGCGACACCCGCGCCAGCTCTAGCGGCACAATATCGAGCACCGAGATCTTCGGCGGCGCGTTCTCCTCCGGCAGCACACTCCCTTTGACCATCACCGCCCGGTCCTCGGCGAGTTGATCCTGGACGCTCTCGAAGTTGGTGGTGAACACCACCGCCTCCACCGTGCCCTGCCGGTCTTCCAGGTGCATGGAGGCCCACAGACGGCCCTCGCGGTTCCTCTTCCGCTGGATGCCAGCGAGAATGCCGCAGAGCACGACGTCCACCCCGCGCTCCAGGCCCTCCAGGGACGAGGTGTCGTGCGTGACCAGTTCCTTGACCTTGTCCTCGAATTGCTCGAGGGGATGGCCGGTGACGTAAAAGCCGAGCACTTCCTTCTCGCCGGCGAGCTTCTCGGCGACGGTCCATTCCGGCACGTTCGGCAGCGGCTTGTCTTCCATCTGTTCCATGGGCAGATCGCCGAACAGGCCAGCTTGGCCGCTCTGGCGGTCGCGCCAGACCTTCTGGCCGTGCTCGATGGCGCTTTCGACAGCGGCGTACACACGCGAGCGGGCGCCGCCGAGGGAATCCATCGCGCCGGCCTTGATGAGGCTCTCGATCATGCGCCGGTTGAGGGCGCCGAGGTCGACGGTTTCGCAGAAGTGGTAGATCGACCGGAAGCGGCCCGCGTCCTTCCGGGCCGCCAGGATCGCGTCGACGGCGGAATGGCCGAGATTCTTGACGGCGCCGAGGCCGAAGCGGATGCCGGCCTGGTCGGCGTCGCTCAGATCGGGGGTGAAGTTCCAATCGCTCAGGTTCACGTCGGGCGGCTGGACGCGGATGCCCATCTCCTTGCACTCGTTGATGTACTTCACCACCTTGGCAATGTTGCCGGTTTCCGAGGTGAGGAGTGCGGCCATGAAGTCCGTCGGATAGTGGGCCTTCAAGTACGCGGTGACGTAGGCGAGGTAGGCGTAGGCCGCCGAGTGCGACTTGTTGAAGCCGTAGCCGGCGAACTGCTCCATCAGGTCAAAGATCTTCGCCACCTTGCGTTTCGGGAAGCCGCGAGCCACCGCGCCTTCGATGAACCGCTCGCGCTGCGCCGCCATTTCCTCGGGCTTCTTCTTGCCCATCGCCCGTCGCAGGATGTCCGCCTCGCCGAGCGAGTAGCCGGCGAGCTTGTGGGAGATCTGCATCACCTGTTCCTGGTAGACGATCACCCCGTAGGTCTCTTCCAGGATTTCCTTCAGCTCCGGCAGCTCGTAGGTGATTTCCTTGCGCCCGTGCTTGCGGTTGATGAAATCGTCGATCATGCCGCCCTGGATCGGGCCGGGGCGGTAGAGGGCGTTGAGCGCGATCAGGTCCTCGATCCTCGACGGGTGGTAGCGGCGCAGGATGTCCCGCATCCCCTGGGATTCGAACTGGAAGACGCCGCTGGTGTAGCCCTTCGAGAAGACCTCGTAGGTTGACGGATCGCCGAGAGGGATTTCCTCGAGCGGCAGCTTCACGGCGTGGTTCTTCTCGATCAGCGCGAGCGCGTCGTGGACGAGCGTGAGCGTCGTCAAGCCGAGGAAGTCCATCTTCAGGAGCGACAGTTTCTCGAGCGCGCCCATCTCGTACTGGGTGACAATCTCGTCGCGGTTGGTGCGGTACAGCGGCACCAGGTCTTCGAGCGGCTCGGGCGAGATGACCACGCCGGCGGCATGCATGCCGGCGTTGCGGCACATGCCTTCGAGGCGTTGGGCCGTCGCCAGCACGTCGGCCACGCGCGGGTCCTTGCGGCCCGCCTCGGCCATGGCTGGCTCCATCTTCATCGCCTGGTCGAGGGTGATGTTCAGAACGTTGGGGACCATCTTGGTGAGGCGATCCACATCGGCGTAGCTCATGTCGAGCACCCGCCCCACGTCCTTGATCGCGGCTCGCGCGCCGAGCGTGTTGAAAGTGATGATCTGCGCCACGCGCTCCCGCCCGTATTTCTCGGTGACGTATTGAATCACCTCGCCGCGGCGGTTCATGCAGAAGTCGATGTCGATGTCGGGGAGGCTGACGCGCTCCGGGTTGAGGAACCGCTCGAACAGCAGCCCGTACTCGAGGGGATCGATGTCGGTAATTCCCATGGCGTAGCTGACCAGGCTTCCGGCAGCGGAACCGCGCCCCGGACCAACAGGGATTCCCTTGGATTTGGCGAAGCGGATGAAGTCCCAGACGATGAGGAAATAGCCGCTGAAGCTCATCTGCTGGATCATGCGGATTTCGCGGTCCAGCCGCTCCTGGTATTCGGCGAGGTCGTGCTTGAGGCGCCGGGCCGCGTGGAGCGCTTCGAGTCGCGCGCGCCGCTTCTCGAAGCCGTGCCGGGCGATGTACTCGAAATACGTGTCGGTGGTGTGCTCGGCCGGCACCTCGAATTTCGGGAACGGCTCGCTGACTTTCTCGAGCTTGACCTGGCAGCGCTGGGCGATCTCCCAGGTACGGTCGAGCGCTTCCTCGATCTCGCCGAAAAGTCTGAGCATCTCGGCCTTTGACTTGAGGTAGAAGTCCGGCGTCTGGAAGCGCATCCGGGAGGAGTCGCTCATCGTCTTGCCGGTCTGGATGCAGAGGAGGATCTCGTGGGTGCGCGAGTCCTCCTTGCGGAGGTAGTGAGAGTCGTTGGTGGCGACCAGCGGGATGCGCGTCTCCTGAGACAGGCGGTTGAGCTGGGGCAGCACGTTGCGGTCGGCCTCGAGGCCGTGGTCCTGCATTTCGAGGAAGAAGTTGCCCTTACCGAAAATGTCCTCGTAGGAGTAGGCCAGCCGGCGCGCCTCTTCGTAGCGGCCGGCCAGGATGGTTTCGTTGACGTCGCCGCGCAGGCACGCCGACAGGGCGATCAGCCCCTTGGAGTGCTGGGCGAGCAGGTCCTTGTCGATCCGCGGCTTGTAATAGAAGCCCTCGAGGAAGCCGGTGGAGACGAGCTTAATGAGGTTGCGGTAGCCCTCCTGGTTCTCGCAGAGCAGCACCAGGTGGTTGTAGCGATCGCTGTCGGAGCGCACCTTGCGTCCCTGCTGGGAGACGTAGACCTCGCAGCCGATCACGGGGTGGATGCCCTTCTCTTTCGCCTTGCTATAGAACTGCACGGCGCCGAACAGGTTGCCGTGATCGGTGATGGCGATGGAGGGCATCCCCTGCTCGACAGCGAGAGCCATCAACTGGCCGATCTCGCAGGCGCCGTCTAGCATCGAGTAATCGGTGTGGCAATGCAGATGGACAAAGGGTGTATTCGACATCCAGCTACGCGCTCTTCCCCGGGGGAGGACTTCGATGGTAGGGACGGGCAGATTCGAACTGCCGACCTGCCGCTTAGGAGGCGGCCGCTCTATCCATCTGAGCTACGTCCCCGCTTCCAGAGACAATTGTAGCAACCGAGCGACCGGATAACCGGACAGCCGAACAGATGGGTTCCGGAACGGCGCCTGACGCCATGCCATTCGGAGGCGCATCGAAGCCCGTCCGCTGCAACGCGTTGTCCGGGAAGTGTCGTATTGCTGACGCGGACGAGGAACCTCGCCCGGTCGAGATTCCACCGCCAAAGCAGGCCAGGTGTCTCCAGGCTTGAGTGTCAAGTCCTGGCCCCCCAGGCTCAGCCCGACTTCGCCTCGAAGCGATACGTTCCCGATTTCAGCTCGAACACGGCTGCACGGTTCTCGGCGCGTTCGAACCGCACACCCTCCGCGGCTCGCGCCGGTTTGCCGCTTTCGGTGACGGAATCGGGATCGGTGGTGGGCACCCAGGCCGTCGCCGTGGTGTTCGGCGGCACGGTCACGTTCCAGGTGAGTTTGCCGCCGGCGACTTCCCAGTGGCTGGCGATCAGGCCGTACATTGACCGGAACGACGCCTTGACCCAGCGCAGGTCGCCCACCGGCAGCGGGCGCAGGATCAGGTGGCGGAAGCCGGGCCGCTCCGGGTCCACGTTGATTCCCGCCAGCGACCGGAACAGCCAGCCGACGATGTCGGCGCCGAGGAAATACTGGCTTTCCCCGGTCATGCCCGGGTCGGCGGTATCGTGGTTCCAGCGTTCCCACATCGTGGTGGCGCCCTTCGACACCATGTAGCCCCAGCTTGGCCGCTCCTTCCGGGTCATGATGCTGTAAGCCGCCTCATGCTGCCCGTTCTCGCTCAACACCGTAAGAATCCACTGGACACCCATGAACCCCACCGTGGTGTGCCCTTTGTGGGTGACCATCACGTCGCGGGCGAGGTTCTCGACGACAGCGGCGCGGCGGTCCTCGGGTACCAGGCCGAAGGCCAGCGGCAGCACGTAGGAGGTCTGCGTCCGGCTCTGGTAGGTGTTGGCCGCCGGATCGAAGAAGCGGCGGTTGAAGCCTTCGCGGACCTTGTCGCCAAGGGCGGAGAAATCGGCCGCGTCCCCCCCCCGCCGCATGCGCCGGGCGTGCGACTCCAGCAGCCGGCAATACCAGTAATAGAAGGCGCTCGAGATCAGCGGCTGGTAAGTGGCACCCATGAGCGGATGCTGGCGGCCGTCGTCGGGGATCTTGCCGTCCATCGTGGTGGCGTCGAGCCAGTCGCCGTGATCGTTGAAGTCGATCGTGCCGTCGGCCTTCAGGTGGCGGTCGCGGACCCAGCGCACGAAGCGCTTCATGGCCGAGTAACTGCGCTCGATCACGCGGTCGTCGCCGTAGAACAGGCGAAACCAGTGCGGCAAGTAGATCAGCGTGCTCGGCCAGACAACGCCGGCGCCGAAGGGCCAGAAGGCCGGGGCGACGTTGCCGACGCTGCCGTCGGGCCGCTGGGCGACGCGGATGTCCTCCACCCAGTTGGTGTACATGGCGGCCACGTTGTAGAGGTAGGCGTGGCCGTCCATGCCGTGGTGCTCGGAGATCCAGGGCATGCGCTCGTCCCGGCTGCTGATGTCGAGGGGGACGCCGCGCGCCTCGATCCGCTGCGACCAGCGCATGTTCTCGCAGAGCCGGTTGATCAGCCCGCTCGAGCATTCGAACGCGCCGGTGCGCTCCATGTCGTTGTGGAGCACCAGGCCTTCGAAGTTTTCGGCGGCGGGCCGTCCGGGGAAGCCGGTAACCTGCAAGTACCGGCCGCCCTGCGAGGTGAGCCGCGGCGTCCAGACTTCTTCGCCGCCGCCGCGCAGGATGTAGATGTCCGTCATGAGCGCGGAGCGCGAGTCCTGGGGCCGGATCAGGCCGTCGTCGCGCAGCATCCCGCCGCGGCGGAAGCGCACTTCCGTGCCGGACGGACCCGAGACTTTCAGGCGCACCCAACCGTTGTACGTCTGCCCGAAATCGACCACCCACACGCCGGGCTGCGGCTCGGCGATCGAAACAGGACGGAGCGATTCGGTCACGCGCATCGGCTCGCGCTTCATCGCCACCAGACGCCCGCCGGGCGGGTCCATGATACTGGCGGCGCGCCAGCCGGAATCGTCGAAGGAGGGCTCGTCCCAACCGCGCTGCTCCATCCGGGCGTCGAAGATCTCGCCGTCGTACTCGTTGTTGGCGCGGAGGGGGCCGGCGGTGGTGACCTTCCAATCACTGTCGGTGACGATGTCCTGGGTCGAGCCGTCTTCGAACTCGAGCCGCAGGTTCAGCAGCGCCCGCGGCAGGCCGAAGTTGCGGAAGTCCGTCGGGACCTTCTTCCGGTAGGCGAAAAACGGGCCGTTGCCGAGCAGGATGCCGATGGCGTTGCGCCCCTGCCTGACCTGGCCGGTCAGGTCGTAGGTGACGTAGACGGCTTTCTTGTCGTACTCACACATGCCAGGGTCGAGGACGCGGTCGGTGCATCGCCGGCCGTTGATGTGCAGGTCGAAGCACCCGAGGCCGCAGGCGTACGCGGTGGCGCGTCGAACCGGCCGGGGAGCGTCGAACTCGCGGCGGAGCATGCGCGCGGGCAGCGTGGTGTACTCCTCGGGGGTGACCTTTTCCCACGGGGCGATGCCGAAGGGGCCGAGTTCCATTGCGGCGAGCCAGCCCGCGCTTGCACCCGGACGTTCCGCCCAACCCGCGGCCGGGATGCGAGAGACGCGCCAGTCGCGGCCGGTGGGCAGGGTCCACTCGAGGCCGTCCTCGAAGCGGACGCGCAGCAGCCCGATCATGCCGGCGGGGTTGAGCGATCCGTCGAGGATCAGCTCGCCGCCGTTCATCCGCCCGCCGGTGTTCTCGGCCTCGACGGCGAGTAAGTTGGCGCCGGGCTTGAGTAAGTGGCCGACGTCGAGGCGCTGCGGCCGCTTCCAGCAGGCGTCGATCCGCACCGGCTCGCCTTCCCCGGCCGGGGCGCCGTTCACGAACGCGTGGCAGCCGCTGTCGGCGAGGAGATAGAGGCCGGCAGAGGCGACAGGACGCGGCGGCAGCTCGAATTCACGCACGAAGTGACATTTGCCGAGCGCGGCTTTCTCGCGCGGATTGCCTTCGGGATGCCAGATCCATTGGGCGCCGGGCAGCCACGGCCTGGGCGGCTCTGGCGGGTCGTCCGAGCCGATCCAGAAGCCGCCCCAGTCGCCGGGCTGGAGCAGGCCCATAGTCCAGAGCGCCGGATCGCTCCACTCTGAAGGATTGCCGCGGTGATCCCACACGCGGACCTTCCAGTGGCATCGTGACCGCGAGCTGAGCGGCCGGCCGGCGTAGACGACGTGCACGGACTGGTCCGAGGCGACCCTGCCGCTGTCCCACCGGTCGCCCTGGTTTTGTTTCAGCGCGTCTTCGGTGGATGCCACCAGGACTTGGAAGGCGGTCTGCTCGAGGCCGCGCGCGTTTGTGTCGAGTGGCTTCAGTTCCCAGCTCAGCCGGGGCTGGGGCTCGTCGATGCCCAAGGGGTTGGACAGGTACTCGCAGCGGAGGCGGTCGGGGAGGATTGCGGCGGTCGTTCGGCGCTTGGTGGGCTTTGGTGATTGGGCGGAGGCGGCGGTGGCCGTCAGTCCGGCGAGTACTTCTCGTCGTGTCATCATGGAGTGGCATTAGTGTAACACTGAAGCGGGGCAGGGCCCCGCAAGGCGATGGGCGGAATGCAGTCATGCGCAGAAGAACATTCATTGGAACGGTTCTAGGAGCTCCTTTGGCCGCCGCCGGCGGCCAGGAAGCTTCCGTTCGTCCTTCGGTTGAAACCGCGAAATGCTGGACCTTCACTCAATGGGGAGACAAGCTCGGCTGGAGCGTTCCTCCGAGACTCACCGGCGCGGTGATGGGCGGCGGCCTGTGGCTGACCATTGCGCCGCAGACGACCGAAGCTCGTCAGCTTGAGCAGGTCCGCTATCAGGTATACGGGGATCCGGCATTTTGGAACCCGGCGGCGCGATACGAGATTGAGTCTCCGCCAGGGTTGAAACTGCCGGCCGCATCACTGACGAAGGTCCGGATGCGCCTGATCAACCTGTCGCCCGTCACGGATGGGTTTGTGCGCTGGCGAACGACGGACGACGCCGGCAAGGACGCGGGCGCCGTGCGGTTCACGATGAAGCCGGACTCGAAGGAGTGGCTGGACGTGGTTTGCCACGTGGACGGCAAGTGGCGGGGCACGGTGGACCGGATCAGCCTCCAGTTCGGAACGGTTCCGGCGCGCGGCGACATCTGGATTCACTCCATCTGCATCACCGGCGGTCCGCCGCGGGCGGATCCCTCCCGGCCCGATGTCCGGAGCGATCGCGTGGTTCCGGTGATCGATCTGCCCGGGATTGCGCAGGCGGATTTTCAGGACGCGTTCCACGTGCTCGATGAGTGTCTGATCGTCAACGTACCGGTGTTCGGGTTCACGTACCCCGTGATGGGGCCGGGCGGGGCGTACGGCGAGAACTGGTGGCAGCTTGACAGCAGCCTGAATGTGGCGGGCGCCAAATGGGCGAACCAGAAGTTCGCCGAAGGCGTGATGCGCGGATTCCGGGACGTGCAGGCGCAGAATCCTGACGGCCGCATCGACTTGTACGGCGGCTGCGCCGTGCGCGGCCAGATCTCCGACGTCAGCAGTCTTCCCCGGCTGTTCGAGGCGGGCTACGACGTGGCTCGCCGGACGGGCGACGCCGAGCTTCGCGTCGAGATCTACACGATGCTGAAGCGGTACCTGGACTGGTGGCTCTCGTCTGCCAAGCGGGAGGCGCGCACCGGCCTGGTGACGGGCACGTTCGAGGAAATGCTTAGCGAGACGCCGCCGCATGCCGGACCGGACGGCGCGGCCCAGGCGCCGCAGACAATCGCGCCCGTGGATCTGAACGTCGCGGTGGCGGTCGGCTGTTCTCATGTGGCCGCGCTGGCCCAGGCTCTCCACAAGAGTGACGATGTGGCGCTGTACACCCGTGCGTTTCAGGCGCTGAAGGATTCCATCAACCGTTACCTGTGGAATGAGCAGGCGGGCGCGTACTTCAGCCTCAACGTGAAAGAGAGCAAGCTGAGGCCGCGGATGATCTGCTCGATGTTCGACACGCTCCGGCTGGGGATCGCTCCGCCGGAGCGAGTGAAGGCCCTGCTCGGGAAGTTACTCGACCCGACTATGTTCAACTGGGGAAAGCTGCCGGTGACCAGCATCGCGCGGACGGAGCCGGATTACGTGGAGGCGCGCGGCGCCTATGACGGGCGATCGTGGTTCGGCGACGTCTGGTCAATGCGGAACATGGCCATTATCGCCGGGTTACAGGACGCGGGGCGGCACGACCTGGCGTCGGAGCTGTGCTGGACGACGGTGAAAGCGTTCAACCGGAACTTCACCGAGTATCTTGTGCCGAGCACGGGGGAAGGAGAAGGCGTCAAACGGTACGGCTGGTCGGCGTCACAGTATGTTCAGGCGATCGTCGAGAACCTGTTCGGCGTCGATTACGACGCGTTGCGCCGGCGCCTGCGAATCGTGCCGCACGTGCCGCGAGCGCTGTTCGGCCGCAGGATCGCATTGAGCCGGCTGATTCTGCCTGGAGGGCGGGACACACGGCTGGGTGTCACGATCACGCAGACGGCTCCTGGGCAGGCGGAGATTGCCGTGGAAATCAGCGGAGAAATTCCGCCGGTCGAGTTGGAGATCCTGTTGCCGAAGGGACCGGCGGCCCCTACGCGGTTCACGGACGAGAAGAGGGCGGCTCTCCGGCTGGTAGACTCGGTTCCGGGGCTTGCCAATGTCGCCGGCGTGAGGCTGCCGGCACGAAGGTTGGTGCGGGTGCGGATGGAGTAGGCCGCGCTGCCCACCTTCACCCCAACGCCGCGTACTCTTTGGCGTTCGCCGCCATCGACAGCAGGACATCCTTGCCGGGAACGCGCGCCTTCAGCAGCTCCAGCTCGTCGGCAGGCTCGGCGAGCGGCAATGCGACCTGGCCCCCTTCGGCGACCGAGCGGCACATCGCCATCATGATCTCGAAGCCGGCCCAGGCGCTCGCGAAGTTGCACGAGTGGACCTTCGAGTCGTCGTCCAGCCAGTCCGCCATCTGCTGGATGTAAGGCGGCATGTCGAGGTCGTAATTCATGCTGCCCGGCCCGGAGGAGGCGCCTTCCCTCGTCACCGCGCGCCAGCCGCCGCCGGTCAGCACTTCGGCGAAACCGTCCGTACCCTGCGCGCCGATGCGGCACTTCCGCCACCAGTAGTCGACCTCGGGCACGTCCGGCGCGCCCGCCCCGCACTCCACCACCCCGCGCACGCCGTTGGCGAAGTGGATGAACCCGGCAATGTAGTCCGGCGACGGGTGCGCGTCGGCGAACTTGCCGCGGCCGGCGGCCTGCGCCATCACCCATTCCGCCGCCGCTTCGCCGTTGTACCAGAGCATGTAGTCGATCAGGTGGGAAAGCATGTGCAGCATCCAGCCGGTGGCCGTCCCATAAACCGTGTGCACCCGGCCCAGCGCGCCGCCGGCGACCAGTTCCTTCACCTTCCGGTAGTGGGCGCCGTAGCGGTGCTGGTGGCTCACCACGGCCTTCACGCCGGCGGCCTCCAGCAACCGCTTCACCTCGAAGCCTTCGATGGTGTTAAGCGCCACGGGCTTCTCGAACGCGATCAACCGGGCCCCGCTTTCGATCCCGACACGGATCAGTTCCGAGCGGACGCCCGGCATCGTGCAGAAGCAGAACACGTCGGGCTTCACCGCCGAGGCAACCTGCGCGGCGTCCGTGCCCTTCACGGACGCGCCGGTTTTCGCGGCCGCTGCCTCCGCCCGTCCCGGATCGATATCGCAGACACCCGCAACCTCGAACCGCCCGTTGGCCTGAAACGCCAGCGCATGGTGCATGCCGCGCTTTCCCATGCCGGCGACGACGACTTTGTACTTGCGATCCATCGTCCTCTCCTCAGGCGGCGGTCTTGTCCCACTCGAGGAGCGTTTCGATCGTGTAATCCACTTCCTGCTCGGTGAGCTCGGGGAACATCGGCAGCGAGATGCAGCAGGCTGCGTTGCGCTCGGAGTTCGGGACCGGTCCGGCGATCCGCGCCTGCTTGCCCCACGGGAAGCCTTCCTGCTGGTGAATGGCGATCGGGTAGTGGCACTTCGCGTCGACACCCTCGCTGTTGAGGAGGTCGAGCAGCGGATCGCGGTGCTCGGGTCGTTTCGTCTCGATCACGTACAGGTGGTAGACGTGATAGTTGCCCGGGGCCTCGTACGGGAGCACCAAGTTCTTGGCGCCCGCAAGGCCGGCGCTGTAGCGGGCCGCCCACTTGCGCCGCGACTCGCTCCACTCGGCGATGTGCTTCAGCTTGGCGCTGAGCACGCCGGCGTGGAGATCGTCGAGGCGGCTGTTGAACCCGTAACTGTGAACCGACCGCTTGTCGGAACCGTGGTTCCGCATCTTCCGGATCCGCCGGTCGGTTTCCTCGTTGTTGGTGACGACCGCGCCGCCGTCGCCGAACGTGCCGAGGTTCTTCTGGATGATGAAGCTCGTGCAGACGGCGTCGCTCAGCTCGCCGATCTTGAAACCGTTGCCGCGCGCGCACACGGCTTGCGCGTTGTCCTCCACCACGCGGAGCTTGTACTTGTCGGCGATCTTGCGGATGGCGGGCATGTCGGCGCACTGGCCGTAGAGGTGGACGGGCACAAGGCACCTGGTCCTCTCGGTGATGGCGGCCTCGATCTTCGACGGATCGATGCAGTTGGTGCGCGGATCGGAGTCCACGAAGACCGCGGTTGCGCCGGCGATCCAGATCGCTTCGGCGGTAGCGAAGAACGTGTTGACGGTGGTGATGCACTCGTCTCCCGGCCCGATGTCGAGGGCCATGAACGTCAGCCACAGGGCGTCGGTGCCGTTGCCCACGCCGGCACAGTGCTTCATCCCGTGGAACTCGGCGAACTCCTTCTCGAAGCGCTTCAGCATCGGGCCCATCACGTACTGGCCACTCATGAGCACTTCCTGGAGGTTAGCGTCGATTTCGGCCTTGATGTTCGTGTACTGGCGCACGTGCCCATAGAAGGGCACTGTCATGTCGCTCATATGTAGTCCTGTCTCCTTGAAATGTCCTGCGAGGAATTCACTTTCGGGGTTGAACTTTCGAGTGTACCTGAAACGAACCGCCTGCGGCCACGCCCGCTGCCTACATGGACAGGGTCCACGGCGCGCGGTACTCGCGCGTCACCAGCTTCTGCGCCTCGGGATCGTTGACCACTTTTTCGTTCTCGACGTTCCAGTCCACGCGGCGGCCGAGACGGAAGGCCATGTTGCCGAGGTGGCAGGCGATCATCGAGTTGTGTCCGATCTCCACGTCCGAGCGCGGCTGCTTGCGCGACCGCATGCAGTCCAGGAAGTTCCGGACATGCAGCAGGTGGTAGTCCTGCCTGCCGGCATCCTGCCGGGGTAAGCCCGCGGACCGATATTCGCGCGGCTTGTCTTTGGCGTCGGTTTCCGGGTACACCTCCCAGCCGGCGCGGTCCACCACCAGCACGCCGTTGTTGCCGTGGAACAGGACGCCGTGCTCGCGGGTCTCCGGCCCGCGCCCCACCCCAATGGCGTGCTCCCAGACCATGCTGAAATCCGGGAACTGCCAGAGGACTTGCTGGGTGTCCGGTGTTTCCTGCGCGTCGCTGGGGAAGCCGTACTTGCCGCCGATGGACATGGCCGACGACGGCGCCTTGATTCCCATGGCCCAGTTGGCGATGTCGATCATGTGCGCGCCCCAGTCCGTCATCAGCCCGCCGGAGTAATCCCAATACCAGCGGAAACTGAAGTGGAACCGGTTCTTGTTGAACGGGCGCGCGGGCGCCGGCCCGAGCCACATGTCGTAATCGACGCCCTCGGGCGGATCGCTGTCCGCGACCGGCTGGACCTCGCCGATCCAGTCCAGGTAGGCCCAGCATTGCACCAGCCGGATCTTGCCGAGCTTCCCGCTGCGGACGTACTCAACTGCCTCATGGTAGTGCGAGGCGCTGCGCTGTTGCGTTCCCATCTGCACGACGCGGTTGTGTTTCCGAGCCGCGTTCACCATCGCCCGCCCTTCGCCGATCGACAGCGCCAGCGGCTTCTCCACGTAGACGTCCTTGCCGGACTGGCAGGCCAGGATCGTTGGGATCGCGTGCCAGTGGTCGGGGGTGCCCACGATCACCGCGTCGAGATCGTTGCGGTCGATCAGCCCGCGGAAGTCGCTGGTGGTGAACTCGGCCTTTGGCGAGCCGGCGTCCACGGCGGTGCTCTGCGCCCGTTCGATGTGGGCGGGATCGACGTCGCAGAGGGCGACCAGCTCGGTCTTGCCGGCTTTCAGGAAGTCGCGCATGTCGGCGCGGCCCATGCCGCCGCAGCCGATCAGGCCGAAGCGGATCCGGTCGTTGGCGCCCAGGACGCGCGTCGCGGAGAGCGCCGTGGCTGTGGGGATGGCGGCGGCAGCGGACAGGAAGCGGCGGCGGCTGGCTGATCTCACGGGAACCTCCTGGAAATCGAACCTCTGTATAATACCGCAGTGAACCGGCGCGACTTATTCCGCACAACCACCGCTCTTGCGTCCGCCCGCGCGGTTGGCGCGAACAACCGCATCCGCCTTGGCGTCGTCGGCTGCGGCGAGCGCGGCGTGTACGTCATGGAGCTGTTTCAGAGGACGGGCGAGGTGGACGTCACCGCCGTCTGCGACGTGTTCGGCGATCGCACCGACCAGGCGCTGGCGAAGGCGCCCGGGGCGCGTGGCTTCAGCGATCACCGCAAGTTGCTGGATGAGTCCTCGACCGACGCGATCCTCGTCGGCACGCCCGATCACTGGCACGCGCCGATCACCATCGACGCACTGAACGCCGGCAAGGACGTGTATGTCGAGAAGCCGCTGACGTGGCGCATCGAGGAAGGGCCCGAGATGATCAAGGCGGCGCGCGTCAACAACCGCGTGTGCCAGGCCGGCATGCAGCAGCGCTCGGGCCGGACGTTTCTCGAAGCGAAGGAGAAGTACTTCACGACCGGCAGGCTCGGCAAGATCACGCTGGCGCGCTGCGTCTGGCACGGCGGAGCGGACACCCTGCCGCCCGAGTTGCTGCGCCGTGCGAAGCCGCCGAATCTCGATTGGGCGCGTTACCTCGGGCGCGTCAAGTGGCGCGACTGGAATCCCCATCAGTATTACGACTATCGCGCCTTCCTCGATTTCGGCGGCGGCGTGGTGACCGACCTGTTCACCCACTGGATCGACGCCGTCCACATGCTGATGGATGAGGACGTGCCGAAGTCTGTTGTCGCCGCCGGCGGTGTGTATCACATGAAGGATGGCCGCACGGCGCCCGACACGATTCACCTTCTGCTCGAATACCCCGGCGAGTGGACGGCCACTTATGAATCGACGATCAACGGAGAGGGCTGGCACATCGAGATGTGCGGCACTGAGGGCCGGCTGACGATCAACCGGAACGAGTACGAATTCACGCCGGCGGAGAAGAACCCCAAGCGCGAACGGCTGGAGATCAAGGGCGACATCACCGCCGACCACGTGCGGAACTTCCTCGACTGCATGCGTTCGCGCAAGATTCCCAACGGCGACGTGCTGCACGGCCACCGCGGCGCGCAGGCCTCGCACCTCGGCGTGCTGTCGTACTTGTGGAAGCGGCGCATCCGGTTTGACCCGGTGCGGGAGGAGATTCTGCCGGCATGAGCCGGCGGCACGGAACTGGAGGTTGCGCCGGTATACTGGATGCATGAGGTTCCGAGTGGTCCTGGAATACGATCGGGAGGCCCAGAGCTACTCCGCCGTCTGTCCTGAGCTGCCGGGATGCGCATCGGCCGGCGAGACGGAAGATGAGGCAAGGCGCAACATCGAGGAAGCGATCCGGCTCTACCTGTCGCCTGCTGACATTGAGTTGTCACCGGAGGCCAAACTGGTTGAGGTGATGGTTGGGTGACCGCGGGACGCCGCGCCTGACTGCGGATCGAATCATCGCCGTTCTCCGCGCCACGGTTTCGTGCTGGCGGGATCTGCCGGCAGCCACCAGAAGTGGCGCAACATCTTCACCGGAAGACAGGTCATCGTGCCGTACCATCGCGGGAGGATCCTGCCTCTGGGCACGATGAGGGCCATCATCGAAGGGAGCGGAATCGATCTGGCGCACTGGACCAACTCGCTCCAACGCCGACTTCTCCGGGAAAGCACGCCTCCTCAGTCACTGATCCTCGAATCGTGAGAAGATCCTGGCATGAACCGCTCTGTTGTTCTTATCCTGCTGCTAGTCAAGTTCGCCTTTACCTACGATCCCCCGGTTGACACCGCCGGCCCGCTCACCGTGCGCATCCAGGAGCCGATGCTCGGCGCGTACGGCTCGGGCGGCGTAATCGAGGTGAACCAGTACGGCATGGCCGTGCCGATCCGCGTCTCGATCCGCAACGCCGCCGGCGAAGCGGTGAGTGGCGTGGTCCGCGTCGTCGTGATCGACCGGTGGCGGGTCGAGCCGGCCTCGGCGGTTCCTTTCTCCGCCGGCCCGCGCGGCGAGACGGAGATCTCCTTCACGGCGGTCCCCGGCGAAGGCACGTTCAACGCGCATTACCCGTTCCACGCGTTCGCCGAATTCGACTGGAAAGGGAAGCGGCTGGTTGCTCACCCGATCCTGATTCTTCAGACCAATTTCGCGAACCCGCCGCGGGCGCAGTCGCACGCGGAATGGAAGCCGGTGGAAGTTCCGGCCAACGGCGCGCTGGCTCTCTGGCGGCTGCCGGTGCGCCGCGAGAGTGCGACCGTCTCCGGCGAGGCGATGCCTGGGGCGAGCGGGCGTGAGACCAATCGGCTGGCGCCCGTCATCCGGTACGGCGAGCTTCTCCGGCGCGCCGAGCCGCGTCAGGCGATCGTCATGACTCTCGGCCCTCGCCCGCCGGCAATGAGCGAGCGAACGCAGTTCGTCTCCCTCGTGTACCCGCTTCAGCTTCCTGAAACGACACCGATCCGCTTGCGCTTCCTCCACGCGGCCGATGTTGGCCCCGCGACGTTTCAGGTGCTCGCGAATCCGCTCGACAAACCGCCGGAGAGGGTGTTCGATCGGCGCGTGGAAACCAAGACCTGGCAGGAGGCCGAAGCAGATCTCACGCGCTTCGCGGGCAAAGCGATCCATTTGGGGCTGAGCGCATCGTCCCCGTCGGGAGCCGAGGCCTTGTGGGGCGAGCCCACGGTGGTTGCCGGCGCTCCGGCACAGCCCGAGCCCTTCCCGCCCGCGTCCGGCGCTTCCTCGCGTTCGCTCGGCAAGCTGGCCAACGGCTACGAAGTCCGCCTCTGGCCGGGCCGGCGCGGTTTGCTCGACAGCGCCGTCGGCTTCGTGAACGGCTCGAAGCAGCTCTTGTTCCGGGGCTTCCGGCTGCGCGTCCTCGACGACGAATTGAACGATTGGCGCTCGGCTTCGGCGCTTGTCGACGCGCGCGAGGAGCAGGCCGCCGGCCGGTATCGCGTGCGCCACCGGTTCCGCTCCTGGGCCGGCGCCTTCGACGTGCTTGCCGAGTTGTGGACGGAGGGCGCGGCGCTGCGCGCGCGCCTCTGGCTCGAAAACACGCCTGAGCCGCGGCCCTGGCTCCACGTCTACCTCGAGCAGGTGAGCGCCGGTCCGTGGAGTGAAACCGCGCGGCGCATCTACGGCGGTGTCGGCAGTGTCATCGAGGAGCCGAAAGCGTTCCGCCTCAGCTTTGACGGCCACCACCTGGCGGGCTCGTATGTCGGCTTCGACTTCGCCAACGGGATGTCGATGGTCCAGGCCCTCGACGCGCCGCCGACCGCGCTGGAGGTCGATCCCGAGGCCCGCATCTACAGTCTCAACACCCCGCACGCGCAGACGATGACGTTTCTTCCTTCCGGCAACGTGTGGGAGGCGGTGAAGACGTGGCGCGACACCAACGGGCTCAAAGCCGCGGGCGGCGTGGCGAAGCTCGCGGGACGGTTTGTGTTCGACCTCTGGGGCTTTGAGACGGAGTACGCCGCCGGGGCCGCCGGACTGAAGAAAGCTTTCCGCTACGGCCTGACCGACGCGGCCGTCGTCTGGCACAACTGGCAGCGGTGGGGCTACGACTACCGCCTGCCGGACATCTGGCCGCCGAACCCGCGGGGCGGGTCCCTGGATGAGTTCCGCTCGATCGTGCAGGCGTGCAAGGCGAACGGCGTGTACTTCGCACCCCACGACAATTACATCGACTTCTACCCGGATGCGGAGGGCTTCAGCTACGACCACATCGTCTTCCGCCGCGACGGCGCGCCGTACAAGGCGTGGTTCATGAGCGAGCGGAGGGCGCAGTCCTACCGCTGGCGTCCCGACCGCGTGCGCCCGTTCCTGGAGCGCAACGTCCGGCTGATCCGCGACGGGCTGGAGCCGACGGCGTATTTCATCGATGTGTGGTCGTCCATCGGGCCATACGACTACTGGACGATCGACGGCCGGTTCGTCGATCGCATCGCGACCCGCCGGGCGTGGGGCGAGGCGTTCGCCTGGATCCGCGAGTTCCTGGAAACCGATGCGCCGCAGATTTCCGAGGCGGGGCACGACCAGTTGATCGGCTGGCTGGACGGTGCGCAGGCGAATCACCTGAGGGTCGATGCCACGCCCGGCCGGCCGTTCGTGTTGCCGGTGGCGTGCCGGGATGCCGAGCGCATTCCGTGGCTGGACGCCGCGCACCACGACCGGTTCATCCTTCACGGCGCCGGCTATCCGGGCCGCTACGAAGGCGGGCTCGATCCGGAGAAGCACGGCATTTACAGCGATGATTACATCACCACCGAGGTGCTTACCGGGCATCCGGCGATGGTCGCCGACGCGTTCAGCCGCGACGTGGTGCGGAAGTACTGGCTGTTGCAGCCGCTGATGCGCGCCCTGGCGCTGCGCCGGATCGAGACCATGGAGTTCGACGGCGGCGACATCCATCGCCAGCACGTCCGCTGGGACAACGGCGCGGAAGTGTGGGTGAATCGCGGCAAGACAGAGTGGACGGTGGAAGGCCACAGGCTGCCGGAGTTCGGCTTCTATGCGCGCTCGGGCGAAGTCGAGGCGGCGATCGAAACGCGGGGCGCTGCGAGGGTGGAGTGGTCGCGCTCGCCGTCGGCGGTGTACTCAGGCGGATACCGGCTGAGTCGCGATGGAGACTCGGCCGTGCTGACTCCGCTGCCGGACAGCGGCGCGTTCACGGTGCGGATTCGCTGGGCGGATCTGCCGTGGAAGCTCGCCGAACCGCGTGCGGCGGAGGCGATTGACGAGAAGGGCAGGGTAGTGCGGCGCATCGACATGCGGCGGGAGAACGGCGAGATCGTGGTGGGCGTTGAGGCTGGGGTGTTTGCCTGGAGGTTGCGGTAGCCGCGTACGGCGCGGCCTGCTAGTGATCGGCAACGTCCAGTGAGGCCTCGCCTGCCACTGCTCTGCCAGCCGTTCGGCCTCCTCCTTCTGCTCCGGTGACATTTGGCTCGCTATGCCGAGGAGATTCCTCGGCGCATCGCTATGACTCCTGACACTTGAGAGCTTGAACCACATGTAGGCTCGAATGAGGTCCTTGGGGACTCCCTGGCCGTTGCTGTACAACACTCCGAGACGATGCTGAGCGCCGGAATGCCCTTGTTCGGCCGCTCTCTGAAACCACTTGGCGGCCTCCTCATGATTCCGGACAACGGTCGTGCCCGTCTCATGAAGAGTACCCAGCCTTGACAGCCTCACCGCGACTTCCACAGAATCAACCATGCATATGCGGGCCTGCATGTCGTTGTTCTTCGCCGTGTCAGCGGCCACCGCCGCCGTCATTCCGGTCGATCTCCGGTGCGAGTACAAGACCGAACCTTTGGCCGTCGCCACCACGAAGCCGCGGCTGAGGTGGATTCTCCAGGCCGAGCCGGGCCGGCGGGGCGTCCGACAATCCGCCTACCAGGTCCTGGTCGCCTCCACTCGCGAGGGGCTTGACACCGCGCGCGGCGACTTGTGGAACTCGGGCAAAGTGGCCTCCGGCGAGACGCTGCATGTCGAATACGCCGGCGCGCCGCTCCGCAGCCGCCAGTCTTGCTGGTGGAAGGTGCGGGTCTGGGACGAGCGCGGCACTGCGTCGCCCTGGAGCGCGGCCGCCCGTTTCCGGATGGCGTTGCTCGATGCCGGAGACTGGACCGCGAAGTGGATCGAGTCGCCCGATCCGGTGATCGCGGATCACAACGGCTATCGCAGCCGGCTCGAGCGCCAGGCGGACGCAACGAAATGGGTCGCGGTCGATCTGCTCAAGAGCGAGCGCGTCCACTCCGTCAAGCTGCACCCGGCGAAGCCAATCGACGTCGAACCGGCGCGTCCCGGCTACCTGTTCCCAGTGCGGTTCCGCGTGGACCTTTCGGAGTCGCCGAGATTCGATCCCTACACGACGGTTGTCAATCAGACCGGTTCGGATTACCCGAACCCGGGCGACAAGCCGGTGGAGCTCAAGTTCGACCCGGCACAGGGCCGCTACGTGCGCCTGGTGGTCACGAAGCTCGCCGGCGACGGCGCGGGAGGATTCGGGTTCGCGCTCGCCGAAATCGAGGTGTTCGGCAAACCCTGGCCGCAGCCGCTGCCGCTGCACCGCGGGGGCGCCCCGTCGGCGTCGGATTCCACCGAGGAGGGCGCATGGTCGGTCGAGAACCTGATCGACACCGTCACGGTATCCCGCAAGGGCAACGCCGGCCAGCCCTCCCCGGCAACGATGTTCCGGCGCCCGTTCGAGGCGCCCGATCGGATCGTGAGCGCCCACGCGTATGTCTCGGCCCTCGGCTTGTATGAGCTGTATGTCAATGGCAAGCGGGCCGGGCCGAACGTCCTCGCGCCGGAGTGGACCGATTACCGGCAGCGCGTGCAATACCAGACGTACGACATAACGGGCATGTTGCGCCCGGGCCGGAATGCCATCGGCATCCTCGCCGGCGAGGGCTGGTACGCCGGGCGGATCTCGTTCCTGCCGGGACGCCGCTACTACGGCGACCGGCCGCGCGTCATCGCGCAGGTGGAGGTCCGGCTGGCGAACAGGCAGGCGTTGACGATCGCGACCGGCCAGGGCTGGAAGGCGACAACGAACGGACCGATCCGCCGCGCCGACATCTTCGACGGCGAGGTCTACGATGCGCGCCTGGAACTGCCTGGATGGAGCGAGCCCGGCTTCGATGATTCGCGGTGGGCGCCGGCACGCGAGTCCGGTCCGGTGACCGCCACGCTGGTCAGCCAGTACAGCGAGCCGATGCGGATCACGAGGGATCTGAAGCCGGTGTCGATCAACCAGCCCGCGCCCGGCGTCTGGGTGCTGGACATGGGGCAGAACATGGTGGGCCGGCTGCGGGCGCGCCTCCGCGGGCCGGCCGGCACGGTGGTGTCGTTCCGCCACGCCGAGGTGCTCGAGCCGGACGGGCACATCTACACCGACAACCTCCGGCAGAACCTGTTCGGCGCGCAGCAGAAGGATGTCTACATCCTGCGCGGCGGCGGCGAAGAAGTGTACGAGCCGCGCTTCACGTATCACGGCTTCCGGTACGTGGAAATCACCGGCCTGCCGGGCCCGCCGGGCCTCGACATGTTCACCGGCCGCGTGATGCACACCGCGGCAGAGCGCACCGGGACGTTCGAGAGTTCGAGCCCGGTGCTGAACAAGCTGATGTCCAACATCTGGTGGACGCAAATCGGAAACCTCACCGCGATTCCCACCGACTGCCCGCAGCGCGGTGAGCGGGCCGGCTGGATGGCCGACGCACAGATCATTTCGCAGACGGCGATGTTCAACATGAACCTGGCGCCGTTCTACACCAAGTGGTTCCAGGACATCCGCGACGCCCAGCGGGACGACGGGCGGTTCGCCGAGTTCGCGCCGACTCCGTTCGGGCGCGCGGTTCCCGGCGGCGCGTCGCCCGGCTGGGCCGACGCCGGCGTGCTGATGCCGTGGGCGGCCTTCGTCAATTACGGCGACCGCCGCCTGCTCGAAGAACACTTCGAGGCAGCCGCGCGATACGTCGAGTTCGTGCGCAAGGCGAACCCGGATCTGATCTGGCGCAAAGGGCCGTCGCGCGGCGCGGAATTCGGCGAATGGGTGAACGGCGACACGCTCGAGCTGGCGAACTGGCCGCGCCAGGGAGCGGCGGTCCCGATGGACATCCTGGCGACCGCGTTCTTCGCCCATTCAGCGGAAACCTTGTCGAAGATTGCCGCCGCGATCGGAAGGCGGGACAAGGCGGACGAATGCGCCGCGCTCGCCGGCGACATCAGGACAGCATTCCGGCGCGAGTTCGTCAAGGAAAACGGGCGGGTCGTGGGCAAGGGCGCCGCCGAGCCTGCGCTTTCGACCGGGGCGGGCGTGCCCGTCGAAGGCGACAACCAGAGCACCTACGCCCTGGCGTTGCATTTCGATCTTCTGCCGCCGGCGCTCCGAAAACCGGCTGTAGAGCACATGATCCGAAATCTCGAGAAGTACGGCTGGCGCCTCTCGACCGGCATCCACGGCACGTACCGGCTGATGTTGGAACTCGCGAAGGGGGGACACACGGACATCGCCTACCGGCTGCTCGATAACCGCGAGGTGCCGTCATGGCGGTACATGCTCGACCAAGGCGCGACCACGATCTGGGAACGCTGGGACGGCTACGTCGAAGGCCGCGGGTTCCAGAGCCCGTTCATGAATTCGTTCAACCACTGCGCGCTGGGCGGGGTCGGGGAGTGGATCTATCGCAACGTCGGCGGGCTCAATCCGGACCCGGACCATCCCGGCTACGCGCGCGCCGTTATCCGCCCGCGGCCGGGAGGCGGCGTCACCTGGGCCAGAACCTCGTACGACTCGGTGCGCGGCCGGTTCGGAATCCATTGGCGCATCGATGGGGATATGCTGGCGCTTGACGTGACGGTGCCGCCGAATGCGTGCGCGACGGTGTACGTTCCCACGAGCGATGCCGCCTCGGTGAATGAATCGGGCCGGCCCCTCGGCGAGGCTGCCGGAGTCAAGGTTACGGGACGGTCGGAGGACTCGGTGGTTTGCGAGGCCGGCTCCGGCACGTATCGCTTTACGGCGCGGTGGCGGAAAGGATGAATCCGGAATGATGAGACTCACGATCGCCGCATGGGTGGCGGCCTTACTGGCGGCGCCGGCGACGGCGCAACCGACGGCTCGCCGGCCGAACGTGATTCTGGTGGCGCTCGACCAGTTGCAGGCGGACCGGCTCCATTGCCACGGCAATCCCCGGCCCACCAGTCCCAACCTCGACCGCATGGCGAGGGAAGGTGTGCGGCTGTCGCGGTTCTATTCGTCGTCGCCGTGGACCACTCCCTCTTACGCTTCGATGATGACCGGGCAGTATCCGTCGCGGCACGGCGCCACGCTGTTCCAGTCCCTGGAAGCGGAGGGACTGCGCAAGGATGCGGTCACCCTCGCCGAGCTCTTCCGCCAAGCGGGCTACAAGACGGCGGCGTTCGTCAACAACGGCAACGCCGGCAGGTTCCTTACGGGGCGCGGCTTCGACGATTACGACGAGGGGCAGCGGCGTGCGCCCAACATCACCGAGCGGGTGGCCCAGGCGCCGGAATACACCGCTCCGCCGACCAACGCGCGGGTGATGAAATGGCTCGACGCGAACGAGGACAAGCCGTTCTTCCTGTTCCTGCTCTACTTCGAGCCGCACACGCCATACGACCCGCCGGTCGAGCACGATCTGTTCAAGAACGGCTCGTACCCGGACGAAACCAACACCGGCTATGACCTCGTCAAGGGCCGGTTGTTCCGCTGGGCCAACCTGGGAGATCCGAAGGCGATCGACCGCGTGGTCCAGCTTTACGACGGCAAGATCCATTTCATCGATCACCATTTCGGGCGGGTGCTCGACCACCTGCGCACGAGCGGGTTGCAGAAGAACACGATCGTGCTGCTGACGTCGGACCACGGGGAGCTGCTGTTCTCGCACCGCTCGGATTACATGACGTTCGACCACCGCTCGCTCTACGACGCGGTGATGCACATTCCGTTCCTTCTCTGGGGCGCCGGAATCCCGCAAGGCAAGACGTTCGACGCGCTGGCGAGTCATATCGACATCGCGCCGACGTTGCTCGATCTGGCCGGCCTTCCGCCGAAGGCGGACGCGCAGGGGACGAGCCTCGTCCCGCTGGTGCGCGGCAAGGTCGAGCCCGTGCATCCCTACGTGTTCGGCGAACAGGACATCAGCGAGCCGCTGCGCTCGGTCCGCGACCGGCGATACAAACTGATTCTGAATCTCCGGACCGGCCGCAAGCAGTTGTTCGACACCGCCGCCGATCCGGCGGAGCAGAACGACATTGCGGAGGCGCAGCCCAAGATCGTCGAGGAGCTGAGCGCCGTGCTGGCGCGCTGGCGCGCCGAGAACGAGCCCGATCCAGCCGAGCGCGACCGGAGCTGGCGGGAGAAGGCCATCCGGCAGGAAGTGATTGACGAGATCACGATCGGCGCGCGCTGCCAGTTGACGGGCACGGGATGGAGGATGGCCGACGGCCTCGGCAACTTCGGCGGTGGGTGCTACTGGACGGAACCGGCCAAGCCCAGCGAGAGCCTGAGAACGGCCAAGTGGCGGACAGACAACCCCATGCTCGGACGCTATCGCGTCTCCATCTGGTACGGGAGCATTCCGGGTGGCGGCGCCGCGACGAATGCGCCGTTCACCGTCGAGACTCGCACCGGATCGAAGACGGTGCGCATCGACCAGACCAGGAACGCCGGGGCGTGGCGGGAGCTTGGCGTCTTCGAGAATCCATACCACGTGATGCTGACGAACGAAGCCGACGGGCGGATCATCGCGGACGCGGCGAAGTTCGAGCGTGTGGAGGAGTAGGGAGCGTGCGCGATGACACAACGGCAGCCCATCAAAGACCGGTTCCGGGGAAAAGCGGCGATCGTCACCGGCGGGGCCAACGGCATCGGGCGGGCGGTGGTCGAGGAGCTTTGCCGGGAAGGCGCCTCGGTGGCGTTCACCGACCTCGACGAGGCCGGCGCCGCCCTCGCGAAGTGGCTGGAGCAGGCCGGCTTCGACGTCCTGTTCTGCCGCGGCGACATGGGCGACGAGCGATTCTGCCGGAGCGCCGTCGAGCGGACCGGCGCCCGCTGGGGCAGAATCGACTACCTCGTCAACAACGCCTTCTCGTTCACCGCCAAGGGAATGGACGCGACGCGGGAGGATTGGGAGCGCGTCATGCAGACCGGCCCGATCGCTTACGCCCTCATGACGCAGCTCGTCGCGCCGTGGATGAAGCAAACAGGCGGCGCGATCGTGAACGTCTCCAGCATCTCGGCGTTCGTGGCCCAGCCGAACCGCTGGACGTACAACGCCGCCAAGGGCGCGGTCGAGACCTTGACCAAGTGCGCGGCGCTCGACCTGGCCCCGCACCGGATTCGCGTCAACAGCGTGAGTCCGGGCTGGATCTGGACCCGCGAGGTGGACAAGGCGGCCGGCGGCGACCGCGCCAGGTGGGAGCCGGTCTGGGGACAGTTCCACATGCTCGAGCGGCTCGGCGAGCCGGTGGAGTGCGCGGCCGCCATCCTGTTCCTGCTCAGCGACGATGCTTCGTTCATCACCGCGGCGGACCTGCCGGTGGATGGCGGCTATCGGGGCATGGGGAGCGAAGGCTTGGGCAAAGCCAGCCATTTTGCCGGTTCGCGATAAGGAATCGACGGGCGGGCCCCTAGGCCTCGCGTTGACTTAACGACGAAGCTCACGATAGCGTGAGATCTGCGATCAGGTAGCCTGAAAATCCCATGACACCCAATCCC
>CAZACK010000071.1:0-26196 GCA_964483455.1 uncultured Solibacteraceae bacterium
CCGACGCCGGTGACCACCAGGATCATCACCGAGCTGAGCGGGTCGAGCAGGAAGCCCATGTCGGCGGAGAACGACAGCAGCCGGCCGTCGCCCGCATGGAACGGAAGTCCGGCGAGCCACGTGTACTTGATGACCTGATGCACGCGCTCCGGCCTGGAGGCAAGCTGCACAACGGCGCCGACGGAGAACACCAGCGACAGCAGCACCATGCCGGGGCAGAGCAGGCTGATCCAGAACTTCGAGGCGGACTCGTGCGCCGCGCCGTGGCCCGACCCGTGCGACGGATGCGCGTGGCCGTGCTCGTCCGCCAACGGCTCCACGCCCGGAGCGGCGGCCACCGCCGACGGCCCCTGAGGATCGAGCCGCCGGCCGGCGAGCAGCATCATCACCGCGCCGGCCAGCGGAAACAGCGGGATCAGCCAGATGTTGTCGAGGAAGTTCATGCCCGCGTCACCATTTGAGGAGGTCCACCTCGTCGGCCAGCACCGTCTCCCGGTTGCGGAACAGCGCGATCAGAATCCCCAGGCCGACCGCCGCCTCGGCGACGGCCACCGTGATCACGAAGATGGCGAGGATTTGCCCGGACAAGTTCTGGAGGTGGTGCGAGAACGCGATCAGGTTGAGGTTGACGGCGTTCAGGATCAGCTCGATCGACATCAGAATAACGACGATATTGCGCCGGGCGAGCACGCCGGCCGTGCCGATAAGCAGCAGCGCCGCGCTGAGTACAAGGTAATGGGTGGTCGTGATCGGGTGGAGCATCAGATCCTCTTCTTGGCCATGACCACGGAGCCGACGATGGCCACCAGCAGAAGGATGGAAGCGACCTCGAAGGGCAGCAGGTACTGCGAGAACAGGACGTCGGCCAGCCGCTCGGTGTTGCCCTCGAGGACCGGCGAGGCCTGCGCCGGAGGGGCCAGGCGGAAGGCTTCCGCGCCAGCGCGGACGAAGTACAGCACCAGCCCGCCGACAGCCACGACGCACACCAGCGCCAGCCACCATTGCTTGTTGAACTGCCGCTGTATGGCCGCTTCGTCCAGGTTGACGAGCATGATGACGAACAAAAACAGCAGCATGATGCCGCCGACATACAGGACGATTTGCACGGCGAACAGGAACTCGGCCTTCTGGAGAAGGTACAGCCCGGCCACGCCGGCCAGCGACACGATCAGCCACATCGCGCTGTGCACGGCGCTGCGCCGGGTGACGGTGAGGATCGCGCCAAGCAGCGTCAGCAGGGCGAAGGAGTAAAAGAACAACGTATCAGTCATTTGGGATGAATTGTTTTTCGGCCGCCGATGAACGCCGATGAACGCAGATAGGTCTTTTTCATCATCGGCGTTGATCGGCGTTCATCGGCGGCTAGAACTTGTACGTGGTCGGCCGAGGGCCCTCCTCCAGTATCTGGCGGTCCCAAATCGCTCCCTCCCGGGTGTAGCTCGCCAGCTCGAAATCCTGTGTCAGCTCGAGCGCGTCCACCGGGCAGGCGTCTTCGCACAACCCGCAGAACATGCAGCGCGAGGTATCATAGGTGAACGTCGTCAAGACCTTGCGCTTGGTCTGCTCGTCGCGCTCCCAGCCCACCACAATCAGGTTTTCCGGGCAGGCCAGCGCGCACAGGTTGCAGGCGATGCAGAGAGTTTCGCCGTTCTCCGGGTTGATGTTGAGCCGCGGGGCGCCCCGGTAGCGTTCGGCCACCTTGGGACGTTGGGCCGGATACTGTTCGGTGTAGATATTCTTGGGGTGCTGATTGCGGAAGGTGACCCACAATCCTTCGAACAGATCCACCAGGAAGATGGTCCGTAGAATCCTGCGCATAGGCTAACGGTCGACCTCGCCCAGTACGATATCGATTGTACCGATAATGGCCACAATGTCGGCGACCAGGCCGCCGCGCGCCATCCTGTCCAGCGCCTGCAAGTTCACGAATGAAGGCGGCCGCACGCGGACGCGGTAGGGCTGCGTGGAGCCGTCGCTGACGATGAAATACCCGAGCTCGCCTTTCGGCGCTTCGATGGACACGTAGACCTCGCCCACCGGCGGCTTGATCACCTTGGGCACCTTGGCCATGATCGGGCCGGAGGGGATGGTCTCGACGGCCTGCTGGCAAATCCGAATCGACTGGCGCATCTCCTGCATGCGCACGATGTACCGGTCGTAGGTGTCGCCGTTCTGCCGGGTGGGGATCTCGAAGTCGTACTTCTCGTAGCCGCTGTAAGGCACGGCCTTGCGGATGTCCCACTTGACGCCGGCGGCGCGGAGCACCGGCCCGGTGACGCCGTAAGCCTTGCAGTCTTCGGCGTTGAGCACGCCGACGCCGGTCAGCCGCGACGTCCAGATCCGGTTGACCGTGAGCAGCTCCTCGTACTCGTCCATCTTGGGAAGCGCCAGTTTGCAGAACGCCTTCACGTCCTGTTCGAAGCCGTCGTACAGCTCGTACTGAAGGCCGCCGATGCGGAAGGCGTGGGTGGTGAGGCGCGCGCCGCAGTACTTCTCGAAGATGTTGAGGATTTCCTCGCGTTCACGGAATGTGTAAAAGATCGGCGTCAGCGCGCCGATGTCCAGGGCGTGCGTGCCGAGCCACAGCAAGTGGCTGGCGATCCGGTTCAGCTCGGTCAGGATCACCCGGGTCACTTGCGCCCGCGGCGTCGCCTCGACGCTCAGCAGCTTCTCCACTGCCAGGCAGTAGCCCAGCCCGTTCGAAACCGCCGCCACGTAGTCCATGCGGTCCACGTACGGCGCGAACATCTGGTAGGTGCGGGTCTCGCCGATCTTCTCGACGCCCCGGTGCAGATAGCCGATCACGCACTCCGTGCCGATCACCTTCTCGCCGTCGAGCTTGAGGATCACGCGCAGCACGCCGTGGGTGGACGGGTGCTGCGGCCCCATGTTGAGGACCAGTTCGGTGGCGTCGAGGAAGGTTTCCGGCATAGGCTACTGGGCGCTCGCGATCTCCAGATTCTCCTTGACCCAGCGGACATCCTGCTGGATGATTCCGTATTCCTTGCGGAGCGGGTGGCCCTGCCAGTCCTCGGGCAGCAGGATGCGCTTCATGTCCGGATGGCCGGCGAACTCGATGCCGAACATGTCGTAGACCTCGCGTTCCAGCCAGTTCGCCGTGAGGTGCACGGTAACCGCCGTCTGGGGCCTGTAGCCGTCCGGGATGCGCGTCTTGACGCGAATCCGCTGGTTACGGGAGAAGCTGTAGAGAACGTAGATGAGGTCGAAGCGCTCAGGGCGATTGGGGTAGTCCACCGCGGTGACGTCCACCAGGTAGTCGAAGCCGGCGTCGAGCTTGAGGTCGTCGAGGATGGGGATGACCGCTTCCGGTTTCGCGATCAGGAACTCCTGGCCGAGGTAGGTCGAGAATTCGAGGATCTGTTCGCCGAAGTGTTCTTTGAGCTGGCGGGTGAGATCGCTCTCCCACGGCGTCGCCGCCATCACGGCGGGCGCCTTGGGCGCGGCGTGACCTGCCGCGCCAGCCGGGGGTTTTGGCTGTGGCTTCTGCTCGTCAGCCATACTTGCAGTTGGGAAGAACGACTAGCTTACATGGACGAGGCTGGGGTGTCAAACCGCCGGAGTCCTGACTCTACCGAGCCAGCCGGTTGTACTTCTTCAGCGCCTCGCGCAGCCGGTCGTGCGGCAAGCCGAGGATGGTGTGCCCGTCCGCTCCAGTCATCGTGTCCGCCGCCACCATGGCGTTCACGATCGCCTCTTCGGTGGCCTCGACGGTGGCGCGGAACAGGCCGTCGAGGCGGTCGTTGGGCAGCATTGCGACGCGAGCCACTCCGGAGCGGGCGGCGGCTTCGGGATTGGCGGTCGAGAAGGCGAGGAACAGATCGCCGGAACCATTGCCCGAGACGCTTCCGTTGCGGGCCAGCCCGAGCGCGGCCCGGCGCGCCAGGCGCTTCAACTGGTGCGGCAGGACCGGCGCGTCGGTGGCGATGACGATGATAATGGACCCCTGCTCGGCCTTGCGGAACTTGCCGTCCTGGATTTCGCGTCCGACGGGAACGCCGGCGATCCGGAGCTGATCGCGCTGACCGTAGTTGCACTGCACCAGGACTCCGATCGTGTAGCCGCCGGCCGTTCGCGAAGACGTGCCGATGCCGCCCTTGAATTCGTGGCAAATCATTCCCGTGCCGCCGCCGACGCTGCCTTCTTCCACCGGGCCGCCGCGGGCGTTGTCCAGCGCCTCGAAGGCGTGCTCCGGGCGGACGTGGAAGCCGTTGACGTCGTTCAGGTACCCGTCGTAGGTCTCCGCCACCACCGGCAGCGCCCACGGCTGGAATCCCGGCGCCGACTTCTTCACAGTCCACTGGATGACCGCGTCGCGCACCACGCCGACGCTGTGCGTGTTGGTGATCAGCACGGGACTTTCCAGCAGGCCCGATTCCTCGACCCAGGCGGTTCCCGTCATCTCGCCGTTGCCGTTGAGGGAGAACCAGCCGGCGAAGACCGGGTCGGCGGAGTTTTTGCCTCGCGGATGAACGGCGGTGACACCGGTGCGAACGGGACCCTTGCCCGGATCGAGCTTGCCCTCGCCGCGGATGATGGTGCTGTGTCCGACCTCGACGCCCTTCACGTCGGTGATCGCGTTGAGCGGGCCGGGCGTACCGTCGAAGGGAACGCCGAGGTCGCGGGCGCGAGGCCGGCTTTGGGCGCCGAGGCCAATCGCCAGAACCACCACCAGTGCATAACGGAACATGCTGTCATGATAGCCGTGAACCGGCGGAGGCAGCCCGCCGGGCGGCCCCCGACCGGTTGCGAAACCGGTCCCGCCCCGGCGGGGGAAAGGAGGCCGCGGGCCCGGGCCCGGCCGGGATTGGCGTCCGGATCTTACGGCAGCCCGGCCTGCTTCCACAATTCGCCCACGCGGCGTTTCACCTCGGGCGACATCTCAATCACGTCCGGCCACGGGCGGGTGAAACCTTCTTCGGGCCACTTACGCGTGGCGTCGATGCCCATCTTCGAGCCGTAATTCGGCAGGCGGCTGGAGTGGTCGAGCGAATCGACCGGCCCAAGGACAAACTGAATGTCGCGCTCCGGGTCGATATTGTTCAGAGCCTTCCAGGCGACTTCACTTACGTTCTGCACGTCCACGTCCTCGTCCACCACGACGATGCACTTGGTGAACATCGCCTGGCCGAGTCCCCAGATGGCGTGCATCACTTTGCGCGCGTGCAGCGGGTAAGACTTGCGGATCGAGACTAACATCAGGTTGTGAAAGATCCCCTCGGCGGGCATCGAGATGTCGCGGATCTCCGGAAGCTGAAGCCGCATCAGCGGCAGGAAGATGCGCTCGATCGCCTTGCCCATGTGGAAGTCTTCCATCGGCGGCGGGCCGACGATGGTGGTGGCGTAAATCGGGTCCCGGCGCTCGGTGACGCAAGTAACGTGAAACACGGGGTACTGGTCTTCGAGCGAATAGAAGCCGGTGTGATCGCCGAACGGACCCTCGATGCGCAGTTCGCCGATCTCGACGTAGCCTTCCAGCACGATCTCCGCGTTCGCCGGCACTTCCAGGTCGGAGGTCTCGCACTTAACCATCTCGACCGGCTTGCCGCGAAGAAAGCCGGCAATCATCATCTCGTCGAGATCCGGCGGCAGGGGCAGGATGGCAGAGTACATCGTCGCCGGGTCGGCGCCGATCGCCACCGCCACGTCCATCCGCTTCGATCCTTCCTTCACCCGGCGGCGGTAATGCTCGGCGCCCTGCTTGTGGGTCTGCCAGTGCATGCCGGTGGTCCGCTCGTCGTAGACCTGCATGCGGTACATGCCGCAGTTGCGCTTGCCGGTGTCCGGGTTTCGCGTGAACACGAGCGGTAGCGTGATGAACCGCCCGGCATCCTTGGGCCAGCACTTCAGCACCGGGTAGTCGAACAGCGAGAAGCCGTCCCGCTTGATGACTTCCTTGCACGGGCCTCTGGACACGGTCCGCGGAAAGAACGAACCCATCTCGGCCAGTTTCGGCAGCAACTTCAGCTTGCCGATGAGCCCCTCGGGCATGCGCATCTCCAGGTACTCCGCGATGCGCTGCGCCACTTCTTCGATGGAGGACACTTCGAGGGCGATCTCCATCTTGCGGCGGCCGGCAAAGCCGTTGATGAACACCGGAAGGCGGGAGCCTTTCGGTCTTTCGAACAGCAGCGCCGGACCGCCGCTCTTGACGGCGCGGTCGGCGAACTCGGTGATTTCCAGGACGGGGTCGACCTCGAAGGGAATCCGCTTCAGCTCGCCGGCCTGCTCGAGGGCGCGAATGAAGTCGCGGAGATCGTTGTATGCCATGAGCGGATCTCTCTTTTTACTATGATTGATGGATTAGAGGGAAATCCCCAGGAGAAGAGAATGAACCGAATTGCCTTCATTACCGGCGCCAGCCGCGGAATCGGCCGCGTCACCGCCCTCACGCTGAGCCGCGCGAGCCACGATATTGTCATCGCCTCCCCCGAGGTGGACAAGAACGAGGAGGTGGCCGCGGAGATCCGCGCCTCCGGCGGCAAGGCGATGACGCTCGACTTTGACCTCGGCTCGCTGGAGTCCGTCCGGCAGGGCGTTGCGGCGGCGCTCAAGGAATGCGGGCGGATCGACGTGCTGGTGAACAACGCAGGGATCACCCGGGACGGGCTGGCGGTGCGCATGAAGCCGGAGGACTGGAGCCTGGTGCTGCAAATCAACCTGACGGGCGCGTTCTGGACCACGCAGCAGGTGCTGCCCGGCATGATGAAGGCGCGCTGGGGGCGGATCATCAACATCGCTTCGGTGGTCGGGCAAGCCGGCAACCCGGGCCAGGCGAACTACGTGACCTCGAAGGCCGGCATCATCGGCCTGACCAAGTCGCTGGCGCAGGAGATGGCCAGCCGCAACATCACCGTCAACGCCGTCGCGCCCGGCTACATCGAGACGGACATGACGGCGAAGCTGCCGGAGGAAGTCAAGGAGCGGATGCTCGCGATGATCGCGCTGAAGCGTCTCGGCAAACCGGAGGACGTCGCGGCGGCGGTGAAATTTCTGGCCAGCGACGAAGCGGGCTACATCACGGGTCACGTGCTGAACGTCAACGGCGGGATGTACATGTAGGCGCGGAGCGGAGTTGCATGCAGAAGGGCGACTCGTCAGTCGGAGCAGCCGAATTCAAGGCGCGTTGCCGAGGCAGACGATGATTTGACCAAGCCGGTCGACGTGGAGTGGGAGGCCGCCGGCGATTGACCTCCGTGTCCTCTGCTCCTCTGTGGTGAATCCATGCCCTCTCTATAAGAGCTTCGTCACCCCCGGCACGAACACCGGATAAGTGCCATCCGCATCCGGCTTGACGGGCGGCTCCATGTCCGCCCTCACGTCCTCCGGTTTCGGCGGAAAGTAGAAGTCCGAATTCGAGATCTCCTCCCAGGTGACTTCCTTGCCGGTGTAACAACTGATCTGGCCCATAATTCCGATCAGCGTGCTGCGAGCCATGTAATCGCCGTTGTTGATCGGCGTGCCGGCGCGGATCGCCTTAAATAGCTCGACATGCTCCTGGTCATAGGGGTCGGCCTTCGGCCCTTCGTAGGCCCACTTTGTCTCCCCGCCGATCCGCATCTGGAGGATGTTGCAGCTTCCTTTGGTCCCGAGCAGGATACTGGAGACCTCGTTGTAACAGCCCGGAATGGTGCGGCAGTAAGCGTACACCCGAACGTAATTCGCGAACTCGTAAACGACGGCGTGATGATCGAAGACGCTGCCGTAAATCTCGCCGCGCAGCGTGGACCGGCCGCCCATGCCGTGCGCCTTCAGCGGAGCCATATCGCCCAGCGCCCAGCTTGCGCGGTCCAGGTTGTGGACCAGCGACTGCGGCACGTCATCGCCGGACAGCCAGTGGAAGTGGTACTGGTTGCTCCCTTGCCATTCGACTTCGGTCAGCCCCGGCCGGCGCGGATAGAGCACGTACGGCGCGCGCAGGAAGTTCTCCTCGATGGCGACAATCCGCCCGATCGCTCCGTCGTGGATCCGCTGGACAGTCTCGCGGTAGCCCGGATGATAGCGGCTTTGGAGACCGGAGACGACACTCAGCCTCTTGTGCCTGGCGAGGTCGCACGCCGCGCGAACCATCTTCACGCCCGCCGGATCGATCGCATGGGGCTTCTCGACGAACACGTGCTTGCCGGCTTCGATCGCCGCCTTCATGTGGAGCGGATGAAACTTCGCCGCGTTGGCGATCAGCACCACGTCGGCGCTCTCGATGACGTGCTTGTAAGCATCGAAACCCCCGAAGCAGTGGTCGTTGTCCACCGTCACCTGTTCCGGGCGCTGGACCTTCAGGGAGTTGCGGGCTTCCTGCGCGCGGTCCGCCAGCAGGTCGCCCATCGCCACCAACCGGATGCCCGGATCGGCCCGCATCGCATTGAGCGACGCGGCCGTCCCGCGGCCGCCGCAGCCGATCACGCCGATGCGAATCGTGTCGCTCCCGCCCACGTAGCCGGCGGTGAGATGCGCCGCCGCCACCGCGCCGCCGGTGTTCTTCAGAAAATCGCGCCTTGAAGTCGGTTCGGTAATCATGCGATTGCGTACCCCTTACTCGTGATGTAACTCCTGACCCACTGAATACTCCGCGGCATAAGCCGGTCCCCGCCCGCCTCGGGCGAAATCGGAATTGCCCGGTCGCTCGCTGCCATCATATCGAGGCATTGCTTGATATTCTCAGCGTTCACGCCTTCGCCGACGCATATCTCGCTGCTGGCGATGCCGGTTTCCTCGCCGCGCATCGCCTTGGCCAGGCCCTCGCTCACGTCCTTGATATGCATGTGAATCACGTGGTCTTTGACCGTGCGCAGCGCCTCCACCGGGTCTTGGCCGGCGATGAACGAGTTGCCGGTGTCGAAGTTGACGCCGATGCGCTTGCTGTTGTTCTGGGTGACGATTCGCAGCAGCGCGTCGGGCTTGGTGGTGAGCGAGCCGTGCGGTTCGACAGCGATCCGGGCGTTGTGCCGTTCCGCTACCGGCAGGACGCACTCGAAGTGGTACTTGATCACGCTCAGCCACTCGGCCTCCGAGCGGCCAGGAGGATAGTTACCGCTGTCGGTAGTCACAAACAACCGGCACCCGATCATGTCGCCCCAGACGATGGTCTTGTTCAAGACGTCAATCGAGTGGTGGCTCCAGATCGGGTAGTCGCAGTCGATGGAGGCGAGCTCCAGACCGTACTTCTGAAGGAGGTCGCGGATGATGTAAGGATCGTCATCGATGCTGACGTACGGGGAGAAGCCAAGTCCCTCCAGCAGGTTGAAGCCCGTGGCCGTAGTCAGCTCCACGTACTTCTCTCCCAGTTCGCGAATGCGCTGGAAGCACCGTTCCGCCCCCCACCAGTCCGGGCGCCAGTTATCCGTACTCATCGTCATCTTGAACGGCATGATCGAAGCCTCCTCTTTCCTCTGCGCCTCTGCGGTTAGTCTTTCTCCCGCAACTCAGCAGCCAAATGCTTGATCTCCGTCAGGTCCCGCTGCATCTCGCTCCACCCGTACCACAGCGCATAATCCGGGTTGGCGTGGAACGTGCCCTGGAAGGTCCGCATTCGATGCTCGAGGAACATCACGAACAGCTTCTGCTCGACCGGCGTCGGCGCGTCGTGGAATGTCAGAAGGTCGGGATAGGCGTAGGCGTAATTCTTCGGTTTCGGCAGAACACCGTCCTTGTACAGGCCGGCCACGGTCTCAAGCGCCTCCGCCATCAGCCGGTCGGCCTGCCGGATCATGTCGTCGCCTTTCGCCAGTTCCGCTTTGGCGAAGTTCACCGAGTGGCACTGGTTGCAGGTCTTGATCATTTTGTCCCGCTCTTTCTGCCAGTCTTCCTGCGTGAGCCTCGCCACGCCCGCCGCCTTCACTACCTCCAGCCGTGGGGTGGGCTTGCCATCCGGGTCCAGCACGCCGAGACCCTTCAGGATGGTGGCGCGGTCCGCTGCCCACTGTTTGTCCTCCGGCATCGGCAGGCGTAGGGCGAGAAATCCCCACGCCGTGCTGACCGCGTGGTTGCCTTCCTGCATGTGGCAGGTCTGGCACGATGGCGCCGCCGTTCCTTCCGGCAAAGTGCCCGTCTGTTTTAACAGGAACCGCACGCCATGCTTGGAAGCCGAGTACATCTCCCACTGCGGATGGTCGAAGCCCATGTGGCATGTTTGGCAAGCCTGAGGCTGGCGCGCTTCCTTGATCGAGAATGTGTGCCGGGTGTGGCAGGCGTCGCACGACGCCAGGCCGAAGCCGGCGCCGCTCTTGCGAAGCTCCTTCATCTCCTCTTCGGTCTTCAGCCCGATCTTGTGGCACCCGCCACAACCCTTCATTCCCTCGGTCATGGCCATCGGCTGCCAGTGGAACGTCGGCATGGCCTTCATCGCCGCCCAGGCGAAGGCGTGCTTGCCGCCCTTGAACTGCGTAACCTGCGTCGGGTGGCACCCGTTGCAGCTTTCAGGGGTTGGAATTTTCGCCTTGTCCACGTCCGACGCCGATACGTGGTCGCCTCCGTGGCACACGGAGCAGTCGACGGCGTTCTTGCTATGCTTGCTCAACTGCCAGTCCGACACGATGTGCGGCGTTGTCTTCCGGTGACATTCCACGCATGTTTCCGCCTGGACAGCGGTTGCCAACAGAAAAACTCCAAAGATTCCGAATGCCGGCCTCTTCATAGATCCTCCGGGGACAGTCTATCACCGCACCTTGCCGCCGGCACACCGACCGCGTCCGGCTCCTCCCCTGTCTTCCCGAGGGATCTCGGAATCGCGGATTTCGATCGCGGACGGACGTCCTCGAGGCGCCTCCGCAACGCTCGTTCCGGCGTGGCGAACGGACGCCCTGAGCTTCAAGCAGGGAGCACCCTTCAGCCTGGATGTGGCGCAGCCCATGCGTCCCGAAGCCCGGGAACGGGTCCGCAAGCGGAAGTCGGGACGCGGCACGCTGAGCGCGCGTGCCACGCTCTTCAGGAGGCTTTAGCCGGTAGGCATCAGAAGCTGAACGCCAGTTGCCCCAGATACCTGGTGGTCGTGTTGGCGCCCCGTCCGAGCGGCACGAAGAACTGCTCGGCGGGGTTGCTCGCGCGGCGCTGCCGCTGGAAGAACACGAGGTTCTGCAACTGGAGGAAGCGTGTCAGGCCGATGTCGAGGCGCATGGCGTGGACGGCGATGTTGACGCCCGAGCCCGTACCCAGGTCGTCGTCGGTGAACTGGGAAATCATCGAATTCGCGTCTTTGATGGCGAACTGGTACAGCGCACGAACGTCGCCGGCCTGCTTCACCGAACCCAAATTCACGGAAGCCATCAACGCGTCGCGCAGTTGCGAGGCGCCGGTGTTGCGCGACGCCTGGACGTCGAACCAGGCGGGCATCTCGCGGTTGCCGATTTTGATTCCCTTGCGCTCCAGGCGGTAACCGGCATGCACGACCTGGAAATCCGGCGCGCTGTAGATCGCGCCGCCCGGCTGCGTCACGCCATTTCCGGTTGCGCCGATCGGACCGGACAGCGCCAGGCCGATGCCGCCGCTCACCACGACCGGGAATCCGGTGGCCGTTGAGGCCAACTGGATCTGGTTCGGGTTCCGATACAGCTCGACGGCGCCGAGAATCTGGTGGCTCCAGGAGTTCCCGATATTGCCGCGCAGGATCGCCCCCGGATGGAACAGGTTCGCCGTCCGCACCTTCTCACCCGGCTGGTATCCGGCCGCGACGAACGGTGAATTAGCGGGCAGCACGTAGACCGCCGGATTTGTCAGGATGTACTGCGCCGCCCTCAGCTCGAGGCCGGTGAAGCCGAGCGAATTGGATTCGAGCGGCACTTTCACGATCTGCTGGAACCCATTGAAGCGGACGTCGTCGTCCCACAGGAACCGCATGTTGTCGGCGAACACCTCTTCCATCCGGCCTCCGCGCATCGAGAACTTCGAGTTCAGGTGGAAGTTGATGTACGCCTCGGCGATCGAGAACGGGTGCTTCGCCGCCAGGCCCGCCATGTCCTGATCGTTGGTGATGATGTTGTTGATCGGCCCGGTGGAAAGCTGCATGTGGAACCGGAAACGCGGGTCAAGGTCCTTGTCGATGTTCATGCGCAGCCGGTACCGGCTGCGGATGTTCTGAAGGGGCGCGGCGAATTCGTTGGCCGATCGCAACTGCATGTCCAGGCGGTAGCGGAAGTCGCCGCTGAACTGGAAGCCGCCCAGGTGTTTCAGTCCGGTCTCGGTCTTCCGAGCCAGTTCCTCGAGGCTGACCACGGGGAGGCGCGGCGCGGGTTCCTGCGCCTTCTGTGCTGCCAGGTGGTCGCCGGCCAGGGTTCCGTTCCCCGCGCCGGCTTCGCGGAGGTGCGCCCGCTCAGCCAGCCGGTCGAGCAATCCGGCTTGCGCCTCCAGCGCGGCCCGCAGCTCGTCTATCTGCGCGCGCTGCGCGGCGAGCTGTTCCTGAAGCGCCCGGATTTCCTCGGCTTCGCCGCGCCTCGAGGCATCGGCGCCGAAAGCGGGACACATATACAACAACGCGGCCGTGACGGCCATCCTCATGGACTGTTTCATGTGAGTTATGGATCTTGAAGAAGTCAGCTACAAGTGGGCAGATTATATCGTTTGCGTTAGCGGAGGGTGAATTTAAGGTTACAGTTCGATTACGAGGCGGCGGGCAACTCGATCATGAACTTCGAACCCTTGCCGAGTCGGCTCTCGACGGAGACCGATCCCCCCATGCGCTCGACGACATGCTTGACGATGGACAGCCCCAGGCCTGTCCCGCCGAGCTCGCGCGACCGGGCCTTGTCGACACGATAGAAGCGCTCGAACACCCGGGGCAGATGCTCCGACGGGATGCCGATGCCGCTGTCGGAAACGGAAATCCGAATCTTGCCTTCAGGGGCGGGCCCGGCTTCGATCCGGACCTCGCCGCCGGGGCGGTTGAACTTGATGGCATTGTCCAGCAGGTTCACCAGCGCCTGTTCGAGCCGGAGTCGCTGGCCGGAAACGCTCTCCGCGGTGATTTCTCCCCGGTGCACGGCGACGGCACGTATGCGCGCCTCCGGTTCCACGCTGCGCAGCGCGGCCTCGACAGCCTCGCGCACCGGAATCCGCTCGCTCGAAGGAAGCCGCTCTCCCGACTCCAGCTCCGAAAGAACCAGCAGGTCGGCGGCGATGTTGTTCAACCGGACGGCGTGCGCCTGGATGATCTCGACGAACTTCCGGCTGTTCTCCTTGTCCTCGAGCGCGCCGCCGAGCAGAGTCTCGGCGTAGCCGTGAATGGCCGCCAGCGGTGTGCGGAGTTCGTGCGAGACGTTCGCCACGAAATCGCGGCGGACCCGTTCCAGGCGCTCGAGGTCGGTGATGTCGTGCAGAATGGCGATGACGCCGCGGCGCGTTTTGGCCTCCAGGAGCCCGGCCTGGACTTCGAAGGAACGCCCGTCGGCGGCGGCCAGTTGAAGACGCTGTCTCTGAAGCTGGCCGGTGACGAGCACGCGCGACAGCAGGTTGAGCAAGGCAGGGTCGCGCACCAACTCGAGGAGGGGGAGGCGTTCGGGAACCGGCAACCGCGCGCCGACTGCCCGCGCAAACGCCTCGTTGCAGAAGGTGACGTTCAGCTCGTTGTCCACCGCCAGCACCCCCTCGACCATGCTCGACAGGATGGCCTCGCGGCGAGCGGATTCGAGGCTCAGCCGCTCGACCAGATCGCGCAACTGCGCCGCCGTGCCGTTCAGGGATCGCGCCAGGTCGCCCAGCTCGTCGGCGGGCTGCGGCGGCAGTGTTTCCAAGAAACGGGCGCTCACCAGGCCCTCGGCGAACGACTGGAGACGCCGGATGCGGCGGGTCAAGGACCTGGAGACGAAGTAAGCGGCCACCAGCACGAGGGCGGCCGCCAGCAGTGAGACACCCAGCACCCGCCAGCGGATTTGGGAGATGCTTGCTTCCAACCCCTGCACCGGAACGCACAGCCTTAGTGCGTAACCGGGCTTCCTGTCGTGGGCAACGGGAAGCGCCAGGTACACCAGATCCCGGTTGATTGTGGCGCTGTGACGAACGGAGATCCCGGTCCTGCCAAGCAACGCCTCGCGAATCTCCGGACGCGAAGCATGGTTGTCCATCTTCTGGATGTCCCCCTGGGAATCGCCGATGACCACGCCCTGTGGATCCACCAGCGTGACTCGCGCCCTGGACAGCGCGGCCGTTCGCCGAATCCAGTCCTCCAGTTCCCCGGGCGGCACCGCCTCCGCCTCGGCGGCGAGAATCAAGGCCTGCGCCTCCAGTTGATGTTGGACGCCGCCCACCTCGCGCTCCGCCGCGTATTGGGTGAGATAGAGGTCCAGGCCCAGGACCGTGACGGCGATCAGGGTGAAGGAACTAAGGAAGAGTTTGCGGAAAATAGGGCTGCGGGGAGTCATCGGAATGTCGGCCTCACGAGGCGGTCACTCCCGAACCTCGGCGTGATGGCGGACGTCGATCCCCTGGACCAGAAACAGGACATCCTCGGCGATATTCGTGGCGTGGTCGGCGATGCGCTCCAGGTTGCGGGCGATGAAGAGGAGGTCTAGCGCCCGCGAGATCGTTGTCGGGTCCTTCTCCATGTAGCTGATCAGTTCCTGGTAGATCGAATCGCGCAGGTCGTCCACGGCATCGTCGGAGAGCAGCACGCCCCGCGCCAGCCCGGCATCGCGCTTGACGAATGAATCGAGACTCTGGCGCACCATCGATTCCGCCAGGCGGGTCATCTTCGGTATGTCGATCAGCGGCTTGACCGGCGGCTGGCGCAGGAGCGAGAGGGCGCGCTCGACGATGTTGACTGCGAGGTCCCCCATTCGCTCCAGGTCGTTGTTGATCTTGATGGCGGCGGTGAGGAAGCGGAGATCCTTCGCCATGGGCTGTTGAAGCGCGAGCAAGCCGGTGGCCAGATCGTCGATCTCGATCTCCATCTGGTTGATGCGGGCTTCGTTCTGGAGCACCTGCTGCGCGCGTTCTTCGTCCTGTTCCGCCAACGAGAGCACGCTGTCGTGGATGGCGGCCTCGACCAGGCCGGCCATCTCCAGCAGACGCCGCTGCAACTCCTCCAGCTCTTCCACAAAGTGCCGCAAGCTCACCTCGTCCCGGCCAACATTCTACCCGAAGCGGCCGGTGATGTAATCTTCGGTTTCTTTCCGGGCCGGGTTGGTGAAGATCACCTTGGTCTGATCGAATTCGATGAGCCGGCCGAGGAGGAAGAAGCCGGTAAAATCGGCGACCCGCGCGGCCTGTTGCATGTTGTGGGTGACGATGACGATGGTGCAGTTGTCTTTCAGGGTGAACAGCAACTCCTCGATCTTGGCGGTGGCGATCGGGTCCAGCGCCGAGCAGGGTTCGTCCAAGAGCAGGACCTCAGGATTCACCGCCAGCGCGCGGGCCATGCAGAGCCGCTGCTGCTGGCCACCGGAAAGCGCATAGGCGGACTTGTGGAGCTGGTCCTTCACTTCGTCCCATAAGGCGGCGCGCCGCAGACTCTGCTCGACGGCGTCCCGCAACTCTGCCCGGTTCAGCCGGGCGTTGATCCTCAGGCCGTAGGCCACATTGTCGAAGATCGACTTGGGAAACGGGTTGGACTTCTGGAACAGCATCCCCACCCGCCGCCGCAGGGCGACGACGTCCATGTCAAGCACGTTCTGTTCGTCCAGCAGCACCTGGCCGTCCGCGCGGGCGTGCCGGACCGTTTCATACATCCGGTTCAACGTCCGGAGGAAGGTGGACTTGCCGCAGCCGGATGGCCCGATCAACGCCGTCACGCGGCTTTGCGGGATCTCGATGCTCACATCGAACAGGGCCTGCTGTGAGCCGTAGTGGAAATCGAGGTTTGAGACCCGCATCTTCGGGGCGAAGTCCGAAGGCTTCGGTCGATGGCCTTCGGCGGATGGGAGTTGCTGTTGGGTATCCAGCATGGCGTTCATCGTCATGTGCCTCGCATTGCCTTCGGCGAAAGAACCAGCCGGGCGGCGACGTTCGCGATCAGCATCAGAACCAGCAGGACGAGGCCGGCGGCCCAGGCCTGCCGGTGCCAGTCCTCGTAAGGAGAAATCGCATAGGTGAAGATCATAACCGGAAGCGAGGCGGTCGGCTGGTCCCAGGCGGTGCTCCAGAAGCGGTTGCTGAAGCTCGTGAACAGCAGCGGCGCCGTCTCTCCGGCCACTCGGGCCACCCCGAGGATGACCCCGGTCAGGATTCCACGGATTCCCGCCGGGATCACGATTGTCGCCACAGTGCGGCACTTGCTCGCGCCGAGCGCGAGCGCCCCTTCCCGCAGGCTGCTGGGAACCGCGCGCAGGAACTGCTCGGTACTTCGGACGGTGATGGGGATAATCATCACCGCGAGCGCCAGCGCGCCGGCAAGCGTCGAGAAGCGTTTCATCGGGACCACAACCATGGCGTACGCGAAGATGCCAATCACGATCGACGGAACCCCGTTCAGCAGGTCGGCGGTGTAGCGCACGAAAAAGGAGAAGCGCCGTCCGCCGAATTCGGCCAGGTAGACGCCGGCGATAAATCCGACCGGTACGCCGAACAGCGCCGCCAGGAAGATCAGCCGGACGCTCCCGACCAGGGCATTGGCCATCCCGCCGCCGGCCTCCCCGACCGGCGTGGGCAGTTGGGTGAAGAAATCCCAATTGATGGAACGGGCTCCGTTCCAGACCAGGTAACCGAGGATGAACAGCAGCACGGAAACGGTGGCCGCCGCGCAGACAGCCGTCAGGCCGAGCATCCATGCGTTGACCGACTTGCGCCAGAAGTAGTGGAGACTCATCCCTGCGCGGTCCCTCGCCGCGTGGTGGCCAGAATCAGTAGCCTGGCCAAAGCGTTGATCAGGATCGTCAGCGCGAACAGCACCAGGCCAAGCTGGATCAGGGCGCTGAGGTGCAATTCCTCGGTCGCCTCGGTAAATTCATTCGCGATGACCGCCGCGATGGAGTAGCCGGACTCGAACAGCGAAGCGCTGATCTTGGGGTTGTTGCCGATTACCATGGTGACCGCCATGGTTTCTCCCAGGGCTCTGGAGAGGGCCAGGAAAACGGAGCCGACGATGCCGAGGCGCGCGAAGGGCACCACCACCTGCCAGGTCGCTTCCCAGCGGGTCGCTCCGAGCGCCAGCGACGCCTCGCGCTGCTCTCGAGGAACGGCCAGCAGAGCCTCTCGCGAAATGGAGACGATGAAGGGAAGGATCATGACGGCCAGAATGAGGCCCGCCGCCAGCAGTCCCACACCGTAGGCCGGCCCCTGGAAGATGGGCAGGAAGCCGAACATGCGCTGAAGGACTGGCTGCACGGTTTCCCTCAAGAACGGGACCAGCACGAAAACGGCAAGCAAACCGTAGATCACGCTCGGCACGGCGGCCAGCAACTCGACCACGAACGTCAAGGCGTCGGAGATTTTCGGCGGCGCCAACTCGGACAGGAAAATCGCCGCCCCGAGGCCCACGGGGACGGCCATCAGCAGCGCCAGGATCGAGGTCACCACCGTTCCGTAGATGAATGGCAGCGCGCCGAATTCGCCTGCCACCGGATCCCAGTTCTGCGCCAGCAGGAAGCCCCAGCCGAACTTCTCTTGCGAGGGGGCCGAAGACGAATACAATTCGTAGACCAGCGCCAGCGTGATCAGAAGGATGCCGGAGGCGAAGACCAGCGTCACCAGATGGGCGATCCGATCGCCGCTCCGGAGGCGGCGCCACAGGGAGGACATGGTCTTCGCCGCGCCTCCTCGCTCCATGCTCAGTGAGGAAGAGCCCATGTTCACCGGATTTGGGGGATGAGTTTCAGTTCCTTCTCGACGACAACCTTTGGCAGAGGTGCGTATCCCAGGGATTCGGCCAGCTTCTGACCGTCCTGAAGCATCCAGCGCAGAAAATCGGCCAGCATTTTCCGCTTCGTCGGGTCCTGGATCTTCTCAGGAAGCAGGAGCCAGGTGAAACTCGAGATCGGGTAGGAGTCTTTGCCGGCGGCGTTGGTAATCGAGACCCGAAAATCATCGGGAATCGTTGCGCCGGCGGCGGCCGCGGTCACGCTCTTCAGTTCGGGTTTGGCAAACTGCCCGGCGGCGTTGCGCACTTTCCCGTACGGCATTTTGTTTTGGAGTGCGTAGACAAGTTCCACGTAGCCGATCGCGTTCGGCGTCTGTTTGACCAGGCCGGCGACGCCTTCGTTGCCTTTTGCGCCGAGACCCACGGGCCAGCGAACCGAAGTGCCGGCGCCTACCGTGCTCTTCCAGGTTGCGCTGACCTTGGACAGGTAGTCGGTCCAGACGAAGGTTGTGCCGCTGCCGTCCGAGCGGTGCACCACCACGATGTCGCTCGACGGAAGCCTCGCCCCCGGATTGGCTTTGACCATCTCCGGGTGATCCCACTTTCGGATGGTCCCAAGGAAGATCCCGGCGAGCGCCTCCGGCGTGAAGTTCAGCTCCCGCTTCACGCCGGCCAGGCTGTAGGTCGCAACCACGGCGCCCAGGACGGTGGGCAGATGCAGAATCCTGGCCTTGGCGTTGCTCAACTGATCGTCGGTCATCGGGCTGTCGGAGGCGCCGAAGTCTACGGTGCCCGTGAGCAACTGGCGGATGCCTCCCCCGGAGCCGATCGACTGGTAGTTGATCTGCGCCTTCGGGTTGATCTTGTGGAATTCGTCGAACCACTTCGCGTAGATCGGGTAGGGAAAAGTTGCGCCCGCTCCGTTGATCAGAACTTGGGCCTGTATCGCGCCGCCGGCGCATATGGCGGCGCATACGGGGATTGTCTTCAGCAGGTTCACTGGGTCTCCAGTTTCATTCTTGCATCGCATTATTACACTCGGGTTACGATTAGATTACAGCTCCGGAACGCTGGGTTTTCCGTCCCGCGCCAAGCGAGGCGATTCTTGCAGCGCGTTCTCGCCGGATTCATGTTATGATCGAGTTGCGGGATCATTACAATGCGGTTACAGAATTTCCTCCTCATCCTCGGAATCACCTGTAACCCACTGGCGGGTGAAGGCTTCCGGCTTTGCGTAGACGATCGAGTGGGGATCGACGATGTGGCCCGGGAGGCTTTCGAGAAGGAGATCGACCTATTGTTGAAGGGGACGAATGTTGCCTACGACCCCGTGCCATGCCTCTTGCCCCTCCCATCCGGCTTCATTCAGTTAAAGATCCTCCCGGCGCCACGGCAAGACCGAAAGCAAGCTCTGGGCCTGGCATATCTTTCTCAATCCCGGGTTCTGCCGCTCCTGGAAGTTTACGTTGGCAGGTTGTATGGGTACCTGGAACATCCGCGAACGCCTTATGTCATCGGCAGGGCGATGGCGCGGGTGAGCGTGCATGAGCTGACGCATTTTCTTCGCCAGGACGCGGGTCACGACGAGTCCGGATTCATGCAGCCCAAGCTTGCCCATTGGATGCTTGCCGACCCGGACCCGGCGCGGTTCCGGCTGGCTCGCAGCTTCCGGCCTGAAACAGGTCCTGCGCGCCGTTAGTTCCCGAGCCGCGGACACTGTTCCCGGGGCCTCGCCGGCGAATTTCGGTTTTTCAGGACGACCCCTCTCCGCCCGCTGGCGACGAGCCGTAACCAAACTGAGATGGACATTTGATGCGGCGGTAATCCTCGGCTGCTACAACTGTACTTCTCGAATGCGATTCATTAACCATTGTGCGCGCTTACTGGCCGTGCTCGTCACGACCCTCGCGCCCCTCAACTGCCAAACCGACCCGAAGCCGACAGGCGCTATTGCGGGCTCGATCTATGATGCTGCCAACGGACAGCCGGTGCGGCAGGCGACCGTCTCCCTGCGCGAGCACCCAACCACCACGGCGGCGACCGACACTGATGGGCGGTACCAACTCGCAGTCCCGCCTGGAACGTACACGCTCGTGGTCACCGCGCAGAACTACCTTGACACGGTGGTCGAGTCTGTCGAGGTCGCCGACGGCGCTGTGGTCGACGTTAGCACGCTGATGACTTCCGTCAACTCGGTCACCACCGTAGAGGTTGTAGAGAAAGTCGGATCCGTCTCGGCCACCGCCGAAGCGATGCTCGCCGAGCGAAAGCTCGCCCCGGTCGTCACCGACGCCGTCAGCAGCGAGGAGATCCGCAAGGCGGTGGCTTCCGACGCAGCCGGCGTCATCGAGAAGGTGACGGGCGTGTCGGTGGTGAGCGGCGGCTACGTGTACGTGCGCGGATTGGGGGAACGTTACAGCGCCACCATGCTCAACGGCGCGATGATCCCGACCACCGAGCCGGAGCGCCGCGTCGTTCCTCTGGACCTTTTCCCGGCCGCGTTGATCGATGGCATCAAGGTCCTCAAGACCTACACGCCCGATCTGCCCGGCGAGTTCTCGGGCGGGCTGGTGCAAATGCAAACCGTTGAGTTCCCGTCGGCAAAGACGTTTCGGGTGAGCATGAGCTACGGTTTCAACACCAGAACGACGTTTGACGAGTTCGGCAGCTACAGCGGGGGCGGCTACGACTTCTTCGGTTTCGACGGCGGCACTCGGGGCATCCCCTCGGTCATTCCCCGGGATGGACGCCTGATTCCGGGCAATTACACTCGCCAGGAACTTCAGGAGTTCGGGCGCGCGTTCGCGGACAACTGGGAGTCGCGGCCCATCGATTCGATGCGCCCGTCGCAGAGCTACTCGATGGTTGGCGGCAGCACGTACGGGCGAGTGGGCTTGGTGGGCGCGCTCACCTTCAGCAACAAGCCGCAGCGCTATCAGGAACTCCAGCGCTACTACGTGAACTCCGGCGGCGGCAACGTCCAGGTCCTCACGGATTACCCGAACTTCCGCTCGAACATGGAATCAGCCCGGCTGGGAGGGGTCCTCAATGCAGCGGTCCGGCTGTCGGACTCCCACAAGCTGGTGTGGCGCAACATGCTGACGCGCGACACGGACAAAGAAGCGCGGCTGTTCAGCGGGTACAACGGCGGCACGGACACGTACATCCAGGCGGAGCGGCTGCGATGGGTGGAGCGGGGTCTGTTCTCGACCGGCCTGGAAGGCGAACACTCCGCTCAGAAGCTCGGCAACAGCTTCTTCCGCTGGCAGTTCACGTATTCCCGCTCCAGCCGGGATGAGCCCGACCTGCGGGAGGTTGTGCGTGGCCGCCTCGGCGCCGACAGATACTCTTTCCTCGCGCTGGGGGACTCCGGACTCCGCTTCTTCAACGGCCTGGACGATCGCATTTATGAACCGCTGGGGGAGTGGGGCAAGCCCTTTTATGCCGGCAAGATCAGCGGGATGTTCAAGGCCGGGTTCCGCGCCACCATCCGTTCCCGGGACTTTTGGGCGCGGCGCTTCCGCTTTGTTCCCGTGCGGTCGAGCACGCTGGACCTGACGGCCCCTTCCAATGAGCTGTTCGGCCCGGACAACATTCGGCCCGACGGCTTCGAGATCCTGGAAAACACCCGGGGCACCGATACCTACCATGCCGACATGGACGTTTACGGCGGGTATTCGATGGTGGATCTGTCGCTCGGGCCCCGCTGGCGGGTGATCGGCGGGATTCGTATCGAGGACGCCTCGATCAACGTCCGGACCGTCGATCCCAGGGTCCCCGGCGCCGTGCCCAGCGTGGCGACGCTCAATAACCGCGATCCGCTGCCGGGCGTGAACGTCATCTACTCGCTCACTTCCAGGCAGAACCTGCGGCTGGGCTATGGCCGGACCCTGGCCCGTCCGGACTTCCGCGAATTGTCGCCGTTCGAGTTTCTCAACGTCCTGGGAGGATTCACCGTTACCGGCAACCCCAACCTGCGGCGGTCGACGATCGACAACTACGACGCCCGTTGGGAGTGGTATCCCGGCGGCGACCAGCTCGTCGCTCTCAGCTACTTTTTCAAGGATTTCGCCGACCCGATCGAAGTCACCCTGCAACCCACCACCGGCGACCTGCGCGAGAGTTTCCTCAACGCCAGCCGGGCCCGCAACCAGGGGCTGGAGGTGGAGTTCCGTAAGAACCTGCGGTTTTTGACGCCCAAGCTGTCGCAATTCGCCGTGCATACCAACTTCACGCTGGTTGACTCGAACGTGGAGCTCCCCGAGGAACAGGTGATTCTGCTCACTTCAAAGCAGCGGCCCCTGATGGGACAGTCGCGCTACATCTACAACCTCGTGGCGGAGTTCGTCCGGCCGCAGTGGCGTAGCAGCGCCCGCTTCTATCTGAATTCCGTGTCGCGCCGCATCTCGGACGTCGGCGCGGTGGGCTTGGCGGACATCTACCAGGAACGCAATACGTTTCTCGATTTCGTCTGGCAGTACGACATTCGCGAGGCAGGCAAGTGGTCCCTTCGATTCAGCGCCGAGAACCTCGGCGACAACCACTACCGCTGGACGCAAGGAGGGTTGTTGCAGCGGAGCTACAGAATCGGACGGACCTACTCGATTGGAACCAGCTTCGCGGTGTTCTAAACCAGCTCGTTAACAACCAATGACGACCGTTCTCGACAGGAGAGGAACTGAAAACTCATGAAACATCCGATGTCGGCAGTAGTCATTCCCTTATTGGCGGGACTCGGCTGCATTTCCCTGCTTGCGGCGGAGCGGCGTGTCGTGGAGCGCGGAGGCAATCTGCGTTTTGCGAGCGTCAGCCGGTTCGAGGCGCAACAGGAAAGCGCCGCCCTCGACGCCTTCCAGACGCCGGCAGCCATGTGGATCTGGACCGATAAGAAAGTCTACCAGCCGGGCCAGAGCCTGGTGGCGTGGTGGACGCTGAAGCCCAACAACGACCTGTATCCGTACACCATCGTCGCCTACCGCCAGAACAACCAGACGGGCGTGAAGACCTACCTGCCTGGGGGCACTTCGGAGGCGACGGACATTTACGGAAACACAGTCCAGCAAGGGTTCCGCATCGTCCGGCTGACGGAGGCGAACAAGGCGGTTCTGATCGGCTCGGGCGGCCTGTTTCCGGCCTCCGCCGGCTTGATCCCCAATGAACTGGGCATGCACACCCTGGTGGTACAGCTTCGGGATTACACCGGCACCCGCATTGTGAAGTCCGCCTATTGGAAGATTGGCGTTGTGGAAGGATTTGAGGACATCCAGGGCGACATCACCGCGGACCGAACCCTCGTCAACACCAAAGCGTACCGCCTCAATGGCCTGGTGTTCGTGAAAAACAATGCGACCCTGACGATCGAGCCGGGCACGTTTGTGATCGGCCTGCCGGGTTCGCAGCCCCCGTCGGCACTGTTCGTCACCCAGAATGGCAAGATCATGGCCGAGGGAACCCGTAGCCGTCCGATTACCATGACCAGTTCGTTGCCCATCGGCCAGCGAAGACCGGGCGATTGGGGCGGCTTGGTGCTGCTCGGCAAGGCGCCCGTCAACTGGCCTGGAGGTTTTGGCTTTATCGAAGGCGTGGCGGAGTCGGATGACACCAAGTACGGAGGCTCCGACCCGGATCACAATTGTGGGAGCCTGCGGTACGTCCAGGTCGAATTCGCCGGCTCCGCGCTGAGTCCCAACAATGAAGTGAACGGAATCACCTTCGGCGGATGCGGCAAGGCGACCGTAGCCGACCATCTGGTGGCGAAGTACGGGTTTGATGACGCGTTTGAGTGGTTTGGGGGAACTGCGGACGCGAAGTATCTGGTCGCGCTATATCCCCGGGATGACTACATCGACGGCCAAATCGGATGGACCGGCCGTGCGCAACATGTGCTGGCTGCGGCAAACCGGGAGTACCAGGGCAACCGCGGCTTCGAAATGGACAACAACGAGAAAGACTTTGGCGCCGTGCCGCTAAACAAGCCCCAGTTCTTCAACGTCACCCTGGTCGGGGCAGGCGACGCGTTCGACGTCGGCGTGGACGAAGGCAACGGGGTGGCCGGCCTCTGGCTTCGCCGCGGCGCCGGGGGCGTGTACAACAACATGGTGGTGTACAACTGGGTGGCCAACGGCTTCGAACTCCGCGACGATGCGACGCTCGCCAATCTCGACAGCAACAACCTGACCGTGGACGGCATCCTGCTCTGGGATAACGGCAAGCTGTCCGGCAAGGCCAACACGGTGCAGGGCCAGTCGACGGCTAACTCGCTGGCCTTCCTCTCCGGCCAGCGCGGCCAGGCCCGGAATGTGCTGGTCGCCGACCCGATGCTGCGGCGTCCCTTCGAGCCCAGCGACCCGGACTTCCGCCCCCGCCTCGGCTCACCGGTGTTTCGCGCCAACTGGGTGCAACCCCCGGACGACACCTTCTTCGACCAGTGGGCCACCTGGATCGGCGCGTTCGGCGATGTGGACTGGACCGAGGAGTGGGTAAGCTTCCACCAGGAGGATGACCTGGTAGCACCCTGAAGTACTGCTAAGTTGTTGCTAAGCGAGCCCCGCGACGCCAGTCGCGGGGTTTTTTTTATGCACTCGTAATTAGGATGTGATGCTACCTGATTAGACTAAGTATTCCGTTTACACGGAAAGACGATTACAAGAGAAATGAGGAGGTACTTATGAAAGCAGCGAATCGGAAACTGAGCATCGCGACCGCGCTCGTCGTTGCGAGCACTAGCTTAACAGCGCAGTCCGAGCAGGACAGGCCCGCCGATGGGAAGCACAGCAACCGAAGGGCGCGCAATGTCATTTTCTTCGTGGGCGACGGTATGGGGGTTTCTACGGTCTCAGCGACCCGAGTGTTTTCGGTCGGAGTGGCCGGGCAGCTCGCCATGGACCAGTTCCCTTACACCGCGCTCTCTCGGACCTACTCCGCCGACTCGATTACACCGGACAGCGCGCCGACAATGTCGGCCATGATGACGGGCGTCAACACGAACCAAAGCGTCATCGGCTTTGACGAGGCAACCGAGCCAAACGACTTCAACAACAATGGGGATGGCCAAAAGCCCTGGACGCTCCTGGAGCTTGCCAAAGCGCGAGGAATGAAAGTAGGGGTGGTTTCCACGGCCCGGGCGACCCATGCAACGCCGGCGGCCACCTATGCGCACATCAACCAGCGCGATGACGAGAGCGCCATCGCTCTTCAGGCCCTGCCGACAGATGGCTCGTTCAACCGGCGGCTGGGGCGGGGCTTGGACCTTCTGATGGGCGGCGGCCGTCAGTACTTCCTACCCACTGGGGTCCTGGATGAGGAAGGAGGCGGGGGTTCGCGGGCCGACGGGCGCGATCTGCGCGCTGAATTCCAGGCTGCTGGATACACCTATGTCTGGAACAAAGCCGGCTTCGATGCCTTGACGGCTTCCAACCTGCCGGTTCTGGGATTGTTCGAACGCAGTCACATGGAATATGAATACGATCGACCGACGGACCTCGGCGGTGAACCGAGCGTGGCCGAAATGACCGTGAAAGCAATCGAATTGCTTGAGGCTGCCAGCGGTCGCGGCCCGAACGGCTACTTTCTTCACGTCGAGGGCGGCCGTATCGACCATGCTCATCACGAGGGGAATGCCTATCGTGCCGTCATTGACACCGAGGCACTGGACGAGGCGATCGCGGCTGCTGCGCGGATGGTCGATCTTCGGGAGACCTTGATCATCGTATCAGCCGACCATAGCCACGTGTTCAATATCGCCGGATACCCGATGCGACCGCTGTCCGAGCTCCCCTATCCGGTCGCATCGTGGGCGCCGGACTATGCAAATACCGGCGCGCACGGACACGGCATCCTCGACCTCGTCTACGATTTGAATCAAACTACCGGGCACGTCTCGGAAGCGCCGGATCGGAACGGGGCGCCGTACACCATTCTGGGTTACCTGAACGGACCTGGATACCGTGGGCTGCCGCGCGTTGATCCGCGTTTTGATCTGTTCCCCGGGCGGAATGGCGTGGTCGCGACAGGTCCGTGGCACCAGGCCTACCTCCAGGAAGCCGCTGTTCCACTGAGTTCAGAAACACACGCTGGCGAGGACGTTGCGATCTACGCGATCGGGCCCGGCGCGGATCTGGTCCGAGGCACGGTGAAGAACACTTACATTTTTCAGGTGATGAAGCAGGCTCTTGGTTTGCAGTGAGCCGTTTTTGAAGGGGTTCCGGCAGGGTTCCGGCAGCTCGATTGCCTCGAACCCTGCCGTTCGATTGCTATGCCGATAATTCAATCTCCGTATATATCGCGTTCGTGGGTTCTCTTTGCGGCGCTCGCAGTGATGGCGACCGGACCAGTACCAGAGGCGGCCGGCGAAGAGGCCAGCCGCGATAAGCATCCAATCATTCTTTCGCCGTCAGGGCGTCGAACACCGGATGACCCACCCGCGCCACCACCTGACCTGCCGCCTGGAGCCGACCGCG
>CAZACK010000072.1:0-25411 GCA_964483455.1 uncultured Solibacteraceae bacterium
GGGTCTTTATTTCAAGATAGCACACGCTGCATGATCCTTCGTCTTCATCGCCGTTTATCGGCGTTCATCGGCGGCTGAGCGCCCGCGCGATCAGGAAACCAGGCATCGTCTGCCCGGCCCTTTCCTGCCGCGCCGCACGCTCGGCGTCGATTCGAAGCAAGCCGTAAGGCGGCAGGTCAAATTCGATCCACTGGCCGGTGATCTCCAGCACGCGCCCGGCGTCCGCGCGGAAACGTTCGGGCTCACGCATGGCCTCTTCGGCGTTCCGTTCGTCGAGCTGCTTCCAGCGCACATGGTGGCCCAGCCCGGCCGCGCCGATCCGTACCGGCCGGATGTCCGGCCCGAGGTTCGCCAGCAGGATGCGGACGCGCCCCTGCTTGCGCATCACGATGCCATCCGCCGCCAGCGGATGGCTCGATCGCGAGCCGAGCACCTCGCCGCCCACGAATTCGCCCGCGTCGGCTAGCACGTGATAAAGCGGAAACACCGCGCCCGGTATGGACCGGAATCGAGCCGGCAGCGCCGGCCCCTTCTCGGTCTCCATCACTCCCCGCCACCCCGTCGTCTCGTAGTACGTCACGCTGGAGCAGCCGCTTTCGGCGATGTACTTCAAACTTCCCGCCGTCCACCCCGCGCCGAACAGCGACATCTGCCTGGGGTCCACTTGCGGCGGCAGCTCGCCAGCCGGGGGCGGCGGCTCCGGCCCCGTCGCCACCGGATTGAACCGCGGCTTCAATACAATGGGCGAAACCACCACGGGCTTCCCGCCAAGGAATTGCCGCGCGCTCTCGACGACCGATCCCTGTGCGTCGAGGTTCTCGACCAGCGAGTCGTTGTCGAATGCGTGCACCTGCGGGTTGATCGAGAAACACGCGGCATCAAGCACGGAGACATCCGGGCGCTCGCGGTTCAATTCCGTGAAGTACACATTGGTCCCGGAGACGAATTCCGCGCGTTCGTCATACGGCGCCAGGCGCTCGCGGGCCAGAGTCACCCACCTGGCGCGCGTCGATCTCTCCCTGGCGTGAAAGACGAGCCACCGCCGAACGCGCGGCTTCAACTGACGGAGCCTCGCCGCCAGCGCATCAAGCTCGTTGGCGGCCGAATCCGACAGTGTGACGGCCGCCTCCAGAGGAACGCCGATGACATTCGCCTGGCGCGCCCCGCGATCCAGCTTCGCCGCCCAGTCCGGCTCGGAGAGGACCAGGTCGAGCCGCACGTGCGACAGGTTCATCGCCTTCAGCCGCGCGGTCTCCTTCGCGCTGAGCGGCTCCGCGTGGCTCGCGAGGCCGAGCCCGATCGACGGCAGTGGCGCCCGAACGTCGCTGCCGGTGGTGAAGACGACGGTCTCGCCCCCGGCGCCGGCCGCCTGCTCCGGAGCCTTGCCGCGCAGCGAAAGGCGAACGGACTGCGCGATCACCGCGCCGGCCCTCACTTCCACCGGATACGGCAGGCGGAGCGGCGTTGAGTAGGTCTTGTAGTTGGCGTCCGTCCAGTTGCGGTGGTCCTCCATCTCGAACGCATCACCCTCCATCCGCACCTCGGCCGTCAGGCCTGGCAGCGCTTCGTGGGAAATGGCCCGCATGTCCAGGAACGGCTGGTGCGGGGAGATGTACTTCGGGAAAAAGCCGCGTTCCACTGTGCCGTCCACCTTCTCCACCGTGCACGGCTGTCCCGCGCATTCCTTGATCGGGTGGTGCACGCAGAAACCAATGCGGTTCCGGAGAAACGGGGTCAGCGCCTTGCCCTCCATCCGGAAGCGGATGTCGCCGGACGGCTCGCCGGCGATATCCGCCTTCCAATGGAAATCGACTTCCCCCTGCGTGTGCCGCGACTCGTAGACGATCCGGAAACGGTTGGGCGCAGCGGACACCGAGAGGTTCGAGATCACTCCGGGGACCGTGCCCCAGTTGCGGTCGCGCACGGCAACGTAGATCCTGCGCAGGATCTCCCGGCCGCCAAGCCGGATGTAACGCAGGTCTCCCTGATCGAAGACCATCGACAACGGTCCGGCCCGAAGCGGCATCTTCTTCGGCAGCGGCTCTTCCCTGCCGTAGTACAGTACGCTCCTGGGAAGCATCGGGCGTGGCTCTCCAATATATCGCGGCGGCGGCCTATAATGTCCCTACATGACCAAGGAAGAAATCATCCTCGCCAACCGGGAGTTTCTTTTCCCGTCGGTCTTCCACTATTTCCGCGAGCCGCTGGTGGTCGCCCGCGCCAAGGATCAATACGTCTGGGACGCCGACGGCAACCAGTACCTGGACTTCTTCGGCGGGATCGTCACCGTCAGCGTGGGCCACTCGAACGACCAGGTGACGCGGAAGATCCACGAGCAGGTGGACCGCCTGGTGCACGTCTCGACGGTGTTCGCCACCGAGCCGCAAGCGGCCCTGGCGATGAAGATCGCGTCGATCACGCCCGAGGGCCGGCTCACGAAGTCGTTCTTCACCAACAGCGGCACGGAAGCGAACGAAACCGCGATTCTCGCCGCCCGCTGCTACACCGGATCGAGCGAAATCATCGCCCTGCGGCACTCCTACCACGGCCGGTCCGCGCTGGGGATGTCGATCAGCGGCCACTGGAACTGGCGGCTCGGCGGCGTCTCGCAGACGGGGGTGGTGCACGCACATAACGCTTACTGCTATCGCTGCCCGTTCAATCTGACTTATCCCTCTTGCGAAGTGCAATGCGCCCGCGACGTCGAAGAGCTGATTCGCACCACCACCTCCGGCCGCGTCGCCGGCTTCATCGCCGAGCCGATCCAGGGGGTCGGCGGCTTCGTCACCCCGCCCCGCGAGTATTTCGGGATCGTCGCCGAGATCGTCCGCAAGCACGGCGGCGTCTTCATCAGTGACGAAGTGCAGACCGGCTGGGGACGCACCGGCGGGAAGTGGTTCGGCATCGAGCAGTACGGCGTCGTGCCCGACATCATCACCAGCGCCAAGGGCATGGGGAACGGCATGCCGATCGGCCTGACGGTCGCGCGGGCCGATATCGCCGATTCCGTGCGCGGCCTGACCATCTCCACGTTCGGCGGCAATCCGGTCACCACCACCGCGGCCAAGGCGGTGATCGACTTCATCGAGGAGAACAAGCTTGGGATCAACGCGGCGGAGACCGGCGCTTATTTGCGGTCGAAGCTCGAAGAGCTCCGCGACAAGCATCCGCTCATCGGCGATGTGCGCGGCATGGGCTTGATGCAGGCGCTCGAGCTGGTTCGCGACCGCGCGACCAAGGAGCCGGCGCCCACAGAAACGGCGCAGTTGATGGAGGCGGCCCGCGAGAACCACATCCTGATCGGCAAGGGCGGTCTCTATGGCAACGTGGCCCGGATCACGCCGCCGCTGAACATCGGCAAGTCGGACGTGGACGAGTTCGCCCGGCTGCTCGACCGAAGCCTGGCCCAATGCGAGGCGCTCGCCGCCGCCTGAGCGGCCTAGGAGCATCTCATGCACGAGCGCGCGTTCTACACGGAATCGGAAACCACCAAGCCCGCCAACCTGAACTGCCCGTACTGCCGGACGGCGAACGCGTACCCGCTCCGCTGGCTGGTCCGCAAGAAGAAGGACCGCCTGCCTCCCGGCGCGAACGACGAGGACCGGGCCAAGTTCCAGAAGGCCCAGAGCTACATGGTGCTCTTGGACGACAAAGTCGCCTGCAAGAATCTCCGCTGCCGGAAGCGCTTCGATGTCTCGGGGATCAAGACCACGGCGTTCCTGGTGGAGGGAAATCGGTGACAGGCTGCGTAATCCCCGATTCCGCTCGTGCCGAAACATGCAGAGACGACAGTTCCTTCAAGTGACGGCGGCCGCGGGGGCGGCCGCGCAGCCTCGAACGGCCCGCATGAAAGCCGGCACGCAGCACGGCGCCTCCGACGACATCCTGCGCGTGCTGGCCGCCTTCGGCGTCAACCACATCTGCGGCGAGCTGCCGTCCGCGAAGCTCGACGCTGCGTGGTCGGTCGAATCGCTGCTGCGGTTGCGCGAGCGCGTCGAGTCCTTCGGCATCCGGCTCGACATGCTGCCCTTACCGCTCAGCTCCCACTACATCGCCAAGGCCGAGAACCCGAACATCATGCTCGGAAGAAGCCCGGAGCGCGATCGGGAGATCGACGCCATCTGCCGGATGATCCACAACGCATCGCTGGCGGGCATCCCGGCGTTGAAATACAACCTGACCATCCTCGGCGTCGTGCGCAGCGAGCCGACCCGCGGGCGCGGCGGCGCAAGTTACAGCACGTTCGTTTACGACAGGGCGAAGCAGGAGCCGCCTCTGACAGAAGCGGGCCGCGTCACCGAGGGATTGATGTGGGAGCGCATCACTTACTTTCTGAAGCGCGTGATCCCGGTGGCCGAGGAGCACAAGGTCCGCATGGCCTGCCATCCGCACGATCCCGGCATGCCGCGCGACAAAGGCTTCCGAGGCGTCCACCGCGTGCTGGGCAGCGTGGATGGGCTGAAGCGTTTCGTCGAAATCGCCCCGAGCGCGTACCACGGCCTGAACTTCTGCCAGGGCACGGTCTCCGAGATGCTCGAAGACCCGGGCCGTGAAATCTACGATGTGATCCGTTACTTCGGCACGCGGGGCAAGATCTTCAACGTGCACTTCCGCAACATCAAGGGTCGGTTCCTCAACTTCCAGGAGACCTTTCCCGACGACGGCGACGTGGACATGATCCGCGCCATGCGCGTCTACAAAGAGGTCGGCTACGACGGCATGATCATGCCCGACCACGTGCCGCACATCGAAGGCGACGAGCGGCAGCGGCAGGCGTTCGCTTTTGCCTTCGGGTACATCCAGGCGCTGATTCAGTTGGTGTCGGCCGAGGGATGAGCCGCCCAAGTTACATCAACCGGGACAACTGCCGGTATGCCTCGTGGTCATTCCGCTTGCCGACAAGCGCCACTCGCAGAGTGTCCTTGTCAACTCGGCGTACAAATCCTGCACTCGCCGGCGTCAGCGCAGTGGTATGGGAATCCGACCAGTTGCCTGGACAATCCCGCGTTCCAGAAGTGTTGCGGCCGAGATCAGTCGCGTTTGCCCCGACTCGATCCGCTCATTGAACCGCCGACATGTTCAGAGTATAGACTGCGGATACCTCTTTGCTTCGCTGGCGATCGACCGCGCACTTCCAGTTCGTGACCTCAACTCCGAGATCAAGTCGTGAGGGAATGGGTTTCTATGGGCGGCACGGTCATCTGGAGTTACCGAAAAGGGTGAGCGCCACAACGACACTCAACGAGCGCAGGGTATCGACGATTGGTAGCCATTGCCCCGCCGGTCGTCATCGGGAGCGAAACCGAATACCGCCGGATTCAGTCGAGGATCGAAGATCTGTTGGACAAGGACGAGGACTCTCTCAGCGAGGAGGAAGGCCGGCTTTGGGTGTTGCTGGCTCTGCTTGCCGAAGAGTACGAAGATCGCAAGCACCCGCTGGTGGGCACAGTCACGCAAGGCGCCGGCGGCGCCGCCTACCCTACCTTCACCACCGCCAGCCGCTCCGCCAGCGCCGGGATTGCCGCCGCCAGCACTTCCTCGACCCTCTCGACCGGCACGAACTCCATCTCCGCCCGCACTTCATCGGTCAGCTCGCGGAGGTCGGTCTGGTTCGGCTTCGGAATGATCACCCGCCGGATGCCGGAGCGCCGCGCCGCCAGCACTTTCTCCTTCAGCCCGCCGATCGGCAGCACCAGCCCGGTCAGCGTGATCTCGCCGGTCATGGCGGTGTCGCCGCGGGCCGGCGATTTCGTGTAGAGCGAGGTCATCGCCACCGCCATCGTGACGCCCGCCGACGGGCCGTCTTTCGGCGTCGCCCCGGCCGGCACGTGGATGTGCATTCCCGAGTCCTTGAACAGGGACCGGTCGATCGCCAGCTCATCGGCATGCGACCACAGGAAGCTCTGCGCCGCCTTGGCCGATTCCTGCATCACCTCGCCGAGATGCCCGGTGAGCGTCAGCCCCTTGCCCTCCGGCAGCAGCGTTGCCTCGACGTACAGCACGTCGCCGCCCGTCTCCGTCCACGCCAGCCCGGTGGCCACCCCCGGCACCAGCTCTTTCCGCATCTGCTCGGGGAAGAATTTCTCGGGACCCAGCATGTCGGCCAGGTCCTCGGGCTTCACCGTCACCGCCTCGGCGTGATTCTCGGCGAACCGCAGCGCCACCTTGCGGCACACCCGCGCGATGCCCCGTTCGAGCTGCCGCAGGCCCGCCTCCCGCGTGTAGCCCTGGATGATGCGCTTCACCACCTGCTCATCGATGGCGCACTGCTCCGCCGTCAGCCCGCTCTCTTTGAGCTGCCTCGGAACCAGGTACCGCGCGGCGATGGCGATCTTCTCCTCTTCGGTGTAACCCGGCAGCCGCAGCAACTCCGTGCGGTCCAGCAGCGGCCTCGGAATTGTGTCCAGCGTGTTGGCCGTGGTGATGAACAGCACTTTCGAGATGTCGAACGGCAGGTCGAGGTAGTTATCGCGAAACGTCTTGTTCTGCTCGGGATCGAGCACCTCCAGTAGCGCCGAGGCCGGGTCGCCGCGGAAATCGCGGCCCAGCTTGTCCACCTCGTCCAGCATCATCACCGGATTGTTGGCCCCGGCTCGCCGCAGCGCCTGGATGATCCGCCCCGGCAATGCCCCGATGTACGTCCGCCGGTGCCCGCGCAGCTCCGCCTCGTCGTGCATGCCGCCGAGGCTCATCCGCTCGAACTTGCGTCCCAGCGCCCGCGCGATCGACTGGCCGAGCGACGTCTTGCCCGTCCCCGGAGGACCGACGAAACACAGGATCGGCGCTTTCGCCGTTGGGTTCAGCTTCAACACCCCGAGGTGCTCGAGAATGCGCTCCTTGACTTCCTTCAGGTTGTAGTGATCCTCATCCAGCACCTGCCGCGCCAGAGCGATGTCCAGCCGGTCTTCGGTGGATTTCCGCCACGGCAGCTCCAGCACGTACTCGAGATACGTGCGGATCACGTGGTAGTCGGGCGCCGCCGACGGCAGGCGCTCCAGCCGCGACAGCTCGCGCTTGGCCTCCTTGCGCACATCGTCCGGCAGATCAGCTTTTTCCAGCCGCTCCCGCAGCAGGTCCACTTCCGCCTGCTCAGGGTTCTTTTCTCCAAGCTCCTGCTGGATGGCGCGCATCTGCTGGCGCAGCAGGTACTCGCGCTGCTCCTTGCCCATCTCTGTCTGGGCGGCGCTGGCGATCTTGCCGCGCAGCTCCAGCACCTGCACCTCGTGCGCCAGGTAGGAGTGCATCAGCCGCAGCGCGTCGGAGACCGACTGCGCTTCGAGCAGCGCCTGCTCCTTGTCCAGCTCCAGTCCAAGCATCGACGCCAGCAGGTAGGCGAGACGCAGCGAGTCTTCGGTCGCCACCAGGAACCGGTTCAGCTCCGACGGCGCCTGCGGCTGCGTCAGCGCAATGACCTTGGCCGCCAGCTCGAGCACCTCGTGCCGCAGCGCCTCCACTTCGGTAGTCTGCTCTTCCGGCACCGGGACGGCCTGCACCCGGGCTTTCAGGTGCGGCTCCGTTTCCTCCAGCTTCAGCACCATCACGCGCTCCATCCCGAGAACAATCAGCTCCATCGTGCTCTCGGAGGTGCGCGACATCTTCTTGATCACGGCGCGCGTGCCGAAGGTGAACAGGTCCTCCAGCGTGGGGGTCTCCACCGTCGCGTCCCGCTGCGCGACGATCAGGATTTCCTTCTCTTCGCTGGCCAGCGCCGCGTCCACGGCCGCCACCGAGGCCGGCCGGCCCACCGACAGCGGCATCAGCAGGTGCGGGAACAGTACGCTGTTTTTCAGCGGCAGCACAGGAAGGCTTCTGGGATGTTCCGTCACTGGTTCCCCCTTAGTGTGAGACGCGGATCAGCAAGTTCCCGTCTCTGAATTCGAGCATCAGCCTGGCCTCGTCGAGGCTGCACGGCAGCTCGATGACCCGTTCGAACCGGGCGTAGCCAATCTCCATCGAATGGACGCTGACGACGTCCTCCTCCAGGTGGTCGCGGCGCGCGCCGCGAACCACCAGCGTCGAGCCGTAGGTTTGCACATCCACGTCCTCGGCCCGGACCCCCGGCAAGTCGAACTTCAACAGCCAGCCGGTGCGTGTCCGATAAGCGTCCATCGCCGGGCGGTATACAGGCTCGGTGCGGGCCTCCGCCGCCGACACGTAAAAGAAGGCCATGTGCCTGGGTTTTTCTCGCATGGGCTTATTCCGCCACCGCGCCGGCCGGCGCCGCAGCCTCCGCCGTGAACCTCAGCTCGCCGCGGGCGTCGACATCGGCCAGCACGGTCTGGCCGTCGCGGACTTCGCCCTTCAGCATCAGCTTCGCCAGCGGGGTCTCAATCTCCCGCTGGATCGCTCGCTTCAGTGGCCGCGCGCCGTAGGCCGGGTCGTAACCCGAACGCACGAGGTGGCGGGCGGCGCCGTCGGACAGCTCCAGCCGGATGTGGCGGCCGGCCAGCCGCGCCCGCAGGTACTCCAGTTGGATGCGCACGATCTGCTTCAGGTGCTCCTCGGAGAGCGCGTGGAAGACGATGACGTCGTCCACCCGGTTCAGAAATTCCGGCCGGAACGCGCGGCGCATCTCCTCGAGCACCGCCGCCTTCATCCTCTCATAGTCCGTACCGCCGAAGGCGCCGCGGTAGTCCAGAATGCGGTGGCTGCCGATGTTCGACGTCATCGTCACGATCGTGTTCTTGAAGTCCACCGTCCGGCCCTGGCCGTCGGTGAGCCGGCCGTCGTCCAGGATCTGGAGCATCACGTTGAACACGTCGTGGTGCGCCTTCTCGATTTCGTCGAACAGGAGCACCGAGTACGGGCGGCGGCGGACCGCCTCGGTGAGCTGCCCGCCTTCTTCGAAGCCGACGTATCCCGGCGGCGCGCCGATCAGCCTTGCCACCGTGTGCTTCTCCTGGTACTCGGACATGTCGATGCGGATCATCGCCCGCTCGTCGTCGAACAGGAATTCGGCCAGCGCCCGCGCCAGTTCCGTTTTGCCGACGCCCGTCGGCCCGAGAAAGATGAAGCTTCCGATCGGCCGCTTCGGGTCTTTCAGGCCGCTCCGCGCGCGCTGCACCGCTTCGGCGACCGCCCGCACCGCCTCGTCCTGGCCGACCACCCGCTTGTGCAGCTCTTCTTCCAGGTGCATGAGCTTCTCGATCTCGCCTTCGAGCAGCTTCGTCACCGGCACGCCGGTCCACCGGCTAACCACGTGGGTGATGTCCTCCTCGTCCACTTCCTCCTTGATCAGCCGCGCCTCGTCCTGCGCGCCTTCGAGCGCCGCCTGCTCCTCCTTGAGTTTCCTCTCCAGCCCGATGAGACGGCCGTATTTCAGTTCGGCGGCTTTGTTCAGGTCGTAGGCGCGCTCGGCCACCTCCACTTCGTGCCGGGTCTGGTCGATCTGCTCCCGAAGAGAGCGCAGCCGCCGGACGGCGTCTTTCTCGGCCTGCCACCGGGCCTTCAGCGCATCCGCTTCGCTCCTGAGATTCGCCAGCTCTTTCTCGATTTTGGCCAGCCGCTCGCGCGAGGCCGCATCGGTCTCCTTCTTGAGCGCCTCGCGCTCGATCTCGAGCTGCATGATCCGCCGCTGCTTCTCGTCGAGTTCCGACGGCATCGAGTCGATCTCGGTGCGCAGCCGCGCCGCAGCCTCGTCCACCAGGTCGATCGCCTTGTCCGGCAAAAACCGGTCGGAAATGTACCGGTTGCTCAGCACCGCCGCCGACACCAGCGCCGTGTCCTTGATCCGAACGCCGTGGTGGACTTCGTACCGCTCCTTCAGCCCGCGCAGGATCGAGATGGTGTCTTCGACCGACGGCTGGTCCACCAGCACCGGCTGGAAGCGGCGCTCGAGCGCGGCGTCTTTCTCCACGTGCTTGCGATATTCATCGAGCGTGGTCGCGCCGATGCAGTGAAGCTCGCCCCTCGCCAGCATCGGTTTCAGCAGGTTGGCCGCGTCCATCGCCCCTTCAGCTTTCCCTGCACCCACCACGTTGTGCAGCTCGTCGATGAACAGGACGATCTCGCCCTCGGATGCCTGCACCTCCTTGAGGACCGCCTTCAGCCGCTCCTCGAACTCGCCGCGGTACTTCGCGCCGGCGATCAGCGCGCCCATGTCGAGCGCCACCACGCGCTTGTTCTTCAGCCCTTCCGGCACGTCCCCGCGGACGATGCGCTGCGCCAGGCCCTCGACGATCGCCGTCTTGCCGACACCCGGCTCGCCGATCAGCACCGGGTTGTTCTTGGTGCGCCGGGAAAGCACCTGAATCACGCGCCGGATCTCCTCGTCCCGCCCGATCACCGGATCGAGCTTGCCCTGCGCCGCGAGCTGCGTCAGGTCGCGGCCGTAGCGCTCCAGCGCCTGGTAGGTCGTTTCCGGCGTCGGCGAAGTCACGCGCTGGCTGCCCCGAACTTCCTGCAATGCCTGCATCAGCCGCTCGCGCGTGAGCCCGGATTCCTTGAACAGCCGCCCGGCGGCGCCGCCGTCATCGGTGATGGCCAACAGCAGGTGCTCGACGGAGACGTATTCGTCCTTCAGCCGCTTCGCTTCGTCTTCGGCCTGGGTCAGCAAGCGGTTGAGCCGGCCGGTGATGTACACCTGGTCCGGGCCGCCGGAAGCCCCGCTGACCTTCGGCAGCCGGTTCAGTTCCTGCTCCAGCCGCGACTTCCATCCCTCAACCGGTACGTCGGCTTTCTTGAGGATCGCCGGCGCCAGCCCGTCTTCCTGTTCGAGGAGCACGAGCAGGAGATGCTCGATGTCGATCTGCTGATTTCCAAGGCTAACAGTTTTAGACTGAGCGGCTTGCAGTGCCAACTGAACCTTTTCAGTGAAACGGTTGGCGTCCATAGTTTAGTCTATTCCTATCAACTATTATAAGCATAATGCTATTACATTCATGCCGTCAAGCCAGAATCGCATTCGTCGGGCTGGGGTGTGAGGGAAAACGGTCAGCCGCCGATGAACACCGATCCTCGCGGCGCCTTGATCGGCTTCATCGAGCGGCCGGGAATGAGGGAGTATGGGCGCGTGCGCCTGGCTGCGCCCGTCAAGCGAGCGGATTCAGCGCATCGCGGCAGGGGGCACGTCTACTTGCGCGCCCCGCGCTGCGGGTTCTTCAAGCGGGACTGGCGAGTCTTCTTGCTCTTTCGCTTCGGCTTGCTGATAAGGAAGGTGCCGCTGCCCTGAGGGTCAGCCTTGTACAACTTGTCCTCTGCCAATTTCGCATTGCTCCCTGACGATTGAAGTGAAGATTCACATTGTATCGCACCTACGGCGCCACGAAGGCGGAGCCTCGGTCCACCTTCAAGTCCAGCCGCATCTCCTTCATCATCCGGCTGCGCATGTGCCCGAGCCATTCATCGACGTAGCGGCGGTTCAGGTCGATCGTCGCCACCGCCGCCGATCCCGGCCCGGAAGCCACGGCGATCAGCTCGCCGGCCGGGTCGATGATGTGAGTCGGGTAGTCGTAGCCGGAGGCGGCCAGGAATACCTGGTTCTCGATGGCCCTGGCCTTGGCCAGCGTCTCGTTGCCGCCCCAGATCGGCAGCAGCAGGATCTCGGCGCCGCGCATGGCAAGCGCCCGCGCCGGGTCGGCGTACTGAACGTCCCAACAAATCATCAGCCCCACCCTGCCGAAATCCGTTTGGAAGACCGGGTAGTCGGCCCCAGGGGTGATCCCGCCTTCCAGTTCCTCGCGCGGGATGTAGACCTTGCGATACCGCCCCGCCACCTTGCCGTCCCGGTCGATCAGCACCGCCGTGTTGTACACGGCCACCCCGTCCCGCTCGTAGATGCCGGCGGCGATGTAGGCGTTTCTCTTCCGCGCCGCCTCGCCGAGCGCGTTCGTCGTCGGCCCCGGGACAGGCTCGGCCGCGTCCGCATAGGACAGCCCGGTTCCGACGACCGTGATTCCTTCCGGCAGCAGGATGATATCCGTGTTGGCGGGCACCTTCTTCTCCACAACCTCCAGGAACCTACGGACGTTCTCGGCGGCGGAAGCCGATTTCGAAGGCCGGAAGTTGACGGACGCCACCGTCACCTGACGTGGCTTTGCGGCAGGCGCCTCTTCAAACGTGATTTCATCCCACCACACCGTCGCCTGCGGCGCGTTGGCCAGATAGAGCTGGAGCCTCGCGGTCGTAGCTCCTTCGGGCGCCGGCGCTTCCAGGCCGACACGGTTCCACTCCCCCTCGGGGGACGTGGAAGCGGCGTATTCCGGCTGCCCGGCGCGCTGTTCGCCGTCCTTCCCCCAGTCCACCCGGGCGAGGATCTGCAACGGCTCGTATTGCGCCCCTTCCGCGCGATAGTGGGCCGTGAGCCGGTACCACTTGCCCGGCTGGATTCCCGGAACCTCCCGCACCCAGCCGCCGAACACGGCGGGATTGCTGCTGCCCGACAACGCCAGCGAGCCGGGTTCGCCGAGGTTGCGGGCGTTGTCCACGTACGCGCGAGGAGCGATTTCCGGCCTCGGCGCCCAGGTCCGCCACCCGGAGGGCATGCCGTCAGGACCGGGCTGGAATCCCGACTGGTGGACCCGCAAAGGGCTCGCCGCCGCCACGCCGGCGAGAAGCAGAACGATCGCAGCTTGCATGCAGCCAGTATATCGTCCAGAGGCGCAGCCTCATGGGCCGCGTCTCGATACAATAGGGGTTTCCCCATGAGCGAGCAGGAAACCACCACACCCGAGCAGCCCGAGCCGGAAATCCCACTGCCCGAGCCGTCGATCAACTGGTTCACGCTGTCCCTCCGCATGGAAGCGGAGGCGCACCTCGGCCTGTTCCACACCGGCGAGGCGAAGGACCGGCCGAAGCCCAACCTCGCGGCGGCACGGCACGCCATCGATATGCTGGCCCTGTTGCAGGACAAGACGAAGGGCAACCTCACCTTTGAGGAACAGCGCCTGCTGGAGAACAGCCTCACGGAACTGCGTTTCCGTTACGTGCAGATCTTCGAGGAAAGCAAGCGGGCCCCGCAATCCTGAATGACGCCGCCAATCGAGCCGCTGCGCATCACCGTGCTCGGGTCCGGGACCAGCGTCGGCGTTCCCACTGTCGGCTGCCACTGCGACGTCTGCGGGTCCGGCGACCCTCGCGATAAGCGTCTCCGGCCCTCCATCCTGCTGCGCTACAACCAGCACAACGTGCTCGTCGACACCACGCCGGACTTCCGCTACCAGGCGCTCCGGGCCGGCATCGAGCGGGTGGATGCCGTCTTGTTCACCCACGCGCACGCCGATCACATTATGGGCCTGGACGACATCCGCCCATTCAATTTTCAACGCCGCGGCCAGATCCCAATTTTCGGCTCGCCGGAAACAATGGCCATCATCCGCCGGTGTTTCGAGTACGTGTTCAACGATGTGGAGAAGGAGAAGGAAACGCCGATCCCCAGACTCGAGATCCGCACGCTGGACGGTTCGCCGTTCGAGTTGTTCGGCCGTGAAGTCATTCCTGTCCCCTTGATGCACGGAAAACAGCCAATCTACGGCTTTCGCATCGGCCAGGCCGCCTACCTGACTGACCACAGCGAGATCCCCGAGGAGTCGTTCGAGCTGCTGCGCGGGCTGGATGTGTTGTTTCTCGACGCCTTGCGTCACAGGCCGCATCCCACTCACTCCACCGTCGAGCGCTCCACCGGCTACGTGGAGAAGCTGGCGCCGCGGCGGGCGTTCTTCACCCACATCTGCCACGACCTGCCGCACGCCCGAACCGAGGAGACATTGCCGCCGAACGTGCGCCTCGCCTACGACGGCCTCGAGCTTGTGGTCGAGGAGGATCGCTAAGGTGGGCGTTCGGATCCACCGCAGTCTCGAGGAACTCGATGGCGGCTTCGGGCCGAGCGCGCTGAGCATCGGTAATTTCGATGGCGTCCACGCCGGCCATCGCCGGATCCTTCGCCGGGTGGTCGAGATGGCTCGCGAAAACGGCTGGAAACCTTCAGCGCTCACCTTTCACCCGCACCCTGCCAAGGTGGTCGCGCCGCAACGCGCTCCGAGACTCCTCACCACGCCCGAGCAGCGGTGCGCGCTCATGGCCGAGGAGGGCATCGAGCAGGTGCTGGTGCTTCCGTTTGTCGACGAGATCGCCCGGCTCACACCCGAGGAATTCGCGCGGGACATCCTGGCCGCCAGGCTCGGCGCCAAGGCGGTGCTGGTCGGCGCCAACTTCCGTTTCGGCCACCGGCAGGCAGGCGACACCAGGATGCTCGAGGATCTCGGGCGGCGGCACGGCTTCCTGACGGAGGTCGTCCCGGCCGTATCGCTTCGCCGCCGAGCAATCAGCAGCAGCGAGGTGCGCCGCCTGATCGTGGCCGGCAACGTGTCGCTCGCCGTTCGCTTGCTGGAGCGCCCGCATTTCCTCGAGGGCGATGTCGTCGCCGGCCGCGGCATCGGAACCTCGGAAACCGTTCCGACCTTGAACTTGCGCACCGCCGCCGAGGTGCTCCCCGCCAGCGGCGTGTACGTCACTCGCACGATGGATCTCGCCGGCGGCTCCGTGTGGCCGTCGGTGACCAACGTCGGCTACCGCCCCACCTTCGGCGGCGCGGACCTTTCCATCGAGAGCCACCTGCTCGTTTCGCTCGAGACGGAACGCCCGCTGCGAATTCGCGTCGAGTTTCTTCGCCGCCTGCGCCCGGAGTTCAGGTTCCCGGACGCCGAGAGTCTGAAAGCCCAGATCCTGCGCGACGTCTCGCGAGCGCGGGCTTATTTTCGCCGGCTCGACCGGTGGGTGGACCCTTCAGGGCGCTCCAGCGGCTAGCAGCGCCTTCACCGCATCCACGCACAACACCGCCGCGTGTTTCGACTCCGCGCCAAGGCCGCCGACGGCTTCCTCCACCATGCGCGGTGTGATTGCGGCCAGTTCCGCCCGAGTCCTGCCGGACATCCATTCGGTCAGCGCCGAGCCGGCGGCAATCGACGCCGTGCATCCGCGCGTCTTGTAGCGTGTTTCGATCACGGCGCCGTCCTCGAAGCGGGCCGAAAGGCGCAGGATGTCCCCGCAGGCCGGATTGCTCACCTCGACGGTCACCGCCGGCGGCGGCAGTTCGCCCACGTTGCGAGGGTTGCGGAAGTGGCCGAGCAGGCGGTCGCTGTACATGGATGCTGTGCTTCAATGATCGGAGTGTCCCAGCTCCCTCGTCAACCCGGCGCCCGGCCCGGGGAACAGTCCGTCGTGGTGGCCGCGGTGATCGTCCGCAACGGCGCCGTCCTGATCTGCCAGCGCCGCCAGAGCGACAACCACCCCCTCAAGTGGGAGTTTCCCGGCGGCAAAGTCGAACCGGGGGAATCGCCGCCCGCCGCCCTCGAGCGTGAACTGGCCGAAGAGCTGGACATCCGGGCCGCGATCGGACCGCAAATCGAGAGATTCGAATACGCCTATCCGGGACGGCCGCCCATCCTCCTCCTCTTCTACCTCGTGCAAGAGTTCGAAGGCGAGCCGGTCAACCTCGCCTTCGAGCAAATCCGCTGGGAACCTGCCGGAAGATTGCCGGGCTACGATTTCCTCGAGGCCGATGTACACTTCGTGACCCGCCTCGCTTCGGCTCCTCACATTCTTGATCCTTGATTTCGCTTCTTGTCCTCCCCATAGCCCTAGCAGCCTTCCCCCTCATCTGGTATAGTCGATTTCGATGTTCCAACCATCCGGAGTTTCCCTGTTTCGATAAACGAGGCACGAAAGGAAGGTGTCTGGTGAGTCATCGGAAAGAACCTGACGCAGGTAAGAAACCGGGGGCCGGCGTCTCGCGGCGCGGATTCATCCGTGGCGTCGGCATCGGCGGCGCTTTGGGGACCGGCATTTTACAAACCGAGTCCGAAGCCGCGCCGGCGGCAAGCGTGGCCGGCCCGGACGCGGTCCCAATCACTCTCCAAATCAACGGCAAACCAATGAACCTGTCGGTCGAGCCGCGGGTGACGTTGCTCGACGCGCTGCGCGACCGCCTGGATCTGACCGGCGCCAAGAAAGTCTGTGACCGCGGCAATTGCGGCGCCTGCACAGTGATCATGTCGGGCAAGGTGGTGTACGCGTGCAGCGTGCTCGCCATTGACGCGCAAGGAAAGCCGATCCAGACCATCGAGGGCCTGAGCGCCGGCGACCGGCTGCATCCGGTGGAGGCGGCGTTCGTCAACAACGACGCCCAGCAGTGCGGCTTCTGCACGCCGGGCTTTGTCATGGCCGCGAAAGGCTTCCTCGACCGGCATCCGAATCCGAACTACGAGCAGGTCAAGGCCGGGCTGAGCGGCAACCTGTGCCGTTGCGGCACCTACGTCGGCTTGCGCAAGGCCCTCCTGGAAGCGGCCAAAACGAAAGGAGCGACGAGCAATGCCTGATTACAGTTGGCCTCCTCAAGCGAAACGCCGCGTGATGGGTAAGCGGTACAGCCGCATCGACGGCCCCGCAAAGGCGAGCGGCAAGGCCAGGTACGCCTATGATATTAAAGCCGCCGACACGCTTTTCGGCGCCATTCTGACCTGCCCTCATGCACACGCGCGGGTCAAGGCAATCGACACCCGGGCGGCAGAGTCCTTGAAGGGCGTCACCGCGGTTCACGTGATCTCGCCCGCCGGCACCGAAATCCAATGGGCCGGCACCGAGGTGGCGGCCGTGGCGGCCGGGTCCGAGGAGATTGCCAGGGACGCGGTTCGCAAGATCAAGGTCGATTACGAGCCTCTCCCCCACCTGGTTCGCGAAGAGGATCTGAAGAAAGCCGGAAAGAACAGCAAGCCGGCTGGCGAGATCCTCACCGGCGATCCCGACAAGGCTTTCCAGGAAGCCGACGCCGTCTCCGAGGGCTATTACGGCATCCCGGTGCTGACGCACTGCACGATGGAAGCCCACGGCCAGGTGGTCGCCTGGAAAGACAATCAGATCGACTACTGGCCGTCCACACAGAACCTCTCCGGCATCGGGGGCGATCTGGCCAAATCGCTGGAGCTTCCGGCCACCAACGTCCACGCCATGCAGGATCACATGGGCGGAGGGTTCGGCAGCAAGTTCGCGGCCGACCGCTGGGGCGTGGTGGCGGCGCGGCTGTCCAAAGCCAGCGGCGGCCGTCCGGTGAAGATGTTCCTCGACCGGAGGACGGAGCTGGAAATCGCCGGCAACCGCCCGTCGATCTTCGCCAAGGTCAAACTGGGCGCGAAGAAGGACGGAACGATCACCGCCTGGCAGTCCGAATCGTGGGGCACCAGCGGCGTCAGCGGCGGCGGCGTCTCGCCGACCCAGATCCCTTACGTCTACACCAACATCCCCAACAAGCGCGTGAATCACACGGGCGTCGTCACCAACGCCGGTCCGGCGCGGGCGTGGCGCGCGCCCAATCACCCGCAGGCGTCGTTCGTGACCTGCTGCGCCATGGAGGACCTGGCGGCGAAGCTCAAGATGGACCCGCTCGAGCTGTTCATGAAGAACGCGGACTACACCGCGCGAGCCGAGGTCTACCGCGCGCAGCTTCAGAAGGCCGCCGAGCTGATCGAGTGGAAGAAGTACTGGCATCAGCGCGGGGACTCCGGCCCCGGTCCGGTGAAGCGCGGCCTGGGCATCGGCGTGGCCACCTGGGGCGGCCTGGGGCATCCCAGCCAATGCCGGACAACCATCCACCCCGACGGCACGGTGGAACTGGAGCTCGGAAGCCAGGATCTGGGCACGGGAACGCGAACCGTCATCGCCATGGTGGCGGCCGAGACGCTCGGACTTCAGGTGGGCGACGTCAAGGTGAAGATCGGCGACAACCGGTATCCGCCTTCGGGCGCCTCGGGCGGCTCGACCACAGTAGGCGGTGTGTCGGCCTCGACGCGAAAATCCACCAAGAACGCGCTCGAGAAGCTGTACGCGGCGGTGGCTCCGAGCCTGGGGGCGCCGGCCGACCAGCTCGAGGCCGCCGAAGGCAAAATCCAGGTCAAGGGCAATCCGGCCAAGAGCCTCGCCTGGAAAGCCGCCTGCCAGAAACTCGGCGTGCAACCCATCACCGAGATGGGCGAGAACAACCCCAAGCAGCCCATGGGGCTGATCAACCAGGGCGTCGGCGGCGTGCAAATCGCCGATGTCTCGGTTGACGTGGAGACGGGCGTGGTGAAGATGAACCGGCTGGCCGCGGTTCAGGACTGCGGGCTGATTATCAACCCGAAAACGGCGGACAGCCAGGTGTTCGGCGCCTGCATCATGAGCATCTGCGGGGCGCTGTTCGAAGAGCGGATCATGGACGAGCAGACGGGACGCTTCCTGAACGCTGACATGGAGTTCTACAAGCTGGCCGGCGCCGCCGACATCGGCGAGATCATCGTCCACCTCGACATCACGCCGGAGCACGACTCCCGCGGCGTCATCGGGCTCGGCGAGCCGCCGGTCATCCCCGGCATCGCCGCCATCGCCAACGCCGTGGCCAACGCGATCGGCGTCCGCGTGCCGCACGTGCCGTTGACGCCGGACCGGGTCCTTGCGGTCCTGGAAAGGAGGAGCGCGTAACATGCAAGCCTTCGCATACGCAAATCCGACGACGGTCCAGGAGGCTCTCGGCCTGCTGGGCAGCCAGTGGGGCGAGGCCGACGTGCTGGCGGGCGGCACCGACCTTCTCAGCCTCTTGAAGGACTTCGTCCACACGCCAAAACGGGTGGTCAATATCAAGAACATTAAGGAACTCGGCGGCATCGGCAAGGCCGACGGCGGCCTGCGGATCGGCGCTACGGTAACGTTGGACGAGTTGCTCGCTAACGCCGCCGTGCGCGCCGAGTATCCTTCGCTGATTCAGGCGGCGCAGGGTGTCTCCAGCCCACAGATCAGGAACATGGGCACCGTGGGCGGCGACCTCTGCCAGCGGCCGCGCTGCTGGTATTTCAGGCTCGGCCAGGGTCTGCTGGCCAAGGGGATGGTCCCGAAGGGCGAGAACAAGTATCACGCCATCTTCGGCGGCGGGCCGGCGTACTTCGTCAGCGCCTCCAGCCTCGGGCCGGCGCTCATCGCGCTCGGCGCCAGAGTCAAGCTCGTGTCGGCGTCCGGCAATCGCGAACTATCCGTCGAGGAATTCTTCGTCGTTCCGAAGAGCGACTCCGAGCGGGAAATCGCTCTCCGGCCGGACGAGATCCTGACGGAGATCACCATTCCCTCGGCGCGCGGCGTCCGCAACGCAACCTACGAAGTACGGCAGAAGGAGGCGCTCGACTGGCCGCTGGCGGCGGCATCGGTGGCCCTGAGAATGAAGGGGAACACGGTGGCCAAGGCCCGGGTGGTGATGGGCCACGTCGCGCCGAAACCGTGGCCGTCCTCCGGAGCCGAAGAGGCGCTAGTTGGCAAGGCTGTGTCCGAACAAGTCGCTGAAGAGGCAGCCGAGGCCGCGGTTTCTGATGCCAAGCCACTGAGCCAGAACGGCTACAAGGTGCAGCTTGCCAAAGTGGCCGTCAAGCGCGCGCTGCTGGCGGCGGCGCGAGGGAGGGCGTGACCATGGCGTCTCCCGCATTCAACGTCATGCAGGAAGAACGCTGCGAGAACCTGCGCTGGAAAGGACTGTACATCGATGCGGAGTCGGACTCCGCCGTCCAGCGCGGCGACGAGCGCATTTTCTGGTGCGTGAGGACCCAACTGAATCTCGGCCCCGACGGCAAACTCGTGGACAACTACGAGTGCAGCCCGGGCCGGGCGTGTTACAAGGCGCTGTAGATTGCGGTATTCTGGCGGGGCAGGCGGATCGATCCGTTTGGCGCCTCCGCCGGCCCTGCCGAATGTTCGGGATCCGGCTGCGGAACCCGCCATCCCGCAAAAGCGGAAATATTTCCGGTTTTTTCTGTGTAACCACCTTTGCTTGCAACACGAAAACCGGAAATATTTCCGGTTTGCCCGGCGGTCAACCTCCTCTAACGTGCGGGCTGTGTTAGAATAGTGGCACCACCACTTGGAGGGACTGGGATGAAGTGCTTGGCTTGTACTCTGGCGAGTCTCCTGTTCGTGGCCGGCGTGGCCTTCGGAGCGGGGATTCCAACCACACAACTGAACGGCGACTACATCGAGGCGCGCACCGCCGACGTGTACACGGGACCCTGCTTCGCCAACGGCGAAGTGGGTTTCGGCGGCGACATGGCGGTCCTCGGCTGGAAAGTGCGCAAAGGAACCTGGAAGGGCGTGACGCTCGACGGGCTTTCGGTGGCGGCCGCGATCAGGGCGAGCCACACGCTCGGCGACCCGACCCGCACCGCTTACCCCGTGAAATCGATCCTGATCATCGACGAGAAGGCCGGCCCGGCGCAGCGCCTCGCGCTGAAGAGCTTCGCGCAGCGCATGGGCGGCGACCTGTTGCAGGACGTGGTCCGCGTCGAATACCGGCTCATCAACCTCAGCTTCGACGAAGACAACGTCCACAGCATGAAGGCGACCATGGCCGCCGGTGAACTGGCGAAGATCCAGACGCGCGCCATCAACAGCGGCGACCACATCTGCACCAATGAGGATGTGTACTACTCGCCGCTGACGAAGGTCGATCACGCCATGCCGGCGGTGGCCTCGGCACACAACTTCCGAGGCGCGGGACTGGGCGCCAACTGGAGCACTCCGGACAAGCGGAGCGCCTTCGTCGGCACGTTCCAGTATCAGGAGTAGCTCGCGGCTCCCGCGCGCTATCTGCTACCATCTGGCCGTATGGCCCGGAAGCGCGCGCTGATCACCGGCATCACCGGCCAGGACGGCTCCTACCTGGCGGAGTTCCTTTTGGCGAAGGGCTATGAAGTCCACGGCATCGTGCGCCGCGTCGCCCTGGAGGATCCCGAACACCGGCTCTCTCGAATCCAGCACATCGCCGACCGGCTGATCCTCCATGCGGCTTCGCTCGAGAGCTACGCCAGCATCCACCAGGTGGTCGAGAAGGCGGCGCCGGAGGAGTGCTATCACCTGGCCGCGCAGAGCTTCGTCAGCTACTCCTTCGACGATGAGTTCTCCACGCTCAACGCCAACATCAACGGCACGCACTACCTGCTGGCGGCGCTCAAGAACATCGTCAGGAGCTGCCGCTTCTACTTCGCCGGCTCGAGCGAGATGTTCGGCCACGCCGAGGAGGTCCCGCAGAACGAAAGGACCCGGTTCCACCCGCGGTCCACTTACGGCATCAGCAAAGTCGCCGGCTTCGAGCTCAGCCGCAATTACAGGGAAGCCTATGGCATGCACTGCTCCAATGGGATCCTGTTCAATCACGAGTCGCCGCGGCGGGGTTTCGAGTTTGTCACCCGGAAGATCACCTCGGCAGCGGCCCGCATCCGGGCCGGCCGCGCGAACGAGCTCCGGCTCGGCAACCTCGAGGCGAAGCGCGATTGGGGTCACGCCCGCGAGTATGTCCAGGCGATGTGGCTGATGCTCCAGCAGGAAACCCCCGACGATTATGTGGTGGCCACCGGCGAGACCCATTCGGTGCGCGAGTTCGCCGAGCGCGCGTTCGCCTTCGCGGGGATGGACTACCGGGATTACGTGAAGGAAGACGCCGAGCTTTACCGTCCCGCGGAAGTCAATCTGCTTCTGGGCGACTCCCGCAAGGCGCGGCAGAAGCTCGGCTGGCGGCACCAGATCGGCTTCGAGGAACTGGCCCGGGAAATGGTGGAGGCGGATTGCAGGGCGCTCGGGGTTCCGTCGTGAGCCGCCGATCAACGCCGATGAGAACCGAGCTGCGATCCGCGTTCATCGGCGCGCACCGGCGGCGCAAGAAGTCTTGTTTGCCGCTTCCGCCGCAGGCGGCTGGGCGCCGGGCATGCACGCGGTCCTGACCCACGCCGCGGAGGCAACCGACCTCGCCCGCATTATTTTCGGCGCGGAACTGACGCTGGCCTCGGCCTGGCTGCTCGGACGCCGGCTGCTGCGGCCGGCGCCGCTGCCGGCCACGCTGGTCTTCGGGGCCGGCGCGGCCCTGCTCAGCCTTGCGTTGTTCCTGCTTCACTGCGTGCGACTGGCCATCTGGCCGGCCTTCATTGTGCTCGGCGCAGGCATCTTCTGGGGGGCGCGGCGGCGCGCCTCGACAGGCCAACCGGGAAGTAAATCCTGGCTAACCCTGGAAAGCCGGTGGGAGGGCCGGTTGCTGTGCGCCATCCTCGGCGTCTTCGGCGTCCTCTACCTGGTCCACGCCCTGGCGCCGGAAATTCAACCCGACGCCATCGGCTACCACCTCGGACTCGTCCGCCAGCACCTCGATGACCGGGGCTTCTCCGCCCGCGCCGCCTTCCACGACGTGCTGCCGCAGGGCATGGAGATGCTTTACGCCATGGGATTCGCCTTCGGGCGCCATTCGGCCGCCAAGCTGATCCACTTCGGCTTCCTGGCCGCAACCATCCCCCTGATACTCGGGATCGGGCGCCGCCTGGGTCTGCCCGGTTACGCCTCCGCCGTGGGCGCGGGCTTGTATGCTCTGTCGCCCGTCGCCGGAACGAGCGGCACGAGCGCCTACACGGACGCGGCGCTGGTGTTCTACTCGCTGGCGGCCGCTTATGCGCTGATTCTATGGAGGGACACGCGGAGCGATCTGGTTGCGCTGGCCGCCGGCCTCCTGGCGGGTTTTTGCTATGCGGTCAAAATGAACGGCCTGTTAGCGGCCGCGGCCGGAGTCCTGTTTGTGCTGGCGCATCGAAGATGGCGCCCCGCCCTGCATGTTGCGGCCGGGGCCGCTTTGATGATCGCGCCGTGGATGCTCCGGGCGTACGTTCTTACAGGCAATCCGCTGGCTCCTTTGTTCAACGAGTATTTCCCCAATGCGTTCTTCTATATCTCGTCCGAGCGCAGCCTGATCAGCAGCCTCCGAACTTATCCGGGAGTTACTTGGAGCGCCGCTCCGCTGGAACTGACCATCCGGGGCAGCTTGCTTCAGGGGCTGATCGGCCCGGTCTTCCTGCTGGCGCCGCTCGGCTTGCTCGCCCTGCGCCGCCGAGGCGCGTGGTTCGCGCTGGCGGCGGCGCTGCTGCTGTCGCTGCCGTGGTTTCTGAATATGGGCGCCCGCTTTCTGATGCCTTCCCTGCCTTGGATCGCCCTGCTGATGGCGGCGGCCCTGCCTCGCGCGCCCGCCTGGGCGCTGCTCGTCGTCCATGCGGTCACCTGCCTGCCACCGGCCATCAGCCTCTACGCAGAGGAAGCCGCCTGGCGGCTCAACGGCTTTCCGCTGGCGGCGGCCTTGCGCCTCGAGTCGGAGCCGGCGTACCTGCGGCGCAACGTCTGGGGATACCGGCTGGCGGAGTTGGTGGCCCGTCACACGCGGCCCACCACGCGAATCCTGGACCTTGTCGGCCTGCCGGCAGCGTATCTGCGACGCCCGATTACCGGCGACTGGCAGTCGGCCGAGGGCGGCCGCTTGGCCGAGTCCCTCGCGACCGCGGCCTACCACGAGCGCGGCGCGTTCCAGGAATTGCGCGCGTCCTGGAAGGAACGCCCACTGCGGGCGGTGAGGCTACAGTGGGCGGACGGGCCGGCGGCCCTGTGGAACATCCAGGAAATCGAGCTTCTGCGGGGGGCCGCCAAAGTGCGCGCGCAAAGAGGCTGGCTCCTGGATGCCGAACCAAACGTTTGGGAGGCGGGCTTCGCCCTGGACGGCTTTCTGGTGTCCCGCTGGTCGAGCCGTGAACCCGCGAAGCCGGGAATGTATCTTGAAGTCGAGTTCCCCGCCCCGACGCCGCTGAGCGGAGCCGCGGCCATCATGACCAGTCCCGCGGAACAGGCGAAGATTGAGTTTCTCGGCCGAGGGGACGACGGAAAGTGGCGCATGCTGTCCGCAAGAACGGATGCGGTTCCGCAAATCGCGCTCAACCTCCGCCGGCAGGCAACGCTTTTTGTGCGCCGCCGGGGGATTGGATTCATCGTGGCGAGATCCGGCCACCAGGGAAATCTGGTGATCGGAAGAAGCATGACCGCGAATCCGGTGGACTGGGGAGTCGAACGGGTGGCCACCTTCGACGACGTGGGCCTGTTCCGCGTTCCGTGAAGCGATAGCTCTTCGCCGTTCGCCGCCGCTCCAGTTCAGATCAGCGCATCAGGTCCAACCGGCGCCGGTCGTGCTCCGAGGTGCTAATCTCGGTGGAGTCTCCCGACAACTCGGGATGGAGGGAATGGATGGGAGATGATCGGCTACCTGACAAGCCAGCGCCGCCTCTCCCGCGATGAGGCGCCGGAGTTGACCCGCCCGGCTGGAGGAGTAGCCGGGTTCTCCGAGGAAGGAACGACGAGCTCACCCCCAGCGGATCGCCGATGGCCGGATCACTCCGGTTGCAGCCGGAACGACACCGTCATCTCATCCTTCGTGCCGATCAGCCCCAACGCCGCCGACGGAGGCTTCAGTCCGTAGTCGGTCATCTTCACCGTCGCGCTGCCCTCGAAAACCGGCCCGCCTGGCTCGCCGCGCTTCAGCGTGACGCGGACGGTCGCCGGTTTCTCCACGCCACGGATCTTCAACGTCCCCATGACCTCGTACTGCGACGCGCCCGCCGAACGGACCCCGTTCGACTGGAAGCTCACCGCGGCGTAGCGATCCGCGGCGAGCATGTCCTTCAACGCGGCCTGCTGGATCTTCTTCAGGTCCTTGGCGCTCACCCAGGTGTCTTTGCACACGATGCTGCTGGACTCCAGGCTGAACTGAACCCGCGAATTCTCCGGCTTCTCCTCGTCATAGACGAGTTGACCTTCGTAGCGCTCGAACACGAACAAGTGTTTCTTGCCTCTCATCAGCCCGGTCTTTTCCACGATGAGATCGAAGCGGTTGCCATCCGCCGGGCGGATCCGCTGGTCGAGGACGGCTGCGCCAAGGCCCGCGGCGAGGAGCACGAAGACGGCAATTCGAGGAGACACTCTGCCCTCCGAGTTACTCCCCGAAGCGTAGCACGAAGCCGCCGGAAGCCACGACGTTGTGTTGCCCGCCGCCGGACACACTGGCGTTGTACGCCGGGTTGCCAGAGTAGAAGTCACGCACTTCCCCGCGCAGCGCGAGCCATCGCCACAGCCGGACATCCACGCCGCCCCCGAAGTCAATTGCCCCGCGGTGAATGCGCCGAAGGCCGGGGTTCGGCGTGCCGTCGGGCAGCTCTGAACTCTGCTCGAATTGGGCATATCCGCCGCCGGCCGCAACCCAAGGCGAGACGAAAAAGCCTGGGGCAAACTTCATCCGGAGGCCCGGCGTCAGAAACAGCGACGCGTAGTCCCGCGGGACCACGGGGTTGTCCGACGTCACATCCTGTAGCGGCGTGGCGGCGAAGTGGACCTCAAAGTAAAAGGCGGCTGCGTCTCCGCCCGCAAGCCGGACGCCGTAGTTGGCGACATAAGTGATCCCCGAGCCGACGTTCAACGACCCGGGCCGAAGCGTCACCTCCGCACCAGTGTTCACCCCGAGCATCAATCCAAGCTCGTGCTTCTGAGCAAACAACGGCGCCGTGGCCAACAGCAACAGCAGCGCAGTCTTATGTGCTGCGCGTGGACGCCATTGGGGATG
>CAZACK010000072.1:25421-26151 GCA_964483455.1 uncultured Solibacteraceae bacterium
TGTCATGATCCGTTCGACTCCTCCAGAATCGTGGGCGCAATCAGTGAACAACTCATTCCGGGCCGCCGATCAACGCCGATGATCGCGGATACCGCCCTCCTGAGATCATCCACGTTATCGGCGTTCATCGGCGGCCTACAATTCCCTCACGCCGCCGCGAGCTTCGCCTTCCCATTCCTCTTCAGATTCCGGCCCAGATTCCTCGCGACCGGATGGAGATCCCAGACATCCTCCACCGCCGCCCGCAGCAACTCAGCCACGCTCCAGGCTTGCGCGATGCAACCTCGCGGCGCATGCGGCGGCTCGGCATCGAAGATCTCCGACACCTGGCCGAGGCCGGCATCGTCCAGGTGGGCCTGAAACTGCGCGAGCCACTGTGCCGCCTGGTCCCGCGCTTTCTGTGTGCGCCCGTTCACCTCGACATAGGCGGTGATGAACGGCCCCAGCAGCCACGGCCAAACCGTGCCCTGGTGATACGCGCCGTCGCGGCTTGTAACTCCGCCTTCGTAGCGTGGGCGGTACTGCGCATCCGAGCGGGCGAGGCTGCGCAGCCCGACCGGAGTCAGCAGCTCGCGCTCGACCATCTCGACCACCCGACGGGCCTTGTCGGCGGGCAGCATCGTGTGCGGAAGGCTCACCGCGAGAATCTGGTTGGGACGGATCGCTCCGTCGGACTTATCGCCGCTCACGACGTCATAGAGGCACCCCGCCGCCTCGTTCCAGAACCGGC
>CAZACK010000073.1:0-26130 GCA_964483455.1 uncultured Solibacteraceae bacterium
CAGCTCCGGCTGGTCCAGGAGCCCAACCCCCGGCTCGTGCTGTACGTCCAGTTCGGCCAGCAGCGGATCGATCTGCTCAAGCAGCTTCTCGCGCAGGAGAAGGCCGGCCGTTCGATCCTGATTCACAACATGCTGGAGGATTTCACTAACATCGTCGACGCCATCGACACCGTCACCGACGACGCGCTCAAGCGCAAGCTCCCGGTGAACGACGGGCTGGCGGCTGTGACCGAGGCTGAAAAGAAATGGGTCGAAGCGCTGCGGGAGATCGAGCAGAGCCGGCCCAAGGATATCGCGCGCTACCAGTTCGCTCTCGAGCAGGCGATCGAAACCACTTCCGACAGCCTGGAGCTTTCCATGCAGGACCTCACCACCCGCGCCTCCGAAGTGCAGGCCAGAGAGGAGCGCGCCGACAAGGAACTGGAAAGCATGATGCAGCCCAAGGACATCGAGGAGAAACGGGCGGCGGAGAAAAAGGCCGCCGAAACCGAGAAGAAGCGCAAGGCCCCGACACTCATGCGGAAGGGCGAGGTCCTCAAGGAACGCAAGTAGCGCGAACCCGTCATGTCACCTGGTGCGGGTCAAACGGCTCTGGTGAACGGATGCTCGATCTACTACGAGGTCCACGGCAGCGGCGAGCCGCTGGTGTTGCTGCACGGCTTCCAGGCGTCGGGCGCGGTCTGGGGGCCGGTGATCGATGCGTTCAAGACCGGCTACCGGCTGATCGTGCCCGACCTGCGCGGGCACGGGCGGTCCAATAACCCGGCGAACGTGTTCACGCATCGCCAGTCCGCCCTGGACATCTATGCGCTGCTCGATCGATTGGGAATCGAGCGGTTCAAAGCCATGGGGATCAGCAGCGGCGGCATGATTCTGCTCCACATGGCCGCCGGCCGTCCCGAGCGCGTCGAGGCGATGGTCCTGATCGGCGCCACATTCAAATATCACGTGCAGGCGCGCGTAATCCAGCGGAAACTGACAGTGGAGAGCATGAGCGAGGAGGACTGGCGGAAGGCCCGCGAGTTCCACAAGCTCGGCGACGACCAGATCCGTTCGCTCCGCGCGCAGTTCCACGCCTTCAAGGACGTCGATGACGACGTGAACTTCACCCCCGAGTCGCTGGCCCGGATCACCGCCAGAACGTTCGTTGTCCACGGCGACCGCGACCCGTTCTTTCCGGTGAGCATCCCGGTTGAGATGTACACATCACTCCCGCGCGCCTGGCTGTGGATCATCCCCAATGGAGGCCACATCCCGGTGGTCGAGCACCGGGCCGAGTTCAACCGGGTGGCGGCGGCGTTTCTGCGCGGGGATTGGGAGAAAACCCGGCCGGTCAAGGAGGACACACCATGACGCAGGTCCCGAACTGGGACGAGTACTACCTGAACATCTGCCGGGCGGTCGGCGCCAGGAGCAAGGATCCGAACACCAAGATCGGCTGCGTCATCGCCGGGCCAGCACACGAGATTCGGTCGACGGGCTACAATTCGTTTCCGCGCGGCATCCGCGACGATGTGCCGGAGCGGCTCGAGCGTCCGACGAAGTACCTCTGGATCGAGCACGCCGAGCGCAACGCGATCCTCAACGCCGCGCGCTGCGGCACGCCGCTCGAAGGCTGCACCATCTACGTTGAGATCATGCCGTGCATGGACTGCGGGAGGGCGATCGTGCAGGCCGGCATCCGCGAAGTCGTGATCTCGGCCGCGCGCATGGCGCAGTACTCCAGCCAGTACTACGATGAGCATTTCGGAATGGTCGAAGTGCTGTTCCGGGAGGCGGGCGTCAACATCCGGAGGGTGTGATGGGTGGGCCCGGCCGCCCGGCGGGTCCGAATCGCACGAAATCGCCGCTCCGCCAGGTCAATTCCGCTGTACAGTAGAATTGGAAACCGTCCTCGGGGAGGTTCGGTTATGGCTACCGCAATCAGGCCCCAGCCGGTTCTGACCGATGAGGAGTGGGGCCTGGTCATTGAGCTGCTGGAGCGGGAGCGGCGAGAGCTGCCCACGGAAATCCACCACACGGCGACCCGGGAAATGCGCCACAAGCTGCGCGCCCGGCTGGACACCCTGGACAGGCTGCTGGAACGCCTCGGACGCGGGACGGAAGCCTGACTCTTCCGGATTTCACTGCGCTGCCGGCGCGGCCTTCAACTGGCGGCTCTCGCGGCCTGCCTCGCGAATTGTCACTTCCTCGCCGTGTTTCTCGATCGGCGTCATGAAATCCGGATCCTGCCAGGCGCCCGTCTCGACCTCTTTCCAGGCGAAGAGCTTGTATTCCCCCGGCGAGATTCCCTCCAGCGTGAATCGCCCGTTCTGGTCGCAGGTTGTAGTCTTGATCAGGTGCTCGTATTTCCGTCGCTCCGGTTCCGGCAGCAGGACGACGGTGGCGCCAGCGAGAGGTTTCTCATCCTCATCCAGCACGACCCCGCCAACCTGTCCGGCGCTGGCGCTGAGCACGACTTCCAGAGCGCCCGGCCCGCCGCCGCTCTCCACCGTGAAGCCGGATTCGAGGACCTCCTGCTCCCCAAGCCGGACGGACTTGATATAGAAGTCCTTGGGCAAGCCCATCAGGTTGACCAGGTACTCGCCGGCCATCACCTTCTGGATCACGAATGTCAGGTCGTCTTTCACTTCCGCCCGCGCCGGCATCATCATGAAGCCGGAAGGCTCGGCCGGACGGAGGAACACCCAGAGCTTCTTGGTGTCCAGAGTGCCTTCGCCCTCCAGGCGAATCGATCCGGCGATTTCCGCTCCCTGACCGATCACCACCTCCACGCCGTCCACGTCACTGTTGGTCACGTCGACCGGCTGCCTGGCGGATTGGCGGCCGCCCTCGCCGAACCAGCGCGCGATGACATAGTACGAGCCCGGCTGGACACCGCGCAGGTCGAAGTTCCCTTTTCTGTCCACGCCGGCGTTGCTGAAGGCGGCGCTCATGAAAGAGCCAAGGTCTCTTGCCCGCGGGACGATGCCCACCATGATGTTCCGCTCCACCCGCCCGGTAATGGTGTTCAACACCCGTCCGCGCACGCGGTAGGTCTGCGCCTGCGCAAGGGCAAACTGGATTCCCCGGATCTCGGCCCCTGGGCCGACTTCCACGGGAACGGCGGTGGACGGATCCTTCGTGCCTGGATAGTAGGTGGGCACGTAGCTCAGCAGCGGCTCGGACGGCCCAGACTCGCCGCCTCCGGCCGGAGTGTTGAAATCGCCGGCCATGTACACGGCCTGGAGGTAATACCGTCCCGGGGGCAGGCTGTGCATCCGAAACTCGCCCAGGTCGTTGGTGTCGGCGAGATGCTCGGGCACCGGACCGCGCGCGCCCCGGCTGTAACCCATCCGGAGCGCGCGAACCTGCACATAGGCCAGCGGCTCGCCGTCCTCGTCCACGACCTTGCCGGCGATCACGGCCTGCGGCATCAGTTTCGCATCCACGCGAACCTTCTGCCCGGGATTCAGGGTCAAGACCGTTCCGGGCTGCCGCATGCCCATCACGCCGAAGGACTGCCGGACGTAGCCGCGCCGCTCCAGGAGCAGCCGGTACTGGCCCGGCTCCAGGTCGGGGATGGTGAACTTGCCGTCCGGACCTGTACGGGCCGAGGCCGGCGCTTCGCGGTATTGCTCGCCTGTCAGCACCAGGTTGACCTTGGGAACCGGCGCCCCGGTCTTCGCATCCACCACCTGCCCTTCCAGCACGGCGCGGTCTTCCGGCTTCACCGGCCCTGCCTGCGGTTCGTGCGGGACCGCCGGTTGCTGGCAAAAAGCGGCGCAACTCATGATCCACAGAAGCGGCATGTACCTCATCGCCGGGTTCCTTTCACCCGCGGCTTCGGCGGCCTCGCCGCCGGCGCTGTCGGGGCCGGCTCGCCGGTGAGGAGAAGCGGCAGGCTGGCGGTCTCCTTGCTGTTCGGACCCGCGCGGACAGATTTGCCAAACTCCTCGAACGGTTTCAGGAAATCCGGGTCCTCCCAGGCGCCCGGGTCGGCACTGTCCCAGGCGAACAGCTTGTAGTCGCCCGGCGCTATTCCGGCCAGGCTGAATTTGCCGGACTGGTCCGTGGTGGCGCTCTTGTACAGGTGCGACAGCTCGCGCTTAGGCGGGTCTGGCACTAAGGCCACCTGCGCCCCTCGCACCGGCTTCTTCCGATCGTCGACTACCTCTCCTTCAACGCGGCCGCCATCAGCGCTGAGAAACACCTCCAGCGGCTCGGCCGCGGGGCCGGTCAGATCGAAGCCGGATTCGAGCGTTTCCTGCCGGCCGAGCCGAACCGACCGGATGTAGCAATTCTCCGGCGCGCCGTGCAGGGAGAATCGATAGTGATCCGGCGCGACGTTCCGGAATGTGAAGGCGCCGTCATCCTTGACCGTCACACTGCCGCCGCCCATCGGATCCTCCTCCCGGGGTTGCAGGATCGCGCGGAGGTCGGCGTAGTTGATGTCGGTCTCTCCTTCCACCTTCAGGCTCCCGGCGAGTTCGAAGCCGGCGGCGATCTCCACCAGCACGCCGTCCACGTTGGCAGTGACCTCCAGCTTCTTACGCCCTACGCGTCGCTCCTCGCCATGACTCCAATGCGCGTTGAGCGTGTAGCTGCCCGGCACCACGCCGCGGACCTCGAAATTCCCCTCGGCATCCGTGACCGGATAGGAGCGCCAGGCGACGACGCCCCAGGCTTGCTGGGCCGGAATCAGCGACACGAAAGTCTCCCTCTCCCTGCCGGTGGCGAATGGATTGACGACGCGGCCGCGAACCCGCAGCGTCGGTACTCGCCGGAGGATGATCTGGACCCGCGCTTCCGCTCCGGGGGCTACTTCGATTTGCGCGGCCGACGCCGGGTCGATCGTGCCGGGGTAATACGTCGATGCATAATCCTGCTCCGGCTCCGTACCGGAGGCGGGACGCGGGCTGATCCCCCACCGCCAGTGGGACGCGGAACTGGCGCTGAGATAGTACCGTCCTTGCTCGAGGCCGAAGACGCGGAACTCGCCGAGGTCGTTCGTCCTCGCGTGGCCGACTGGTCCCAACTCCCGTTTGCGCCGCTCATAGAAGTGCCGCAACGCCTGGATCTGGGCGTCAACCACCGGCTCGCCTTCTTCGTCGATCACCACCCCGGCGATCACGCCTTGCGGATACAGCCGGAACACCAGGCCGGTCATCTGTTGCCCCGCCTCCAGGGTCAGGACCGTCCCTGTTCCCCACCGCCCACGCGAGCCGTACTGCTGGTGTGCGTAGCCGGTCCGGTTGGCGATCAGCCGGTATTTCCCGGATTCGGCGTCGCGAAAGACGAACCGGCCTGAGGCGTCCGAGCGGGCTACGGCGGGCCGGTCCTGGCCTTCCACTTTGTACAGCGACACGGTGACCTTTTTGAGCGGCGCTCCCGTGAAGGCGTGGATCACCCGGCCTTCGATGGCGCACTTCGCCGGCGCGGCAGGTTGCTCCGCGGGCTGCTGGGCTTGCGACGCGAGCCAGAACAGGGACAGCGGCACGGTAAGAGTAAAGGCAAAATTCACGGAGGCTACCCTCCGATAGTGAGGATACACCGAAAGCCTGTTTTCCCGTCTACCGTCGAGCCGGGCCGCACAGCCAAAGGCGAAAGCAAAACCGGAAATATTTCCGGTTTTTCGCGCGTAACCGCCTTGTTTTCAACGAGCGTTCCGGAACAATTTCCGGTTTTCCCGCCAGCCTGCTCCGTCGGCCTTGACCAACGGCCGCCCTTGACGAAGGCGGCGCCCCTCGCCTATCTTGACTCCATGATCCGCACGATTCCCGATTTCCTCGACGCCTGGCGGCTGGAAGCCGACAGCACGCTGAAAATACTACGCGCAATCACCGATGAATCGCTCGGGCAGAAAGTGACCGAGGATGGCCGCAGCCTCGGGTTTCTCGCATGGCACATCACCACGACGCTGGGCGAGATGATGCGGCACGCGGGAATTCCGGTTCCGGCCGCCACCGACAAAGACACCATGCCGGCTTCGGCGGCTGCCATCGCCGACACCTACGAGGAGGGCGCCAAGGCGGTGGCGGAAGCGGTACAGGCCAACTGGACGGACGCACAACTCGCCGACGATATCCCGATGTACGGGGAGACATGGAAGAAGAGCTTTGTGCTGACCGCGCTGATCAGCCACCAGATTCATCACCGCGGCCAGATGACCGTCCTGATGCGGCAGGCGGGGCTGAAGGTGCCGGGGGTGTACGGTCCGGCGAAGGAGGATTGGGCGGCCTACGGGATGCCGGCGCAGCCGTAGCCGCCGGCGTTCGATGGAGGGCTGCCGGTGGTGACCGATCGTCCACCCGCCCGCAAGACGCTTCAGGCGGAGTTCGAGCGCAGCGACCAACTCGGCTCTCTCGAATTACCGCCGGACAATCGTTTGCGCGTGGAGGCGGCGGCGATCGAGGCGGTGCTGGCCTCCGGTGAGATTGCGCCGGTGCGCCGGGCGTGCGCCAGCTTCCTCGAAACGGCCGCCGCCTTCTATCGGGTCTCCGCTCCTGAGGTCAGTGTCCTCGCCTCCCGCCCGGTTCGTTCCTACGAAGGCTGGTCCAGCGAGCTCTTCGGAGACTACGATCCGAGGACCAAGCGCATCCGCGTCTGGATGCGTACGGCCGTCCGCAAGGAAGTCACCTCTTACGGGACCTTCCTCAGCACGCTGTGTCATGAGCTCTGCCATCACCTGGATTACGAGCGGTTCGGATTCAGCGACTCGCACCACACGCGTGGATTCTACGAACGCACCGCGGTGCTTTACCATCACGCCCGCGGAACGCCGCTCAAGCGCCTGGTGTGGGCTCGGTCGGCGGGCGGCCGATGGCGCATCGACTGGGTGAAGACGAGGAGCGGCGGGCGCTCAAGCTGACACCGGACTGCCTTGCGCGGGGCAGCGCCCCGCGCCCTACCCGGCCGCCCCGTTCCCTCCGGCCGGATGATCCGACGCCGCCATCGGATGCTCGCAGGCGCAGCAGTCGCTGCACCGATGGCACTTCTCGCAAAGATGATTTCCGCAAGCGTCCTTCGTGCAGTGCACGCAGATGTCCGTCGACGATTCGCCGCAAATGCTGCAAAAGTAGACTTGGGTGACGTTCACTTGGGCTCTGCTTTCTTCTGCGAATTCTCCCGCTCCGGATGGCGCGACAGCAACGCGCGGCAGCGTTGCGCCTCCTGATCCATTATCTTCCACTCCTGCTCCTTTGCGGCGGCGAGCGCGACAACATACTGCCGCAGCTTCTCCTGCTGCACGTTGACGTCGGTCATCGTGGCCCGGAGCAGATCCGCCAGGGCGGGATTCTGGTACTTGCGGACGCCCTCGTCCATCGACCGCAGCATGAGATCCAGTGATTGAATCCGAAACAGGGTTTCCAGAGCGAGCGTCAGGCGCTCGGGCTGTTTGGCGAGTTCCTGGGTCGACTGATGCAGGAATCCGATCTCATTGCCGACCGATTCCCACTGCTGCCGGTACGTTTCCGGCGCTCCCTCCTCGATCCAGCTTTTCGGATCGACCTCCTCGAGAATCGGCTTGAACCGCTGCACTTGCTTCGCCAGCGATCCCATGTTCTCGTGGATCTCCCACTCGGGAGGCAATCCGGGAGCCTGTGCCAAGGCAATGGACAACGGCAGGAGGATGGTGAGGGTCTGCAATGAATGCATCTGAGAATCTCGCTGTCAACCGCCGGCGCTACTTGCCGGGGGGAGGCGGCGGTGGGGGTGTTCCGCCACCGTTGTCGCCGGGCAGAGGCGGAGGCGGCGCCCCGCCGCCACCATCGCCGGGCAAAGGAGTCCCCCCGCCGCCGGGGATGCGTCCGGCGACCGTAGGAATGCGCCCGTTTCGGTAGACGATGGTGTAGAGGGCATCGGCGACGGCCCGGAAAGCGGCGTTCAGAACAGTGCTCTTTTCGACCAGTCTGGCGGCGATCGGCTGGTTCTTATAGACGCGGAGCCACTCCCCGGCGTTGAGCAACTTCGGCGCTCCCGGATGGCGCGCATGCAACACTTCCACCTGTCCCTCGTCCACCACTACCAGCGTAGTTGCGTCCCCGTCCTCCACTTCCACATGGAATACCGTTCCGCGGACGGAGATCACCGCAGACGGAGTCATGACGCGGTTGAAGTTCGGCTGGCCGCCCCACTTCTGGATCTGGACTTTCACCCTGCCGATAATTACGTCCAGCAGGTCCTTCCAATTGCCAGGCGTCTTTCGGAAGATGACTTGGGAGCTGGGAAAGACCTCGAAGGTGCTGCCGTCGGAAACCTGGAAGATGGCGAAACCGTCAGGCCCGGTAATGATGACTTGCTGGAGTTGGACGAGGTCGCCAGCCACCAGTGCCCAGGGCTGCGAATCGCGCATCACGGACACCTGTCCCGTCAGCGTGAGCACCTTGGCGGCGCCGCTCGTGTCGGCAGGAAGCAGCGGCGCTTGTGCCGTGCACACGGCGACACTTGCCGCCAGAAGCAGCCAGTCAACCGTCCTCCCAAAACGGATCGACATACGCCACCTGCGCGCGCCCTTGGCGCGCCAGAAACTTATACTACCATCAAAACTGTCCTGCAAGTGTCTGTCCGATCCAAAAAAGGACAAAAAATGGCCGAAAGTCAACATGTTGGGCAATCGCGTCGAGGCGGGAAAAAGGATAGAATAGACTCAATCGATGTGTCGCCATGCCACAGTCCTGAGAACCAGCGTCCACCTGCGCTGGCTGCTCGGCTTGGTCGCCCTTGGCTTGGGCGCCTTCGCTCAGGAACCCGCGCGGAACACAGCGGCGCTTCGCCCCGCTTGGCGCCCGATCGGGAATTCCGTCGTCGAACTGGTGTTGTCATCGCCAGCGACCGGACCGATGGACAGAGTCTGGTATTCCGAGGATGGAAGCCGGCTCTTCGCTCGCAATCAATGGGGTAAGGTCTTCGAAACACTGGACTTCGAGACGTGGATCGCAAGTCCCGCGGAAGCCCCGGCTCGCGAGGATCTCGACCAGGCGCCCCTGGAGTCCACCTTCGGGGCCGGAGCTGGGATTCGCGGTGTCTTACGGTTTGGAACTCGATCCTATGCGTTGGGTCGAAACTTGTACCGCTCCGACGACGGAGGCCGTCATTGGGTGAACCTCACCCAGTACCGGCAGGACTCGATCATCGGCACGGGCATGAGGGACCTGGTGGTTTCTCCGGTCAATCCGGACGAGATCGTCGTCGCGAATGATTATGGTGTCTGGCGGTCGGCGGATGGCGGCCTCTCCTGGAGCGGGCTGAACCTCGGGCTGCCGAATCTGCCGGTCCGGCGTCTACTCGGAACACCCGCCGGGGGCCGGGGAGTCTCGGCTCTTCTGGACGGCATCGGTCCGGCGGAGTGGGCCCCTGGGGAGAAGCAGGCGTGGCGCAGGGTAGCCGACCCGCGGGCGATGTCGGAGCAGGTCGCTCTCGGCGCTGCGCGTACTCGTCTCGGAGCAGCAGTCTCGACAATCGCCGCCTCCGGCGAGTTTATCTACGCCGGGGCCAAGGATGGCCGGATTTGGGTCTCCACGGACCGAGGACAGAACTGGAGGCTGTCGAGGCAAGCCGGCCCCGGCTCGGTCGAATCCATCTCTGTGGATGCGCTGGAACCCCGCCTGGCCCTGGTTGCCCTCGGCGTCACGCCCGGGGCCGAAGAGCGGCCTCGCGTTCTGCGCACCATCAACGCGGGCGTCTTCTGGGACGATCTCACTGCAAGTCTGCCCGACGGCGACGCGCACGGCATCGCCGGTGACCGCTCCAGCGGCGCCATCTACGTGGCCACGGATCGCGGCCTGTTTCTCACCTTCGGCGACCTGTTGGCCGCAGCGCCCGCAACTCGTTGGATCCCCGTCGTCGGCGGTCTGCCGGAGGCCCCGGCCGCCGACGTGTTGCTCGATCCGGCCGGCAATCAAGTGTACGTGGCGGTCCAGGGCTACGGCGTGTACGCCGCGCCCGCCCCGCATCGGTTCCGCAGCCCGCAAGTCGTGAACGCCGCTGACTTCAGCTCGCGACCCGCCGCTCCGGGTTCTCTGCTCACCGTCCTCGGAGCCCGTATCGTCAAGGCCCAGGCAGGCGTTCTGGAAGCACCGGTGTTGCACTCCTCGGACCTCGAGTCGCAGATTCAGGTGCCATTTGAGGCCAGCGGTCCGAGAACCCGGCTCTCGCTGGATGTTTCCCGTGGCAGCCTCACGTTCGACCTGCCGGTTCAGCCGGTTTCCCCCGCCATCTTCGTCGATGCCGACGGCGCGCCCCTGTTGCTGGACGGGGATTCCGGCACGGTTCTGGACGCGATGAACCCGGCCCGCGCGAATGCTCGCGTGCAGATCCTCACCACGGGCCTCGGCAGGGTCAGGCCCGACTGGCCGACGGGAATGGCCGCTCCCTTGGAGGAGCCACCCCAGGTCATCGCGACGGTTCGGGCTTTCCTCGACCGCGAGCCGGTGGAGGTGACCCGCGCCACGCTCGCCCCTGGATTCGTGGGCTTCTACCTGGTCGAGATCCAGTTGCCGGCCATCGTCAATATGGGACCGGCCGAACTGTTCCTTCAGGCCGGTGGCCAGGACAGCAACCGCGTCCGCCTCTACGTGGAGCCCTGACAACGGGCCAACCAAACACCCAAACACCCGAACACCCGAACAGCCCTCGTTTGCGTTACACTGCTACATTCCAGAGACTGTAATGATTCGATCCAAGAGATGCCTCCCGCTTCTTCTCCTCTGTCTGTGTGCATGCGCACAGGAACAGAAGGATGACATCGAGAAGCTTGCGCCCTATTATCCGACTCCCGAAACGATCGTTGAGAAGATGCTCCAGCTCGGAGAGTTGAAGGCCGGCGAGAAGATGTTCGATCTTGGGAGCGGCGATGGGCGCGTGGTGATCATGGCGGCGCAGAAGTTCCACGCCGAAGCGACCGGCATCGAGTTCGACAAGGACCTCTGGCGCCAGAGCACCGACAAGATCAAGAGTCTCAGCCTTCAGAAGACCGCGAGCATTGTTCACGGCGACATCATGAAGCAGGACGTCAGTTCGGCGGACCTTATCACGGTGTATCTGCTGCCCTCCTCCAATGACAAGGTCCGCCCGATGCTCGAGAAGCAGCTACGGAAGGGAACCCGCGTCGTCTCTCATGATTTTGAGATGTCGGGCTGGAAGCCGGACAAGGTCGAGCACATCGAGGACGATGGAGAGGGCAGGAGCCACACGTTGTACCTCTATCGGCGATAGCGAGGCCGGCACCCCGAGCATGCCCAATGCTTTGGGCCGCTTGCGGGGGCGAGAATCCGCTATGGGGCATCGAAGTGCGCGGCGGGCCTGAATTAGCTGAAGATCCGGCCGGGGCCGGCGAGTCGTGGCGGCTTGTCCGCTTGTGGACGCGCCTGGCGCTTGCGCTGGTGTTGCTCGCGGAGCACGGGATCACTTACGGTTGGCGGGCCTGGGTCTCCTGGTCGCTCGAGGGTGGGTTTGCCCTGTTTGCCGCCGTGGCGCTCCTGTGGAGGTACCGATCCCCGGCGAGCGGCGCTCTGTTGGAGCTTTGTCTCGACACCATCTTCTTCCTGTCTATCTCCCACTTCAGCCTGGACCACGGTTCGTGGCTCGATGCCGGCTTCTGTCTCTATGTGATGATGGCGGCCGCGGTGTTTCACGGTTGGCGCGAGACCTGCCTGGTTGCCGCCGTCTCTGTCTCCGTATTTGTGGCGGCGCCGCCTCTGCACGATGAGGGTTTGGGGATGGTGTCGGTAACGGGCGCGCTTGCCTGCGTGCTGGCCTATCGCAGGAACCGGATCGAGAGACTCCTCGAACGCCGGTCGGCCGAGACCGATCAGCTCCGCCTGCGCCTGGGGACTGTTGTGGAGGCTGAGCGACAGCGGCTTGCCGGCGATTTCCATGACGGACCGCTGCAACAGTTCATTGGCCTGCAAATGCGCCTGGAGGTACTGCGCAGAACGTTGGAGCGCGACGCGGCGGCCGGCAAGAAGGAACTGGCGGATCTCCAGGAAACGGCGAAGTCGCAGGTGCGAGAGCTTCGAGCGTTCCTGAAGGCGCTGCGTCCCACGCAGGTGTCCCGAGACGGCCTTGAGAGCGCCCTGCAACAGACGGTGGGCGAGTTCCGGAAGGACAGCGGGATCGACGCCGTCTTGCACGGCGAAGGGTTCGGCCCTCACGATCTCACGGAGCGGACCACGGAACTGCTTCAGATTATCCGTGAAGCCCTGCACAACGTGCAGAAGCACTCCCGCGCGTCCCGCGTCGCTGTGCATGCGGCTCGAGCGAGCAACGGCTTCGAGATCTCCATCGAGGACGACGGCGCGGGTTTTCCGTTCAGCGGCGGGTACAGCCTGACTGAGTTGGAGGCGCTCGGCATCGGGCCGGGCAGTATCAAGCGCCGGGTTCGCAACCTCGGCGGGGACCTGACCCTGGAGTCCCATCCCGGACGAGGCGCCGCCCTCCGAATCCGCATCCCGGCATGAAGTGGTCGCCCGGCCTTCACCGCAGCCTATTGCCACATGTCTCTCGCCTCTTGCCTTTCGCCCTTTGCCTTTCCGGCTGCGCCCCGTACTCCGACTTCTCCCTGCCGCCCCCCGCTGATTCTTCTTCGGCCTCGTCGTTCGACTGGCAGCCGCAGCCCGAGCCGGTCCTGTCCCGCGGCGCATCCGGCGAATGGGATTCCGTCGATGTTCTCAATCCGTCCGTGGTCAGGCACAAAGGAACGTACTTCAACTTCTACTCAGGCTTCGACGGCAAGACGTGGCACACAGGCCTGGCGACGTCCCTCGATGGCATCCAGTGGACCCGGCAGGGTAAGATCCTGTCTCCCGGCCCTCGCGAGTGGGAAGGCGATTCCATTGCCGCCAATGGGTCGGCGTTGCGCGTCGGAGGCGAATTCTACTACTGGTACCAGGCCGGGCGGCCGCCGCGGATCGGCTTGGCGCGCTCGCTCGATGGCAGACAGTGGCGAAAACAGCCCAACCCGGTCCTGGCGACGGGTCCTCGCGGAAGTTGGGATGAACGGGGGGTGGCCGATCCCTACGCCATCCGGACGAACGAGTTCTTCTACCTGTTCTATCTTGGTCAGGACCGCGCTCGGCGCCAGCGACTCGGCGTGGCCCGCTCCCGCGACGGCGTCAATTGGGAGAAGTTGCGCGCGAATCCGGTCCTCGAACTTGGCGCTCCCGGCTCCTTCGACGAAAACGGACTGGGCGAGCCCGCCGTTTGGTCCTCTCATGGAAGTTGGTGGATGCTTTACACCGGCCGCGACCGGAAGGAGCACCGGCGGATCGGCCTGGCGCGCTCTTCCAACGGGATAGCGTGGCGCAAAGTCGAGGAAACGCCCGCATTCCAGGGCGATCAACCTTGGAACGCAAGGGTCGTCTGCGACCCCAGCGTTGAGGTCATTGGGGCGGAGATCCGAGTCTGGTTCGGCGGCGGGGATCGCCCTTCCCCCGACGAACGCCTTAACGGCCAGATCGGCCTGGCGATCCTGCGGCTGAGGTAGTGCCGAAAGGGGGCGGACGCATTTCCCCGCTCGCAGGGCGCCTCCGGCCGGCGGAAGGACACACCGGGCCGAAAAGATTCGTCGAACCTCTTTTCCGCTGCCGATATGAGAAGTGACACCCGTTCGTCCATGGATGATCGGCGCTCCATCGACCGTGGCAGGGAAGCCAGCGCGCTGTTGGTCTGCCCGGATCGAGGACTGGCCGCGGAACTGGTCGGGCTTCTCAAGCAGGAGTTGCCGCAAATCAAGGTGATCGACCGGACGGCGTACCCGGATCTCCGGGAATTTGAGCAAGCAACCTCCACCACGCATCCCAGCGTTTGTTTCCTCGACATGGAAACCGACCGGCAGCAGGCGTTTCGAGTCCTGGCGCAGCGACTGGGACTGCCCGGACGGCTCCCCACCGTGGCGCTTCTGGTGGAGAAGGATCCCGACTTCATTCTCCGATGCTTGCGGCAAGGAGCCGGAGGATTCCTGCTGCGGCCTTTCTCCGCCGAGCAGTTGCGCCTGGCCCTGAACAAGGTCCTGGACCATTCGCCGCGCGCGCCCGAACCAGCCGCGCCCCGAGGTTCGGTCTATTGCGTGATTCCGGCCAAGGGCGGCTGCGGCGCGACCACGATTTCCATCAACCTCGCCAGCCAGGCGAAGCGAGCAGGCAACTCGAAGGTGCTGCTGGCGGACATGGATCCTCTGACCAGTCCGGTCGCCTTCCTGCTCAAGCTGAAGTCCCAGTACAGTTTCGTGGATGCGCTGACGCATTCCGGCCAGTTGGACGTCGATCTGTGGAAGGCCCTGGTTACGACGTACCAGGGAATCGATGTCCTGCTGGCGCCGGAAAGCCCGGCGGACAGCTCTCTGGAGACGCAGGACCCCAGGCCCCTGCTGGCGTACGCCAGAAGCAACTATGGGCTGATCGTCCTCGACACGGGGTGGCCCTTCGGCGCGTGGAACGCGCGCCTGGCGGAGATCTCCGACGAAGTCCTGCTCGTCGCCACCAACGACATCGCTTCGCTCGATAGCGCCCGGAGGGTGGCGGGCTGTCTGGGCCAGGAGGGGGTGGATCGTTCCACGATCCGCCTGGTCGTCAATCAACAGCGAAAGCACGCCGGCCTCGACCCACAGGACATTGCCAAGGCTCTGCACCTGCCTGTTTTCCACCTTCTGCCGGACGACGATCAGGCCATCGGCGCGGCACAGATGAATGGCCGTCCGGCCGCGGCGGACAGCCGCTTCGCCAAGAGCCTGGCCCAGTTGGCCGCGCGCCTGGGGGGGTACGAGGCGGCGCGGTCCGAGGAAAGGCCGCGCGCGGGGCTGCTCTCTCTTCGCTCGCGCTTGCGTTGAGCCCTTCCCGCTACGCGCTATCATATTCGCTTCCCCTTGTTTGAACTGGACCACACCAACGCCGCGCCGTACCTGTCCACACGAGGCTATGACGGCGCGTCGCTCCGCGTGACCCCGCTGGGCGGGGGAGTCTCCAATACCGTCCTCCTGGTGGAGGGCGGGGAGACACGCCTGGTCCTGAAACAGTCCCTGGCGAAGCTGCGCGTGGAAATGGACTGGTTCTCCGAGCGCGAGCGGATCTTCCGCGAATGCTCGGCGCTCCGCGAGATCGGCCCGTTTCTGGAAGCGGGATCGGTTCCGGAAGTGATCTTCGAGGACAGGGACAATCGCCTCTTCGCCATGTCGGCGGCTCCAGCCGGCGCCCGAAGCTGGAAGTCAATTCTGATGGAGGGCGCCGCTCGTGAGGGCACCGCCGCCGCCATCGGCCGCATGCTGGCTTCGATGATCTCACTGAGCCGGTCGAATGCGCGGCTCGAAGCGGCATTCGGCGACCAGACGGTATTCGGGCAGCTCCGACTCGATCCGTACTACATCACCACCGCGTCGCGGCACTCCGACCTGGCGCCCCATTTCTCGCGACTCATCGCGCAGTGCGCCGAGCGCCGCTTCTCGCTCGTCCACGGCGATTGGAGCCCGAAGAACTTCCTCGTGGACGGCGACTCTGTGATGGCGATCGATTTCGAGGTTATCCATTACGGCGATCCATCGTTCGACGTCGCCTTCTTCGTCAATCATCTGCTGCTGAAGTCGTTTCACCTTCCGCGCTGGGCCGGTCGCTTTGCGAGGCTGGCAGATCGGTTCTGGAGCGTGATCGCCGAAGCTCTGCCGGAGGAAGCCAGGTGGCTGGAGGAAAGCGCCGTGCGGCATCTGGGCGGGCTGCTGCTGGCGCGCATCGACGGCAAGTCGCCGGCCGAGTATGTCCGCGAGGAAGCGGTGAAGAGGCAGGTTCGCTCGTTTGCCAGGGAGCTGATCCTGAACCCGCCCGGCGCCCTCGCCGGTGTTTTCGAAAGGCGGGCGCGCTCTTGAGCACGGTGATTCGACGCCTCCGGGCGCTGGAGATCCTCGATTCCCGCGGCAATCCGACCGTTGCCGTCGAGGCGGAACTGTCCGGCGGCGTCAGGGCCTGGGCGCAGGTGCCTTCCGGCGCATCGACGGGACGTCACGAGGCGGTCGAACTCCGCGATCACGATGCCCGACGATATCGCGGAAAAGGCGTGCGCCGGGCCGTGTCCAATGTCAATGAAGTCCTGAGTCCAAGGCTCGAAGGACTCGAAGCATCCGACCAGGCAGCGATTGATCGCCGGATGGTCGAGATCGACGGAACGCCGGACAAGAGCCGTCTCGGCGCCAACGCCTTGCTCGGCGTATCGTGCGCGGTGGCCCGCGCCGCCGCCCGCTCGCGCGGCGTCCCGTTGTGGGAGCACCTCCGCGGCAATCGGCCCCCACGGATGCCCGTACCGATGATCAACATCCTCTCGGGCGGCCTCCACGCCGGCCACAACTTCGAGTTCCAGGATTTCCTCGTTATCCCCCATGGGTTCGCCAAGTACGCGGAAGCGCTCGAAGCCGCCGTCGCCATCCACCGCCAAGCACGCGGGACCCTGGACGCCCGAGGCTGCCTTCTGACGGGGCTCGCCGACGAGGGGGGCTGGGGACCCCGGCTGCCGTCCAACGGGGCGGCGCTCGAGGTGCTGATGGAGGCGATCGAGACCGCCGGGTTTCTGCCGGCCTCGCAGGTTTCGATCGCCGTGGACGTCGCCTCTTCGCATTTCTTTCGCGACGGGGCATACCACCTGCGAAGCGAAGACCGCGTGCTCTCCGCCGAAGGTATGATCGAGCTCCTGGCAGGCTGGTGCGACCGGTATCCGATTCTCTCCATCGAAGACGCGCTGGCCGAAGACGAGTGGGACTCCTGGCGGCAACTGACCGCCCGGCTCGGCGGCCGGGTGCAGTTGCTGGGCGACGACCTGTTCACGACCAATCCGGCGCGCCTGGCGCGGGGAATCCGCGAGCGCGCCGCCAACGCGGTCCTGGTAAAGATGAATCAGATCGGCACGCTCACGGAAACCTTCGAGGTGATCGACATGGCGCATGTGGCGGGCTTCTTCGCCGTCGTTTCGGCCCGGTCGGGAGAGACTGAGGATCCGTTTCTGGCGGACCTCGCCGTGGCCTCCGGCGCGGGGCAGATCAAGGTCGGCTCGGTGGCACGCTCGGAGCGGCTCGCCAAGTACAACCGGCTGCTGGAGATTGAAGCTGGCGCCGGGCTCCCGTACCCGGGGACCGGGCTTTGGAGCCGGCTTGGATAGCGGACAGGGCACTTTATGCGATCTTTTCAGCCGAAACTTGCGTCTCCCTCTTTGAACCGCTCACGAAAGGAGCCTCACATGAAGACCGTGTTCATTCTCGCCGGATTGGTCCTGCTGCTCACCGGGGTGTCAGCCGCCGGCAAGCTCGACGAGGGAGTGCTGAAGGATTTCCAGGCCGGCTTCACCGGCGACCAGCAGGCGCTCGACCGGGCCATGAAGGCCGCCGAGGCCGCGCTCGCCGAAGACCCGAAGCACGCGGAAGCCCTGGTGTGGCACGGGGCGGCGACGTTCTTCCTCTGTGGCCAGGCGTACCAGTCGGGAGACATGGTCAAGGGCCAGGAACTGTGGGACAAGGGACTGAAAGAGATGGCCGATGCCGTGGCCTTGGAGCAGGACGGCATCGGCGTTCGCCAGGTCCGCTGGCAAGTATTGACGGGCGCCACGCAGCACCCGATGTTGCCGCCGGACATGGCCGCCCAGCTTCTGGAAGTCGCGCTGCCGGACGGCGAGAAGATCCTTTCCGTCCACGGCGAGAGCTTCGGCAAACAGCCGCCCGAATACCGCGGCGGACTGCTGATGGGCCTTGCCCGCGGCTGGGACCAGCTTGGCAAAGAAGACAAGGCCCGGCCCTACTTCGAGCGCATCGTGAAAGACCTGCCCGGCTCGGAATTCGAGAAGAAGGCCAAGGAGTGGCTCGACGCCCGCGAGAAGAAAGAGTGACCGCGGCCCCCGCTACCCGAGCTTCGGCGCGAGGATGTCGGTCAGCTCCTTCACCGCGGCGGCGCTCTTGTCGAGCATCGCCTTTTCCTCCGGCGTCAGCGAGATCTCGTAGATCTTCTCGATCCCGTCCGCGCCGAGTTTCACCGGCACGCCGACAAACAGGTCGCGGATGCCGTATTCGCCGTCGAGGTAAGCGGCGCAGGGCAGCACCTTCTTCTTGTCGAGCAGGATCGACTCGACCATTTCCACGGTAGCCGCCGACGGCGCGTAGTACGCGCTGCCGGTCTTCAGGTACTTCACGATCTCCGCGCCGCCGTCGCGCGTCCGCTTCACCAGCCGGTCGATGGCCGCCTGGTCGAGCAGTTCGGTGAGCGGAATCCCCGAGACGCTGGTCAGCCGCACCAGCGGCACCATGGTGTCGCCGTGACCGCCGAGCACCATCGCGGTGACGTTCTCCACCGACACGCCCAGTTCCATCGCGATGAACGTGCGGAACCGCGCGGTGTCGAGGATGCCGGCCATGCCGACCACCCGGTTGCGGCTGAACTTGGAAACCTTGAACGCCGTCCAGCACATGGCGTCGAGCGGGTTGGTCACCAGGATCAGGATGCTGTTCGGCGAATACTTGACCGCCTGCTCGGTCGCCGGGCGGACGATGTCGTAATTGGCCATCAGCAGGTCGTCGCGGCTCATCCCGGGCTTGCGGGGAAAGCCCGCGGTGATGACCACGATATCGGAGTTCGCGGTGGGTTCGTAGTCATTCGCGCCCGTCACCATCACGTCGTAGCCCTGCACCGGGCCGGACTGCAACAGGTCGAGCCCCTTCCCCTGGGGAATCCCTTCCAGCACATCCACCAGAACCACATCGGCCAGCGCCTTGTCCGCGATACGCAAGGCGCAGTTGGCGCCCACGTTCCCGGCGCCGACGACAGTCACCTTCTTTCGCATGAGAATAGCCTCGAATCTAGAATTAGGACTTCCACGTGCATTATACCCGTCGACGGGGACTGCCGCAGTCGCGTTCAGTGCCAAGCGGTCCGGGGCGCGGCGCGGTACACTGCCCGGTTAGGCAGAAGTCGCCGATGCTGCCCTTCCGTCTCGTCTACCACGAAGGCTACGACCTGAACCTCGGGCAGCACGTCTTCCCGGCGCAGAAGTACCGCCTGATCCGCGAGCGGCTTCTCGGCGAAGGTGTTGCGACGGAGGCCGACTTCGTGGCTCCGGATCCGGCCGCCGACGAAGACCTGCTGCTGGTCCACGACGCGAGCTGGATCCGCCGCCTGAAGACCGGCACCCTCAGCTTCCAAGACATCCTCAAGCTGGAGATCCCCTACTCGAGGCAGATGGTACAGGCCTTTTGGCTGGCCGCCGGCGGCACGATTCTCGCCGGCCGCCTGGCGTTGCGGGATGGTCTCGGCTTCAACATTGGCGGCGGGTTCCACCACGCCTTCCACGGGCACGGGGAAGGATTCTGCGCCATCAACGACATCGCCGTAGCCGTGCGGCGGCTCCAGCGCGAAGCATTGATCGAGCGCGCGATGATCGTGGATTGCGACGTCCACCACGGCAACGGCACGGCGGCGCTTTTCGCCGCGGACCGCAAGGTATTCACGATCTCCATCCACCAGCTCAACAACTATCCAGCGGACAAACCACCCTCCGACATTGACATCCATCTGCCGGACTTGGCTGGCGACGAGGAGTATGCGCAACGCCTGCGCGCGGAACTCGTGCCTGCCATCGAGCAGTTCCAGCCCCATCTGCTCCTTTACGTCGCGGGCGCCGATGCGTATTACCAGGACCAGTTGGGTGGACTTGCGTTGACGCTCGCCGGACTGCGGGCGCGCGACCGCCTGGTGATGGACACGGCGCTCCGTCACCGGGTTCCGGTTGCGGTGACCCTGGCCGGAGGCTATGCGTTCGACCAGCGGGACACGGTGACGATTCACGTAAACACGGTGAAAGCCGCCGGGGAATCGATCGAAGCCGCCGGCCGCGCTCGAGTTTGAACTTCGCCGTTCCGTCCGTTGACCGGGAACGAGGCTCGCAACTCGTCGAGCCGGCTGATTCACCCCCTCCTCTTCTTGTTCTTGCTAGACTCAAGGTTTGCGCAAGTCCGCCCTATTCGTTCTGTTACTGTGGCTCGCCGTTTTCGGATTGGCGGAGAATAGACCAGCCAAGACCGGGAAGACCACGCCGCCAGCGAAAAGCACAGCATTGTCGAAGCCGAGGCGGGCGTCCCCCAAGAAGACAGTCGCCTCGAAGAAATCCTCCAAGCGGGGCAAGAAGTCGGCCTCCCGCAAGAGACACACGCCGAGCTGGCGGCGGGGCCAGCAGGTTCCAACGCCGGAGCGGCACCGTGAGATTCAGCAAGCGCTGTTGGACCACGGATACTTGCAAGCCGCGCCCACCGGTGTGTGGGGGGAGGAGTCGGTGGACGCCTTGCGGCGCTTCCAGCAGGACCAGCACCTGGAGCCGACCGGCAAGCTCGATTCGCTTTCGCTGATAGCGCTCGGCCTCGGACCCAAACGTGGTCCGAGCGGGCAGGACGGACGGCAACCGCCGCCCGTGCAAGAGGACGACGATGATCATCGGAGTGCCGAAGGAAGTCAAAGACCATGAGACGAGGGTGGGGCTCGTGCCGAGCGGCGCTACCGCGCTGCGGGAGGCCGGCCACACGGTTCTGGTACAGACCGGGGCCGGCTTAGGCAGCTCCATCCCGGACACGGAATACGCCGAGTCCGGTGCGCGCATTGTCTCCGCCGCCGAAGTATGGTCGCACTCCGACCTGGTGGTCAAGGTAAAAGAGCCACAGCCAAACGAATTCGAGTATCTTCGGCCGGGGCTCATCCTTTTCACGTACCTCCACCTGGCGCCCCTGCCGGAGCTCACCGACCGATTGCTCGAGGCCAAGGTAAGCGCGGTGGCGTATGAAACCATTCGGGAAGCCGATGGATCCCTGCCGCTGCTGACTCCGATGAGCGAAGTCGCCGGGCGGATGTCGGTGCAGATCGGCGCGCGCTACCTGGAGGCGCCAAGCGGCGGCCGCGGCGTGCTGCTCGGGGGCGTGCCGGGCGTGGCCCCGGCCAACGTGGTGATCCTTGGCGGCGGCATTGTCGGGCACAACGCCGCCAAGGTCGCATTCGGAATGGGAGCGCATGTCACCATCATCGACAGGAACCTCAACCGGCTGCGAGAACTGGACGACATCTTTAACAGCCAGGTGGTGACGCTGGCCTCCAACGCCTGGACGATCCGCGAGGCTGTCCGGCAGGCGGACCTCGTCATCGGCGCGGTGCTCATCCCGGGCGCTTCGGCGCCCAGGCTCGTTCGGCGGGACATGATCGCCCAGATGAAAAAGGGAGCTGTGGTCGTGGATGTTTCCATCGACCAGGGCGGGTGTCTGGAAACATCGAGGGCCACGACCCACACCAACCCGGTCTACTTCGTGGATGACGTGCTGCACTACTGCGTGTCCAACATGCCGGCGGCCGTGCCCCATACCTCGACGTTCGCGCTGACCAACGCCACTTTCCCCTATCTGCTGGAACTCGCGAACAAGGGCCTGGAGCGCGCCTGCGAGGAGCATCCCGCCATTCGCGAAGGGGTCAACACGTACCAGGGCGAGGTGACCTATCCCGGCGTGGCGGAATCTCAGGGCCGGGCGTGGAAGGAAATGATCAAGACGTGTTGAGGCATTGCTGGCATGAGGGCAGTCAGCCGGACGCCTTCCGCCGACCGGCAGTAAGGCGGCACTAATCCCTGCGAAAGAAGACGTTCCATGCCGCCGGCGGAGCGGTATGAAAGGGATTATGGGCCGCCGATGAACGCCGATAAACGCCGATGGCAAGGAAGGACTTATCCGCGTTCATCTGCGTTTATCGGCGGCCAAGAATGACTTGTTCCCTCGGAGGCCGTGCTCTCATGTCGCGCTTACCTGTGCAACGAGGCACTGAAGGCCTGCCCCGCCAAGACTGGGATTGGAACCGTTCCAGGCGGCCAGAGGACTAGCGTTCGTCCATCTCGACCAGGAGTTTCGTGCCGGCGGGGATCATTCTGCGCCCGCGAAGCCATTTCTCAAATCGCTCGCGGATCTCCTCGAGTTTGACCGAGCGGCTTGCCTCCAGCAGCCCATCCCCCACCGAGAGCGTCTCGTCAAATGCTTCCGGGCCGAGAAAGTTGCGCATGAAGTAGTCGTCGAGCCAGGCTTTTGGAACCGGACGCCGCTCGACCGGCCCGGAAAGGTTCAGCCGCAGTCGGATCGCAAACATGGCTTCCAGCCCGGATGGCGGCAACCACCGCTCGAGTCGGGTCTCCAGCAGTTAATCCTCTTTTTCTTTGTAGTAGTAACTCGAGTAATAGTATGTGTATTTACTGTAAAGCTCGCCGGCTCTGGCCCCATTCGCCACGATGCCGAGCAAGTTGTTTTCGCAGAGGGACTGAAGCGCCCTGGTCACAGAGTCGATTGTGGTCGAGCCGATGCGCACCACCAGGACGGTGCCGTCGCACATGGTCGCCAGCAGGTTGGCGTCGGCGGCAAACAACAGCGGAGGGCTGTCGAGCAACACCCAGTTGAACAGCGAGGGAAGCTGTTCGATCAAATCCTTGGCCTCCGGAAGGTTCAGCAGCTCGAGCGGGTTGTTCACGCTCTCGCCGGCCGGCATCAGAAACAGGTTTGTGCCGGCCAGCCTGCGGAGGGCGGTTGCCAGCGGAACCTTGCCCCGTAAGTAGTCGGTTATGCCCGGCGCGCGATCGAGCTGAAAGATGTTGTGGAGCACCGGGCGCCGGAAATCGAAATCGGCCAGAAGGGTGAGGTTACCCTCCAGTTGGGCCTCCGCCAGCGCCAGGTTCACGGACGTGAACGACTTGCCTTCCGCCGGGCAGGCGCTGGTGACGACCACCGAGTGGATTGGCTGGAGCTTCTGGAGGTGGTTCAGCCGGGTGCGCAGGGTTCTGAATTCCTCCGTGTGGGCGTCGTGAGGGCGGTTCGGATCGATGAGGTAGGAACCTGGCGAAGGAGAATACGGCTCTTGCCGAATCTGCTCCAGCAGATTCTCCATGGCCGGCGATCTTCCGCGGACGCCGCGCTTGGTTTTCGGGCGCCCCTCACCTATCTGCTCGGCGCGGCGTAACGCTTCGTGGACTCGGCTCATCAGGCCTCCGGACAACTCGTTCTATGTATTTGTGTAGTAGTGGAACACCGATCCCACCATCACCAGCACGCCGACAATGCAGGCGCTGGACCAAGCCAGCCAGGTCAGCCGACGTCGGCGTTTGACCACGAGATCGTTTTCCAGCAGGGGGATGCTGCCAAGAACCGTCAGGTTCGTGTACGCCCGAATGTCCTTCAAGTTCTTCAGCGAGGTGTCTTTCATCTCGCGGCCGCCCGCCAGGAACAAGCCGAGCATCAGCCCGAAAGCCGCGCCGACGCTGATAATCATCCAGCGCTTCGGCTCCGTCGGCGAAGTCGGCAGCGTGGCGTTATCCAAGAGCTCGAGCGTTTCCCCCTGTTTGCGGTTCTCCAGGTCGGTGGCGATCTCCGACTGTGTGGTCTTGAGGCTCAGGTCGTCATACTTCTGCTTCGCCAAGCTGTAATCGCGAGTCAGCTCGATGTACTCCCGCTCTCCGATGGGGGTCGATTCGATGCGGCTCTGGAACTGCCGGATCATCCGGTCCAGCCTCGCCTGCTCTTTGACGTATTGGTCGGTTTCCATGTCCTTGGCCTGGAGCAGGCTCTGGATCTTCTGAATGGAGGCTTCGATCTCCTGCGCCTCCCTGGTCTTCACCGGCGCGGCGGGCTTCTTCGCCGGCGCGGCGGCAATCCGCTTTTCCTCCTGGTTCAGCAGGGAGTCGCGCTCTTTCTTCATCATCGAGAGCTGGGCCGCCAGACGGCGCACATCCGGATGGGTTTCCTTGTACTGTTCCTTCAAGCCGTTGAGGTTCGTCTCCACGGTGAGGATCTGTCTTTCCAACTGGAGCAGGCGCTCGTTCTTCACGGCGACTTCCGCCGGCCGTTCCTGCACGGCGCCGGCTTGCTGGAGCTGGTCGCGGTAAATCCGGGCCTGTGATTCCAACACGACTTTCTCCTGCGTGACCCGGCTGATCGACGCGTTCACGGAGGCAAGCTGCGTCTCCAGCGTGCGGAGCTGCTGCAAGTTGGTTTGAAGCTGATCGGGCAGCTTGCCGACGTTTCGCAGCTTGTATTCCGTCAGGCGGTTCTCGATGGCGTCCAGCTCCTGTTTGGCGGACTCCAGCTTGTCCTTCAGGAAGTTCGTGGTCATCACCGATTGGCTGGCGCGGGTGGTGATGCTCTCGTCGATAAACCGGCTCACCAGTTGCTGGACGACCTTTTGCGACAGGTAGCGGTTCTCGTAAGAGAACTTGATCTGAAACGCGGACGAGTTCAGCCGCCCGGGCGCCTGGTCGCGCAGCGGCGTAAGCGGCGTGATGTCGATGTTCTTCTGCATCTCCTCGATGATGTCTTCCATCGGCAGCCGGTTCCGCTTGCGAGGGTAGAGGTTGTTGGCGTTGATCATGTCTTGCAGCCGGGCGCGGCTCAAGATGGTCTGCGCCATGGCCTGCACGCGCTGCGCCATCTCCGTGTTCACGTTTGTGGCGACATACCTCTCCGGCACCTGGGGCGGCACGATGCGCATGGTCGCCTCCGACACGTAGGTGTCGGGCCAGAAGAAGGCCACCGCGACCGAGATCACCAGTCCGGCGAAAGCCGGGCCGAAAATCCAGCCTCGGTGCCGCCGCAGGATATCGAGGTAATCCTCGACATCGAGCGTCCGGCGCTGTACGCTGTAGGACTCAGGTATCGGCTGCATGATCTGTTTCCTTGCCTGGGCCAGGCTCGCGCTCAGGGAATGATGATGTGGTCTCCGCTCTCCAGCAGGATGTTCTGCTGCATGTTCTTGCCCTTGACCACTTCGTTGTAATTGAAGCTGTACCGCTTCGGGCCTCGCAGAATGAGGATCTTCTTGCGGTCGGCGTAGTCCCTGAAGCCGCCCGCGACAGCCAGGGCCTCCAGCACCGTGGTGGGCACGACGAGGGGGTAGGATCCCGGCCGCAACACCTCCCCGCTGACGAAGTACTTCTTGCTGTTCACCGAAGCGACCTGAACCATCACTTCGGGGCTCGAGACGTACTTCGAGAAACCCTCGGTAATCCGTTCCGCAAGCTTTTCCGGTGTGGTTCCTCCGGCCTGGACCTCGCCGATCAACGGGAGCGAGATCTTTCCGTCCGGCCGCACGCCCACCGGTCCGGACAGGTCCGGTTCCCGCCACACGCGGATCATCAGAATGTCCTCGGCCCCGATCACGTAGGTCCTTGGGTCAACCGGGGCCCCGGCCGCTTTCCGCAGTTCCTCGTCCTCGGGACGCGCCGCCGGCGACTCCGTCCGGCCCTGCCGTTCCTTTTCCCTTTCCTGCACCTGTCCGGACGCGGACGAAAAGGCGAAGAAACAGGACAAGGTCAACCCTGCAAAAAGATCGATCCACCTACCCATGTTTCGTCCTCTTCCCAGCGTCTCAGCAACGGTCCGCACCGCGCGAGACCGCGCCCGCCATCCTCTGAATCGTCATTTGCCATTGTACACCACCTCCGGCGATCGCCGGCTGGCCGACCCGGCGCCGGCCGGACTCGCGGACGGCTCACAAGCCGTTGCATCCACGGGACAAAAGCCGTCATCATAAAGATCTGGGACAGCGGTACTGGGAGGAATAGGGTGAAATATTTCCTGGCTAAAACAGATCCGGAGACTTACTCGTTTTCCGACCTCGCACGGGAAAAGAAGACGGTTTGGGACGGCGTGAAGAACCCGCAGGCGCTGCGAGCGATTCGGGACATGCGGCCGGGCGACACGGTCTTTGTGTACCACAGCGGCGGCGAGTCGGCCATCGTCGGCCTGGCGCGTGTGGTTTCCGATCCGCGTCCCGACCCGAAGAACGCCAAGCTGACGGTTGTTGAGTTTGAATTCCTACAGCCTCTGGACACCCCGGCGACACTTGCCGAGATCAAGCAGTCTGGGAGGTTCGCCGACTGGGCTTTGGTCCGCCAGAGCCGCTTGTCGACCATGGCTGCGCCGGAGGCGTTCGTGGAGTGGATGCGCAGGCGGTATCCGGAGGCGGGGATTTAGCGCCCTGTAGCTGTTCCCGCCGCGCCTTGGCTCGATCGGGCGGAGGAAGCCCGTGGTAAACTGGATACTGCACGCCACGCGGTGGGTGTAGCTCAGCTGGTAGAGCGCTGGATTGTGGTTCCAGTGGCCGAGGGTTCGAACCCCTCCACCCACCCCAA
>CAZACK010000074.1:0-26118 GCA_964483455.1 uncultured Solibacteraceae bacterium
GCCCTGTGCTCATCTGTTATCCGGCAAAATACTGGTGCAAGGCCAAGTGTACCACCGTTCCCCCTTGTACGCCAGACAGGTGTCGGAAGGACACGTGCCTGGATGCGGTGATGGGAGACCCCTGCACCGTGCTGAATGCAAGGCATAAGAAAGGAGCACTTTCATGATCATACGGAAGGTGACCCTGTTCTTGGCTGTCTGCGTTGTGTCCGTACTCGCTTTCAAAGTGTGGGCCTACCGCCAAGTGACTGCGACCAAGTCGTCAGCGACGCCGGCCACGATCGTATACTTGATTAAGAACTTCGACGAAAAAGGCGCTCCGGGACCGAACGACATTTTGATTAGGGCGCACCGTTCGGATGGGTCCGAGGCACAATACTTAGAGAGCCTAAGCGGGAGGCCCCCAATCCGCTCCGCAATGAACTATCAACGGCGCGTACAGGGGAGCGTCGATCCATTGATTAAGGCAATGGTCACATATCCCATCCGGCAAGATGCCCGGATTCCCGCCACTTGCGAGAGTGCCTGGGGCAGCGGCCGTTGCCTTGGTGCAGTTTCGGAGAAGATCTTGGGCTTCGCTCTGGAGCGGGTGTCGCGGACGGACGTCGATGGCGGTGCGGACGAGTTCCTGGTTGCGCCGGCTTTGGACTACAGGCCACTCAAGAGAACTGTGACTGAATCGAGCGGATCGGTCGTCCAGGACTGGACGGCTATCGATGTCCGACTCGGCGAACCGGATGAGGCGCTGTTCGAGTTCCCGGAGGATTATGTGACTGTTTCCCGAGATGTTTTCTATCAAAAGGGCATGGAAGCCCGCTCCAAGAAACCCGATCCGGCTCTGGTGGAGAGGTTCCGCGCTCTGGAGGAGGGCAAAGCGCCGGCGCCGGGTTGCCGTAGGTGACCAGCACTGTGTGCCTGGACGGTTCTTGGGAACGGGGCGTTTTCTACCGAGGCAGCCGTTCCTTCAGGCTCGCTGTGTCACTGGGCCCCCCACGGGACCGCGATCGGCCGGCATGGCGATCCACGCCACAACGTAGGCGATGAAGCCAACGCCGGTGAAGATAGCGAACAGAAAGACCAGAATCCGCACCAGGGTGACGTCGATGTCCAGGTAGTCCGCGAAACCCGCACAGACCCCGCCGATCTTCTTCTGAGCCATCGGGCGCACCAGGCGCCGGCGCGACGGTTGGGCCGGCGCCGGGGCATCCTCCCGGGTGGCCTTGCCGCACTTGGCACAGAAAACATCCCCGTCGTCGAGCTTGAACCCGCATTGCGTGCAGTACATAGCAGCCTCTCGAAAGGGGATACGTAGAAACGTCAGCGGTTGTTCCGGCCAACCGAACAACCGAAAAACCGCCCAACTACTTTTCCTCGTGATACTCCTGCTCGGTGTTGACCGCCCAGATGTTGTCCTTTGAGGTCACCCCGAGGACGAGGTTGTCCACGGCGACCATGGCCGCCAGCATCGAGTGGTCCTGGTTGTTGTAGCGGTGCATGCCGTTGCGGCCGATCAGGAACAGGTTCTCGTACCGGTCCAGGTATCGCCTCAATTCGTCGAAGCGATCGTAGGCGCCGAAGTACGCCGGATAAGTCTTCTCCATGCGCACCACGGTGGCGTCCAGAACGCTGCCGGGGGCGATGATGCCGATCCGGGCAAGCTCCTCCACGCCCAGCCGGATCATCTCCTCGTCGGTCTTGTTCCACACGGCGTCGTGTTCGTTGCAGAAGTACTCGAGGCCGAGCCAGACTTTGCCGGGGTCGGCCACCAGATAGGGGCTCCAGTTGTTGAAGATCTGGAGGCGGCCCAGCAGCACGTCGGGCTCCTGGATGTAGATCCAGTTGTCGCGGATGAGGCGGGCGCCGCCGCCCGAGTTCTCGCTGACTTTCAGTTCGCTCACCAGCAGGCCGACGATGACGAAGTCGCGATACATCAGGCCGTCGCCGATCTCGCGAACCGCCGGCGTCGTATCGTCGAGCGCCCGAACCAGGTCCTGCACGGGCATGGTCGAGAAGAAGAAGTCCCCCTGGAAGACGCGCATCTCGCCGCTGGCGGCGTGAACCGCCTCCGCCGAGGTCACGCGCGTGCCGTCGGTATGAATGCCCGAGACGCGCCAGCCGAGGAGGATTTCCCCGCCCATCTCCCGCACGCGCGCGGCCACTTGCTCCCACATCTGGCCGGGGCCGAACTTCGGGTACAGGAACTGCTCGATCAGCGAGGTCTCGGTGCTTTTCTGGGCGATGTCGGACGACTTCCGCAGCGGCTGCTTGAGCAGATGGGTGATCGTCTTCAAGACCGACAGGCCCTTGACGCGCTGGGCGCCCCACTCGGCGCTGATCCGGCTGCACGGCACGCCCCACACCTTTTCCGTGTACGACTGGAAAAACGTCTTGTAGAGCTCGCGGCCGAAGCGGTTGATGAAGAACTGCTCGAGCGTGCGCTCGTCGGGGATGGGAAACAGGACGCTCCGCAGGTAGCTGAGGCCGATCCGGATGGTGCGCCGGAGTCCGAGCTTGGCGAGGGTGTCGGCGGTGAGGCGGATCGGATACTCGAAGAAGCGCCGCAGGAAATAGATCCGTGACTTGCGCCGCCGGACGAGCATGACGAGGTCCTCTTTGTCCGGGTCCGGCGCCGAGCTGCCGGCCACTACCATGCGGGTTTGGCCCTGGTAGGCGATCGGCTGCGGCCCTTCCCTCAGGGCCTGGATCGGCATGACATCCAGCCACCACTGCATCACCCGGTCGGACTTGGAAAAGAACCGGTGCCCGCCGATGTCCATCCGGTAGCCCTTGTAATTCACCGTTCGGGCGATGCCGCCCATCTGGTCGCTCTTCTCGAGCACGACCGGGTGGATGCCGGTGCGCTTGAGCAGCTCGTAGGCGGCGGTGAGCCCGGCGGGTCCGGCGCCGATGATGATGGCGGTCTGGCGTTCCATCGGGAAGCAGCTACCAGGATAGTCCACGGGCGCTTTCGGGAATAAAGCCCGCGCGTGCTAGCATCAAATCAACGGAGTCGTCCGGAGGGGCTATGCTGATTCGCATTCCAGAGGATTGGGAGATTCCCGAGCGGGATGCCACGCCGGAGCACGTCTACCTCAACCGGCGGCAGTTGCTCAAAGCGGCCGGATTCCTGGGCGCCAAGGGCCTGGTTCGGGCCGCGAACGCAAACGGTCCGTACCCGGCGAAGCGCAATCTGGAGTACACGCTCGACCGGCCGATTACCGAGGAATGGGCGGCCACCAGCTACAACAATTTCTATGAGTTCGACGCCATGGACAAGAAGGCCGTCAGGAACAAGGTCGGCAAGTTCGTGGTCAGCCCGTGGCAGATCGAGGTCACCGGCAAGGTGAACAAGCCGAGGAAATTCGACCTTGACGAGCTTCTGCGCACGATGCCGTTCGAAGAGCGGCTGTACCGTTTCCGGTGCGTCGAGCGATGGGCGATGGCCGTGCCCTGGACGGGGTTTCCGTTCTCGGAGCTCGTCAAGGCGGTGGAACCGAAGCCGGAGGCGAAGTACGTCCGCTTCGTCACCGTGCACCGGCCGGATCAGATGCCTGGCGTCGTTCAGGCGAACTGGTATCCGTGGCCGTACTACGAGGGCCTCCGGATGGACGAGGCGATGAACCCGCTCACGCTGCTGGTGACGGGGCTCTACGGCAAGCCGCTGCCGAAGCAGAACGGGGCGCCGATCCGCATCGTCACGCCGTGGAAATACGGCTACAAGAGCATCAAGTCGATCGTCAAGATTGAATTCGTGAGCAAGCAGCCGCGCACGTTCTGGAACGATCTCCAGCCGGCGGAGTACGGCTTCTATTCCAACGTGAATCCGAACAAGCCGCATCCCCGCTGGTCGCAGGCGATCGAGGAGGTGATCCCCACCATGGAACGGCGCCCGACGCTGCGCTACAACGGCTATGAGAAGTACGTGGCGGGCCTGTACAACGGCAAGGAAACCTAGCCGCCGCGGAAGAGGGGTCGGACGCCTTCGCAGCTTGATGCATTGACATCACAATACGCCTGAATTATGATGTCTGTATGCGGACAACCCTGACACTCGAACCAGACGTTGCGCTCAAGCTGAGCCGGCGGATGAAGCAAGACGGGCTCACGCTGAAACAAGCAGTCAATCAAGCCCTGCGGACAGGCCTGGCTGCTCCAGCAAAACCTCGGAAGGCTGGATTCAAGGTGGAGCCGCACTCGTTCCGGGCTAAGCCTGGGATCGACTTTGACAAGCTCGGTCAGTTGGCGGACGAACTCGAGGTCGAGGAATACAAGCGGAAGCTGGCCCGATGATCCTGCCTGACGTCAACGTACTGCTCTATGCCTACGATGTCGATTCGAGGCTGCACGCCGCGGCACGCCAGTGGTGGGAACGCACACTGGCGGGGCCCCGTCCGCTCGGAATGGCTTGGGCGACCCTGCTTGGCTTCATACGAATCACGACCCATCGAGGGATCTTCGAGAACCCTTGGAGACCCGCCGAAGCGATCCGGGCCGTCAAGGCCTGGCTGGATCACCCCCGAGTCCAGGTGGTGACTCCGGGAGAGCAGCATGGGGCGATCCTCTTCAGACTCCTCGAAACCCTCGGTACTGCCGGCAACCTGACGACCGACGCCCACCTGGCCGCGCTGGCGATCGAATATCAGGCCGAGGTGGCGTCCACCGACACCGACTTTGCCCGTTTCCGCGGTCTGCGTTGGTTCAATCCACTTGCCGAAGGCGTCAGGTAGGCGTCTGCCGAAACAGGAACGCACCCTGCCGCACCGCCTCGCCACCCCTGCCCCGGCCGCGCGAGTTGCTACAATCGAGCCTTATGTTCAAGGGAATCGAGCATACGGCGATCGCCACCCCGGATCCGGAGAAACTCGCGCAGTGGTACGTGGATCATCTCGGCTTTGTGGTGAACTACCGTTATGACCGCAACGTTTTCGTGAAAGCGCCGAACGGCACGATGCTGGAGATCATTCCCTCGGAAGGGGAGCGCGCGCCCCACAAGATGAAGGACCCCGGCATCCGGCACCTGGCTATCGCCGTGGATGAATTCGACGCCGCCTATCAACAGCTCCGCTCCCTGGGCGTTCGGTTTGTCACCGACCCGATCGACCTCCAGGGCAACCGTTTGGTCTTCTTCGAGGATGCCGACGGCAACCTCGTCCACCTGATCCACCGCGCGAAACCGCTCCTCTAGAACCGGTTGGCAGCGTGGTAGGCCGAGTCTTCAAAGCGTTCCAATACCGCGATTTCCGACTTCTGTGGTTCGGCTCCTGCACCTCCAGCGTCGGCACCTGGATGCAGAAACTGGCCCAGAGCTGGCTGGTGCTGCAAATCTCAGGCTCCCCGTTCCTGCTGGGCCTGGACGCCTTTCTCGGTGAAATCCCCATCTTTCTTTTCTCGCTGATCGGCGGCGTTGTGGCGGACCGGATGGACCGGCGGCACATCCTGCTCGGCTCGCAGTTCATTCAGATGGGCTGCGCGTTCACGCTCACCGGGCTGATCGTGTTCGAAGTGGTCGAGGTGTGGCACATCCTGACGTTGTCGTTCGTGGCGGGCTTCGCGCAGGCGTTCGGCGGGCCGGCCAGCCAGGCGCTGATCCCGTCCCTGGTGAGGTCCGAGGACCTGTCGAATGCCATCGCCCTCAACTCGATCCAGTTCAACCTGGCGCGGGTGATCGGACCGATGCTGGGTGGCCTGGCGCTGACCAAGCTTGGGGCCGCGTGGTGCTTCGGATTGAACGGGCTTTCGTTTGTGGCGGTGATTATTTCGCTATTCATGCTGCACGTCCGCTTCAACCCGCTGGCGACGGGGGAATCCATCCTCGGGAGCATGAAGCAGGGGATCGCGTTTATCCGCCGCCAGGGCACGATGGAGGCGCTGATCGGCCTGGCGTTCAGCATGACGGTGCTGGGGATCCCGCTGATCGTGTTCCTGCCGGTGTTCGCCCGCGACGTGTTTCATCAGGGGCCGAGCACGTACACCTTGCTGCTTTCGATCTCGGGGGCGGGGTCGGTGGTCGGCGCGCTGGTGGTGGCCGCCATGGGCAATATCCGCCGCAAGGGCCGGGCGGCGCTGCTGATGCTGGCGGGCCTCGGCGCATCGATGGCCGGTTTCTCCCTGTCGGAGTCGCTCCCGCTGAGCTGTGTGTTGCTGTTTCTGAGCGGCGCGGCGCTGGTCTCCGTGTTCTCGCTGATTACGTCGCTGGTCCAGTTGATCACCTCGGACGAGATGCGCGGCCGGGTGATGAGTGTCTACAACATTGCCTTCCGCGGCGGGATGCCGATCGGGAGCCTGGCTACGGGCTGGCTGGTGCCCCGCTTCTCCGCACCAACAGTGCTTGCCTGTAGCGGCTTGCTGCTGGCACTGCTCGGCGTCTATTTCCTGGTTGGGTACCGGAAAGTTGCGAGGTTGTAGGAGAATTGTCGGTGATGAAGCGGAGCCTGGTGGCCGCATGGCTGTGCCTGTCGCCTTCGCTGTGGCCGGCCGACCTCGACGGCGCCCGGGACCGCCAGGACCGCCCCGCGCTCGAAGCGGCGGTCCGTGAGCTTGCGGAAGCCGCGCGGAAGAGTCCCGGCGACGCCCGCGGTCACTATCGTCTTGCCCTCGCCCAATCCTATCTCTCCGAGGTGGCCCTGGAGCTTCGCGACAAGCAACTGGCTCGCTCCGCCGCCGAGGAGGGAATTCGGGCGGCGGAACGGGCGGTCGCCCTCGACGCCAAGACGGCCGAACACCACCGCATCCTCGGGACGCTTTGCGGGCAGGTGATCCCCGCCAATGTGCTGTCGGGCTTGAAATACGGCAGGTGCGCCCAGGAGGCGATCGACAAAGCCATCGCCCTGGACCCGAAATCGGCGCTGGCGTACCTGAGCCGCGGGATCGGCAGTTTCTACCTGCCGGAAGCGTTCGGGGGCGGCGTCGAGCCCGCCGTCCGCGATTTCCGCAAGACGATCGAGCTGAACCCGAAGTCCGCTGAAGGATATCTCTGGCTTGGCCTCGCGTTGCGCAAGGCGAAGCGCAACACGGAGGCCAGGAAGGCGATCGAACGAGCGCTCGAATTGAACCCCAAGCGGGTCTGGACCAAGCAGCAACTGGAGAAAACGCCGGCGCGATGACAAGGTCGAACCTGTTCGTCGCCGCCACGATTCTCGCCCTCACCCTGGCCGGCTATTTCCTGTTTCCCGGACATACCTACCTTCAGGCGGACACCCAGATCTACCTTCCGATTCTCGAGCGCTACTGGGATCCGTCGGTGTTCTCCAAGGAAATCCTCGCCCGGCGTCCGCACGTATCCTTCACCATCTACGACGAGACGGCGCTATGGCTGCGGAAACTGACCGGGCTGGATTTTCGGGTGGTGCTGACGCTCCAGCAGTTGCTGTTCCGGGCGTTGGGCATCCTCGGTGTCTATCTGGTCGGCACGTCGTTTCGGCTCTCGACGAAGATGGCGCTGCTGGTCGCGTCCGTGTACGCCCTGGGCGCGACGGTGCTCGGCCCAACCGTGCTGACGGTGGAGTACGAGCCGGTGCCGCGCGGATTCGCGGTCCCGCTGCTGCTGCTTGCCCTCGGTTTCGTCGCCCACGGGCGCGACATCGCCGCCGGCATTGCGGCCTCCGCGGCTTTCCTCTACCACCCGCCGACCGTCTACACATTCTGGATTGTCTACTTCTGCCTGACCCTCCGCCCCACCCGCCCGTCCATCATGAGCCTGCGGATCGAGGGTCTGCTCCCGCTGCTGGGCGCGGTGCTGGTGCTGTTCTTTTTCTCGCGCCTTCAGCCGGGCGTCGCCGAGGCGCCGCAGTTCCTCGGCCGGATTGACCCGATGATCGAGAAACTCCAGCGCTGGCGGGCTCCCTACAACTGGGTCTCGCTGTGGCTCCCGAAGTGCTACTGGCACTATGCCCTTCTCTGGGTCATCACGGCGATCGCTTACCTGCGGGTAAGGAAGCACGCCTCCGAGGATCTGAAATTCATGCTGGTGGGCCTGCCGCTCCTCGGGGTGGCCAGCGTTCCGCTTTCCTTCCTCCTGCTGGAGAAGCTGAAGTGGATCATGGTCCCGCAGTGGCAACCGGCACGGGCCGTCCTGTTCATCACTGTTCTGGCGGCGGTTCTTGCCGTGGTGGCTGGCGTTCGGGCTGTCCAGCAGAAGCGACTTGTGGAAGGCTGCTTGTGGTTGGTGATCGGCTTCTCGATCCCAGCCAGCTCGTATGCGCAGGATGTGCTCTTTCCCAACCTCGCCGACCCACTGATTCGCCGCCGCGCCGCTGTGGTTCTGATCGTGGCGGCCGCCGCGGCGCTCGCCGCTTGGGCGGAGGCGCGAGCCGCGCGATGGGCGACCGGCTCCTGGGCGGCCGCCATCGCACTGCCGCTGTTGCTGCTGCCGGGCTTTGGCAAGATCAGCAATTATCCCCGGCTTGAGTCACCGGGGCTGCGTGAGCTGGCGCGTTGGGCCCGGTCCTCGACACCGAAGGATGCCGTCTTCCTTTTCCCCGACGCCGGTCGCAGCTTCGAGCCGGGCTACTTTCGCGCCGTGGCGCTGCGCGCGGTCTATGTGGACTGGAAAAGCGGGGGACAGGTGAATTTCCTCCCGCGCTTCGGCGAGGAATGGTGGCGACGCTGGCAGGCGACCATGGCGGGGAGGAAACGGCCGCCAACCCCGGAAGAGTACGCTGCGCTGGGCATTGACTACGTGGTTGCACGCCCCGGCAGCCACGCCGAAGGCCTCCGCCCGGTATTCTCCAACTCGCGGTATACGCTTTCACGAGTCGCCCGGTAGGATCGGCCTCCCGCCCGATCCGGACAGCCCCGCCTATGCCCGCCGGTATGCGAACAAAGCGACTATTGCCGCTCAAACATCTCCATCTGCTCCTTGGCGGGCGGCTTTGGCTTCCTGGGCTTCAGCGGGCTGCCAACCACACCCAGCACGTGGAATTCCTGGAGCGCGGCCCTGGGAACGAAGTACCGCTGGTTGTTGGAGGAGGGATTGGGTGGCACCAGGGTGAATCCGTGGGGCTCCAGTTGCAGGAGGTTGTTGGCCAGCAGACCGTCCATCAGCTCGCCGTCCCGGAACTTCATCCGGACCCAAAGGCCCTCCAGCTTGGGCCTGGCATGAAAGATCCGATGTTCGGGCGGGGACGAAGCCGCTTCGAAATCCGCAACAAAACAAACGGCTTTTACCTCTTCATAGGCGAGCACCTGGAGGTTGCCGGATTGGGTTAGCACCTCGATCCCGGCTGGAAGCTGGTAGGTTCGCGGGTTGACGAAGCCTGTCACCGGTTCGCGGTCGAATCGCCGGACGACAACTTTCTTACTGGTGGAGCCGGCCAAATCGCTCTCTTTCTCCCGTTGCCCTTCCAAACATTTTTGCGAGTATTGTATCATTGGCACGAATGAACGATGATGCCGAGGAACCCGGATGTTCCTCAAGGCGACTTTCGACCGCCGATCCCAACCGCGAATCGGAGCCGGCCCCTTCGATGCAGGACCATGTCAGGGCGTTCCTCGATTACTGCCGGATTGAGAAAGGACTGACCGCCAACTCTTTGGATGCCTATGAGCGCGACCTAAGGAAGTTCGCCTCATTTCTGGACGTGGAGGCCGGCGGTGGTCTTCCCGGCCTGGACCACGTGGGGCGTTACCTCGATTCCCTGTATCGATCCGGGCTTGCATCTCGTTCAATCACAAGACACTTAACAACACTCCGCACCTTCTACGGCTTTCTTCTCCGGGAGGGCTGTGTTGGCTGGGATCCGGCCGCGATCCTGACGTCTCCCCGCCGGCCGGCTACGTTGCCTAAATACCTTAATTTCGAGGAGGTTACTCGAATACTCGGGGCTCCGGACACCAATCGGCCGACGGGGCGGCGGGACAAGGCCATGTTCGAACTGCTGTACGCAACCGGGCTTCGCGTGTCGGAGCTCTGCCAAGTCGAGCTTTCGGACCTGAACCTGGAGTTGGGCGTGCTACGGGTGATGGGCAAGGGGGGGCGGCAAAGAGTGGTTCCGGTCGGCAGGTACGCCCTGGCGGCGATCGCGTCCTACCTGGAATCCTCGCGTCCTCATCTTCTGCGCGGACGCGGGTGCCGCTACCTGTTCGTAACCGCGCGTGGGGATCGGATGACTCGACAGGCGTTTTGGAGGCTGCTGATTGCAAACGGCAAGAAGGCAGGCATTTTCCGCCGGCTGACGCCGCACGTGCTTCGGCACAGCTTCGCCACTCACCTGCTGGAAGGAGGGGCGGATCTGCGGAGCGTCCAGACGCTGCTGGGCCATGCCGACATCTCCACCACCCAGATTTATACTCATGTCCTTCGGACTAGACTGCGCAAGACAGTGGACGAACACCACCCCCGGGCCTGATCGCCCGCGCAAGCGCGGGCCGGAATCGCTTCGATTCCAAGAGCGATAGCGATGAGCGACCACATGTTCATGCTGGAAAGCCACCTGAGCACGGACCAGAACCGTGCCGTGGCGGAGGTGCAGACAGCCGCGGCGGATGCCAACGTCAACCTCTTTCTCACCGGCGGCGCGGTGCGCGACATGTTTGCCGGCCGCCCCATCCGGGACCTCGACTTCACCGTCGAGGGGGGCGCGCTGAAACTGGCCAAGGCGGTGGCGGGACGGACCGGCGCCTCGACCTTGCTTGTCGATGAGCACCGTAAGCTCGCCGAACTGCTGTTGCCGGGAGAGGTCCACGCCAGCGTCTCGATGGCGCGGGTGGAGCGTTACCCGAAGATCGGCGGCAAGCCGCAGGTGACGCCCGCGACCGTCCAGGAGGACTTGCGCTGCCGGGACTTCACGTTCAACGCGCTGGCGCTATCGCTGAACCGGGCGTCACTGGGGCTACTGCTGGATCCGAACAACGGGCTGGCCGATCTCGAGCGCAAAGAGGTCCGCGCCGTCCATAACTACGTCTTCCATGACGACCCCGGGCGCATGCTGCGCATGATTCGCTTCAAAGTGCGTATGGGATGCACCGTCGACGAGAAGACCCAGCAGCAGTACGAAAACGCGCGAATAGAGGCGCTGGAGAAACACATCCCGCCGCGGCGCCTGTTCGAGGAGCTACAGCAGATCGCCGAGGAGGCGGATCCGGGCGCCATCCTCCAGGCGCTTGAGGGAGAGAAGTTGCTGCCGCTGTTCTCGTCGGCGCTGACCGGCGTCAAGCTCAACCTCGCCGGCCTTGCCAAGCTACAGAAGGCGAAGCAGCTTGTGCCGTTCGGGACCGATTTTCGGGCAAACAACCTGGCCCTTTTTCTGTTCCTGCTCACCGAGAAGCTCTCGCCGGGAGAGAAGGCCGACCTCATCAAAGCCACGGCCATGGCTCGCCGCGAAGTAAACCTGTGGCGGAACCTCGAGTCAAGATCCAGACAGCTCGAGAGGAGTCTGAAGTCAGCGAAGCTCACAAAAGCCTCGCTGGTCTACCAAGCATGCGCGATGTCGCCGGGAGAGGACGTTCTGTTTCTGTATCTCCGTTCCCAGCACCGGCTGGTGCAGGACCGCATCCGCAACTACCTTCAGAAGTACCTGCCCGCCGCGCAGGAGATTACGGAGAAACAGATCGCCGCCGCCGGCGCTGCGGTGGGCACCCCGAAATTCAAGAAACTGAAAGATGAGATGATTGCGGCGCGGCTGGACGCGAGAGTAAGGAAACCCGCTCCGCCGCCGGAGGAGGAGCCACCCCCGGCGGGGCGCCCGCGCGGTCCGCAACCCCCAAGGAGTGAAGACCATGCCACCAGTACACCGCCGGTCGTTTCTGCTGGGCGCCAGCCTCGCGCTGCCGGCCCTCGGCGCCAATGACCGGATCCAAATAGGGATCACCGGCCTGCGCGGCCGCGGGCGAGACCACATCAACCAGTTCATCAAGCAGCCGGACTCGCGCGTGGCCGCCGTCTGCGACGTCGACGACGCGCAACTGGAGCGGGCGGTGGCGCTGGTGGAGAAGCAGCAGGGCGTCAAGCCGAAGACCTATCGCGACCTGCGGCAGATGCTCGACGACAAGGAAATCGACGCGGTGTCGCTGGCCACCTGCAATCACTGGCACGCGCTGCAAACCATCTGGGCCTGCCAGGCGGGCAAGGACGTGTACGTCGAGAAGCCGGCCAGCCACAACATCTGGGAAGGCCGGCGGATGGTGGAGGCGGCCCGCAAGTACAAGCGCATCGTGCAAGTGGGCATGCAGAGCCGGAGCATCCAGCACAAGCGCCGCGCGATCGAACTGTTGCGGGAGGGCGCGATCGGCAAGGTCTACATGGCTCGCGGGCTGTGCTTCAAACGGCGCAAGTCGATCGGGAGGAAGCCCGACGGGCCCGTGCCTCCGGGTGTGGATTACAGCACTTGGCTTGGTCCCGCGCCGATGCGTCCCTTCAATCCCAACCGCTTCCATTACAACTGGCATTGGTTCTGGGACACGGGCAACGGCGACATCGGCAACCAGGGCGTGCATGAAATGGACATCGCGCGGTGGGGCCTGGGCAAGACCTCACTGCCGACAGCGGTGTACTCAAGCGGCGGCAAGTTCCTCTACGACGACGACCAGGAGACGCCGAACACGCAGCTTGCAGTCTTCGAATACGACGCTTGCCGGCTGGTGTTCGAAGTGCGCGGACTGCTGACCGGCGGCGAGAGCGGCATCAACTACGACGGCTCCAATTTCATCGGCAACATCTTCTTCGGCTCGGAAGGCCACATGGTCATCGACCAGACCGGCTTCCAGGTCTATCTCGGCGAGAAACGCGAGCTGGCACGGCGCATGGAGCATGCCGAGCCGGACGAGTGGGACACAGCCCCGCACGTTGCCAACTTTCTGAAAGCCGTTCGAAGCCGCAACCCGTCGGACCTCCACGCGGACATCCTGGAAGGGCACCTGTCCGCCGCGCTGTGCCACATGGCCAACATCGGCTATCGCACCGGGCGCAAGCTCCGCTTCGATCCGGAAACGGAGACTTTCCCGGACGACATCGAAGCCAACCGGCTGGTGAGCAGGGAATACCGGGAGCCGTTCGTGGTGCCGGCGGAGGTTTGAGGGGGGACGGGCAAAAGGCGAAATCAAAAATCAAAAGGCAAAAATCAAAAATCGCACTCGGCAGCGAGTCGGATGCGGCCCAAAGGGCTACGCCTGGACAGGCCTTGAGCCTGCGCAAGGACCGTGCATGCCCGGGCCTTTACACCCTCCCGGCGGTAGGAGGCATTTTTGATTTTTGCCTTTTAATTTTTGATTTTTGATTTGCGCGGCGCGTCGCCCCGCGCTACGTCTTTTCCGCCAGCTTCTTGCGGACCTTCGCTGCCGGCTTGCCGTCCGGCTCCAGTTCGAGGTACTTCCGGTAGGCCTCGCGTGCGCCTTTGTCGTCTTTCAGCTTCTCTCGCGCGTCGCCCAGCCTTCGCCAGGCTTCGGCGAGGCCCTCATTCCACTTGGTCGCTTCCAGGTACCTGGCGGCCGCCGCGCGATAGCTGCCCTTCTTGAAGTAGAAGTTGCCAATCTGAACCTCTTTGTCGGCTTGCAGCGGATTGAACGAGTACTCCTTCTTGATCAGCGACTCGTCTTCTTCCGGAGGCTCCTGAGGTTGCTGCTCCTGGGCGGCCGGAACCGCGCCCAGGACCACGCTCAAGGCAAGCGCCAAAATGCGCAGTGGCACAATAGAAGTATATCTCCCGCATGGATCTCCGCGAGAAAGCCGCGCAACTGCCCGCCTCGCCCGGGGTCTATCTTTACAAGAGCGCGCACGGCGAGGTGCTATATGTGGGCAAAGCGAAGAGCCTGCGGTCGCGCGTGCGTAGCTACTTCTCCGACGACAAGCTGGCCGATGCCAAGACGGGGACGCTCGTCACCGAGGCGCGGGATATTGACTACATTCTGGTGGACAACGAGAAGGAAGCGTTGGCGCTGGAGAACAACCTTATCAAGCAGTGGAAGCCCCGCTTCAACGTGCTGCTGCGCGACGACAAGACCTATCCTTATATCCGGCTCACCGGCGAGAAGTACCCGAGGGTCTACGTCACGCGCCGCCTTCGCAAGGACGGATCGAGCTACTTCGGACCGTACTTTCCTGGCAACCTGGCGCACCGGCTGGCCCACTTCATCCACCGGTATTTCCAAGTGCCCTCCTGCAAGGTGGACCTCACCCGGCATCACCCGCAGCCTTGCCTGCAATACCACATCCACCGGTGTCTCGGACCGTGCGTGAAAGGACTGACCACCGAGGAAACCTACTCGGGCGCCGTTCACAACGTCAGGCTGTTCCTGGAGGGCAGGCACAAGGACCTCGCCGCGCTGCTGCGCGCACGGATGCAGCGGGCGGCCGAGGAGATGCGCTATGAGGAGGCCGCGAGCCTGCGCGACCTGCTGGGAACTGTCGAGGAACTGGAGCAGAAGCAAAAGATGGCCGCCGCCGGCGGCGACGATGCGGACATCTTCGGCTATCATGCCGAGCCGCCACTGGTGGCGGTGAACGTCTTCCACCTCCGCAACGGGCGCGTGGTCGACCGCCGCGAATACTTCTGGGAAGATCAGGCGGACTTCGACCCGCCCGAGTTCTTCTCGGCCCTTCTCAAGCAGTTCTACCTGAACCAGGAACACATCCCGGCGCTGATTCACGTTCCGGCGGAGTTTGAGGACCGCGAGGCGCTGGAGGATCTTCTGACGGAGAAGAGGGGCCGCAAGACGGAGATCCACACGCCGCGGCGAGGGCAGAAGAAAGCGATGCTGAGTCTCGCCGAGACGAACGCCAGGCATTGCTTCGAGCAGAGGTTTCGCGTGCGGAGGCCTGCCACGAAGGCGATCCAGGAGGCCCTGCGGGACATTCTGGGGACGCCCGAGTTGCCCCGCCGCATCGAGTGTTTCGACATCTCGCACATTCAGGGCACGGACACGGTGGCGAGCATGGTGGTGTGGGAGGACGGCCGGATGATGAAGTCCGGCTACCGGAAATTCATCATCCGGGGAGTCGCGGGCAACGACGACTTCGCCTCGATGCGGGAGGTCGTCACACGGCGGTACTCGCGGCTCCAGGCCGAAGAGCGCCGGCTACCGGACGTCGTGTTGATTGACGGCGGCGTCGGGCAACTGCACGCGGCCGCCGAATCGCTCGAATCGCTCGGCATCATCAACCAGCCGATGGCGGCAATCGCGAAACGGGAGGAGTGGATCTACGTCTTGGGGCAGGAAGAGGAGCCGGTCGTTCTGGAGCGGTTCTCGCCTGTACTGCACCTGGTCCAAACCGTCCGGGATGAAGCGCACCGCTTCGCCGTCGCGTTCCACCGCAGCCGCCGTGACGCGAAGCGCCTCGCCTCCGGGCTGGACGAGGCGCCCGGCATCGGCCCGAAGAGGGTACGGAAGCTGTTGCAGGATTTCGGGAGCCTGGAGAAGGTGCGGGAAGCCAGCCGGGAACAACTGGCCGCCTCGATCGGGCCTGCCGCCGCCCAGCGCCTGCGGGAGTTTCTGGAGTCAAAGCCCGGCGCTTAAGGCAGGCCGTTGCTCCGCGCCTGCGCCACACCCGGCTGCGCCCGGTGTGATGTAGGATGGAGGTCCGTGGTGAGGAGGGCTCGACCGCCTCACCAGTCCTTCCTCAAGGGTTGTTCAGCATCCGCCCTGCGAAGGTGAATCATGGAGGCTTTATGATCGCGACTCACTTCTTCGGCGCGTGCCTTCCCACGTTCGGCAACTGCGCCGACCGGTACTGCCTCGGCGGCTACGGAGGTGGCGGCAAGGACATGCGCGAGATGCTCGACCTCTCGCTGCAAGTCGAAGGTCTCGACGGCTTGGAGTTGGTGGGCAACTGGCACGTCAACGACGACAACATCCGGGAGGTCGCCCAAATGTTTCAAGACCGCGGCTTGAAGATCCCGATGCTCGTGCCCGACCTGTGGACCCAGGCGAAATGGGGCCGAGGGAGCCTCGCGGCGCCCGACGCCGCCACGCGGCAGTCGGCCGTCGATGAGGTGAGGAAGGTAATGGATTGGGCGGCGGAGCTCGATTGCCCGTACGTCGACGTCTGGCCCGGGCAGGACGGCTACGACTATTCGTTCCAGGCCGATTATCTTGCCGCATGGAGTTGGATGCGCGACGGCCTGGCGGCGTGCGCCGAGCACAATCCGAAAGTCCAGGTGCTCGTGGAATACAAGCTGAAGGAGCCGCGCACACACTGTTTCGTGAGCAGCGCGGCGAAGGTGCTCCTGCTGCTCCAGGGCCTCGACCGCGTCGGCGTCCTGCTCGACCTGGGACATTCCCTGGCCGCCGGCGAGAACATCGCCGAGGCGACAGCGCTGCTCAGCTCCTACGGCAAGCTGGCGTACCTCCACTTGAACGACAACTACCGGGCCTGGGACGACGACATGATGGTCGGCGCGGTCCACTTGGTGGAATATCTGGAGTTCGTGTACTGGCTGAAGCGTGTCGGATACAAGGGCTGGCTTACGCTGGACATCTTCCCCTACCGCGAGGATGGCGTTCGCGCGGCCACTCAGTGCCGCCGGTGGATGGATAGCCTGTTCCAGGCGGTGGATCGCATCGGGATGGACACGTGCGCCGATGTGATCCGGCGCGCCGATGCCTGCGACGCCGTGGACCTTGTCCGGCGGGCCCTGATGGGTCAGGTCGAGCCGGCGGTCCTGCCCGCCTGAGCGGTCCCCGCTATGGCTACCGCGATCAGGATGCCGGACTTTGGCACGGCCGTGGACGAAGTCCGGCTGGTCAAGTGGCTCGTCGAGGAAGGCGAGAGCGTCACCCGCGGCAGGATCCTGGCGGAGATTGAGACGGACAAAGCCGCCAGCGAACTCGAGTCGGTCGCCGACGGCGTGCTGCTCAAACAGTCTGTCCCGGCGGGCGAAAGCGTGAAGGCGGGTACCGTCATCGCCTATGTCGGCCGGGCCGGCGAGACTGCGCCGGAGGAAACGCCGGCCGCGGCCGGAGTGGCAGCCTCGGCGGCGACGGCTCCTCCGGCGAAAGCCCCGGCTGCGGCGCCGCGGGTTTCGCCGCTCGTGTCCAACCTGGCGCGAAAGCTCGGCGTCGATCTGTCATCGGTCCGCGGCACGGGCGAGTCAGGGACCATCACGCGCGAAGACGTCATCCGCGCGAGCAAGTCGGCGGCCGCGCCGGCCGGTGAGCAACTCCCGCGGGCCCAGGCCGCGGTAGCTCGCGCCGTGGTCAAGAGCGCGCAGGAGATCCCGCATCTCCGCGTATCCATGTCCATTGACATGACCGCCGCGTTGAAGCTGCGAGCGGGAGGCGCGCCGCGGGTTTCCTACGATGCGATCTTCCTGCGAGCCATGGCGCTGGCGGCGCAGGCCGTGACAGTGGTGACCGCCCGACTCGAGGGCGAACGGGTGATTCGCCCCGAGAAGATCGATATCGCTGTCGCCGTCGGCTTCGACAACCAGCTTTACCTGCCGGTGGTGCGGGATGCCGGCGGTAAGAATCTCCAACACATCGAGAGCGAACTCGGCGCGCTCGCCACCCGCGCCAGGAACGGGGACTTGAGAATCGAAGACACAGCCGGCGCCTGCATGGCCTTGAGCAACCTCGGCATGTACCCGGTGGATTCGTTCGACGCCATCATCTTTCCCGGGCAAAGCACGATCCTGTCGCTCGGGGCCGTCGGGCGCCGACCTGTTGTCGTGGAGGACCGGATCGAGGTCCGGCCGGTGGTCACGGTCAGCCTGGCCGCCGACCACCGGCTGATCAACGGGCGGACCGCGGCTGAATTCCTGGCCAGGCTGAAACAGATCATCGAATCGGGGGAACTCGCGTGAGTTATACGTCCGAGTTTTTGCTGTCGCTGTATCGGCGGATGCTGCTGATCCGGCAATTCGAGGAGCGGGTGAAGTACCTGTTTCTGGAAGGCGTCATGCCCGGCACCATACACCAGTACCAGGGCCAGGAGGCGATCGCGGTAGGCGTGTGCAGCGCGCTGGAGCCGAACGACATCATCACCAGCACGCACCGCCCGCACGGCCACGCGCTGGCCCGCGGCCTGACGCCTGAGTCCCTGATGCACGAATTGTTCGGCAAGGCCACGGGCTGCTGCGGAGGCAAGGGGGGCTCGATGCATGTCGGGGATCTGGACAAGGGCATGGTTCCGGCGATTGCGATTGTCGCCGGAGGCGTTCCCGTCGCCGCCGGCATCGGGCTGGCGTTCCGGATGCGCGGGGAGCCGCGGATCGCCGCCTGCTTCATGGGAGACGGAGCGGTGAACGAGGGGGCGTTCCACGAGGGCGTCAACATGGCCTCCATCTGGTCGCTGCCTGTCCTGTTCGTTATCGAGAACAACCTCTATTCGGCCTCCACGCGGATTGCGGACATGACTCGCGTCGAGCGGCTTTCCGACAGGGCAGCGGGCTACGGCATTCCCGGGGTGACCATCGACGGCAACGACGTCATCGCCGTCTACGAAACGGCGCGGCAGGCCGGAGAAAGAGCCAGGGCCGGAGGCGGGCCAACGCTGATCGAGGCGCTGACGTACCGCATCACCGGCCATTCGCGCCGCGATCCCTGCAACTACCAGCCCGAGGAAGAGCGCAAAGAGGCGACCGAGAAGGAACCCATCCGGCGCTTCGCCGCGCGGCTCGTCGCGCAGGGCGTCGCCTCGCAAGGAGACCTGGACGCGATCCGCGCGGAGATCGACGAGGAGATCGAGCGAGCGGTACTCTCCGCGATGGAGGCGCCGGACCCGCCGGCCGAGAACGCACTCGAGGACGTCTTCGCGTAAGGCGGCTCTAGCCGCCTCCGCTCCGTCCTTTGAGGCGGGGCAGCGTCGGGCGGCGCCAGGAGAAGAGAGGAACACCTGTGTTCCTCAGGAGAGACACGGCATGGCACGACTGACGATCGCCGAGGCTTTGCGAGACGCCTTGCGCGAAGAGATGGCTCGAGACAAGCGGGTGTTCTGTATCGGAGAAGACATCGGCGTGCGCGGCGGCTGGGGCGGCGCGTTCACCGTAACGCTGGGGCTGGAGAAGGATTTTCGCCCACGCGTGATCGACACGCCGATCTCCGAGCTGGGCATCTGCGGCGTGGCGCTGGGAGCGGCGATGATGGACATGCGGCCCGTCGCCGACGTGCAGTACGGGGACTTCCTGTTCTGCGCGATGGACCAGATCGTCAACCAGATTCCGAAGATGCGGTACATGTCCGGCGGCAAGATCAAGGTGCCGCTGGTGCTTCGGGCGCCGGTGGGCTCCACCGGCCGGGGCGCTCAGCACGGGCAGAATCCCGAAGCGCTGTTCCTCAACGTGCCCGGGTGGAAGATTGTCTGCCCGGCCACCGCTTACGACGCCAAGGGCCTGCTCAAGGCCGCCATTCGCGACGACAACCCGGTACTCGTGTTCGAACACAAGCTGCTGTACGGCGCCAAGGGCGCCCGCGCCGAGTCGGGCACGGTGGACGCTTCGAGCGAGATCCCGCCCGAGGATTACACGGTCCCGATCGGCAGCGGCGTGGTGCGGCGCGAAGGCTCGGACGTGACCATCATCGGGACGCTGCTGATGATGCACCGCGCGCTGGCCGCCGCGGATTTGCTGGCCGAGGAAGGCATCTCCGCCGAGGTGATCGACCCGCGCAGCCTAGTGCCATTCGACTGGGATCTTGTGGAAGCGTCCATCCGCAAGACGACGCGGGCGGTGGTAGTCGCCGAAGGCCCCAAGACGGGCGGCGTGACTTCGGAAATCGCCGCCGGCATCGGCGAGCGGCTGATGGACTACCTCACCGCGCCCGTCGAGCGGGTCGCGTCGCCCGACATTCCCTCCCCATTTTCGCCGCCGATGGAGAACTTCTACCGGCCGGACGTCCAGCGGATCTGCGCGGCGGCGCGCCGCACGGTGGGAGTGGGGGTCGCCTGAAGGTGGGGCAGGCGTTTTCGCCTGCCCACTCTGTGCGATACTTGCCTCCGGCCAGATGCCGGACAGTCCACAATTCTGCGGATTCAACGGACGCATTCTGTGGATCGACCTCACCGCGCGCACCGTCCACTGGGAACAAAGGTCCGAGGCGTTCTTCCGGCGCTACGCTGGAGGCGGGCTGCTCGGCACACAGCTTCTCCTCGAGCGCACGCCGCCGGGCATCGACCCTCTGGGACTGGAGAACCTGCTCATCTTCTCCTCCTCCGTCGTCGCCGGACTGCCGTACGCCGGGCTGGCTCGATTCACGGTCTGCGCCAAGAGCCCGCTGACGAACGGCATCGGCGAGACGCGATGCGAAGGGCCGTGGGGCATCGCGCTTAAGGAAAGCGGCGCGGACGCCATCATCTTCAGCGGACGGTCCACGGAGCCGGTGGCTGTGCTCGTCGAGGGCAGGGAAGTTTCCTTCCTCGACGCTGGCGCCATGCGGGGCAGAACCACCGGCGAGACCTGCGACGAACTGGAGCGCCGGCTGAGCGCGGGCATCCACGTCGCCGCCATCGGGCCGGCCGGCGACAGCCTGGTGCGGTTCGCCTCCATCGTCACCGACCGCACGGTCCAGGCTCCGCGCATGGGTGTGGGCGCGGTCATGGGCTCGAAGAATCTCAAGGCGGTTGTGCTGCGCGGCGGCGAGCGTCCTCCGGTCGCGAGCGAATCGCGCCTGGAAGACATTACCGATTCCTTCGCGCGGCGCATCCCGGCCAACGACCTCAGCCGCTGGCAAAAAGACCCGCCGGGCTTCGCCTGCTGGGTGCACCTGCACGGTCTCGATGCGGCGCTCTGCGTCAACAACTATTCCCGACCCGCCATCGCGGGAACGGAGAACTTCGCCGCGCCCGAATTTCTGAAGCGCGTGCGCGACGCCTCGCTCTGCCCCGGCTGCCCGAACGACTGCATCAAGTACGCGCATTCACTCAACGCCGCCGGGCTTGACGCACGCGCGAGCGGAATCCACCAGGAAGCACCCGGAACGCTGGGGCTCAATCTCGGAATCACGGATCTCGACTGGGTGCTCCGCGCCAACAACCTCTGCAACCAGCTTGGGCTCGACCCGGTGTCGCTCGGGTTCGCCATTTCGTTCGCGATGGAGGCCGCCGAGCGAGGGCTGATCCGCGGCGACGTCCCACGCTTCGGGGACGCCGCCGGAGCGGAGCGGCTGATGTACCAGATCACCGAGCGAAGCTGCCGCGGCGGCCTGGCCGCTTGGCTCGCCGAAGGTTCGCTGCGCGCCGCCCGCCGGATCGGCAAGGAGGCCGGGCCGCTGGCGATGCAAGTGAAAGGGCTCGAGATGGTGTGCTTCGAGCCGCGCAGCCAAACGGGCCTGGCCCTCGGCTACGCCACCGCGCCGATCGGCCCGCGCTACGACATCTGCGAGCACGACTGGGACTTCGACACGAAGTGCGGCTGGGAGCATTCGTTGCACCTCACGCGCGCGCTCGGCATCGACGAACGCATCCCGATGAACGACTTGAGCGCGGAGAAGGTCCGGCGGTTCAAGCTGCTCAACACGCTGTGGTCGGCGGCGGACACGCTCGATTTCTGCATCTTCGCCGTCGCGCCGGTGCGCATCCTGTCGCTGCCCGAAATGGCCTCGATGATCGCCGCCGCCACTGGCTGGGAGACCAGCGATTTCGAGATCATGCGCTGGGGCGAGCGCCGCAATCAACTCATGCGCGTCTACAACCTGCGCGAAGGGCTGACCGCCGCTGACGACACGCTGCCGGACCGGTTCTTCGACGAGCCGATCGCCGAAGGCCCGCGAAAGGGCGACGTGCTGGACCGGGCGGCGTTCGCGGAGGCGATCCGGACTTACTACGCGCTGATGGGGTGGGATGATCGCGGCGTGCCATTGGCGTCAACGCTGCTGGAGCAGAGGATCGCCGCGGGGTAGCGATAGAATGACTCCAGGGTGAGTCATGTAGCGGGCTCGATGTAAGTCGATCGCGGCAAAGTTGCCCCAACTGTTCGAGTAGAAGGTCCCAAGCGCGAGCGAACTGGCCCGGCTCCGGAAGTTCGTCGAACGAGCGCGGAGATTGCGCGAGGCGGCTCCATGCATCCGGTTCGTTTCTCACCACCGAGGAAGATGCAGGGGGAAGATCGCCGGCAGTGACGCCTTGACGCGCGGGTGAATTGGTGTGCCGGCGTTCAGGTGACACGCCTGCCGGGGTTGCCCTTGGTCTTGTAGAACCAAGCGGCGCGTAGCCAACTCGGCCCTGACCGCGGCCTTGGTGCCCGGCGGGGTGCTCTTGCTGTGTAGACTGCGGTCGGGATGTCGATGTCGATCCCCGGCCAAATCTGTGTGCTTGTGCCCGCGACGCCTTCGAGCGCCCGCTTCGTTTCTCGCCCCACGTCCTTCACCGAGAAGCCGGACAAGGGATGTGCTCGCAGCCACGCTCGCGATAACTCACCACGCGGCAGCGGGGCTCAGGCAGCTTCCGCCTGGCGAGTCGGCGAACAGCGTGCCGCCGGCGCAGTATGCCAAGCCGACACTCAGCAATCTGGAGGGTGATCCATCACTTATACCGAGGCCCACCGTCGAACTATGAAATGTCTATTCTGCGAGGAGCACTAATCGGCCGGACAGGCTGCTCCAGCATTCAACGCGGGGGGGCGGAAAGCGGGTCCCTGAAGTGAAGAGAAATCCCCAATTCGGCACTTCAGCCGTCTGACATGTCGAGAAGTAACGCCGACAATCTGAGCCAGTTCCTCATCCGTCAGCGGGACGCGCGGCCGAATCCGCCCAGAAGACTTGGGCAGACCAACAGCCATCAACTGGTGTAGCAGATGCTTCAGACGAGATATTGGGGGGAGAGTCTTTAGTTCAACGACCTAAGAGTATAGCAACAATAGGTCTCGCACAAGATTTTTGATAACAAATGCGCACAATTCGGGACGATGCAATTGAGCTTCGAAAACCGATAAGCGAATCTGCAAGATCTCTGAGTCAAGCAGCGGGACACCAAAGGCGTGGAAACACGCAAAGCCGATCGCTGAAAGCTTGCGGCTACGCCACGCTGTGGAAGGCGGCCGGCCCCGGCAGGATCTTTCCGGAATCGGCCCGATTGTCGCTCGCGGCGCTTGCACGGAGGAACATGCCAGCCGCACCCGCCCGGGCGCTGCCGGCGATGCCTTCCCGATTGCGGCGGCCTTCGGCCTGACGGTCCATGACGGAGTCTGCGTCGCGCTCGCCGTTGCTTCGAACTCGCCGCCCGTGACAGCCGGCGAAGGGCCGGCCAATCGGCTCGCCGCGCACTCTCCCGTCCGTTGGCTTGGCGCTCTGTAGCCGGCTTGGGTCTCCCTCTCCGCAGCAACGCGGGAATCGGCCCGGCGCAACCACACCCTTCCGCTTCGATGTAACATTGTCAGGGTTGGCGGTCACCCCGCTGAAACCAGAACCTGAGGACCCGAAATGCCGAACGATTCCAACAACTATCCCAAGCTCCACAACGCCATGTGGCCCGGCCTGGTCGGCAAAGGACCCGATTCCGAACCGCCGATCACCCTCGACACAATGCTGGACCTCACCGCCGCCGCCGAAGTCAATGGTGTGCGGTTCGATGGCGTGGACTTGTTCCTCTTTGATCCGCACATCAACATCGACTCCACCGGCGACGACTTGAAGCGCCTGGCCGACAAGATCACCTCCCGCGGCTTTGTGGCCGGCTCGGTGGTCGCCCCCGTCTGGCCGCCGACCGGCGGCGGCTCCGCAATGGGAAGCGCGGAGGACCGCGCCCGCTTCCTGGCTCAAATGCGGAAGGCCTGCGGAATCGCCCGGAGACTGCGCGAGATGGGCGTGCGCCCGGACGGAGTGGTACGGATCGACTCGGCCGCCAGTCCCGGCGACTGGGCCAAAGATCCGGAAGGAAACACGAGGCTCATCGCGCAGACCTTCCGCGAGGCCTGCGGCATCGCAGAGGACCACGGCGAGCGTCTCGCCGCCGAGGGCGAAATCTGCTGGGGCGGCATGCATAGCTGGAAGCGGAACGTGCAACTGCTCGAGATGGTGGGCCGTCCGAAGACGCTCGGATTCCAGGCCGACATGGCCCACACGCTGCTGTTCACCCTCGGCTACAACGCTCCCGAGGACCGCCTCCTGCCTCCGGACTTCGACTGGTCGCAGACGGAGCGGCTTCAGGAGGCGCTCAGGCAAATGACCGCGGCGCTGCGCCCCTGGACCATCGACTTCCACGTCGCGCAAAACGACGCCACCGTGAAAGGCTCGGGCTCGCACGACAAGACCGGCCGCCATTGCCTGCCCACCGATCCCAACGGGAAGCTCGACGTGGCTCGCGACGCCGGCCACTGGCTGCGCGACGAAAACGGACAATTGACGAAAGCCTGCCGGCACATCTGTTGGGACGGCTGCATGTTCCCGAACGACGTCATGATGCAGCCGCAAACCTGGAACTCGATTCTGGCCGCCATGATCGCGGTGCGAAACGCACACGGGTGGCGGGAGTAAGACAAAGGAAGAGGAGAAGAACATGAGCAAGAAGCTGAATGTCGGCATCGTGGGTTGCGGTTTCATGGGACGGACTCACTCGAACGCCTACCAGAAGGTGAACCACTTCTTCGATCTGGAATACCGGCCGGTGCTCAGGGCGACGTGCGATCAGGACGGAGAAAAGGCGCGAGCCTTCGCCGCGCGCTGGGGCTACGAATCGACGGAGACGGACTTCCGGACGCTCGTCCAGCGCAAGGATATCGACCTGATCGATATCACCAGCCCCAACGACACGCACGCCGAAATCGCCATCGCCGCCGCCGCCGCCGGCAAGATGATCCTGTGCGAGAAGCCGCTCGGGCGCAACGTCGGCGAATCCGAGCGCATGGTCGAGGCCGTCGAGAAGGCGGGCGTGCCCAACATGGTCTCCTACAACTACCGGCGGATTCCGGCGGTCACGCTCGCCAAGCAGTTGATCGACGAAGGCCGCCTCGGACGAATATTCCACTACCGCGCGAAGTTCCTTCAGGACTGGACGATCTCCAAGGACCTGCCGCAGGGCGGCGACGCGCTCTGGCGGCTCGACATCAAGGTGGCCGGCAGCGGCGTTACCGGTGACCTGCTCGCGCATTGCATCGACACCGCGATGTGGCTGAACGGCGGCATCGACCGTGTGACCGCCACGACCGAGACGTTCATCAAGGAGCGGAAGCACACCCTCACGGGCAAGGTGGAGCCGGTCGGGATCGACGATGCCAGCCTCTTTCTCGCGCGCTTCGGCAACGGCTCCCTGGGGACCTTCGAGGCAACGCGGTACGCCAGGGGACACAAGGCTCTCTATACACTGGAAATCAACGGCGAGCACGCCTCGATCTTCTGGGACCTCCACGACCTCCACCGGCTCCAGTACTTCGACCATCGCGACGAAGGGAGAGTGCGCGGCTGGCGCTCCATCCACATTACCGACGGCGACCACCCGTACATGAAGAGCTGGTGGGTGCCCGGGCTCCAGATCGGCTACGAGCATTCCTTCGTCCACCAGATCGCGGACTTCCTCCAGGGCCTGAGCGACGGCAAGATGCCCGGCCCGTCGTTCCGCGACGGCCTGGCGACGGACTACGTGACCGATGCCGTGCTCCGGTCCGCCCGGTCGGGAGCGTGGGAGAAGGTGGGGCCGTGACTCGAAGAACCTTCACCTCGGCGGCGGCCGCCTTGTCGATGCCATCACCGGCCGCCTGCCAGCCGGCCGGCCGGAAGGGCCGCATCAAACAGTCCGTCTCGCGCTGGTGTTTCCAGAAGTACAGCCTCGACGAGCTGTGCAAACAGGCCGTGCGTCTCGGGCTGAAGGGCATCGATTTGATCGGGAGCAAAGATTGGCCCACGGTGCAGAAGTACGGCCTGGCGCCGACGATGACCCCCGGAGCGGGGAACATCGAGCACGCGCTGAACCGCAAGGAGAACCACGACCGGCTCGAAAAGGAGTTCCGGGAGAACCTCAAGAACGCGGCTGCCGCCCGCGTGCCGAATGTGATCACCTTCTCCGGCAACCGGCGCGGCATGTCCGACGAGGAAGGCATCGAGAATAGCGTGCTCGGCCTGAACCGGGTGAAAGCCATGGCCGAGGATCTCGGCGTCACCATCTGCATCGAGCTGCTGAACAGCAAGGTCGATCACAAGGACTACATGTGCGACCGGACTCCATGGGCGGTCGAGGTGGCGAAGCGCGTCAACTCGCCGCGCGTGAAGCTGCTGTACGACATCTATCACATGCAGATCATGGAAGGCGATGTGATCCGCACCATC